>OY782392.1:0-1048296 GCA_963677765.1 Patescibacteria group bacterium
AATTCTGAAAAAATACCATATTTAAAAGAAACATATAAAAATATAATAAAGGAAGATTTAAAGGATGATATTAAAAAAATTAGTGTAAATACATTATTAATTTGGTGAGAAAAAGATACCTACACACCAATAAGTGATGCTTATTATTTTAGAAATAATATAAAAAAATCAAAATTAGTGATATTAGATTGAGAAACTCATGGAATCCATTTAAAAAACCCTGTTAGATTAATAGATACATTTATAAATAATATATAAAAATGCAAGAAAAAATAATATTAATTTCATTATTATCTATATTACCAATAATAAATAGATATAGTTTTTGGTTTTATGTTATTCAGTTAAAAGAATATAGGATTGATAGATTTAGTGAATATCTTTCAACTCCTCAATGAAAAAAAGCATTATACAATAATTGGTTATTCTTAGAAATACCTTTATTGATTTTCAGTATTGGTTATTTTATAAATCCTTTATTTGAGTGAATATTAATAAATATAGTAATTTTATTTTTATTATTATCATCTTTATTTTCATCTTATAAATTTTTTAAAAATACTATAAAAATACCTAAAACAACTTCAAGATTTTTAGTGACACTAACTATATTAATATTTTTAGTTATATTGTATTTTTATATTATAGATAATATATATTTTCAAATATTATCATTATTGATAGCTTCACCTCTTTTAATATTCCTTTCTATCTTTATAAGTTTACCAATTGTTAATTATTTAAAATCTAAAAAAATTAAGTTAGCGATAAATAAATCAGTTAAGAAAAATAAACCTATAAAAATAGGTATTACAGGTTCATATTGAAAATCGAGTGTAAAAGAATACTTAAGACAAGTACTAGAACATGATGGATTAACTTTATCAACACCTAAGAATATAAATACAGAATTATGAATATCTGATTTAATAATAAATAAACTAAAAAATAAGTATAAATATTTTGTTGCAGAAATGTGAGCTTATAAAATTTGAGAAATAGATTTATTATGAAAAATTGTCAATCATAAATATTGATTTTTAACTGCAATATGAAATCAACACTTAGCTCTATTTTGATGAATAAAAAATACAATTAAATGAAAAAGTGAAATAGCTAATTCAGTTTTAAAAAATGATGGTGTACTTTATGTTAATTGGGATAATAAAGAGATAAAAAAAGCTGATTTTCCTAAAAAATTAAATATTGTAAAGTATTGAATAAAAAATAAATCAGATGCTAAATCAGAAATAATAGAAAAATCGGTAGATAAAACTAAGTTTAATTTTTATTATAAATGAAAATCTCATAAATATACAACAAACCTTGTTTGAGATCATAATATATTAAATATAACTTGAGTTTTAGCTTTCTGTTATGACCAATGATTAGATGTTAAATTATTAAAAAAAGCATTAAAAAACTTAAATACACCAGATAACACTCAAAAAATAATAAAAACATCGAAAAATATAATTATTGATGATAGTTATAATTTATCTGAAGAATGACTTTTTTCATGATTAAATATATTAAATAATTACAATAAAAAGGGTAATAAAGTAATTATAGTTGATGATATATTAGAACTATGAGAGGATTCTAATAAAATTATTAAAAAAATATGAACTAAATTGGCAAAAAAGAAACTAGCAGATAAAGTTTTTTATGTATGAGTAAATTATAAAAAAAGCTTTTATGAATGATTAATAAAATGATGATTTAATGAAAAAAACATAATATCTAGTATAGAAGAAATAAAAAAACATGATGTTATTTTATTAGAATGAAGAAAATCTTGAAACTATTTAAAAATATTAACATGAGAAAAACAATAAAAACAGAATTTTTTACAACTTTAAGTTTTAGTCACTTTATTAGATCATTGTATCTGATTTCTATATGAAGATATATGATTATAAAATGAAAATATAATAAAATTTTAGAAAATGAATTATTAATTTATCTTTGACTAAATAAATCAAAAATAATATCTTTTTATAATGCTAGGACATGAATTTATCAATTATTGTCAAATTGTGATTTTAAAAATAAAAAAGAAGTTATAATATCGTGATATAATTGTGTATCTGTTGTAAATTCAATAATTCAAGCATGATATAAACCAGTATATTGTGATATAGATAAGGATGATTTATGATTAAATTTACAAGATTTAAAAAATAAAATCAATAAGAATACTGCTCTTGTTATTATACAGCATAGTTTTTGAAAAACATCAAAAATAGATGATATAACTAAAAATTGTAGAGATATGAATGTTTTAACAATGGAAGATTGTGCTCATTCATTATGAACTAAGTTTAGAAATAATAACACATGAATATTTGCTGATTTTTCAATATTTTCGACATGAAGAGATAAAGTTATATCATGAGTTAATTGAGGTTTTTTAGTAATAAATAATGAATCATATAATTATATAGAAAAAAAAATTAAATCTAAATTAATAGATATTAATAAAAAAGAAATAATAAAAAATATAAATTATAATATTTTATGATATCTATCATTATTAACTTATGATTTTTTCTGATTATGAAAAATAATAATTTATTATTCAAGAAAACTATGATTAATAAATGAAATAATATCTAATGATGAAAAAAATTGTAATGAAAATAAATTGAATTATAAATTACCAAACTCATTAGCTTATCTTGCATATAACGACCTAAAAAAAATAGATATATATAATTTAAAAAGAAGATATATAGCTAATATTTACAATAAAAAAATAAACAATAAAAATATTGAGATATTAATAAGGGAAAAAGACTTAGAAGAGCAAAATTATTTCAGATACCCCATTATTATTAAGAATAATTTGATTTCAAACTTTGTAAAATATTTTAGAGATAATTGAGTTATAATATGAACAAGTTGGTCTTGAATAAATATAGCACCAATTACAACTAATATAAAATCATGTAATTATAATAATGATTGTAAAAATAGTAATATAATATCAAAAAATATAGTATTTTTACCTAATCATAAATTCATGAATGATAAGGATATAGAAAAAATAATAAAATTAACTAATGATTTTAAAAATGTATAAATTAAAACTAATTGAAGATAAAAAAATATGGAATTCCTTTGTAGAAAAAAATAATTTTGAGTTTTATAGTTTTCTCTCAAGTTGGGAATGGTGAGATTTTCAAATATTATCATGAAAAGAAGTATTAAGGTATTGAATATTCAATAATTGAGAATTGATCTGATTATTACCTTTAATATTAAACAAAGCAAAAAGAGCAACCTATTTATTTGCTCCACACACACCATTAATAATAAAAAATATAGACTTTTTTAATGTTGTTAATTCAATTAAATCTGAATTAATAAAAATTTGAAAAAATAATAAAGCAGACTTCATAAGATTCAATTCACCTGTAAAAAACCTAAAAGAAAACAAAGAAAAATTTAAGGAATTAGGTTTTATAGATGCACCTATGCATGAACATGCTGAGGATACTCATTTATTAGACTTAACAAAAGATGAAAATGATATTTTATCAAATATTAAAAAATGAGATAGATATTATATAAATAGAGCTATAAAAGAATGAGTAGTTATAAAAAATGAAAATTCAAAAGAAAATATTAGTATATTAAAAAAAATGCATATAGAACATTCAAAAAAAATATGATACCATGCATTTAAAGAAGAATTTATCGATAATTTATACAAATCTTTTTGAAATAATATAAATACAATTAGTGCTAGTTATAATTGAAAAGTAGAAAGTATTTTAATGACTATAAAATTTTGAAAAAGCTGTGTTTATTATATAGCTGCAAGTGATATTAAAAGTCATAAATTTTCTCCAAATTATTTATGCCAATGGGAAGCAATAAAAAATGCCAAGGAAAATTGATGTGAGATTTATAATTTTTGGGGGGTATCACCAGATGACAATCCTAAACATCCAATTGCAGGTGTAACTAAATTTAAAAGAAAATTTAGCTGATATGACTATAGTCTAATACATGCTCAAGATCTAATTATAACAAAAAAATATTATATAAATTATATAATAGAAACAATAAGAAGAATAAAAAGATGATATTATTACAAAAAACCAGAATAATATTGACTTATATTATTTTTACTGTATTATACAGTTGTATATTTTAAATTAAAACTAATGAAAAATATAAATAAAAATAATAATAATCAAGATATATTAGCTCTTCCGTATAGTAAAACAGTACAGGAACTAGTAGATTCAACAAAAGATATTGCTATAAAATTAAGCAATACTCATATTCAAGAAAGCTCATGACTAATAAAAAATACTCTTAATAATAGATGTCAATGATATTGTATTAGTAATTCAAATTCACCAATAGTATGTTGAAGATGAGAAAATTGTAACAATTTTAAAAGAGCAGATGATAGTCTGAAACATATTTCAGAATATGAACATAAAAAACAATTAGAAGGTTTGTACTAAAAAAAACTAGGAATTATCCTAGTTTTTTTATTGCATAATATCACTTCATGCTATTAATTTTTCTTCTCTTGATTTAGATTTTCTTCATTCTAGATCTTCATTTAAATATACTAATTTAGAATTTTGTTGACTACCAATATTTCATAAAGTTTCTATTCTTGAAGAATCAAGTAAGAAATCTAAAACTTTTTCAGCATTTAAAGAATTATCAGTTTGTTTAATAAGATCAACAGATTCTTTAAATCATTCTGCTATTTTCATTCTTTGACCTGCCATACCTTCTCATAATAAAATTTTTGATTCTTTTTCAGCTTCAGCTTCTTTAACTTTCATTATTTTATCAGCTTCAGCTTCATTTAAAGCAGCTTCTTTTAATTTTTCAGTTTCAACTACTTTGTTCATTGCTGCCATAACTGATGATTCTAATCCAATATCTCTTACTTGAATAGAATCAAGTCTATAACCAAAAGTAGCTAATTTTTCTCTAAGTCTCGATTCTATATTTTGACCAATTTCTTCTCTTTTTTCAAATATATTTTTGTGAGTAAAACTAACTATCATAGCTCTTAATTGTTCGTCAATAGTTGATCTCATCATAGTTCTAGGGTCATCGATATTATATATAGATTTAAATATATTACCTTCACTTGAATCAATTCTATCATCTTCTACATAATATATAACATTTAATCAAATTCTTGCAGTTACATTATCATCAGTAATACCATCAACTTCTACAGGGAAATTTCTTCTAAAAAGAGTTTGTTTTCTAGTCCATTCTATGAAAGGTATAATAAAATGTAAACCTGGTCTTAGGATTCTATTAAACTTACCTAAAAATTCTACAGTCATAACAGTATTAGGAGTAACTATTCTTATAGATAATGCTGCCAAAATAATATCTAAAACAATTGCGGGAATTATTCATACAAAACCTCAAAATCAAATTAAAATAAGAGGTATTAAAATAAGTAGTAAAGGTACTATAAATCTAATCATTTTTTATAATGTTAAATATTAAAACAAGAAAATTATAGCATACTTTAAATATTTAACAAATATTTTTATTTCATTTTTTTAAAAAAAATGTTATATTTAGAACGTATTTATAAATAATTATATAAAAAATGGTTATTGAAAACAAAAATATTTTTAGTGAAAATGATAAGAAGAAAAGGGAATTAAAAGAAGAAGAAATTATTAATGAACAAAAAAAACAAATAGAGTTTAAAAAAACAAAAGAAAAAATTAATGTTGAGATTGAAATTGAAGATGAAATATATCATTTGAAAGAATTAGTTGAGAAATGAGTAATTTCAAAAGAAACAGTAGATAAGGTTATAAGCTGAAAAGATATTTCTGAAGAAGAAATAAAAGAGATTTTTGAAAAAATTGATGAAATTGAAGAATTAAAAGATGTTGACAATTATTTACCACAAAATTTAAGAATAACAAAAGAAGATTATTTAAAAGCTGTTAATGATGATATTTTTAGAGTTCAGACAATAACAAAAATTGATTCAGCACTTACTCTACTTTCAAATCAAGCAAATCCAGACTCTGCAATGGGATTAAATTTATTTTCATGATTTTTAGCTATTCTAGATAAAAATTTAATAAAAATACAAGAAAATACTATTGATGTTAAGGATTCTCTTAAATCTATAGATATAAAAAAATGATTATATAAAGATAAAAGAACAAAGTGACAAAAATTTTTAGATTTTTTAAGAGAAATATTTAAATAATGATTTATGCAATAATATCTACAATTTTAGATTCTATATGAACAAATATATGGAAAAAAGCTTTGAACTTTAATATGGCTAAAGAACCTTTTAGTATGTTAGCGTATTCTTCATTGTTTTTTATGTTAATTGTACTTTATTTTTTGTGAAAATTACAATTAAACAATCTAGGTATATATGAAGTTTTCTTAATTCTAATAATATTTATAATATGATATTTTAGGTGATTTTTATTACAATATGTTTATAAAAATGATAAAATTTCGAAAATATTACCATATCAAAATATTAGTAAAATACTTACTATAATAATAGGGTTTTTTATTTTTGCAGATACATCAATTATAACATTATTTATAGCTATATTTACTGCTTTAATAATATTTATATTTAGCTTTGATTTTAAAAAAATTTATATACCTAAAACAATTAAAACATTTTGAATTGCTGAGATTATGTATTCAGTAAATATATTACTATTAGGAGTAATACTAACAAAAATAACTAATATATCATATTTTGTCTATTCATATATAGTATGACTTACAATTATATGAATTATAGTTATATTAAAAAAACAATTAAATGAATTTATAAAGGTAGACAAAAAGTTTTATATATATAGATTATCTGCTTCTCATATTTGATGAGTAAGTTATATATTAAGTTTGCTTGTAATGCAAGAGTTATGAGTAATAATGAGTATATTAATATCATATATTTGACTTTGATCAACTTTGCTTTTTTCATTTTTAATATTTAAAGATAAACCTTCAAAAAAAGATTTATTATTATTGATATTAGTTTCAATTTTAATAACAGTATGATTTTACTATAAATAATAACTATTATGTGAATAATATTATGAATAATACAATCGTTTCTAAATTCATTAGGAATGATTTTAACAAAAAAAGTACTTGAAAATAAAGCAGTTTGAAATAATATTCAAACTCTTTTCAGTAGGTTTAATCATTTAATTATAATGCTTATTATTATCTGATTTTGATTTTTTGATTTTAAATTAAATGATTCATGATTTACTAAATTTGATATACTACTTTTATTTATAGCTACTATTTGATTATATATAACTTATCCTCTTAGAAGAATAGCTTATGCAAATGAAAAAATATCAACTTTACAACCATTTGCAATGCTATTTCAAGTTTTTCCAATAATTATAGGTTTCATATTTATTGCATCAGAAAGAGCTAATTTTATAACTTTTATTTTTGCACTTTTAGCATCTTTTATAGTTATAATTCCAAACATAGATTTAAAAACATTCAAAATAAATAAATATTCTTTAATGGTTTTAAGTTCCTCTATAATTAAATCATTTCAGTTATTTGCAACTGTTTATTTTTTAACTAAACTTGATGCAGTTAATTTTTATCTTTTAGAAACAATATTAATAATAGCTTTTTCAATAATATTATTAATCATAAAGAAAGAATTGAATCAATTTAAATTATTAACTAAGAAATATATTAAATTATTAGCAATAGCCAATAGTGTTTCTGTAGTTAGTATAATAATAGTTCTGACTATGTATACAAGTCTATGAATAATAGCTACTAGTTTATTATGATTATTATACATATTCTTTGTTTTTGCACTTGGTTATGTTTTCTTATGAGAGAAACCAACAAAAAAAGATATAATAATAACAATACTTATATCAATATGTATAACAATCTGATTATTTTTTAAAAACTAAGCTTAATTAATTAAATTAAGCTTTTTTATTGTAAAAAAACAAAAATTATATATAGTTTATTTAATTTATATAAAAGAATAATTTAATTAAAAAATATGGAAGAAAAACAAGTGTTTATTAGAAATGATTTCTGGGTTGATATAGAAAATTCTGAAAAAAAATATGCACACATTATAATGATTGCAACTAAGCCAGATATAATAAAACAAGCTCCTCTTTATTTAGAATTAAAAAAAAGGGGAGAATTAGTTGTTTTAATACATACATGACAACACTATGATTATAATCTAAGTTCTTGAGTACTAGAAGAATTTTGAATGGATGTAGATATTAACTTAAATATTTTTTGAAAAATACATAAAAAATATTCTTTAATAATTGATAGGTTATGAGAAATTTTAATTGAATTAAATGAATCTTATAAAAAAATACCTATTCCTTATGTTCACTGAGACACATTAACTGCTACAACAGCTGACAAAGCGGCTTTTTTAAATAAATTTGCTGTAGTACATGTAGAAGCATGAATAAGAACTTTTACTCCAAATAAAGATTTTTATGATAATTTATTCAGTCAATATAAAAAAGGTATTTTTAATTGGCAAGATTATTATAAATCATTACAAGATTTTTCAATTTATGAAAGAGGTAGTATAGAACCTTATCCAGAACAATTTGATACTAGATGAATAGAAGGATCAACATGATTATTTGCAGCTCCAGTTGAATTATATAGAGATACTTTGCAACAAGAGGGTTTTCCATCTGAACATATCAAAGTAGTATGAAATACTGTTGCAGATGCAATTGAAATATCAAAAAAGTTTAGTAGCAAATCTAAAGCATTTGAAATATATCCAAATATGAAATGAAAAGATTTTATATTTATAACTATTCATAGAAGAGAAAATACAGAGAAAAAAGAAAGATTCTTAGCAATATATAATTGAATTAAAAAATTAATACAATCAGGTGTAAATGTTTGTTTTTTATGACTATATGCTTCAGAATTTGCTATTGATAATTTTTGATTAAGAGAGGATATTGAAAACCTAAAAAATAAATATAAAGATAATTTTGCATATTGACCAGCATTAGCACATCATAGTGAGGTAATTGATATGATTAGTAAGGCTTGAGCAGTAGTTACAGATAGCTGAAGTATGCAAGAAGAAGCAAATATAGTTTGAGTACCTTGTGTTACTATAAGATTTGGATCAGATAGAACAGAAACGATACTAGAGTGAACTAATATAATTGCACCACCTATTAATTCAAATCTTATAGCAGATATAGTTATTTGAGCTATATGAAATAAACAAATGATTAAAAATAATCATTTGTATTGAAATAATGTTTCTTCAAAAATAGTAGATGAAGTTCTTAATATGCTTAAAAAAGATTGAAAATTATTTAAGTATGATGATGAAAGATTGGATTTGGAAAAATATTTTGATTGGAATATATAAAAAAGTGAGGACTATTACAGTTCTCACTTTTTTATATATTCTTCTCTAAGTTCAATTATTTTTTTTATAACTATTTGATATATATTAACTTTTTGTTTTGATGCTTTATCTGAAAGTAGTAATGATTTATCTAAATCAGAATTAAGTCTATCTAGAGTTTTATTTAAAATTTCTATTTTTAAAGAATTATCTAATTTTTCAAAATTAGGGTTATTTTCAATATTAGAGATTTTTTCCTCTATTTTTTGATATATTATTTGATTTAATGTATCTTCTAAGTTTACTCTATATTCTCTTATTTTATCTTCAATTAAAACAAGTTTTGTATTCACTAATTCTTGTTTTTTTAAAATATCAGAATAAATTTCAGTTTTTTCAGAATAATAATGTGTGTCAGTTTTTATATAAGATAAATAATCATTATAATGACTAATTTTTATAAAAGGAGTCATTTGCTTATATAGATTTTTTTTCACATCCATTAAGTTAGACTTAATTTCAGTAGTATCTTCAAGATTTTTTGATTTTAAATTTAACTCAGCCTCTAAGAATTTTTTATTATTATTATAATCAGAAATTATAGTTTCAAGTAAATCTAATTCTTGTTTATTTAAATCAGTTCTAAAATAAGACATCAATAAATCATTTGAATTTAAATCAAGCTTTTCATTAAAAAGCTCTTTTCTGTCATTATCTAATTTTTCTATACTTTCTTTCAATTCTTTAATAGTTTTCAGATTATCATCAAAAACCAAATCATTATTAGCATATGACTTGGTAACTAAAAAAGTAAATATCAAAAAAATGTATATTATTTTTTTTATCAATTTTTTTATTTTAAAAACTAAAGAAGGGGAAGTTAAATAATAAGTTTTTAGGCTTTAACTCAAAATTATCCCCAACTTGTAATTATATAATACTCTTTTTTAAAAAAAAGAAAGGCTTTAATGTGAATATTATGTGAAGATTAAATATACAATTTAAAATTAAATCATCTTCATTCATCTGTTTTTATATCAAATTTCCATCAATGAGAATTTATTATCTTTGATATTATAGAAAGTCAAACTCATATTCATCTTGATTCAATATTTCAAGTCTTAGAATTGTTTGATTGATAAAATTTTTCTGTCAAAAATGGTATTTCCGATGATTTGACTCACACTCAATCATCTACAAATTCAATATACCTTTTTGTAATATTTATTCTTAGTATAGTTTTGTTTCATGCATACTTTAAAAAATTTCATATTAAATTATGTACTAATTGAATAAATAAATCCTTATCAGCAGTTATTTTAAAATCATCTATTCAACTAACTTTTATTCTTTGTTTATTTTCTTTTAATTTCTTTTTATGAGTTTCAACAAGAGATATTATTAAATCTTTTACAGAGAATTCATTTAATTTTAAATCTATTTCTTTTCTTTCTAGTTTTTCATATTCCATTATTTTATTAACAAGAGAAATTAATCTAGACATTTCATCAGTAATAGAATTAAGATTTTTTTGATCTAGCTTTATAACTCAATCTGATATTCATTCTAAGTAACATTGTATAGAAGTAATAGGAGTTTTTAGTTCATGTGATATATCAGCTAATAATCTTGTTCTTATTTCATCTTGAAGATTAAGTTTTTTGTTTAAATTATTTATAGCGTTTATAAGTAATCAAATTTCATCTTTTTTATTATAATAGCTTATATCCTTAATAGATTTATAATCTATAAGATTTTTATCAGTATCTAAACTTTTTATTCTTTGAGTAACTAATTTTACTGGATAAATAGTATGTCTTATAAATATACTAAGTAATATAACTATAAATCAAATTGCAACTATATTAGTAATTATTATAGATATAGTTAATTTATTTATAAACTTAGCTTCAGGACTATTTTTATCTTTTAATGCTTCAAGTACCTTTCAAAAATTATCAGTTGGTATAATTTCTTCTATATATTTAGGAGCAATTCAATTTTCAACTAAATAATTAATTACTATATCAATATTTTGTTGTTTATTTAATGGAATTTCTCAATCATTATCATCTAATAGTTCAAAAAATTCAATTTCAGTATCAGAAAATATACTATCTATTTCATCAATAGTTTGTTTTTTAATAACATCATTAATATATTCAATAGTTATCTTATCTCTTGACTCATTTTTTTCTATCAAATACACTTTTAAATAAGTAGTATAAAAAAGATAAAAAGCCAAAACATTTACAGTTGCGATAAAAAATATACTACTTATTATCGCTATAACAAATTTTCTTGCTAAAGACATTTTATTTAGTTAAATATTAATTCTATATCACTCTCATCTAATAGTTAAAATTAAATCTTTTCAATCTAATTTTTTTCTTAAATTTTTTATATGAGTATCAATTGTTCTATCGTAAATATAATTATCGTATCATATTATATCTCTCATAATAGTTTCTCTTGAAACTATTCATCAATTTTCATTTAATAATTTTTTTAATATTTCAAATTCATTTGATGTTAAAGTAATATTTTTTCAATCTTTTGATGCTATTTTTTTAGACTCATCAAGAGTAATATTTAAAACACTATCAGATTTATCATCATCTTGTTCAGGAATTCTTCTTATAATAGTATTTATTCTAGCTAGTAATTCTCTAGGAGAAAAAGGTTTTGCTATATAGTCGTCTGCTCAAATTTCTAGTCAGTTAATTCTATCTAATTCACTTGATCTAGCTGTTAGCATTATAATTGGAGTTGAACTAGTTTTCCTATATTCTTTAGTTATTTCAATTCAATCCATTCAAGGTAAATTTATATCTAAAATTATTATATCTGGCTTGATTTTATTTATAAATTCAATAGCATTAGTTCACTCATGATATAAATAAACTTCAAAATTTGAGTTTTCTAAATATAATTTAAGTGAAGTAGATATTCATTTATCATCTTCAATTATTAGTATTTTTCTCATCCTTATTTACATTTTTAAAAAGTATTTATTTATATAAATATACTTTTATATATTTTTTTTTCAAATTAAATTTGCATTTTAGAAAAAAATTTATAAAATCCACGAGTAATTTTTAAATTTATTTTTTAACTTATAGAAAAATGGCTTTCTGACCAAAGAAAAAACATTCAAAATCTAGATCTAGAACAAGAACTACAAATTGGATAAAATTAACTGCTTTAAAATTAAAAAATAGAGTTATGTTAAATAAAGAATCTACTGGTTTATCACATATGGTTGATGAAAACGGTATGTATAATGGTAGAGAAGTTGTTGCTAAAAAATCTAGCAAAAAAACAACTAGAATATAATAACATAAAATATTTAATAACATAGATAGATAGAATTTTTATCTATGTTATTTTTTGTATCTATAATTGCTCCTTAAAATGAACTCTCAAACAATAAAAGATCTAAATGATAAATCTTGAGATTTAACTACGAAAAAAAATGAAACTAACAAATCAAATCGTAAAAAAACAAGAAAAATATTATATCAAGAATTATATGCTTCTACTTTTTTATTAAACGATAAGAAAGATTTTTATGAATCATTTTTTGATAATGTTTTTTCATTCAATAGAGATGAAAAATATCTAGAAGAAATTGTTAGTAAAATAAAATATTATGAATATTTCTTTATATACGTTATAAAAAAATATTCACCAAAATTTGATTTTGAAAAAATGAATGTAATAAATATAATACCTATTTATATCGCATTAGCTGAAATGTTTTATTTAGATGAAGAAATTCCTGCGAAAGTATCTATAAATGAAGCTGTTGAAGTAGCTAAAGTTTATTGAGATAATTCTGCAAAAAAGATTGTTAATTGAGTTCTAAACAAAGTATTAGAAGACCATGATGAACTTGATAAAATTAAAGATACTATATCTAAAGAAGATTTTACATATTCAATATTTAAAAAATAGCCATTAAAATGGCTATTTTTTTCTTTACTTTTTTTACAAAAAAAGTAATCTATTATAGAAAAAATAAGAAATTAGAAAATTAAAAAATTAATTTTCTAATTTGTTGTTTTTTATTTATAAATTTAAATAAAAAGTATGGTAATAGTTAAAAAAGCTATTGAAAATGAAATAGAAATAAAAAAAATTTCAGAACTACTAAAATCATTGAATATTGAAGCAAATAATATATCATATTATATTTTAGCCTTTATACATAGATCAATTGTAAATGAAAGACCAGATTTTGCTCCAGAGCATAATGAAAGACTTGAATTTTTATGAGATGCTGTATTAGAATTAGTAATAACTGATAATTTATATAATGATTATCCTGATAAACCAGAATGAGAATTAACAGATATTAGAAGTGCTGTAGTTAGATGAAGAAACTTATCTCAAATCGCAAGAAAACTAAATTTTTCAAAATATTTATTATTATGAAAATGAGAAGAAAAATGATGATGAAGAGAAAGTGATTACTTATTAGCAAATGTTACAGAAGCTCTTATATGAGCAATATATAAAGACTTATGATGGGAATATGCAAAAAAATTTATAAATATATATATATATCCTACAGCTAAAGAAATAGTAGAATTTAATTTATTAAAAGACTTCAAAACTTCTATACAAGAATATGCACAAGCTCATTTTGAAGTAACACCAATTTACAAGGTATTGTCTGAAGAATGACTTGATCACGATAAAACATTTACTGTATGAATATATTTTTGAGAAAGGTTAATGTGAGAATGAATATGATCGAGTAAAAAAAAGGCACAAGAAAAAGCAGCAGAAAATGCTTATTTAGATTTAATTAAAAAAAATTAATATGACAACTATTTTAATATCAATATTACTTTTAACAGATATAATAACATATATAGTATTTTTTGATGTTATATTATCATGGTTAATGTTATTTTGATTGAAAGCAAGACCAAAATTTATAGCTGATATACTTGATCCAATGTATATAAAAATAAAAGATACAATCCCTACAACAATAGGACCTCTTGATCTAACACCTATTATTATTATATTTTTAATGATGATAATTCAATGATTTGTTGTAGCTTATGAACCTAGTATAGCTGCATATTATAGAGATTTAATAAGTTTTTAATAAAAAAATTAATGAAAAAAGATATAGATTATAAATTATTTTTTAGTGTAATAATACTTATTGTTCTATGAATGGTTATGGTATCATCTGTATCTGTTTATTGATCATTTAGAGTTACAGATGCTATGGCAAAAGCATGAAGAATAGATGAAGCTTATAATTATTTTTATGTTATTAGAAATATCTCACATATATTATTAGCATGAATAATTTTAAGCTTTTTAGTTAAACTTAAATATAGTTTTTTTGAAAAACATGCAAAAACAATATTCTGACTAAATATAGTACTATTAATAGCTGTTTTATTTATATGAACAGAGTTAAAATGAGCTACATGATGGATAAAACTACCCTGAATACCTTTTACAATACAACCAGCAGAATTTTGAAAATTTTCACTAATAATTATATTAGCATATTTTTTAAAAAGGTATCATGCTTACTTATGAGATTTTAAAAAATGATTTTTACCATTTTTTTGAATAGTTGGTATCATATTATGATTACTTGCATTACAGCCTGATTTTTGAATGATATTAGTAACTTTACCTATTGCAGTAATCATGTATTTTTATGCATGAATGAATATAAAGCACTTAATGGTTACAATATTGATATGACTAACTATAGTAATGTGAGCTTATAGTTTATGAAAATATGACAAAACAATACCAGAAGATAGAAAAAAATTATCATATATAACTGATAGAATTGATAATTTTTTATCAGATAATGAAGATGCAATAAAAAATAAGACAATTAACTACCAAACAGAACAATGATTAATAGCTATATGAAGCTGATGATTTACAGGTAGATGATTTTGATGATCAATACAAAAATTTTGATATTTACCAGAAGTACAATGAGATTTTATATTTGCAGTATTGGTAGAAGAATTAGGTTTTATATGATGACTATGATTATTACTTATATATATGTATATATGATATAGATGATTATATATAGCAAATAGAGTAAAAGATAAATTTTGAAAATATGTTGCTGTATGAGTATCTTCACGGATATTATTCCAAGCATCTGTAAATATATGAGTAAATTTAAATATAATACCTTTAACATGAGTAACACTTCCTTTTATTAGTTACGGTTGATCATCATTACTATCTCTAATAATTTGATTATGAGTATTATTATCTATATCAAGAGATGTTGAAGATACATGAAACTTTTCAAGAGTAAATAAAAATAAAATAATGTTTTAATAAGAATTATGACAAACAAAGAAAATACTTTAACTCCAGCAATGCAACAATATTACGAATTAAAAGAACAAAATAATGATTGTATTTTGTTCTTTAGAATGTGAGATTTCTATGAAATGTTTGATGATGATGCAATTATTGCAAATAAGGTATTATGAATTGCTGTTACTTCAAGAAATAAAAATGCTATAAAATCAACTCCTTTAGCATGAATACCATATCATGCTAAAGAAAAATATCTTCCTTTACTAATAGAAGCATGATATAAAGTAGCAATAGCTGAACAAGTAAGTGACCCAAAATTAAAATGAATTGTAAAAAGAGAAGTAGTTAGAGTTATTACACCTTCTACTATATGATTAGAAGGTGAAAATTATGATAATAATAATTCTTGCATTATTTCAATAACATTTAACAAAAAATATTGAATTAGTATATTAAATATATGAGAAAATAAATGGTATACTAATGAATTTGATAACTTTAAGGATTTACAATCAGAAATAATAAAATTAAATCCAAATGAAGTTATACTAGATAAAATATTATTTAATAATGTTGAAATAAAAGAAACCTTAGAAAAAAAATATTCTTTAAATATATATTTTTATTCTGAAAATAAAGATTCTTACAAAAATTTAACTAATCATTTTTGAACAAAAAACCTTGAAGCATTTTGAATTCAAGAATTAAAAGAGGCACAAAATGCTTCATCATTATTACTAAGTTATCTTGAAAACTCTCAAAAAACAAAATTAAATTTTTTGGATAAAATATGAATATATAATACTTCTAATTTTTTATCATTAGATGAATCTACAATAAAAAATCTTGACTTAGTATTTAATATAGCTACAAAGTCATCGAAAAACTGAACACTATTTTGATTACTTAATGACACTAAAACTAGCTGATGATCGAGGTTTATGTATAATTCTATTTTAAATCCTTTAAAAAATATCTCAGAAATAAAAGCTAGACAAGAATTCATAGAAGAATTTATATCTAACAAAATATTACTTGATAAAGTAAGAACTGAATTAGGGACAATATCAAATATAGATTGAATATTAAACAGAATAGCATTAAATAGAACAAGTCCTAGAGATTTAATAAATCTAAAAAATTCCCTTAAATCTATTGTAAATATTATTGATATAATTAATAATTCTGATTCTACTAAACTTAAAAAATTAATAAGACAATAATGAAGTATCTTTTTACATGAAACTCTAGCTATCTAGTAAAACAAGCTACAAAAAAACGGAAAAATCAATTCATAGAAAAATACTGAGATTTTAATTTAATTAATATTGATGATATTGATAATTATGATAATAATTATTTAGCAGAGTCACTTTTTACAGCCAGCTTCTTATCAGAAAAAAAATTGGTATCAATTGAAATAGATACTACAATAAACGAAGATAAAGCAAATTTTTTAATAAATAATCTAGATAAAATAGTAGAGTCTACTATCTTACTTATATCATTTATAAATCCAGATAAAAGATCTAAGTTATATAAAATATTATCAAAAGAATTTGAAAAGAAAGAATTTAATATTGAAAATGAAAATGATATTTATTCTTTACTAACAAATAAATATAAAGATCAAATATCTGATTGAGCGAAAAAATTAATAATAAAATATAAGAGTAATAATCTAGATAAAATAAACAGTGAAATAGAAAAATTACTAATTACAAATAATTTTATTGAAGAAAAAGTTATTACTGATAATATAGAGCCTGAATTAGAAGAAAGTATTTTTATAATAATTGATGATATCTTGAATATAAATATAAATTCTGCTATCAACAAAATAAATAATTTACTAAATTATACTAATATCTATGCATTTTATAATAATTTATTAGCAAATATAAGAATTAATGTATTTATTTCAAAGTATAAAAATTTATGAGTAAATAATAATGAAATTTGAGATATTTTAAACCTTTGAAATAGGTCTTTTCTTATAAATAAGAGCTATAAAATAAACAATAAAAAACTAGAAAAATTATATTTAGAGTTAGTTGAAATAGATAAAAATATGAAATCATGAAAATTAATGTGAAGTGATGATAAAGATATACTATTTGAAATAGAAAAATCATTAATAAAAATAAGAGAAACTTAATATAAAGTTTCTCTTATTTGTTTAATATATCATCTACATTAGTTTTAGTATTATCAATTTCTTTTATACATTTAATACAAGGGCTAATTCATTGAGATCTTAATAAATCCTTTTTATCTCTATTTATTTTTCAATTTTCATTTATAATATTTCATTCACTTGCTTCTATAGAAAATAATTTATCAATATTCTTCATAGGACAAGAATTACCACATCAGTTACATCCAGACATAATATATAAGTTAGTAATTAAATTATTTCAAAAAATTATTTTTTATCTTATCTAGATTATCAATTCTATTATATATATAGTCAATATCTTTTCTTGTATTTTCATTAAAGTCATAAATATATTTAACTATATTATCAGTAACAATATTTAATCAATCTATTTTATTATCTGTTAAATTATTATCAGAATCAATTTCGTATAATTCATCACTATAAGGCATTCAATTAATAATATTATAATCAGTAAATTCTTTTTTAATAAAATCTAAATCATTATTAGATAAATATTTATTAGTAATAATACATATTTCTTCTTTTTTAAATCAAGTTAATTCTAATCCTCTTAATATTTGTCTAGTTACCTTTAAATTTTTAAAATTAGCATCAGTTACAACAAATATCAAATCAAAACTCATTATTGTAGCACGTGATATCATTTCAACTCAAGCAGCTAAATCTGCAATTAAATATTGATTTTGATCAAGATTAATATGATTAATAAAAACTTTAGACATTTCATAATAATCACACATACTTTCAATTCATCTTTTATCATCATCTATAAATCATAAACTCATGACTTTTATATTATTATTACTAATAGAATGTTCATTTATAAATTTATTATTGTAATCATAAAATCAATCTGTAGATTTAGGTAAATAAACTCTATTTTCCCAATCAGTCATAGTAGTACTTCATGTATAAGTCATTACTTCTTCTTTTTTTTGTCAAAAAGAAATTAAATCAGAAGAGTTTTTAAATCATAGAGCATTAGCTAAGTTAACATTGGAATCTAAATCAAGAGCTAAAATACTGTTATCTCTAGAAACCTTATCAATAACTATAGAGCTTAGAGTAGTTTTTCATGCTCATCATTTTCAAGCAAAGGCAATTTTCATAAAAAAATTATTAGGTATTAATGACACTTTTTATCTCATTTTAATTTATCAAGATTGTTTAATCTATCAAAAACAGATTTCTTATCAGACTTCATTTTTAATATATTATCTGCTATTTTATTAAATGAATTTACTATTTCACTATCTAATAATGAAATATTTATATCTCATTCAATATCCATTTTCATAATATCAATTGAGAAGGGAATAAATCATATAATATTAATTTCTTCTCAAAAATATTTTTTTATATAATCTAAATCAGAACTTTTTTTGTACTTATTGACTATAAAATAAACATTTTTAAAATTTATAAGTTTTAATGTCTTATATATATCTTTAGCAACATCTAAATTTTTTGAATTAGGTTCTAATGGTATTATAATATTATCAACACTTGATATTATTCACTTATTAACAGCTTCTGCTCATGCAGCAAAATCAACCCAGACTATTTCATTATCTAAATCATCTAAATTTGATAAATAAACTTTAATTGTTTCATTATAAGGACACATTCATGTAACTCATACTCTGGCTTTTCTTGGTTCTCATAATTGAATTAAATCACAATTATTATTTCAAATATAAGCAACTTTAGAATATATATCATCACTATTATTTGTTCTAAAAATTCTATTATTATCTTTTGGAGAATATTTTCTATCATATTCACTATTTGCTACTCATGTTTTATCAAAAATATCAGACTTTAAATCTCATAATTCAAGTTTTTCATCATATGAACTAAATCATAAATAATCAATTAAATTTTTATTACTATCAGCATCTATTGCAATAATTTTTCTTTGTTTTGATAATATTTTAATCAATCAAACACTTAAAGTTGTTTTTCATGCTCATCATTTTCAAACTATAGCTATTTTCATATTTGTTTTTTAGTTGATAAAATAAAAGAATTAACAATATCATTCTTAGGATGAATAATTGATTTTATATCAAAATAATTTTTATATAAATTAATATCTATAGGTCTATATAATAACTTTCTTGTTCAGTCACTTGTTCTTGAAAGTACTAATCAAAAATTAATTTTATTGATATTTTTTAATATAGAATCAATATCATTAGATAAAAAAACTAAACTAGCTATAAAACAAACATCATAATTAAAGTTATCTTTATAATATAATGCATCAGATTTTTTTATACTAATCATATCATTTAGTCATAAAACACTTATTAGTTTTTTTGATAATTCTATAGCTTCATCATTATTATCTATTATAGTAGATTTAACTCAATACTTTCTTGCCAAGATAATAGAACTCAAAGGCAAAGGTCATCATCAAATAAATAATATATTCTTTATATCATCATTAAAATATGATATATTTAAATATTCTAACTTTGTTAAATTGAAATAATTATCATAATAGGGAAATCTAACTAATTCATCATTAGGATTATCAGAAGATGAAATAATATTTGAATAATATTTTTCTAACTCGTATTCAGCTTCAGCACAATTTTTATTTATAAAATCAATTTTATCTGAATTATTTATATTTAAATCATTATTTATTGAATAACAACATAATTCAGAAAAAAAATCATTAACCTTTGGTGATGGAGATAAATCATCTAAGGACTTTAATTTATCAAAAAAATATTCTATCATTAACAAGTAATATACTAAGTAAAAATTTTAATGATAGTATTAAAAAAGTTATATATGTCAAACTTATTTATTATTAATATAATAATATAGTTAAAAAATATTGATAATCTAAATAAATATTATATAATATTTAATAATAATATATAATATATAGTATATATGAATCATCTAAATGAGGTATGGAAAGAATATGACGAATGAGAGATAACTCATTCAATTCTACATTATTTATTTGCAATTGACGAATTACATAGAAATAAATGATATGCTAGAGCTGTAGATATTGCTCATAATTTAAACATAACTGCTTGAAGTTGTAGTATATCATTAAAAAATTTATTAAAGAAAAAATTAATTAAAGAAGATGAAAATAAATTTTATTCATTATGCAACAAATGAAAAAAAATAGTAAAAGAAACTATAGAAAAGAGAGAAGTATTATATAATTTTTTTCATAATAATTTATGACTCAATGAAAGTATATCTAACATAAACGCTTGTAAATTAGAACATCTAATATGAGATGAAGTTATAAAAAAAATAAAAGAGAAGTTTTAATCTCTTTTATTTTTTTTATGATTCTCAAATAAATTTTGGTCTAAAAAATTGTTTGTTAAGATAGTAAAATATAACTCAAGCTATAACTCAAAACAAATGTCATAACAAACTAATTCAAGGCATAAATCAAATCATTATATTTATTGCAATAGCAGTTATTCATCATTTATATTCAGGATTATTAAGTGACTTTAATTCTAATACAAAATAAGACAATACAGCCATACAAAATCAACTAATTCATATTGTATTTGTATAATATCAAGATAAATTAGTTATTAAAAGTCAATTAAATATAGAAACAAATATAAAAAAATATATATATTTTTTTTGTCATATAATTAATTCAACTTGACTTCAAAATAAATATAAAAAAACTGCATTAAATAAAAAATGAAAAAGATCTCAATGAATAAAATTAGAAATAAATAACTGCAAAATATAATTAATATAGTTTCAATTATCAATAAAATAATGATTTATTCAAAAAAGTCATACATTAGGGTTAATATATAATAAAACAGTAAATATAAAACTTAAGAGAATTAAAAAATAATTAAATCAAAAATTTCTAAACATTTTTCCTTGTTTTATATAATAAAATAAAACCAACCAAAAACATAGGTATACTTAAAATTTGTCCCATTGTTATGAATCAATATATATATCATATATGAGAGTCAGGTTGTCTAAAGAAAATTTCTATAAAAATTCTTGAAATAGAATATACAACTAGAAATAATCAAGATATAAAACCTGCTCAAAATTTATGATAATGTTTTTTGTATATAAAAAATAATATTATAAATAAAAATAAACCCTCAAATAATGCTTCTAATAAAGTACTAGGAAAATATCATACTCATTCTTTATAAATAGCCATAAATCATTCATATCATGGATAACCTAAAAGCTCCTTATTTATATAATTTCATATTCTTCAAAAAAACAAACCAATTGGAGCAACAATAGCCAAATAATCTGTTAACCTTAAAAATTCTAATTTATTTAGCTTCGAAAATATAAATGAAGCTAATATTACTCATATAAGACCTCAATGAAAACTCATTCATCATTCCCAAACTTTAAATATATCTAAGTAATTAGAAATATAATAATCAAAATTATAAAAAAACACATATCATAACCTTCATCATATAACTACTCATAACACTATATATAAAAATAAAGAATCTAATTTTTTTTCATCTAATTTTATATATTTAAGAAGTATTATATATCAAATAATAAAAGATAATGCATACATTAATCAATAATAAGTAGGTGATAATGTTATTCAAAATAGATCTATTTCAAAAATTTTCATATATATTTATTTTAAAAAATAAGTTATTTGACTTATATTTATTATATTGTATAAAATATTTATACAATATAAATTGACTTTTATATATTTTTATTAATAATTAATTATATAAAACTTTTCTCTTTAAATAGGGAAGGGTTATTTTTTTATAACAAAAATATATTAAACAATAAATTATTAAATTGACAAGTATTTTAAATTATGTCATAATATTTTTGTGAAAGTGATTTAAGAATAATTTTAAATAATTGTCAATATATATAAATATAAATAACTGTCTGCAAAATAAGTTAATTATTTTCATTATATATAATAAAACAATTTTTAAAAATATATTATTTCAAAAATAAAGTTATTATGAAAAAAACAAATACAAATAAAATAATAAGTATATTATCTTTAGCAGTATTTATTACTAATTCATTAATGCCAATATCTGCAACTATGGCAAACAATGATTCAGTAGTATATCCACTAAAAGAAATATCTAAGTTAGAATGTAGATTTACACCATTTTGAGAATTATCAAGTGATTGTAAAAAAGATTTACCAATACTAAATACAAAAGATTATAATAAATATGCAAAAATGGATGGGGGTTATAATGAGTATACTAGATTATACACTGTATTATGGTGATCAAGTTATAAATATGGTTGGGACGTTTGAAATTGAGGTCATATGTGAACAGATATAGCAACTGCAAAAGGAACACCTGTTTATTCTATAGCCGAATGAACTGTTATTAAATCTTGATTAGATTGAATGCTTTGAAACTCAATTGCTATCAAACACCAAATTAATTGAAAAACAGTAGTTTCAAGTTATTCACATATGTCAAAATTAAATGTTTCAGTAGGTGATAAAGTAAATCCTTGAACAAAAATTTGAGAAGTAGGTTCAACATGAAACTCTACATGAAACCATTTACATTTTCAAATAGATATTGACACAAAAAATTCTCCTGCTTATTATAACTATAATACTTGTCCATATAGTTATTATAGTATAACTGAAGAATGAAAATGTTTTTCAGAATTAAAAAGATTAACTGTTGATCCATTATTATTTTTAGAAACTAAATGAGCTGTATTAAGTGATATTAAAACTACAACTCAAACAGTAGATAGAGGTGATATTTGAGAAGACTGAATAGATATATCAATTTTTAATAGAACAGTACATATTTGATATGCAATTAATGATATTAAACAAGTACAAAAAATAATGACTAAATTTGGTTATTATAACTGAAATATAAGTTGAAGTTATGAAGATGTAGAAGAATCTGTAATACAATATCAAATTGCTACTTGAGTAATTGAAAATAGAAACTCTACCTGAGCAGGTTGGTTTGGTCCATCAACAAGAAAACAAGCAAAAATAGATTACGATAATTACTTAACAACTTGAGAAATAACAAGTAATGAATATGTTCAAACAACTGAAAATAATATTGAAACTCAAGTAATTGAAAGAAACAACTTAATGACTAGAGAACAAATTGAAGCAATTGAAGTTGAAAACTTCTTAAAAGATTACAACATAGAATTAAATTTTAAAAATGCTTGAACTAATGTAGCTGTATGAAAATCAGAAACATTAGAATTAAAAATTACAGACAAAAGAGGTAAAGCTTTTAAATGAAGTATGCCATGAGATATGACATTTATAGTAAATACTGAAAAAGTAAATTTATTTCCTACTAAATTATTTTACTTCACAGATGGTAAAAGAGATATACAAGTAACATGATTAAAAGAAGGTGATACTAAATTATATATAAAAGTTGGTAATGTAACAGTTAAAACATTTAATATAAAAGTATATAACTGAAATAAAACAATATATCCTGAAGATGCTGTAATACTTAGTAATAAAACAATAGTATTATGAGACAGTAGTACAGCAATATGAGTATTTAAAGATTCAAATAATAAAAACATGATTAACCTACCTTTTGGTTCAACATTTAAATTAAAAGCAAATGAATGAACAGAAGTATGTATTAAAAGATGAACTTTAAAAACTATAAGAACAGCATATAACAGAGAATGTAGTGATGAAGAATATAAACAAGAAATAGATTTTACCTATGATGATACAATAGTTTGATTATTAATATTTGATTATAGAACAACTAGCAGAAATGCTAACATAGAAATTGTTAATAATTATAATAACTTATCTTTAGCTAAAAATACACTAACAGTAAAAGACCCTAAATGATTAGCTTATAATTATGAATATAAAAATGAAGTTATAGAGATGCTAGAAAGTTGAGTAGTATCATGAATAAACCAAGGTTATTTTTTACAAGATAGACAATTAAGTCAAGTTGATGCATACAATTGGATAAGTAATTCATTAGAAGAATTAAAAACAGAAACAAACAATCAAAGCATTAAAAATAAAATAAACAAAAATATAAACGAAATAAACAGTCTAAAAAAATGAGCATCAAAATACAAATATTTAACTAGAATGGAATTTAGTGCATTAACATATAAATATTTAATTATTGATCAAAATATAGAAGTTGTTAAAAATTATAAAGATTTAGATGAAAATAAGAATAAAATAGCCAGTGCTTTATTAAAAAACACTACTTGGAAAGATAGATTTTGAGAATCATATTTCCAACCAGAAAATATGATTACAAGATGAGAAGCTAGTTTCATATTAGCAACAACTCTAAATAACTATTCAAATAAACAATTAACTCTTAAATAAAAAAATATGAAAAACAAAAACAAATATCAAGAAAATTTTACAATTGATTTTGAAAATGAAAAATCAATAACTAAGGAAATGGAATTAAAGTTTAATAAAAGGATAATGGAAATATTAGGATAAATACCTTACAAAAATAAAAACAAATTAAATACTAATCAAATATAATATGAGAACAATTAATAATATAAGAAATAATGAAGTTAATGAAATATTAACTAATAATGAAATTGAAAATACTAGAGATAGTATTGTATCAAAAATACAAAATATAATATCTTGAGAACAAAAATTTGAAACTCAAGAAAATAGTGATAATAAACATTTAATATTAGAACTAGAACTAGCAAAAATGTTTTGAATTAAAAATACTGAAACAATAGAAAATGATCATAAAAAACCTATGACAGTAGCTGATGTATTAGCCGATGCAGAAGAACTTTGGAATGAATATGATTTAATAGCTGCATAAAAAATATAATCATTTGATTATATTTGCAGACATAATAATCAAATGCTAATTATAATAATTTTACATTTGAAATAATAAATAAGAGATTATAGCTATAATCTCTTATTTTTTTGCTTGATTATTTAATAAAAAATAATATATTATAAATATAATATTTTATTGTTAAATAAAAGAAAAAGTGCCTCCAAGAAAAACAACAAACAAATCAAAAAAAACTATGAATCCAGAAATAAAAAGATACATTTATGTATCTTTATTTATGTTTATATGAATTATAGCTTTTTTATCAGAAGATTCCCTAGTATGAGAATATTTAGCTAAATGATTAGATTATTTATTTGGTGATTACTACAAAATAATATTTCCACCCGTAATGATACTTTTATCATTATTTATGATAAAAGAAAAAGATATAGAAATAGATATAACAAGAATAATATGATTGTTAATGTATTTTTCATCTACTACAACTATAATATGAAGTATTTTATGAATAAATTATTATGCATTATTTAATTTTTATCCATTACTAAAAGATACTCTTTGAGCTATAGCAACTATACTTGCTTTTATAATAATATTTTTAACTTCACTAGTAATTCTTTTCAAGTTTTCACCTGTGAATTTTGCAAGAAAAATATTTAATATATGAGATAAAATATCAGAAATAAAAGATACATTTGTATGAGAATGACTAAAACCTAAAGATGAAGAAGTAAACAAGAAAGCTTCTAAAAAACAAGAAAAAGAAGTAGAAAAAAAGAAAAGAGAATATGAAGAAATGATACAAAAGTTAAAAGAAGAAAAAGAAGCTTTAGCTAAAGCAAAACAACCAAAACAATTAAATATAGATGAAGCTGAAAAAAGTCCTAAAAAAATAAAAATAGAAAAAAAAGAAACTTGAATTATATGAAGTTTTCTAAATAAAAACAATCAAGAACAAAATAATGATGAAAAAATAAATAGAAATACAGAATTTAAAAATTGGGAATTTCCTTCTTTAGAATTACTAGATGATAAAAAAATTGTTTGAGTTGTAGATAAAAATGAAATAAGAAGAAAAGAAATAGAAATACAAGAAAAACTACTTCAATTTAAAATAGAAGTAGATATGGAATCATATCAAGTATGACCGACTGTTATACAATATAGACTTATACCAAAACAATGAGTTAAATTACAAAAAATTGAAAACTTAAAAAAAGATTTAGCATTAGCTCTGCATGCAAAATCAATAAGAATTCAAGCTCCTATTCCAGGACTATGAGTTGTTGGTATAGAAGTTCCTAACCCAAAAAGAGAGGCAGTATATTTAAAAGAAGTATTATCAAGTAGAGAATTTAATAGTAATAAATACGAACTACCTATAGCATTATGAAGAGATGTTAGTTGACAAGTAGTCGTATGAGATTTAGCTAAAATGCCACATTTACTAGTAGCATGACAAACTTGATCAGGTAAATCAGTATGAATGAATGGTTTTCTTGTATCTATGTTATATAAATTTTCTCCTAGTGAATTAAAAATGATAATGGTAGATCCTAAAAGAGTTGAGTTATCTGTATACAACTGAATACCTCACTTATTAACACCAGTAATAACAAATCCAGAAAAAGCATTAAATGCATTGAAATGGTGTGTTGCTGAAATGCTTAGAAGATATGATTTAGCAACAAAAGTAAATGCAAGAAATCTAAAAGAATACAATGCAAAAGTTGAAAAACAAGATAAACTCCCATATATAGTATTTGTAATAGATGAACTTGCTGATTTAATGATGAGCTGAAATAAAAAAGAAGTTGAACAATCAATAGCTAGAATAGCACAAATGGCTAGAGCTGTTTGAATACATTTAATAATTGCAACTCAAAGACCATCAGTTGATGTTATTACATGATTAATAAAAGCTAATGTTCCTTCAAGAATAGCATTTACAGTAGCATCACAAATTGATTCTAGAACAGTTATAGATAAGGCATGAGCAGAAGATTTATTAGGAAGATGAGATATGCTTTATTATCCAACATGAGCACTAGATCCAGAAAGAGTACAATGAGTATTAGTAGAAACTCATGAAGTAGAAGCTGTGGTAAATAAACTAAAGCTAACAGTTGATCCAAATATGATTAACAATCTTCAAATACCTGAAATTGTTGATTGAAAATCAAAACTTGAATGATCTATAATGGAAAACTATAAATGAGATCAAGATGAAGATCCTGAAATAATAGAAAAAGCTATACAAGTTATAAAAGAATCTAAAAAATGATCAACATCACTTATACAAAGAAAACTATGATTATGATATGCTAGAGCAGCAAAAGTTTTAGATATATTAGAAGAATTATGAGTAGTTGGACCTAGTAATTGAAGTAAACCTAGAGATGTTTACGTTGACTAAAAAGAAGTAATTTTATTACTTCTTTTTTTAAATATTTATTATTTATGTCAAGTTAAAAAGTATATATAAATTTGTAAAAGTATATATAGTGTATATACTAATTATATACAGTATATACTCCTAATACAAAAAATATGATAAATATAACAAATAAATGAAAAAGCAATCAAGTTAAAATTAACTGAGAAACAATAAATATATATAAAATCAATAATAATAATTATTTATCAAAAAAAGATATTTCTATATTATTTAATACTAAAAAATCTATTATAAAAAATATAATAAAAGAATTAAATATTAATGAATTAAATAAAGTATATTCAAAAGAAAAACAAAAATTTATAAATACTTATTCTATTGAAAAGATTATTATTATTTGATACAAATTAAAAAAATTTAATGAAACAAAAAATATAATAAAAATAAATAGAATTATAAAAAATAATTCAAATAATAGTACTAACTTAATTGATTATACTTTATCTTTATTTTCAAAAATAAAGAATTTAGAATACTAAAAAAAGAAGCTTTTCTAAGCTTCTTTTTTTAGTATTAATTCTTGTGTAGGGAAAGCCATCTCTATAGACTCTTTTTGGAATTCATTTTTTATTTCTAGATTAATTTCTTGTTTTTGTTTTAAGTACAAAGTATAATCATCATTAATAAGTGAAAAATATGTGATATTAATATTTAACGAAAAGTCTCAAAACATATCAAAATTAACCCTAAAAGATGATATAGAATTATCGTCAACATATTTTTGAAGTATAGATTCAATTATAGTAACTCACAATTTCATTTTTTCTAAACTTGTTCAATAAACAACTCATATAGAAAAATCAGTTCTTCTATTTTGTCTTACAGAATAATTTTCAACTGAACTAGATATTATATTTTCATTTGGTATCATAACTTGATGTCATGATTGATCTTGTAAAGTAAGGTAACTAAGTCATATTTCCTTTACTGTTCATATATGATTATTTATATTTACATAATCTCAAACTTTAAAAGGCTTATTTAGAAGTATTGTGATAGCTCAAAAGATATTAGTAATTGACTTCTGTGCAGCTAATGCAATAGCCAATCAACCTATTCATGCTCATGCAATTAGGGCAGATACATCATATCATAAGTTTCATATAATAGTAATAGCTCAAACTACCCATAAAAAAACTACTATAACCTTGTTAATAAATGGTAGTAAAGTTCTACTAACTGCCTTTAATTTTGATTTTAATATTAACTCTTTTTTAAACAGTAAGTTAATTAGCTGAGTAGATAATATTAAAAATATAATTATAATTAATACTGATGTAATTTTATCAACTATTTTTTCTATATACAAAGATAGCTCTGCAATATAAAAAAACACATATAAAGAAACTATATATTTTATTGTATCAAAAAACTTAAGTATAAATTCAAATAATATATCATCTAATTCACTTTTTGTTTTTTGAGAAAACCTTTTAAAAACTTTAGATGCAAAAATTATAAAAATAGTTATTAATCAAAAAACTGTAAAGAATGCAAAAAATGCATTTATATATGAAAAAATAAATTCTCAATAAGAATAATTATCTATATAACTAAATATTTTATTTTCATAAAAAAAGTAATAAACAATAAAATATATTACTCAAAAAACTACATAAAAATAATTTTTTATTAACTTAACTGTATCTTTAATCATAAAAAAAATAAAAAAGATTAATATATAAAATTATATATATTAATCTTTTTTTGTAAAAGTTTTATGATAATTCATTTGTTTCTAAGTTTTTTCTTATTAAAGAAAAGTCTTCTGGTTTTTTATCCATATTAATCCAAACTTCATATCCTCATCCATGAGCTGATTCAACTTCTTCTGCCTTATCAGAATCGAATTTATATTCAAAATCTGTAAAAGTAGTCGTAGCCTTATGAACTCAATGATTTAAATTAGTTTTAAAAATCTTTTCAATTTTAGCAGTTGTTATTCATGATGGTGAAACTATTTCAATATCATCTCAAACATTAAATCTATTTTTAACCTCTACTCTTACAAGTTTATTTACTTCATCATAATCTCTTAAAATTCAAAGAAACGATTTAGTACCAAAACTACCATTTCTTTCATAGAATTGAGCATTAGCATTAGGATTTCATGCTAGAAAACCTGGTATATATCATCTATTTGCTATTGCAAATAGTTCTTGTGATAATTTTTTAGAATCATATTTTTCTCATCTTTCAACTGCATCAACTGCTTCTCTATAAGCTAATCAAACAGAAGCTAAATAATTAACTGTTTTATTTCTTCATTCTACCTTGAAACTTATTATTCAAGCATCAGCTAAATCATCAATATAATCAATAGCACATAAATCTCTAGAATTCATCAAATATGTACCATATTGATCTTCATCTATCTCCATTATATCTCCAGGTCTATCTTTTTCCTCTAAATAAAAATTACCAGTTAATTCATCATAATCTTCTGGTCTACCAGTAACTTCTTCTAATTCTGCTTCAGTTCTTTCATCTTTGAAAACTTTAAATTCCCATCTACATGAATGACTACATGTACCTTGATTAGGATCTCTATTTGATAAATAATTTGAAATTAGACATCTTCAACTATATGCCATACAAATAGCTCAATGTACAAATGCTTCTAATTCCATTTCTGGAACTTGTTCATGAATTTCTTTCATTTCTCTTAATGAAATTTCTCTTGAAAGTATTATTCTTTTTATACCCAATTTATGCCAAAATTTTGCTTGAGCCCAGTTCGTATTATTAGCTTGTACTGAAAGATGAACTTCAACATCTGGAAATTCAGTTCTAACTATATCAATAAGTCATGGGTCCGACATAATAAATGCATCTGGTCACATGTCTACCATTTTTTTAAATTGAGCCATAAAAGGTTTGATTTTCATATTATGAGCATATATATTTGCTGTGAAATATATTTTTTTTCATAAATTATGAGCATAATCTACAGCTTCTTTTAGAGTATCCATAGTAAAAGCATTTGTTCTAGCTCTAAGAGAAAACATAGGAGCTCCAACATAACATGCGTCAGCTCAATAAGCATATGCAAATTTTAATTTTTCCATATCTCATGCTGGCATTAGTAATTCCAATTTTTTTGACATACTAAAAATATTAATAAATAAAACTAGTTCCTGACTAGCCCTTTTTAGTTTTTCTAAAAAGCTATATCATATTATGAAAAAATAAAAAAAATCAAGTTTTTGATATAATATAGTTTTTATGTTATAATATATAAATAAGTAAATAATATAAATAATTTATAATAAATGGGTAATTTTGAAAATAATAATTTTTGATTTAAAGAAAGTGAATTAAAAAATAATAACTTCAATCCAGAATTAGAAGCTTTTTTAAAAGATAATATTTTAGCAAAAGAAGAAGCTGATATACTAAATGATATGTTTGAAGAAAATAAAGCATGAATAATACTTGTATCTAAACAAAATCTAAGAAAATTAAGAGAATCAATATGAAGTAACAGTAAAGTTAACTATATTAGTTCAAGTGATAAAAATATAATAAACAATATATCTCAAACAGAAAATACAAACTCAAATAAAGATACAGAGCCAAGTTATAATCTGGAACCTAAAAACAATCATATAGATTCAGAATGATATTTAACAAATGTAACAAAAATAAGATTAGATGAAATAGTTTGACCATCTGAAATGATAAAATTTTCAATAAAATTATCTCAAAACAGTTTATATAATAACAATATGGATTGAAATACTTATAATGTTATATGGTGAAAAGATAAAATTTCAGGAAAACAAACTTATATTTTTCAAGAATGACCTAAAATAGGAGAAAGGGTAATGATAAGTAATGGCGATAAATTATGAGAATATATAGAAACACAAAATAATAATTTAGCACCTGAAACATCTCAAAGACCAATTCAAAGACCTGAAATTTTAACAAAAGATAATGAAGAATTAAATCAAGATAATCAAGAATTTATAGAGTGATTAGATTTAAATAATCATTATAAAGAAATAGCTAAAGAATTTATATCAAAATTAAATTCAAATGAAATATTAACAAAAAATACACCGATAGCCCTAGTAAGTCATCAAAAAAAAGAAATGGCATATATAATAAATTGAGAAACTATAATAGTTCCTGTATTATTATGAAAAAACTGAGTTACTAATTGATGATATATACCTAATGATAGAAAAACACCTATATGAAAAATCCATAGATTTGATCCGGATTTATCAATATTAGCAAATAGCCCTGATTGAGATGCAAGTAATTCTCAAAAATCAAAAACAGTAAAATCTGCATCTTTACAATCTGAATTATCTATTCAGTATTGATGAAGATATTTCCATTGAGTAGCACAATATAGAATAGACTGAAGAAATAATTGAATGTGAACATGGTGATGTGTATGAGTTGATGTTAATACGATAAGAAAAATGTACCAAGATATACAAAGAAATGGTAAATGATATTGATATGTTTCTTAAATAAAGTCCTACTTAAATTGTAGGTCTTTTTACTTGCAAATATTTTTTTTTAGATATAATACGCGCGTATTTATATTATAAAATAAAAAATATTATGGAAACTACATTAATATTATTAAAACCAGATACAGTTGAAAGAGGTTTAATCGGTGAAGTTATTTCTAGATTAGAAAACAAAGGTTTAAAAATCTCAGGTTTAAAAATGATGCAATTAGATGATGCTATAGTTAATGAACACTATGATTTCTTAGCTGATAAACCATTTTTTCCAAATATCGTTAAATATATGCAAAGAACTCCTGTAGTTGCTATTGCTGCTACTGGTGCTAATGCTATTGCTACAGTTAGAAACTTAACTGGTGCTACTAATCCAGCTGAAGCTCTACCTGGATCTATAAGAGGTGATTTTGGTTTAACAATAGATGCTAACATAATTCATGCTTCTGATTCTGCTGAAACTGCTGAAAAAGAATTAAATAGATTTTTCAAAGGACAAGACGTATTTAACTATACTAGAGTTATTGACGAAGTTATTTCATAATAAAAAAAGACTAAATTTTATTTAGTCTTTTTTTTATTTTTTTATATAATGAAGCGTAATATAAAATAATAAAATTAAAATGGCTAAGTTTTATGATACTTTAATTTGAGAATATATTAAGAAACCTTGAAATAGAAACCTATCTCTTGATAAATTAGCTCAAAATGATTTAAATTATGAAATGATATCGTATAATGATATAACAAATAAATGAAAAAACAATTTTAAAGATGTAGATTTAATTACAGCATCTAAATATTCATGAGAAGACGTTATAATAACAAACAAAATATATAAAAAACACCTAGAATTAAATTTAAATAATGAAAAAATAATAAATGAAATAGAACTACCTCTAATGGAGGTTTTAGTTAATATGGAAATTGACTGAGTAAAGGTAGATAAAAATAAATTATTTGATATTTGAGAATTACTAAAAAAAGAAATTAAAAGATTAGAAGAAGAAATCTTTATAATATCTGATGAAGAATTTAATATTAATTCTCCAAAACAAGTATGAGAAATTTTATTCAATAAGTTAGCTCTACCGAAAGGAAAAAAAACTAAAACTTGATATAGTGTTAATGCAGAAGTTTTATGAGAATTATCGCATGAATTTGAAATAGCTCAAATGATTGTTGATTACAGACATTATTCAAAACTTTTATCTACTTATATAGAATGATTATCAAAATTATTAGATTCAAATTGACTATTACATACTAGTTATAACCAAACAGTAACAACAACAGGTAGATTATCTAGTACAAATCCAAATCTTCAAAATATACCATCATCTCATTGAATAGCATGAGAAATAAGATCTGCTTTTATATCTAGATTTGAATGATGAAAAATAATAGCAATAGATTATTCTCAAGTAGAAGTTAGAATATTAGCTATATTATCAAAAGACGAAAATCTTTTAAATTCATTTAAAAATAATGAAGATATTCATCATAAAACAGCAGAGTTTATTTTTCCTTGAAAAACAATAACATCCAACGAAAGAAAAATAGCAAAAGCAGTTAACTTTTGAGTAATATACTGAATTAGTTGATTTTGATTATCAAAAATGATAGGGAAATCTCTAAAAGAATCTAAAGAATATATAGATAAATTTTTTGAATCGTATCCAAAAGTGAGAAGTTTTCTAGACAATACAATTAAAAAATGTGAGGAAACATGATATGTAGAAACGATTTTTGGCAGAAAAAGATATATAGCATGAATAAATGATTCTAATAAAATGATAAAATCATGAGCTGAAAGAGAGGCTATAAATATGCCTATTCAGTGAACAAGTGCAGATATTATTAAAATAGCCATGATAAAAGTATCGAATTACTTAAAAGAAAAAAATCTGAAAACAAAAATGATAATGCAGGTTCACGATGAATTAGTTTTTGATACATATCCATGAGAAGAGGATATTATTAAAAATGATGTTATGAATATAATGGAAAATATAATAACTAACGAAGATATAAAATTAAAAACAGATATATGAATTGGTAATAACTGGAGAAAAACTATTTAATACTTAAATAAATAAAATGGAATTCTTTTTTAAAATATTTTATGGAATAATTTTTATAATATTTTGATTATCTATATTGAAATATAGAAAACTAGTACATTCATGGACATGAAACTTTGTATGGGCAGAACAATATATATGAAGAGGTTGAACTTATTTTGTATTAGTACTAATATGATTAGGTTTTGTGTTTTTTTGAGCAATTTATCCATTTTGAGGTTTAGAGTTATTAACTTCAAAATAAAATAACAAATAGACAAGTCATATTTACATAATGTTTTTAAAAAAAATAAAAATATAAGTAGTATTAGGATGTATTTAATTTATAAAACAAAAAACAAATGAGGAAATTTTTAAGTATAATGGTATTTATATTACTATCTATAAATATAAATTATACTAATGCTTTGGAAATAGAGTATAGTGAAAATGACACAATAAAAATTGAAAATCAAATTAAAAAAGAAGTATCTAGATGAGATGTTTTTATATTCTTCGCTGACTTTTTTAACGCAACACCAAAATCATATAAATATATAGATTTAAATTTTGAATGAATTGAAAAGTGATCAGAACTTGAAGATTCTCTTAAAAAATTAGTTTATCATGATAAATTAGATAATACTAAAACTAATATATATCCTGAAAAAGATATAAATTCATATGCTTTTTACTACTTATCTAGAGATATTTTAGATATAGATATGAATTTAAATAAATCAACTCTAATAAAAAAGAATACAACAGAAGAAGATTTAGTATTTATTAAAAATACATTTAGATATTTAGAAGAAGAAGAAAAAGCATATCTTGAGTATAAAAATTTTAATGCTTTATGAAATAAAAAACAAATATTTGATGATGTTTATTCAACAATAACAAATGAACATTATAAAAAAGATGAAATAAATAATGATGATCTAATATATTCAGCTATAGAATGATTAGCTAATTGAGTATGAGATCAACATACAGTTTATTTCCCACCTGTAGAAAATAAAAGTTTTGCTGAAAACCTAGAATGAGAATATGAATGAATTTGAGCATATGTAGAAATGACTAAACCCTGAGAAGTAAAAATAACATCTCCTGTTCCAGGTGGTCCAGCAGAAAAATCAGGTATAAAATGATGAGATATAGTAACAAAAGTAAATGAAAAAGAAGTAACTGAAGAAAATTCTCTAGAAGAAGTAACAAGCTGGATAAAATGAAAAAAATGAACTAAAGTTTCTCTTACTATATTAAGAAAATGAGAAGAAATAAAAATTGATGTAATAAGAGACAAAATAGTAATAAAAAATCTAGAATATAAAAAATTAAATTCTTCAACTTTCTATATAAAAATAAAATCATTTGGCAGCCATATATCTAATGATTTTGAAGAATCTCTTCTTGAACTAAAAAAAGATAATAATATTAAAAAAATAATAATAGATTTAAGAAATAATTGATGATGATATCTTGATCAAGTTGTTAAAATGCTATGATATGTAATTGATGATTGAGAAAAAGTAGCAGTAGTAAAATATGATAAATTCAAACAAAATTATTATGCTAGTTGAGATAATATAGTAGATTTAAGTAAATATGAAATAATAATACTTCAAAATTCATGAACTGCATCAGCATCTGAAATAATGATTTGAACCCTTAAAGATTATTTTAATGTTTATACAATAGGGGAAAAAACTTATTGAAAATGATCAGTACAAACAATAAAAGAATACAGTGACTGATCTAGTTTTAAATATACTATAGCTAATTGGTATACTTGATGAAGTGAAACATGAATTGATTGAAAATGAATTGAAGCTGATAAATCAATAGAACTAGATATTGAAATGCTAAACAATTGAGAAGATAATCAATTAAATGAAGCTCTTAAAAAATAAATAATAAAAAAATGAAATATATTATATGATTATTATTAATAATGATGCCAGTAAACATAATGGCATCATATTCAGATATAGATAATAATATATCTAAACTTTATAATGCTTTTTACAGTAAAGTTGAAAAAAAATATACAAATGATAAATGATTAAGCTTTTTAATAAAGTTAGATTTAGCAATAAATAATTTACAAAAAAACAAAAAATTATCTAATAGTTCATATAAAAAGTTAAATGATTTAGAAAAGTTAAATAACCAAAAAATATTTGAAATTGAATTTACAAATATACAAAGAAACTGACAAGAAGAAATAAATTCTAATGAATTATTTAAAAATTTTAAAAATAAATCTTATAATAAAGATATTTTAAACCTAGAAAATTGAGTATGGTATAGTTATGATTATAAAAAGTCTTATTATTTTAACAACAATGATAAGATAACTTACAATGATCTTATAAAAAACTGAATAAATCCTGAAACAGATTTAATTATTTATTGAGATAATTGAATAGCTTTCGTTAACGAGTTTTCTAAATTCAAAATAGTTACAGATGATACAATATATTGAATACCAAATAAATTAGAAACTATAAATTTTTTAAAAAAATCAAATAGACACTTAAGAAAAGATATAGATAATGATTTAAGTCTAATAAAAAAAATATCTATTGATATAAATGAAAATCAGACTAATAATGAAGAAATTATAAAAAATATATATTTATATATTCTTGAAAATATAGAATATTCAAATAATTTTAACTTAGATGATTATGAAATATATTCTTGAGTAGAAACATTTAATAGAAAAAATTGAGTTTGTGAATGATATGTTGAGTTATTTAGTTTAATGTTATCATATAACTGAATAAATAGTAGTATTATAAAATGAGATGTTATAGACGCTAATGATTTTCCCAACATAGGTCATGCTTGGGTAAAAATAGATGAATATTATTATGATATAACTTTTGATGATCCAATATGAAACACTCAAACTAAAAAATTTGATGAATATGAATATTTTAAACTTCCAAAAGATTTATTTTATACTAATAGATATAACTTTTGAGACACCCCTGAAAATTTAAAAAATACATCAATTGAATATAGAAAAAAATTAATTAATGAAAACTTAACAAATTTAATTGATAAATATAGGAATGATAATTACAATTTATTAAAACCAATAATTTTCAAAAAAGAGAATAACATAGATACTGAAAAAATAATTGAAGTAAATGACATATTAAAAATATATAAATATTATAAATTTGAAGATTATAAGATTTATTTTGATAATCAAATAAAAGAAGTTCAATCTCTTAATTATACTATACTAGAAGATAATAGTATAAATACATTATTAAAAGAAAAAAATTATAATTTAAGTAATGAAATAATACTTGAATGGATAGATAATTGAACAAAACAATATATATTGGTAAATCAAGTCACCTATAGATAAGTATATAAAAAGTATATAATCTTTTGACTTATGCGAATAATAAGTAAAATAGACTAAATTAAATTTTAGTCTATTTTTTTATGAATAAAAATATATTTGAGCAAGAGTATAAAAAATTAAATGAAGCACAAAAAGATGCAGTTGATAATATTTATTGACCACTTATGGTTGTAGCATGACCAGGTACAGGTAAAACACAAATTATTGCACTTAGAACAGCTAATATTATAGATAAATCATGAGCTGATGCTAGTAATATACTAATAACAACATTTACAGAAGCATGAGTTATAGCTATCAGAAAAAGATTAGTTAAATTTCTATGACAAGATTGATACAAAGTAAAAGTTTCTACTTTTCATGCATTTGCATCAGAGGTAATTTCAGATTTTCCAGAAAAATTTTTAGAACAAAGAGCAAAACAAACAATTGATGATATTGAATCTTATGAAATACTAAGTGAAATATTAGATAAAAAAATTGAATCATGAGAAATAAAAGATTTATTCAATAGTATGGATAAATATGCTTTTTTAAGAGATATAAAAGATAGAATATGAAAACTGAAAACAGAATGAATATCTCCAAAATGATTTGATATAATAATAAAAAAACAAGAAAATGAATATAATGAAAGATTGCTAGATTTGGAAAACAACAAAAGAATAAGAGATTTAGAAAAAAGAAGAAAAAAAGACAAAGATTGATATGATAAACATATAAATAAATTAAAAGAATTAAATCTTATATATAAGGATTATTCAAAAATAATAAAAGAAAAATGATTTTATGATTTTGCTGACATGATTAATTTTGTAACAGAAAAATTCAAAAATGATGAAGAAATATTAGCTTATTATGCTGAAAAATTTCAATTCATGATGATTGATGAATTTCAAGATACAAATAACTCTCAAAATCAAATAATAAATTTAATGCTTGATTATTTTCCAGAAGAGCAAAATATAATGGTTGTTTGAGATGATGATCAATCTATATATCGTTTTCAATGAGCAAATATAGAAAATATGCTTGATTTCACTAATAGGTATCCTAATACAAAACATATAGTATTAGATAAAAATTATAGATCTAGTCAGGATATATTAGATATATCTCAAGAATTAATAGAAAATAATTCACAAAGAATATCGAATAAAATTGAATGAATAAATAAAAATCTAACTGCTGAATGAAAATACAGAGAATACAAAGAAAATAATCTTTATATTCTTGAAAATGATCTAAAAGAGAAAGAATTTGTATATAGGGAAATAAAAAAGAAAAACTTAGATGAAGAAACATTTGCCATAATAGTAAAAACAAATAGACAAGTTGAAGAATGGTCATTGTTTTTAAAACAAAAATGACTGAAAGTAAATTCAAAAAACTCATCTAATATTTTAAATAATCATTATTGCAATTTTTTACTTAATTTTATAAAATTTGTAAATAATCCATATTTTGATGATAATATATTACTTGATTTAATAAGAAGTGACTTAATTGATATAGAAAATATAGATGCTATTTACATGTCTAGAAGCTTATATCAAAAAAATTATAGTAGAAACAAATATAAACTATGACTATGGGATATAATAAAAGATATAGAAAATGATGAATATGCAGAATTAAAGGATTTAGAAAAGATAGTTAGATTTAAAGATCTAGTAATAGATTTAAATTCAAGCCTATGAAATTGATGATCTACTAAATTAATAAGAGATATATTAGAAAAATTAGAAATATTAAGTCATGTTGAAAAAAATGGTAGTTTTGATGACTTACAAGATATTTTTACACTAGTAAATAAAATAAAATGATATATTGAAAACAATAAAGAGATAAGTCTTTCAAATATTTCTAATAAATTTGATTTATATAAAAAGTTTAATGTATCAATAGCCAGGGAAAGCATAAAATCTATTAATTCAAATATAGAAATATTAACTGCTCACGCTTCAAAATGACTTGAATATGATCATGTATTTATACCAGAAGTTTATGAATGAAATTGGAATAGAAAGGCTTTGCCAGATAAATTAAAACTTCCTATTTGAATAAGTTGAGATGGCCTTCAATATTCAAATCTTGATGAAAAAGAATACAAAAATCTAGAAAAAGAGATTTCATTAGAAGAAGAAAGAAGACTATTTTTTGTTGCAATAACAAGAGCTAAAAAATCATTAACCTTTACAGTAGCTTGAACAAAGGAAAACAAAATTTTAATAAAATCTAGCTTTATGGAATCAATAGATTTAGAAGCTAATGAAATGGATTTAGATATAAATGAGGATGAGTTAAAAAAGATATTAATATCATCAATGACTAATAATAATGAATTAGTAAAAACAAATGAAGATGAGATTAATTTTATAGCAAAATTCTTAGAAGATTATAAATTATCTCCAACAGATCTAAATAAGTTTTTAGAAAGCCCTAAAACTTTTTTAAGAGAAGTTATTTTTAGATATCCTTTTTTATCAAATGAAAATTTAGTATTTTGAAGTGTTTATCATAAAATATTAGAAAATACTTATATATCAAAAGAAAAAAATAATATCTTAAGTAAAGATGAAATTATAAATTTATTTAAAGAAGAAGTAAATAAATATGATTTATCAAAAGATGAATATGAAAGACTGTTAGAAAGATGAATAAATTGATTAAATTGATATTATGAAATAATATTAAACAATAAAAGATCTACATTAGAAAATGAGTATAATTTTAGATCTAAAAATGTTATATTTAATTGAATTCCTTTAACTTGAAAAGTAGATAAAATAGAATTAATAAATGACAACAACATAGCACTTATAGATTACAAAACAGGTTCTATAAAAACAATATGAGTTATCAAATGAATAGATAGATATTGAAACAAAAAAGAAAGCTGATGAAATTACTTAAGACAATTACTATTCTATAAATTAATGTTTGATAATACATCAGAATTAAATAAGAAATACAATTTAATAGAACTTTGATTAGATTTTGTTGAATGAAAAAAAGGTGAATATAAATATGTAAATGTTGATTATAACGAAGATGAATATAACTATTTCTTGAATGAATTAAAAGAATCATGGGAAAAAATAAATGATTTAGAATTCTGGAAAAATGAATTAAAATAATTTTTTGATTTATATATTAAAAAATATATAATTATTTTGTAAAGATTATTATGTAATTTAAATTTATGTGAGATGTAATATGAAGATGAAAATTTCCTAGTGAAGAAGATATTTCAAAAAGATCAAAAAAAGAAAATACAAAAAACAATAATTCATCACTAATAAATATTGATGACTTTATAGAAAGAAAATCATCTGATATAAACATAGAACAAGATATACAAGATTTTTGAGAAGAAATAATTAGAATAATAGATAATATAATTGATAAATGAATAGATAGATATAAATCTAGAGTAAATTCAAATAAACCTTATACAGAAGAAACAATTAAGATATGGGAAGAAATGTACTATAAATCTAGATGAATAGAAGATTGATTTGATTATATAAATAGTGATCCGGATTGAGATATAGAAATACATTGAGATTATATATTAGAAGCAATAGAAAATATATTATCTCCTTATTCATCTGTAGTTTATGAATATTTATTAAAAAATAATGAAGCAAATAAATAATACAATAACAATAATATGAGCTAGTAATAAAAAAGAAAGTTTTTGAAACAAAGTATTATTAGATCTAATTAATAAATGATATAAAATCATACCTATAAATCCAAAATATGAATCAATAGAAGGGATTAAAACATATAAAGATTTAAAATCAATAAGAGAAGATTACTGAATTATATGTTTTATTGTTAATAGTGAAATTACAGCAAAAATAATAAAAGAAAACACAGATATTATAAAAAATAAATTTTTATGGTTTCAACCATGAAGTTATGATGATAATATCAATAAAATATTAAAAGAAATAAATCACAATAACTTTGAATATAAATCATGTATAATGTATAAAAAAATAGAGATATAAAAATCTCTATTTTTTTTTAAATATGAATAATTTATGTTAAAATAATTTATATTAATAAAGAATAATAAAAAAATGATACAAATTATAAAAAATCTATTAGCAGAAATAACTATAAACAAAAAAAATAAAAATAAATTAAAAGAAATTATAAATAAGTATAGAATTTTAATTCAAGCTAAAAATTCAAGATATAAAAAAATTGCAGAAAGTTATTTAAATGATATAGAAGAGGATATAAACAATAACATAGAAATAAATATAGATAGTAGTAGTAATGATGAATATTTAGAAAATTATTTTATATCAAAAAGACAAGCTGAAATATATAATAGGTTAATAGACAAGGATATATACTTAGAATTAATAAGTTTATTAAAAGAAAAAAAATTAAATAAATCTAAAATAAATGAAAAAAACAAAAAGTTAATAGAGAATTTTAACAAATACTATAAACTATTATCAGCTAATAAAATTGCAAAAAATTTACTTATTTTTAATACCATTAAAAAAGAAAATAACTATGAATACTATTATAGATTAGGTGCTTTATACAATAATTACCAAATGCATGAAGAAATAAAAACAATAAATCAAATTATAAATAAAATAAATATATTAAATTCAAATGTTTATAATTATTGAATACAAAATCTAAAAAATAATTCTTTTAATTATAAGTATTTACACTTTAAGAAGACATGAGAAAACTATGAAATATGAGATATGGTTATAGATTCAAGCATTGTTAATTACAGGACATGATTAGCAAAATTTGAATATAAAATAGCATTAAAAAAAATAAAAAAGATAGATTATAATTAATCTATCTTTTTATAAACTTGAAAACTATACTCAATTCAATTTTCTTCTTCATAATCAGTATAACTTTCTAAAACAAAATTATTAGGTATTCCGTCAAAGAAAACATCACAGTTAAAATCTCATTTTACTCTAGTAATATATATTTTATCTAATAACTCATTATCTAAAACATAATTATAAAGCATAGCTCAACCTATAACAAATATATTTTCAATATTATCCTTTGATTCTAATTCACTTATACAATGTTCAAAACTACTAAAATAAAGAACGAAATCATCGATTTTTGATCATATATCACTATTTTTTAAATCATGACTAAGTACACAATTAACTCTATCATTTAATGGTTTAAATTTACTAGGAATAGAATTCCATGTATTTTTTCACATTATAACAGCATTATGTTTTGCTAAATCTGTAGTTTTTGTAGTTATATTTTTGAAATATTTTAAATCACTTGGTAAATTCCAAGCCAAATCTCAACTAACTCAAATTCAATTTTTTTCATCAACTGCTAATATTAAATTAAATTTTATATTATTCATATTATATTATTTTATTAACTAAACAGCAACAGGAGCTTTTATAATTCAATGACTTTTATATCAAACAAGTTCAAAATCCTCCCATTCTAATTTTTCAATATCTTCAAGAGTTTTTATATCTTTCAATATTTTTAATTCTGGTAATGGATAAGGTTTATTTGATAGTTGTTCATTAACCTGATCAATATGATTATTATATATATGAGCATCTCATAATGTATGAGTAAAAACTCATGGTTTTAATCAAGTTATTTTAGCAACAAGTAACAATAAAGTTGAATAACTAGCTATATTAAAAGGAACTCATAAAAACATATCAGCACTTCTTTGATATAATTGTAAATTTAATTTATTATTTGTTGTATCAACATTAAATTGAAAAAAAGCATGACAAGGAGGTAATAACATATCGTCTAATTGAACAGGATTCCATGCTGAAACAATAATTCTTCTATTTGTAGGATTATTTTTTATTTGTTCAATAGCATTCTTAAGTTGATCAACTCATTGGCTATTAAAATTCCTCCATTGATGTCAATAAACTGGTTATAATTCTCACCACTTTTTAACAAATGAATCATTTTCATCTAAGTTTTTTATTTTATCTGCAAAATTAGCCTTTTCAGTATACCGTTTATCACTATAAATAGGGAAGTCATCATTTAAACCATTTGAATCCAAATAATTCTGAAAAGGCCACTCATCCCATATATGACAATTTCTATCAACTAAATATTTTATATTAGTATCTCATCTTATTAACCATATTAATTCTACAATTATTATTCTTAAGAAAGTTTTCTTAGTAGTAACAAGAGGGAATCAATCATCTAAATTATATTTAGCTTGCATACCAAATATTCATCTAACTCATGTACCTGTTCTATCATCTTTTCAAATACCATTATCTCTAATTTCTTTTAATAAATCCAAATATTGTTTCATAAAAAAATATTTAATATATATATTAATACTAATATAAAAGAAAAATATTTTTTTTCAAAAATAAATCTTTTTCTTTTGCAAAAAACAGGTTTTTAATTAGAATAATTCTCACTTAGATTTAATTTATTATTAAAAGAAATGAGTCAAAATAAAAAGAATAAAAAACCGGATTTTAAAAACATATGAATTAAGAAAAAAAATAATTTTAAACCATTTGCAATATTAATATTAATAGTATTAATACTGTCAGTTGTATTAGAAACAGTAAACCAAAATGTAAGATATAAAGATGAAAATATAGCATTAAACCAATTAGAAAAAAATTATAATGAATGACTTTATACAGAAATATTAATAGATTGAAATAAAGCAATAGCAACTCAATCATGACAAACTATAATAGAAAACTGAATTGAAAAAATAAAAAGAGATATAGTAATATTACCTACTAATGATTCTTTAAATGATTTATGATTGAAAAATCAAGAAATAAATACTAAAGTTTCAATTAAAGACAATACTAGTAGAGAATTCTGGTCATGAATACTACCAACAATATTAATCTTTTTATTATTTTTATGAATATGATTGATATTTTTATCAAAAATGTGATGAATGACTAACAATGCAATGAGCTTTGGTAGATCAAGAGCAAAATTATATGACAACAAAAAAAATAGAGTCTTATTTAAAGATGTAGCATGAGCAGAAGAAGAAAAAGAAGAACTAAAAGAGATAGTACAATTTCTAAAAAACCCTAAAAAGTTTAAAGATATTTGAGCTAAAATACCTAGAGGTACATTACTAGTTGGACCTCCTGGTACTGGTAAAACTATGCTAGCAAGAGCTGTAGCATGAGAATCTGATGTTCCTTTTTTAAGTATATCTGGTTCTGAGTTTGTTGAAATGTTTGTATGAGTATGAGCATCTAGAGTTAGAGACTTATTCACAAATGCTAAAAAAATTGCTCCAGCAATAATATTTATAGATGAAATTGATGCTATAGGTAAAAAAAGATGACCTGGTACATGATGATGACATGATGAAAGAGAACAAACTCTAAATCAAATATTAACTGAAATGGATTGATTTGATAATGATACTAATGTTATAGTAATGTGAGCAACAAATAGATCAGATGTACTTGATAAAGCTCTTTTAAGACCTGGTAGATTTGATAGAAAAATAACAGTTAATTTACCTAATCTATCTGACAGGGAAGAAATATTAAAAATACATGCAAGTACTAGAAAAACAGAAGAAAATATAGATTTTAAGTCACTTGCTAGTAAAACAGTATGATTTTCATGAGCTGACTTATGAAATCTAATAAATGAAGCTGCTATAATTTCAGCAAGAAATGATGAAAAAACAATTAGTGATAAAAGGGTTAACGAAGCATTTGAAAGACTTGTAATGTGACTTAGAAAAAAATCACAAGTAATGAATTCTCATGAAAAGGAATTAACTGCATATCATGAGGTTTGACATGCTATAGTAGGTAAATTATTACCAAACACTGATCCAGTTCACAAAGTATCAATTATATCTAGATGAGGTGCATTATGAGTAACTTGGTTTTTACCAGAAAGAGATGCTTTATTAGTTTCAAAAGAAAAATACTTAGATGAACTTGCAACACTTTATTGATGAAGAGCTGCAGAAGAAATTTTTTACTGAAAAGATAAAATAACAACTTGAGCTAGTAATGATATAGAAAGAGCTACAAAAATAGCAAGACAGATGGTTACTAGATACTGAATGTATGAAGAAATATGAGCAGAAAATTTCGAATGAGATTTAGATTCATATTCATGACAAGCTCAAAGACCTTATGTATCAGATGAAACTATAAAAAAGATAGACAACAAAGTTAAAGAAGTATTATCTGACGCATATAATGTTGCTATAAAAATAATAAATGAAAATAAAGAATTACATGAAAAAATAACAAGAGATTTATTAGAAAAAGAAGAAATAACAAAAGAGGAATTTGATATGTACTTTCAAAAATAAAAAGCTATAAAAATTAGCTTTTTATTTTTTTTTATATAAAATAACCTTCAAATATTAGATAATTAAATACATATGTTTAAAAACATAAAATCATTCTTATGAATAGAAAAAAAAGAAAATAATGAAAACTGAAATGAAAATGAAGATCTATTTATGAAAGAAACTGAAGAAGTAAGAGAAAAAATTAAATTATTATTAATTGAAAAATGAGATGCTTTTAAAAAAGCTGAACATTATATAGAAGATGATACATTAAATCTATCAAATGAAGAATATCAAAACTTTTTAGATTTCTGTAAAAATAATTGAATTAATATAGATATAACATGATTTAATAAAAATAAACATATATTAACAAGATCTATAAAGACAAAAGATAAAAGTTTAACAATAATAATAAGAGAATTATTAATTAATAAAATATAAAAATGCACGATATAATTGAAATAATAAAAAATTTTTTATGAAATATAGGTTACTTTGATATATTTATAATGATGGTCTTAGAATCTAGTTTTTTTCCTTTCCCAAGTGAGGTAGCTATGATACCTGCATGATTTTTAGCTAGCACATGAAAATTAAATTTTTTCATAGCATTAATAGCATGAACTACATGAGCATTAGTTTGAGCTACAATAAATTACTTATTATGATATTATTTATGATGAAAAACAATTAAATTAATGATACATAAATATGGTAAATATTTTTTAATCAAAGAACATCATTATGAAAAAAGTGAAAAATACTTTGAAAAACACTGATCAATAACTACATTCTTAGCTAGATTTATAACAGTGGTTAGACAATTAATAAGTCTACCCGCTTGAGTCTTTAAAATGAATTTTACCAAATTTTTTATATATACAGGTTTATGAGCATGATTATGGAATCTAATACTAATGGTAATATGATATATTGCAGCGGAAAATCAAGAATTAATTGAAAAATATACTAAAGAACTATTAATTTGAAGCATAGTATTTGTAACTATAATTTGATATATTTATTACAAAAAAAATCAAAAATGAAAATTGAACAAATAAAAAAAGCTAAAAATATAGCTATACTTTGATTTTGAAAAGAAGGGAAGTCTAATTTAAACTTCCTTTTAAAAATTTGAATAAAAAAAGAGAATATAACGATATTAGATAAAAACAATATAGAGGGGATTGATACTGTAAAAACAATATATTGAGATGATTATCTAGAAAACTTAGATGTTTATGATGTAATAATAAAATCACCATGAATATCTCCATATAAAAAAGAGTTGATAAATTATTATGATAAAATAATCACTCAAACTAGTATATTTTTTGACAACAAAGGGGATTATAAGATAATATGAGTTACAGCCACAAAATGAAAATCAACTACTGTTAGCTTATTAGAAAAATTATTATCGAATTCATGATTAAAAATAAAACTCGTATGAAATATTTGAACACCAGTACTAGAAGAAATAGATATTATAAATCATAAAGATAATTATGACTTCATAATTTATGAACTTTCAAGCTATATGCTAGAAAACCTTGAGCCAGAATGTGAAATATCGATTTTAGGGAATATATACAAATGTCATTTGGATTGGCATAATAATGATTACAACACATATATAAAAGCAAAAACAAATATATTAAAAAATAGTAGATACAAATTAATAGGTTCAGACTTCCCTAATTTATGAGAAAATAAATCTAATGTTCAATTTTTTTGAACACATTGATATTATAAATTTGAATGAAATAATTTTCTTATCTGAGATAATATATATTATAAATGAAATATATGATTAAAATGAGAACATAATAAAAAAAATATATCTTGAGTTATATGAGTTATGGATATTATTAATAATAATTATAAAAAAATAAATATAGAAGAATCTCTGAATTACATATTACCAAAATTCAAATGACTATCTCATAGACTTGAAGATATATGAACATATAACTGAATAACTTTTATTGACGATGGTATATCAACAACACCAGAAAGTACAATAGAAGCTATCAATACATTTGAATGAGAAATAAGTTCAATATTATTATGATGATGAGATTACTGATTTACTAGAGACTCATATAATTTATTAATAAATAAAATTATAGATAACAATATATCTAATATAATATTATTTCCAGATACATGATTAGATATATTTAATTTAAAATGAAAATATAAACTATGAGATATTTTTAAATTTAATATAAAAAATAAAGATATAAATTTTTTATACACAGACAAAATGGAGTCAGCTATAAAATTTGTATACAACAATTCTAAACCTGGAAAAATATGTTTATTATCATGTGCAGCACCAAGTTATTCATTATGGAGTTGATATGAAGAAAAATGAAAAGACTTTATAAATAACATAAGAAAACTGGAAAATAAATATAATTAATTTATTAATTTATGATTAATTAATCATAAATTAATAAAAAAGAGCTTAAAACGCAAAATTTTAAGTTTTACTTAAATAATGGCTATATATAGCCATTATTTTTTTATCTAATAATAGTTTATTAATAATTAAGCTGAATAAATATATAAATACAAATTAATCAAAGCTATATAAATAAAAATAAATATTATTAAATAACAAATAATAATAAAAATTAATAAAAAATAATAAATGAAATCACTTCTTCAAAAATACATTATATTAATACACATAAGTTACATTATGTTAACTATCTTATATTAATATATTTAATACTCTATTTATAGATAACAAATAAAAAAACAATTTCATTTAATGAAATTGTTTTTTTATGTTTTTTAATCAATTAATCATTTCTCTCTAAGTTCTTCTAAATTTGATTCCATTGTATACATTCAGTCTGCCTTACCTGTTTCAATAGCTCAATCAATTTGATGTAAAGCTCATTTTCTAATCATATTTTTTATACTAGTATTGTTAACTAATAATTCTGATGCTAACACTCTTGATTTTCATTTTTTTGTTTTAACAAGATCTTGCCATATTATTCATATTAATGAATCTGCAAGTTGAGATCTTATATGATCTTTTTCATCTCATGGAAACATATCTATAATTCTTGCTATAGTTCTAGCTGCTCAAGATGTATGCAATGTAGCAATTACAAGATTTCATGTTTCAGCAGCCCTAAGTGCTAATCTAAAAGTTTCTAAATCTCTCATTTCTCAAATCATTATAACATCACTAGCTTGTCTTAACGCGTATTTTAAACCATTTTCAAAGCTTTTTGTATTAAGTCCTACTTCCCTTTGCTCAATTAATGATTTATTACTATTAAATATATATTCTATAGGATCTTCTACAGTAACGATATGCTTTGACATATTATTATTTATAATTTCTAGCATTGTTGACATTGTAGTAGATTTTCATGATCATACAGAACCAGTAACAAGAATTAGTCAATTTTTCTTTTTTACAAATTTAACTAATTGTTTTGGAAGCATTAAGTCATCAAAGCTTGGAAGTTCTTTTTTTATAGGTCTAAAAACTACACCAACTCAATTTCTAGTATAAAAAACATTTACCCTAAATCTTGTATATCATTTTAAATCAATAGAAAAATCTAATTCTAAATTATCCCTAAGCATACTTCTCTGTTTTTCATTCATTATAGAAAAAAGTTCTCAAGATAAAGTATTATGAGAAAATTCTTCATATTCATCTAAATAAACTATATCTCAATATATTTTTAATGATGGTTTAGATCAAGAACTAATTATTATATCAGAAGCATCTCTTTCTAATGCAACTTTTAGTATATCGCTTAATAACATTAATAAAAAATTAAAAATAAATTTAACTTATAATAACATATATATATAATTAAATCAAAATAATCAATTAATAATAAAAAATGATTAATAATAAAAAATGATTTACAATATTAGAAATAATAGTAGCTACTTCTATATTAACAATTTCTGTATTTTGAGTATATAAATTAATATCTGAAAATAATAAAATTATTAATAATTCAAATATATATTTAAATACAACGATGTTAATTCCAAGCATTGAAAATTGTATAAAAAATATTGAACCTAGTTTATGAGTAAAACATTATTTTGATTTTTGAACTAATTATGAAGAATGTAATATTTTAAATAATGAAGTAATAAATACTATAGATAATATAGAATACGTAATATCTGCTGAATGAACTAATACACCAATATGAAAAAGATGGGAAATTATTATATATTCTGATAATACATGAAAAGTAGAATCAATTTTTTTACAAAAATAAAAATAGTGAAGCTGCAACCCTTCCCTATTTTTATATAATTTGAACTAATTCTTCTTTTTCAGATGAAGTCATATATCATAAATACTTCATAAAACTTATTTTTTCAGAATCAGTCATAACATTTGATGAAGATATTTTATCTAATACCCCTTCATCTAATTTAAATTTTTTGTTTTGCATATCTTAAATCTTATATAATTAATATTATTTTGTGAAAGTGATTTAAGAATACATATATATTATTCCATATATTTACAATATTGTCAAAAAATACTTTACTTTTTATTAAAATTATTTATAAAATATGATTATACTATGAATTGACCCGTGAACAACAACTGTATGATTTGCGATAATTGAGAAAAATTGATGAAATATTAAACTTTTAGATTATTGAATTTTTAAAACAACACCTAAAATACCAATTGAGGATAAATTATTAGAAATATGAAATGATATAGTACATATAATAAAAACTAATAAACCTGATTTAATAGTTATAGAAAAGATTTATTTTCAATCAAATATTAAAACAGCAATTGATGTATCTCAAGCTAGATGAGTAATTATATATGAATCAATAAAAAATAATGTAAAAATAATTGAATACACCCCTCTTCAAGTTAAAAAAGCTATAACATGAAACTGAAAAGCAAATAAACTACAATTACAAAATGCCATAAAAATATTATTCTGAATGGAAAAAATACCTAAGCCTGATGATGCTGCTGATGCAATATGAATGGCTTATATGTGAGCATTAAATAGTAATTTAATTAATAATTGACTATAAAATATTAAATATGATATAATATATAAAATGTAATTAAATATATATTATATGGAATTTATAAAAAAATATTTTGAAGAAGAACTGCATCCTGAAGAAAAAATTAGTGATGCTGTTTTTTTGTGAGAAATAAATGATAAATCAAAACTTTTTTTAGAAGAAAAATTACTTAACCTAAAAAATGATTGATTACTCGAGGATTATGAAAAAGAATACATAAATAAACAAATAGACTACCATATAAAATTTAATAATACTGTAGATGAATTTGAAAATAATAAAAATTATATTAGTAGTAAATCAAAAAATGAAATAAAAAAATTAATAGATGAGATGAACTCCCAAAGCTTATCTATAAATGAAATTAATTTTTTAAAAGAAAAAATTAATACATCTAAAGAATTATTAGAAGATAGATTTTTTTGAAAAAATATAAGAAGTTTAGTAGAAGAAAGTATAGATGTTTCATGAGAGTTGGAATCAGTAATATCAAATGATAAAATAGATAAGTTTTATGAATTATTTAGTTTATATTATATTAATTTATTAGAATCAAATTATAATAAAGAAGAGATTAGTAATATAATTAAAAATTGATGAAAAGAACTTCTAATATGAGAAACTTTATCAGAAAAATTAATACAAAAAATAATAGTAGAAAATTATAATTCCATGAAAAATTTTAGCTATAAAATTGCTTTAAATTTATCATGATGAAAAATAAAAGTCATTAATGTATGAAATACAATAAAATCATTAGAAAAAGCTAGTAGTAAAATATATAAAATTGAATTGCTGGAAAAATTTATAACTTGAGATAATAGCAAAACTGTAGAGATTAATAAACTTCTATGATTAGATATTGATAATAATGAAGAATTATTAAAAGTATATTGTGAATACTTAATTGAATCCAGGATTGTTTCAAAATCTAAGTTATTAAGTATATTTGAAGAAAATCAAAATAACTTTAATTATCTAGATTTTTTAAATAATTATGGATTTACAGAAGAATCAGAAAATACATACAAAGATATGATACAAAGAGAATTATTATGAACAAGAATATGATGACAAAATATAACATTAGATCAAAAGTATATAAACTCAAATTATAGAGCTATAATAAATAATTTCGAAGTGTTTACAAAAATAATACTTGAAGTTGAATCATCTTGAAAAAATGCATCAAATAATTCATGAAGTTCAGCTAGATGATATTTTCAATATATGACTTGAAATAATTGAAATAATTGAAGGGCTCAAGGAAAGTTTAGCTCATTAGAGACTGCACTAAGAAGATATTATATAGAATATAGCTGAAAAACAAATATTCCAAACAATAATTTAGAGCATCATGAATTAGTACCAAACTGGATAGTAGATTTCTATAATAGTAATAATTTAGATACAAGAGATTTAACGGCACAACAACAAAATGATTTATTCATAATTGATTTATTTAATAATAACAGAACAATCAAAAACTCTGCATGAAATAGAGTTTGAATAAATGATTTTTTATGACTTATAGCTATTTGAAATGTCTGGTGAATAAAAAATGCTTATAAGATTTTTCATCATACAAGTACAGATAGTCTTACAGATCAAGTATTAAATAGAGTAGTTAATAAATATCAAAAAGAATTAGTCAAATTAGACTAATTCTTTTTGATATTTTATATTTTTAAATAAAATAAAAATAATAATTTATTAAAAATAATGCCATGAAAAAAATATTATCATTTTTATTATTAATATTTTTCACATTTAATATATTAAATATAAATATATCAAATGTGAGTGCTGATGAATGGAATAAAGAAATGGCTGAACACTTAGCTAATAAAACATTATATTATGTAGATCAAGAAATAATAAACCAATTATACAATGCATGAAGTAAAGAAAATGCAATTGATATATTATTTCCTTCAAAACAATGACAAAATAGAGATGATTATAATAATCAGTTAAATAATATATTAAATGATGAGGATTTCAGTATAACAAACTGAAATGATATGAAAAAATATTATATTGCAAAAAGATACCTAGATCCTTATCAAGCTAAATCAAAATTTTTTAATATAATTGAAGATACTTTTTCTGTAAGCACTTCATCATCAAAAGATATAACATATATAGACATAGAAAATACTCATGACATGTTATATGATTTGAGTTTTTCTTCATATAAAGATATTATAAAAAGAAATCTATATAATAATGGGGATCAATGAGATTATTCATTGTCTAAATTTTTAGACCTATTAAATCAATCAAATCCAAAATACCCAAATGAAAATTACTGAAGAGAATTATTACAATTATTCTTAATGCTGGAATATATACCTACTGAATCAGAAGATAATTGAGACAAAAGAAATTATAGTGAAGAAGATGTGAATGCAATATCAAAAATATTATTTTGATTTAAGAGTGACGAAAATACTCATGAAATTATATATGATAATAATGCTAATACTAACACTACAGTAACTTTTTTAGATTGAGATTTAAAACAATGAGATAGTTTCCCATTTTATAATGAATCGACTTGAGAAATAGATATTCAAGAATTGAAAAATCCTATAAACTGAAATAATTGATTAGCTGATAATATAGTTGATTATATTTTTTCAAAAAGAGAATATGAAATAAGTATGTTTCTAGCTGATAAAATATACAGATTTTATATAGCTGAAAATCCAGAAAAACAAGAACTAGAGCAATTATCAAATATAATAATAAATAATAACTTTGATTTATATTACTCTTTAAAAGAAATATTAAAATTAGATTTATTATATAGTGAAAAGTCTTTAAATAGTATAATATATAAAAATCCTTTAGATTTAACTATATCAACTAACAAATTATTTTGAATAAATGCTGAAAATATAAGAATATATAACTTAATTAATTTATGATGGGAACCATATTGAATAAGTAGTATATTTGGTAGAGATTGATTTGATAAAAATGAAGCATTTTTTACAGCATATACTCAAACTCAATGGGTATCTGAATCGAGTTATATAGTAAACGATATGGATTTAGATTCATTTTTATGAGAAAATACTATAAGCTCTACTTGAGCTATTGTAGAATATACAGCTAATAATTTAATTGATACTCTTGAAAATAAAATATATAATTGATCTAAATTAAAAAATTATACAAAAGAAAAATTATTAAACTTTTTATCAAAAGACAAAGACTGAAATGATATAGAGTTTCAATTTAACGATAATAACTATAGGAATTATTATATAAAATGATTAATTCATTTAATGTTAATACAACCCGAATATTTATTAGCTAGTTGATATAATTTAGAAGAACAAAACAAAAATAATGAAAATAATAATTTTATAAATAATGATTCTAAACTAGTGATAATTAAAGCCAATTGAGGATTTGATTATCTAAGTTGAGTTATTCCAAAAGACGAATACTCTACATATTTAGAATACAGATGATCATGAGCATTAGTTTGAAATGAAATAATTAGTTTAAACGAAGATTATTATATAAATTCGGCATTAGCACCTTTTAAAGAACTATTTGATTCATGAGATCTAAAAATAATAAATAGAGTATGAACTCCAGAACATTCTAGATGACATGATACTGCATCTCAAAAAATCACTTCATTAAACAATACATATGATATTGAAGACTATTGAATAGTATGAAACTTTATAAAAAATGAAGACTATTCTAAAACAATAGTATTATGATGATATAAACCTTTGATATTTAGATGATGAAACTATCTAAATATCTGAAGTAATGCATATTTTTACATAAGAGATAATACCAATAATGATTTCAGAGATTATAAAAAACAATATATAAGTGATTTATTAAACTCTAGAGAATACCCTTCTAGTTCATGAGATGTTTTCAAAAATGCAGTTACAATTAATAATGTAGCAATTGATTCGTACAATAATTGATGAAGAGCTGGTTCATGATACAATATGGAAGATAATTTTACATTTTTAGAATCTATATTTGATTCAAATATATCTAATATAGCTAGAATGTGAGCTGACTGAGGTTATGATACTCATTGAAATCAAAAAAACACAATTGAGAATAACTTAACAAGAGTAGCTCAAAGAACATATGATTATTATAATAGAGTAAAAGATAAACAAGATGTTACAATAGTTATTTTTTCTGAATTTTGAAGAACTAATAAAATAAATTCATCTAATTGAACTGATCACTGACAATGAGGTTGAATGTTTATAATATCAAATAATAAAAATGTTAAAAATGAATTAAAAGAAAAAATTTATTGAAATTTATCTTTTATAAACTCGAAAGACAACTGGTTATGAGTATGAATAGACTATAGAGCTGTTTATTCAAGCCTGATGAATTTATTATACAATCAAGATATATCATCTGATTTAAAATGAGTATTTAAAATACAAGATTACATAGACAATGCATGACCAAAAGTAGAATTATTAAGAAGAGAATTTGAAAATATAAATAATTCGAGCTCAAGAATTAACTTTGTTTTTGATATAAATGATACTAACTTCAAAACAAAAGAAGCATCATATTTAAAAATAAATTATTGAACTGATCCTGATAATATGTATGAGGAATCTCAGTGGAGAATAAGTAGATATATGGGAATTAGTGATGATAAAATAAATGTTTATCTTAATAATATAAATTCAAAATTAAAATATTATTACAAAATAACACTTTATGATAATCAATATAATGAAACTATATTAGAATGAAGTTTTATATCTCCAGAAGTAATAAGAGATTCTAGTGAATTATCTATTCAGTCTGATACAAGATTAACTAAATATAATAATACTAGTATTAATTGAAGCTTAGTACTTGAAGATCCTATTTTATTATGAAGTAATGATTCTATATCAAATATAGAATGAGAAAATGATATAAAAATGTTAACTTCAACTTGAACATATATTAATTCCCTAACTAGTTCTAGTACTGGAGTAGTATGGAATTGAGGTTTTGTTTTACCAAAAGAAATAAATAAAGTTTATTTCCTTAAGGATTGAACAAAGATATGAAACAATGATATTTCTAATATAAATATAGAAAAATTAATTAAGGTATGAGCTGATAAGCTTTGAGTTTGAATGAGTTTAAATAAAGATGTGGAAATACAAGTTCCTATAAATCAAAATAAAAACTATGTTGTATATTCTAGTGAAAACTGAATAAATTGGCAAAAACATAATTCAAATAATGTAGTAAAAAATAACTGATTATTAAGTATAAAAACTAATCATTTTAGTTACTATGCATTAATTGAGGCTGATTCAAATTGAAATATAATAGATAACTCTATCTTAGAAGAAAACTCAGATGAAGTAGAAAATACAAGTAAAAAATTTAGTTCATGATGAAGATCAGTAATCCTAAGAAAAGATAGTTGTGAATTCTGAGATTTCTCTCCATCGTATTATGATAGAGATTGTTGAATAGATCCAGAAAAAGAATTAGCAACTATGAGTTATACTGATAGTATGCAATACCAAACAATAGATAAAAAAGAAGAATCAAGAATTCAAATAGAAAAAGAAAACCTTGATAAAGATTTATCAAAAGATATTGAAGAAGAATTAATAAATGAAGAAAAAAATAACTCTGAAACTATTAAAATATGAGATAAATATTTTGAATATGAAGATAAATGAGATTATATATTATTAAAGCTAGATAATGAAAAATATTATAATATTTATTTAAAAATTATTGATTTCATAATTAAGAAAAAATTTGATAACAATACTACAAATTCTTTAATAGAAAAATTAAATAATTTGATGTGAAATATAATCATATATAAAACAAAAAATATAGATTTGGAAACAAAAAATAAATCTAAAATAGCTATAATAGAAAATGCTGATGCATTTAATAAAATATATAAAAAAGCTGTTCTTGATAAAAAAATTAGGAATATTTATTATAAAAAAGAAATAAAAACAGAAGAAAGTAATAATGTAGTAGAAACAAAAGAAAATATAAATGATATGGTAGATAATAATGATAAAATTAATCTAAGTTATTATCAATACTATGTAGAAAGTGATAGTGTTTTATTAATGAAAGATGCATATTGGAAAGAAAGTATATGATTTTTAGAAAAATGAGATATTGTTGAACAAACAACTCAATTACATGAGAAATGATTTTTTCAAATAAAAGTAATAAAATCTAAAAACTTAGAAAACTGAACTATATGATATATTTTCAAAAAGCACTTAACTAAATAAATAAAAAACTCTTGTTATCAAGAGTTTTTTATTTATTATAATTTTAAGATATATTTTTATTTACATATTTTATGAAAAAAATAATTATAAGTGTATTAGTATTTTTTGCTTTTATTAATATTACTTTTGCTCATCCATTAGACATATCTGTATCAACATGAAATATAAAATGAAACAATATTGATATAACAACTTATTTTCATTCATTTGAAATAGAATACCTTCTAAAAAATAATTGAATTAATCCTGATTGAGTTGATTATTATTATGAAAATGAAAATATAATAAAAGAATATGTAAAAAATAATTCTAGCTTCAAAAATAATAATAAAATATGTAAAATAGAGAATATAGAATTACAAAATGATGAAGCATATAAAATATTAACAAATTGATTATGAGTAAGTTATAGATTTGAATGCGAAGAAAATATAAAAGATTTTGACTTAGAACTTAGATATTTTATAGAGTTTCCCCTACAAACAAATAGAATTACTCTATATAATCTAGAAAATTGAATAAAAAATTTAAAACCAATAATTTATAAAGTTTTAACATATAAAATATATAATTTAAAACTAGATTTAGATAATTTAAATATAGTAAGAATTGATAGTGATTTAGATTGATTATCTGATGAAGAAGAAAAAGTATATTATACTGATATAAATAACATTGATACTGATGGCGATAATTATACAGATAAAGAAGAAATAGATTATTGATGGAATCCTTTAAATAAAGAGCTTTGACCAGGACAAGAATACAGAGAAAAACTTGATATAGAACTAAGTAATCAAAACATCAACAAATTAATAGAAATTAATTCAAAATTACAAAATCAAAATTTATCAGATTACTGATATGGAAATAATTATTTAGAAAAAGTAATGAAGTACATAAATAACTTTTTCGAAAAATGAGAATGAAATTTATTAATAATTTTTATAATTGTTTTTTGATTATGAGTTATACATGCTATATGACCATGACATTCTAAATGAATATTAATCGCATATACTCTTGAAGAATGAAATTGATATAAGAAATGATTATTCTATGCTTTTATATTTACAATAACTCACATATTAGATATTTTAATATTATTTGCTATAACAAAAGTTATAATAAGTTTTATAGATACATCTAAATATATATTTCTTGTACAACTAATAAGTTGAATAATACTTTTTTTAATAAGTATTTATTTATTATATACATCTACTAAAAAAATAAAATGCAAAAAAACAAATCCTAGTTTATATACAGCTTTTTTAGTTTGATTAGCACCATGTAGTTTTGCTTGGAGTATATATTTACTATTATTAGCTCTATGAAAATCAGAATGGGTTACTCCTTTGATTTTTGCTCTTTGATTATGAATACTAACAACTCTATCATGAATAGTAATAATAAGTGTTTTTATAAAAAATAAAATATATTCAAAAGTAGAATTATTAGCTAAATATTCTAAAATATTGTCAGCAAGTATAATTTTTATAATAAGTATTATTATATTAATAAATTTAAGTAAAAATCTATTCTAGTTTGCATTTCAATGTATTTTTAATAAAATAATCATACATTGAAATTATAAGGACCTAGCTTAATTAGAAGAGTGCTCGGATTCCGACCCCGAGAGGCGTAGGTGCAATTCCTACGGTCCTTGCCAAACAAAAAAACAAAAAACAAAAAATCTTAAACATACTGTTTAAGATTTTTTATTATTTAAGTAACTCTTTTACTTTAGCTGTTTTCATTAAATTAGCTAAATATTCAGAATCTTGTATAACTTCTCTATAATCAGGAGCTAGGCTAAGTAAATTATTAATCGCAGCTATAGCATTTTCTTTGTCATCAAGACAATTAAAAGCACAAGCTCTATTGTAAAGTGCATGTGGTTGATGTTTGGCTCTATCTCAAGAAACAATAGAGTCTGTTATTTCGATAACCTTATCATAAAGTCACATAGATAAATAAACATTTGACTTTTCAATAGTTACAAATTGAGATTCAGGTTTTAAATAATAAATTCTATCTAAAATATTTATCTTTTCTTTATCACTATCAGAAGTATTGTATTGTCTCCATAAAATATTTATTTTTTGTTCTTTTTCTAGTTCTTCAATCTTTTTTTGGAATTGAGATATAATTTTTTTTGTTTCTCTATCCATAGAAGCTTTAGTAGCATTTTTTATATCCCCAATTGTTTTCCATCAAACTATTCAAAATCATGCTATAACAACAGTAAGTAGAACAAAGAAAAAATTAACAGTGTTAGCTGAGTATGATAAAGCTTTATCAATTGCTGAAATTTCTCTAGATTGAATATCTTGATATATTTCTCTTTTTAATGTCTCTTGATCAATTCTTAATTCTTTTAATTCAGTTAATATAAACCTTTGAGTCCAATCTATTTCTTCTGGAACTAAAACTTCAGTATCAGAAGAATCAAATCCATTTATATCAGCTGAAAAACAAAAAGAAAAAGAAAGAAAAAAAGCAATCAAAACAAAAAGTATTTTTTTCATATATTTTTAAAATTTATTTAATATTAGTTTTATTATTAGAATGTCATGTATAATAATCAACTATAGGGTTGCAAAAATTATAAAATCAATCTAATAATTTATAGTTAGGTTCATTTGTATTTTCTAAATAATTTTTTTTGAATTCATCTGGTTTCTTATCAAGAATTCACATTATTAAATCATGATATTTTTTTGGAATTATATAACTATCATCAGACTCATAACAAACATCTTCATTTTTTAATTTAATATAAGCTGTAAAATAACTATATCAATCTTGTTTTTGTTTTATATTATCTGTAACATCTATCATTTCATAAGCAAGTTCCCTTTTTGAAATCATTTCAAACTCTTCATCACTTACTACTAATCAGTAACCATTAACAAAACAGTTATTACATTTTTTTATATCTAGAAAAACACCATTATAACATGTTTTTTTATCCTCAAAAGTTATTTCAATCGTAGGAGTCCAAACTCTTTTATATCATTGTAATTCTAAATATATCATATCTTCTTCTGATATTTCTCTATTTAAAGTAGAGTTCCAACCAGATGCAGATAATAAAGATCAGTATCAAAATATTACTTTTTTCATTATAAATTATTACTCAAAAAAATAAAACATAAAAACACTTATTAGTTTTTGATTTGAAACCATAAAACTATAAGTGTGTTGCTCAAAAATACAAGAACAATATATCTATTAAGAATAAAAAAACAAAAGTTTTTATAAAATTTAAATTTTGTTTTTTTTATAATATATTTAAAATATAAATATTAAGATGTTATCTATCTAAATATGGAAGAAATAAAATTTAGAGATAAATTAGAAAGACAAAGATTTGATAATTTATACAATGAGAAATGACATCTTTTGACAAAAGACTTAGAACTATTAATAAAAAATGTTATAGTTATTTTTAAGAGGCATTCAAATGATGAGTCATACTTAACATTAGCACTAATATATTGAATGCTATACTTTTGAATTATAGATAAAAACCATAATATTATAAAAAAATCAGATTCAGAAAAAATAAAACTTATTAAATTAAGTTTTAAATATGAAATGGAATGAGATTATAAAAAATTTTTGGATGTAGTATTAGAAATGGAAAAAGATTTATTTCTTTTCAAAACTGTTATTAAATATTCTATTTTGTCTTTTGAAAAGAAATTTATAAAAATAGCTTCAAATCAAGAAAATTATTATAAATCAATATGATATGTATTACCATACCTTACATATATTGAATCACCTTTCCTTGGTTTTTTCCAAGATATATATTTTAAGAAGGTTTATCCTAAAAAATATGAAAAAATAAGAAAATTCTATAGAGAAAGAGTTGATAGAATAGAATTTCCTTGAGAGCATATGTTTACAATGGTAAATAATCTTACAAATATAATGATGCAATCAGAATCATTTTGAAATATTAAAGTAAGAAGAAAAACATATTTTAGTATATATAATAAACGTATAAGAAAAAAAGGTAATACAAGTATGGATAATATAGGTATAAGAGTAATTTTTCCTGATAAAGAAAATTTAGAAAAATTTGTTAAATTATTTGAAGAAAAATATGTTTTTATAGAAAAAAAAGACTATATAGAAAAACCTAAAGAAAACTGATATAAAAGCATACACTTCAAATACATAAGTCCGTATAGAGATTCTCAAGTATTAGTTGAGTTACAATTAAGAACACTAAAAATGGATAAAGAAATTCATTCAACTGATATAATAAGCCATTTTAGCTATACTTTAAACCAAAATAAATGGTCTAAAAATTTCAAAGAAATACAACAATGATATATCTATACATCAAAAATATTAGAGATTAAATAATTATTAGAAAAAGTGAAACATTTAAAGGTAAAAATAAAAAATTTAGAGTTTGATTGAGAAACTATATTAAAGGATATAGATTTTACACTAAATAAAACAGATAGAGTTTCTATTGTATGATCTAATTGAGCATGAAAAACTACACTATTAAAATTATTAACATGAGAAATAAAATGATATGATTGAAGTATAGATAATGTATGAAATTTAACTTTATGATATCTAAAGCAAATACATAGTGATAATGATAATAAATTAGTTAGAGAAGAATTAAAAGAAGCATTTACAGATATAATAGAAATGGAAAAGTCTTTATCTATCCTAGAAGAAAAAATGTGAGAAGAACCTGAAAATATTCAAATAATAGAAGACTATACATCAATGCTTGAACAGTTCAATAATATTTGATGAAATGACTTTAATAACAAAATCCACAATGTAGCAAATTGAATATGAATTTTTGAATTATTAAATAAAAAATTAAATGAAATAAGTTGATGACAGAGAACAAAAGTTGCACTAGCAAAAGTATTATTGGAATCTCCTGATATATTATTCTTGGATGAACCAACTAACTTTATAGATATGTGAAGTGTTGAGTGGTTAGAAAGCTTTTTACAAAATAAATGGAAAAGTTGATATGTAATAATTTCTCATGATAGAGAATTTTTAGATAAAACATGTGATAAAACATATGAAGTTCAACCTAAAAGATGAATAACATATTATCATACAAACTATACATGATATTTGGCAGAGAGGGATAAAATAGAAAAGAAAAAATTAGAAGATTATAAAAGAGAGCAAGAATTTATAGACAAAGAAGAAAAATTAATCAATAGATTTAGAGCTTGAAGTAGAGCTTGATGGGCAAAATCAAGAGAAAAGGCACTAGAAAAGAGAGAAGTTATTCAAGCTCCTTTTATAGCTAAAAAACCAAAATTCTTTTTTAGCTTTACTTGAGAAGTACCAGAAAAAGTTCTTAGTTTTAAGGAGTGTTTTATATGAAGAGAAGAACCTTTGTTTTATATAAATGAAGTATATTTATATAAAAAACAAAGGATAGGTATAGTTTGAGAAAATTGAGTTTGAAAATCTACATTTTTAAAAACTATTATATGACAATTAGAAATTCTTGATTGATTTTATAGTAAAGGAAAATGAGTTAAGTTTTGATATTATTCACAATTACATGAGGAATTAGATTTTAATCTAACAATAAGACAAAATTTTGAAAAAGCATGAATTAATTACCCTGAACAAAATCTTATTTGATTACTAAGTCATTATCTTTTTGAAAGAGAAGATTTAGATAAAAAAGTTAGTGATTTATCTTGATGACAAACATCTAAACTACTATTTGCTATATTATGACAGAAAGAATACAACTTACTAATACTTGATGAACCAACTAATCACCTAGATTATGATACTAGAGAAAGCTTAGAACAATCATTAAAAGAATTTAACTGAGCAATTCTTTTTATATCTCATGATAGATATTTTGTAAATAAACTAGCTACAAATATATGGTTTATAGATAATAATGAATTATCTGTATCTTACTGAAACTATGAAGATTATAAATTCAAACAAGAACACAATATAGATATGGATATGAGTTTATTTGATGAAGAAGCACAATTAAATCTTGTATTAGAAGAAAAATTATGAGAAAAACAATTCAAAAGACTAAAAGATAAATTTAGCTGAAGAAAGCATAGAAGGAAATAAAAAAGCCTTGAAAAAAAATTTTTTTATATAAAATAAGTAAGTTATTTAAATATTTAACAATAAAAAATATGAATTTATACCATGATATACCATTAGGTAATGAAGATTTTTCTGAAATTAATGCAGTTGTAGAAATACCAAAATGAAGTAAAGTAAAATATGAATTTGATTATAAAACAGGTGCTGTATGGGTAGATAGAGTTGGAAAAACTCCTATTGATTATACTTTTAATTATTGAGATTTACCTCAAACATGGAATGAATGAGATAATGATCCATTAGATGTAATTATCTTATGTACTCAACCATTACATCCAGGAACTGTAGTTCCACTAAGAGTTGTTGGTGGATTAAAAATGATAGATTCATGAGAAGATGATTACAAAGTATTAGCTGTTGCTGATGATAAATACTATTCTGATGTTAATGATATAGAAGATGTTAACAAAAAAGAATTAGAAGATATAGAATATTATATGTTACACTATAAAGATTTACATGGTAAAAAAGTAGAACTTAATGGTTGGGATAATAAATCAACTGCTCAAGAAATATTAAAAAAATGTAATGAAGATTACAAGAAAAAATTCAATAAATAATATTTAAAAAATAGATATAATGTTACATTATATCTATTTTTTAAATAAAAAACTTGCTATATATCAAATATAAATATAATTAAATTTGTAAAACTAAATTTTTTCATTTGTGTTCAATAGTTATCAGAATAATCATGGCCATTTGTGAATAATTTATTTTACGGTTTTTATTTAATTAGTACATGTATATGGAAACTAAAAAATTATTCATTGGAGGTTTATCTTGGGGGTTAGATTGGCAAGAAATCAAAGACGTATTTAAAGAATACGGAGAAGTTGTTTTCGTTAAAGTTATCAAAGATAGAGAAACTGGAAAATCTAAAGGTTTTGGTTTTGTTGAATTTGAAAACTTAGAAGATGCTGTTAAAGCTAAAGAAGCTATGGACGGTGCTGAAGTTGATGGTAGAACAATTAAAGTTGATTTTGCTGTTGAGAAAGAAGCATAGTTTTTTCAAAATAAGAAGAAGTAATTTACTTCTTCTTATTTTTTGTTTGAAAAATATATAATTTTAGTTATAATACAAAAAATTTAAAGTTAAGTAATTATATATTATGACTGATAATCAAAAAAACTTCTGTCCATTTCTAGATTTTATGTGATTTTTATCAAAAAAATGGATTTTAATAATAATAAAATCCATAAGTGATTGATGTAAATCATACTCAGATATAGAAAAAAATCTTGTATGAGTAAATCCAAGAATATTATCAAATAGATTAAAAGAATTACAAGAACAATGATTTGTAGAGAAAAAAACTATATCTAAAACTCCTCATAAAGCAATATATTGTTTAACAAAAAAATGAGAATCTCTTTCTTGTCATATACAATCAATTAGTGATTGGGCAAAAGAAAATATGCCAAAAAAATAGACTAGTAAATTTACTAGTCTATTTTTTAATCATCACCACTTACTCAAAGTTCATCTAAATCATAATCATTTAAAAACAATATAAGAACTCACAATCAAATACTTAATAAATTTGATAATACAAAATAATTTGGTAGCAAATAATGATCTAAAAAATTCCAAACTCATCTCCATATCATAATAACTGCTACAGCTAATATAAATATTTTTAAATTCATAATAAATAAGTTTTTATTTTTCTTTTTGAATATCATAATAATATATAAAACAATAATATATATTATAGCATTATAAAATTAAAAAAGTCAAAAATTAGAACTTAATTTTAAAAATAGTATATTCTCATAATTTACTATCCACATTTATTTCCCATCAATATATTTCTGATATCTTTTTTACAATTGATAATCAAATTCAATATCATTTTGTATTTCTAGATTTATCAGCTTTATAAAACCTATCCCATATATGAGATAAATCATTATTACTAATTCATATTCAATTATCTTTTATATAAAGTTCTGATCCTTTATAATTTATATCTATTATTCATTTATTATTAGAATATTTTATAGCATTTCAAACTATATTTGATAAAAATATAAATAAATAATTTTTATTTGATTTTACAACAATATTTGATCATATATTTATATTAACCTTAATTTTTTTATCATTTATTTCTTTTTGATAATTGGAGATTACTTCATTTATTAAATCAAGTAATTTATTACTTGATTGTGATTTAATATGACCTATATCACTAAGACTTATTAATCAATCAATTAATCAATTAAGTTTATTAGCTTCATTTTTTATTTCTTTTATCATTGATATATCTCACTTATTTAACTCAAGCATTAGTTGAGAATTAGAATCAATTATTGATATCGGAGTTTTTAATTCATGACCAGCATTATGAATAAAATTTTTCATATCTTTTATATTTTCTTCTACTGGTAAAAATATTTTATCAATAAATTTTAATCATATAAAATAGATAAAAAAAGAAAAAAATAAACTTATCATAGTATAAAAAAACATATCATTTATATAATCAAAAAAACCATATCAATGTTTTTTTATTAAAACTAATTTATTTCAATTATTTAATTTTAATTTACTAAAATAATAAGAATCCTTATCATAAATTTTATTGTAATTTCATTCAGACAGAATTATTTTTTCTAATATATTATATTTTATATTTTCTTTTATATTTGAAAATAATACATTATTATTAGAGTCCAAATAAATATAATTTAAAAGCAATTTTGGCATATCTAGATTTTTCATTGATCAATCATCTATTTTTTTCATCATATTATGACCATCGAATCTAAAATTCCCTACTCTTAATATATCATTTAATGTAATACTTCATTTTTCTACAGAAGTTATTACATTAGAAAAAGATCTATAATCATTATTTTTAATTTGAAAATATTTAGAACTAAAAAAAACTAATCAGAATACAAAAATAACCAAAAACACTATAACAGAAAAAGTTATAGTTAATTTAGTTTTTAATATCTTTAAATTTTTTGACATATATTAATTAATTAAAAATCAAAATCATTTTTTTGTTTCTATAATATCTTTTCAAAGTTTTTTTCTTAAATATCAGATATAAACATCAATAGTTTTACTAAACATAAAATCTCATTCCCACTCTCACCATACATTTTCATAGATTTGTTGTCTAGATAATGATATTCACTTATTTTGCAACAAATATTTCAATAAATTAAATTCTAAATTTGATAATTTAATCTCTTTTCAATCCTTTTTTACCTCATGTTTTTGTAAATCTAATTCTATATTATCTTTTGATAATATACTTGATTTATTTATAAGTTTTCTTCTCAATAAAGCATTTATCCTAGCTAGTAGTTCATTATACTCAAATGGTTTTACTAAATAATCATCAGCTCATATATTAAGTCAATTAACTATATCATCATTAGTTCACATTGATGTTAACATTATTATAGAGACATCTTTTCATGAATCTCTTAAGTCTTTACATATTTCTAGTCATGAAATATTTGGTAAATTAATATCTAATATAATTGCATCATAAAACTTTGTTTTTGCCTTGTACAATCAATCTTTTCAATCAAGAGCTACATCTACAAATATATCTTTTAGAGCAAAATACCTAACTATATTTCTTGATAGTATTTCGTTATCTTCAATTATAAGTATTCTCATAATATTATTTTATATTTTATAATAATTATTATATACATAAATCATTATATATAAAATAATTAAGAAAACATTAAGAAAAAAGCTAGATTTTAGAATCTAGCTTTTTTTTATCTTTCCATATGTCATCTCATTTTTCCTTTACCCATTTTATTTCATTTAAAACTATTCATTAATTCAGTTTCTTCAGTAGTTAACTCTTCACCATTTTTATATTTTTCCATAACTACTTTCATTTCTTCTCTTTTTTGCTCCATTTCTTCTTTTGCTGCTTTCATTTCAGCTCTTTTTGTAATTATTTCTTGTCTAATAACTTCTTCTTCACTTGTTAAATTATCTCAAGCTAATAATTTATCTATAACTGTTTCTCTAGTTTCTCTTTCTAGCTCTTTTTCAGTTCTAATTTCTTCAAAATAAGCTTTTTTTTCTTCTGTAGTCATAGACTCAAATTCAGATATTTGTTCATCAGTTAAATTCATTTTTCACATAAATTTCATACCTCTTTCTGAAAAGTCTGCATTTACATATGCAACACTAGATAAACCAATAGTTGCCATAGCTATAGTAGCCAATACTTTTTTGTTCATAATAAAAAATAATTAATAAATAATATATGTATAATTAGTTAGTAATCAATGCATGCTTAATGATTACATATATATAATAATAATTTTAATTAAGAAGTAATTAAGAAAAAATTATTCAAATCTTAATGCATCAATTGGTCTAAGTTTTGCTGCCTTATAAGCTGGTAATAATCAAAAGAATAAACCTATAAAAAGAGAAAAACAGAAACTTAATATAACAGAATTAACAGAAATAATGGAATTAATAGAAAAATAATTCAATATAAAAACTACAATATAACTAAATATAATTCATATAAATCATCATAAAATACTTAGACTTGATGCTTCTGTTAAAAATTGTAATATTATATCAATTTTTCAAGCTCAAATAGCTTTTCTTATTCAAATTTCTTTAGTTCTTTCTGTAACTGATACTAACATTATGTTCATAACTCAGATACCTCATACAAGTAACGATATTCATGCAATTCATGCAAGTAGCATAGTTAAAGTTTCAGTAATAGAACTAAATTTTTCTAACATTTCAGCTTGATTTCTGATATTATAAGGGAGACTATTGGGATTTATAACATCTAAATAATCTTGTAAAAAATTATCTATTTCAGTTTGAATAATATCTACATTATTAGAATCAGTAACTGAAACAATTAATTGAGAATAATATTTAGTTCACTTAATTCTAACTCATGCAGTAGTAATAGGTATAAAAACTGAAGAATCATAACTAGAGTTTTCTTCTATTACTCATATAACTAAAAAAACATTATTTCATATTTTAAACGATTCTCAAATTGGATTATTTCAACCAAATAACTCATTTACTACATCTTGTCATAATATAGCAACCTTATCTAAAGAGTTAATATATTTTTCACTTATATTGTTTCAAAAAATAATTTCAATATTTCTTATATTTAGGAAATTATTATCAATTCAATATATTGTAGAGCTCATATCATTAGCTCAATAAACTAACTGTCAATTTGTAGATATGATAGGTAATATTCAATCAACTCATGAAATATTATTTTTCATTTCAGTTAATAAATTATCATCAAAAATATCAGTAGACTGAGTTCTATCTCTCGATGATCAAAACCCTCATCATGGAGAAATAGTCAAAATATTAGTTCACATTTCTTCAATTTGATCAACTATAGACTGACTACTTCAATTTCAAATTGCAGTTAATATAATTACAGAAGAAACTCATATAATAATTCATAGCATACTTAGACTAGATCTTAATTTATTTGCCCTTATTGAAATAAATGAATTTATTATATTTTCTATTATTGTGTAAATCATTTTTTATATTTTATCAACTATTAATCAATCCTTTATTGAAATATGTTTTGATGCATATTCATCAATTTCTTTTTCATGAGTAATCAAAATTATAGTTTTTCATTCTTTATTCAATTCAGATAATAAATCCATAATTTCAATTCAAGTCTTAGTATCCAAAGCTCAAGTTGGTTCATCAGCTAATATAAATCAAGGATTAATAGCAAGAGCCCTAGCAATAGAAACTCTTTGTTGTTGTCATCATGAAAGTTCATTTGGTTTACTATTTATCTTTGTATCTAGTCATACTTTTTTTAATGCTTCTAGAGCAATTTTTTTTCTTAATTTCTTGTTAACACCTTGGTAAGATAATGGTAACATTACTTGTTCTAATACACTCATTCTTGGGATAAGATTATAACTTTGAAAAATAAAACCTATATTCTTTCATCTTATTTTAGATAAATCTGATTCTTTTTTTCAAGATACTATTTTATCATCAAAATAATACAATCATTCTGAAGCTATATCAAGCATTCAAATAATATTCATAAGAGTTGATTTTCAACTTCAACTAGGTCACATTATAGATACAAAATCTCATTTATTTATTTCTAAATCTATTCATTTTAATACCTCAATATTATTTTCTCACATTTTATATCTTTTTTTTATTCATTGTAATTTTATCATAATACATTTTTATTAATTCATAATTGATTTATTTCATCTATTTCAAGAAGGTCATGTTGGTAATAGTGAATTATTATTTTTATTCTCTGAAGTTCATGTTATAGAAAAATTACTACTATAAATTTTATCTCAAATATTTAATCAAGATATAACCTCAGTATTTCAATTTGAACTTAATCATGTTTCTATATAAATTTTTTCCTTAATTCAATTTTTATCTATATATACATATGACTTATCTTTTTCATTATTTATAGAAGATGATTTAATCAATAAAATATTATTTTTTTCTAATGTAATTATTTCAACATCAGCAGTAAATCATGAAAATATTTTTTTATTAAATTCTTCAGTCATTACTAATTTTACCTCATAAGAAATCACTCAAGAATTAGAAATAGGAGTTGTATCAATGCTTGATATAATTCATCTGATTGGGTTTTCTAAATATGCATCAAAAGTAATTATTGCTTCATCTCATATTTCAACATCTACTATATCTATTTGATCTAAGTATACTGAAATTTCAATTAAATTTGGATTTTCAATATAAATATATTTATCAGTATCATTATTTATTTTATCTCATACCATATAATCTATCTTTCTAATAATTCAATCAAATGGAGCTGTAATTTTATAATCCTCAAGACTTTCATATGCATCATTAAGTTTTATTTCAGCTTGTCTTATAGAATTATTTGCTTTTGTTATATTTGATTGAGTAGGTCATTCTAATAATTCCTTATAATTTTCATTAGCTATTTGAAGAGAAAATTTTTTTGATTCTATATCTTGTAACTTTTCTTCTAATTCTAATTTATTTGATACTAAAGTTTGTTCATATTCTTTTTCACTATTTGATAATGATATATATTGTTTTTCTATACTTAGTTCTTGTGATTTAATAGATTCATTAATTGATAAGATACTAGAATTATTTGATTTTGTAAGTAGTTCTAAATCAGTTAGAGTATTTAAAGTATTTAAATATCAATTTATAGAACTTATTTTATTTAAACTACTAGTTCTATATCATCAAATAGAACTTTTCATTGAATTAATATCGGATTCTGTTAAAACATCTCAACTTTCAACACTAGCATCTACTGTATTATAAAAATATTCTGTAGTTTGTGATAAACTATTGAACAATCCAAGAAATTCATTTAATAAGCCAGTTAATTCTTCTATATTTGATTCATAACTATATCAATCTAACTTTATAGATATTTCATTATATAAAGAGATACTAAATAATAACTCATTTCTTGCTTTATTTTTTAATGATGAATCTTTAGCTCATAAATAAATATCATAAGAATCATTAATACTCTTATTTTTATTTGTAACTCACATAATATAATCTGATTTTTCAATGATATCATTAGCTTCTAATAATAAAACTTTTAGACTATCTTCGATATCACTTATTTTTTTATTGTTATCTGATAAAGTGTCTTGATAATTATTATTTTTTTCTTTAATCGAGTTTTCTAATTCATCTTTTGAAATAGATAAATTATTTTCTAAATTAATAATTTCTTTTTTTAATGATTCAATATCACTCAACATTTTTTCTTCTGATATACTTTGAGTTACAAGAAGATTATCATATTCCTTTTGTGCATTTAATAATGCATTTTCAGCATCTGTTATGTTCTTTTTTGATTGCATAATAGAGCTTTCATCAGGTCAATCATATAAATCAGATAAAGAAATTTTAGCATTTTCAAGATTAATTTTAGCTTCTTCAATAGAAGAATAAGCATCACTATTATCAATTTCAGCAATAGTTTCTCATTTCTTTACAGACTCTCATTCTTTAAAGTTTACAGATGTTACAGTTCATGAAATATTGAATCATAAACTTTGTTCATCTACTAATTCTGTATTTCAAACTACTTGTATAGTTTCTGACAGACTTCAAGTACTTACAACTATAAAATCATCTACAATAGAAATATTACTTTCATTTTTAGAAGATCAATTAACATTCAAGTAAACAAGAACTAATAATAATGGTAATAATCAAAACAATAAATACTTTTTATTCAGCATAATAATACAATAAAATAAAATAATATAATGAATTTATTGTATTATTTTTAATTAAGAAGTAATTAAGAAAAAAACAATAACTAAATTAGTTATTGTTTTCTTGCAATAATATATACATTTCTCTTATTTCATTTTTTGTTTCATCATCACCATTTTCAAAAATTTCTTTTATTCTTGATTCATGATTTAATATATATTTTCTTAATTTTATTTTATTTTCTACAGTATCAATATTATCTATTCATATTTCTGATTTAAATTTTTTTAATAATACATTAACTTCTTTTTCCATTAAAGCTAAATCATTATTTAAAACCTTCTGGCTTTCAGATAAAGTTTTTACAGGACTACCAATATAATCCATTGTCATTTCTCAATTATCCTTTTGATCTCATTCTGATAAAACAATTATATCTCCATAGTTGAAAAAAGAACCTAACAATCATCTATATGAACTATTCATAGTTTTAATTTTATTGGCATTCATACTTTGACTATCTCACAGGATTCATCTTTGGTTATAAAAAATAATTTCTCATGGAATAATTATTTTAAAATCCATTTCTTGATTAATCATTTTTTTCAAATAACTATAAAACAATAATGTTTGTATTATAAGTAAAAAACTATTAACTAGACCAACTCAAAAACCTAATGCTCATCATCAAATAAGAGAAGCAAGTCATGTAAAAGAAGTAAATATACTAAGAGCAAATAATACAACAAATAAAAATATTGTTTGATTAAAAAATCTAGTAAAAACAAGATCACTTTCTTTGCTTTTTTTTATAGCTGAATGAACATCCTGAATATAAGGAACACTTCATTGTATTTTATAAAACCTATATATAAATAATATAACAATAAAAACCCAGTAAATAATATTTATTGATAAAAATCAAGCTACAATAGCAGGAATTAATTCAATTTTAGAGTTAGAAAAAGTTAAAAGATATACATTTGCAAATCATATAGCTATAACAAATAATACTCTCCAAGAATGTATTATACTATAAATCCAATGTCTTTTTACTAATATAAGAAATCTAACTCCATCATTAGCTAGTTTTTCTAATAGTTTTGTATCTCAAGCAACATCAAAAGATTTGAATATAAATTCAAATGCTCATCTAAAATTAAAAATCATATTTTTTTGTATATAAATAAAAAATCATTCATAAATTATTATATAACTTATAAATGATTTTCAAAATATTTTTGATTAATTTACATAATCATCCAAATCTATTGTTATATTATATTTTTCAGCATATACTTTTCATATAAAATAAACTATTTCAAAAATTTGTTTTGTATTAAGATTATTTCAATCAAAAAATTTTTCAGAAAAATATAATCAAACATCATCAACTATATCATATGGTTTAATAGATTTTAATCAATTATTTTCTACATATTTTACAACTTTTTTTTCTACATATCTGTATACCACTCTTTGTGTAAGAGGATAAAAATTATCTTTATGTTCTTGTAAAAAATCAAATCTTCACAATGCAGTAACATCAGAAAGTAATTCTACCATTGAACAATTTCTAAGAAACTTAATATCTCAAGAGTTAAATCATAAGTCAGTAAAAACTTTTTCCATTTGTCTCAAATCTTCAGAAAAATCTGTATCATCATCATCTATATGCAAATTATAGATAGAGATATATTCTGTCATCAACTCATTTAATCATCTAAGTTTATCTAGATTTATTCATTGATTAAATATTAAATTATTATGATTATTAGCTACAAGTTCTTTTCATTTTATAGATTCATTTTGTTCATCAAGAAATTCATTAGCTACATAAACATTATAAATAGTTTTTTCTCAATCCATATCAAGAGCAATTTCTATAGGAGCTTTTATGTGATAAAATTCTTGGAATCTTTCAGAATTAAATAAGTCAATAAGTTTATTTTCAACATGCTTTTCAAAAGATCAAATTAATCATCTAGCTCAAGATTTTTGATTAAATCAATTTTCAAGTATAGATGATATTATATTTTCTCATAATGATATTGATAAATCCATTGTTTTATAATACCTCTTATAATGCTCATTTAATTTTCTTTCTTGAATTCTTATTATTTCTAAAGCATTTTCTTTAGTAAGAGATTCAAATTCAATAAATTTATCAACTCTTCATCTAAACTCTGGAGAAAATCTTTCTTTTATTGCTTTTTTTATTATTTCAGATGAGTCTTTATTTTCTGATTCTTCTGAGGCAGAAACAAATCACATAGTTGGTTTTGATTTAGTTTCCTCTATTTCTTTTTGTCAGATATTAGATGTAAATATTATTATAGAATTTTTAAAATATCATGTTTTTCAATCTCAAAATGTAACTTTTCACTCATCCAAAATTCATAGAAGCGATTGAGCAACATCTCTATGTGCTTTTTCAAATTCATCAAATAAAATAATATTAAATCATGGCATATGTCTTATAGAATCATGAATTGTTCATGCCTTTTTAGCTCATTCATAATATCAATCTAATATTTTTGGATCTAATGGTGTTGGATCTCAATAACCAACATAAGATGGTGGAGCTCAAAATAATTGTCTTTTACTATGAGACTCTTGATAAGCTTCACAATTTATTTTTGTAAATCAACCTTCATATCACATTAATACTTTGGATATACATTTTACTATTTCAGTCTTACCTACTCATGTAGGACCTGAAAAAAACAATACACCCAAAGGTCATTTTTTTGGCTTAGTTCATAAAACAGAGTTTTTAATTAATTGAGCAACAATTTTTTTAGCTTCATCTTGTCAAATAATTTCTTTGTTCATTTCATCGATGAATTCTTGTTCTAATGGATGTATTTCATCCAGCTCAATAGTATGACATACTCTATCTTTTACATCATAAACAATATGTTCAGTATTTTCTTCCCTCCTTTCGTTATTATTTATAGCTGTATTTCATTTTTTATATTCTAATAAAGCAACAGCTCATCAATTAGTATTTATCATAATAACAAAAATAATTTTTTAAAACACTTAAATAAAGTGCAACTATTGTTTATAATGTTTTTAGAAGCAAAGTCAATATTTTATTAGTAACTAAAATAAAATTGACAATAAAAACAAAAATATTACTATACAAAATATAGTAAATTATTAATTATAAATATATGAAAACTCTAAACTCTTATTTTATCCCTCATTGAGGTTGACCATGGAATCTATTATGACAAGATTACATGGAAAAATCTTGAGAAATAGAATTAAAAAAATATTTAAATCAATTATGAAAAAATCAAGAAGACTTTGATGCTGTATTATTAATAACTCCTCACTGGGAAGAAAAAGATATTACACTTAGTTTCAATGATGATTATAATCTAATTTATGATTATTATGGTTTTCCAAAAAATACATATAACGTTGATTATAAAGTTAATTGAGATAAAAATATAGCGGAAAAAATAGAAAAAGAACTAGAAAAAAACTCAATTCAAAGCAAAAGAGATTATAAAAGATGATTAGATCATTGAAGTTTTATTCCTCTAATGGAAATATTTCCAAATATAGATAAACCTGTTATACAAATGTCTATATCTAACAATTTAAGTGCTGAATATCATTACAAAGTATGAAATGCATTAAAAGAATTAAAGAAAGATAAAATTCTTATTATATGAACAGGTATGAGTTATCATAACATGAGATGATTTTTTTCTAATGATCCTATACATAGAAAAAACTCTATTGAATTTAATAATTTTATAGAAGAAAATATAAATAATATAAATAAACTAATAAATTGGGAAGAAAATTCATTAAGTAAAAATGTACATCCTAGATCTGAACATTTTATGACATTCTTTATTATATTATGAACATCATTAGATTGAAAAATAGAACAAGATATAAAAATAGATATATATAATAAAGAAATTATTTGATATAAAGTAAAATAAAAATTTATGAATAAAATAATAAAAAAAGATGAGTTATATAGCTTTGATCATTGATGGGTTAAATGAACACATACTTTTTCATTTAACAACTACTATGAACCAAATAATATGAATTTTGGTAATTTAATAGTTTTCAATGATGACTATATAGAAGCAAATAATTGATTTCCGATGCATCCTCATGCAAATGCTGAAATACTAACAATAATGCTAGAATGAACATTAACACACACTGATACATTATGAAATAAAGAAGATATAAAAAACTGAGAAATACAAACTATGACAGCTGGTACATGACTATTTCATAGTGAAGCTAATGAAACAAATTATCAAACACACTCTTATCAAATTTGGTTTAAAACAAATAAATTAAATAATAAACCAAGTTACAAAAATCATAAAATAAATTTAGAAGAAAATAAATTAAATTTGTTAGTATCATGAGATATAAATAATTCAATATGATTTTTAAATGCTAATGTAAAAGTTTATAGATGAATATATAATGAAGAAAGTGTTTTTGAATATGAAATAAGAAAATGAAGATGATTATTTTTATATATGAGTAAATGAGATATTAATATAGACTGAAAGCAAATAACTGAAAAAGATCATATTAGATATACAGAAGAATGAACATATAATATAAAAACAAAAGAAAATAGCGACTTTATATTGATAGATGTAGAGATATAAAAAAAGACAAAATAAATTATTTTGTCTTTTTTATTTATAACTTATTAAGAAAAAGAATTAAAATGATTAATAAAATCTTCTTCTCTATAAGAAGAAAATAACTTAACTTCATCTATAACATCTTCAACTTTAGTATAATTTCTTGAAAATTTATTTAGCTTTCTTTCAAAAAAGAAAAACATTTTTTTAATTACTCAGATATTTGAATATAGTTCTATTAAAAATCAATCAGGTAATCCATAAATATTTATTTTATTTCAAGGATTATCTATTCTTTCTATAATAATTGAAAAAGGATAATCTTCACTATCCCATTTTCATTCTTCTATTTCAGTTTTTTGAATATTTAAAAGATTTTTAACTTCATCAATATTATTAGTTATCAATTCTCTTTTATCTAATATTAAATATTCTTTTGTAATTTTTATATTTTCCATAGTTTAGTTTACTTTGTTATTTAATAAGGGAAATTTATTATCTAAAATAATAGATTATATTATTATAATAATATAAAAACTACTAAACTACAAAAAACTCAAGAATAATTCTTGAGTTTTAGCTTTAAAGTAAAGATTGGTGGATCCACCGGGGTTCGAACCCGGGACCTATCGCTTAAGAGGCGAGTGCTCTACCAACTGAGCTATGAATCCTTATTTTTGCCAAAGTATTTTATTTTTTTTAGGCTAAAAATCAAATTTTATTTAAAATAAAAAGTAATGATTAATATAATAATCATTACTTTTTTATTAATAATCTAATATAAGATTAAATCATAAATTCATTTGATAATTCCCTGCTGCTTGTTCATCTGATAATAAAGCTCATATTTTAAAAACATAAGTATATTCTCTTAATTCTCAAGTAGTATTAGGATTTCTTAACTCTGTTCATATTACAGGATTATCTGTAATAGAGTTAAGTCAAGTATATGGGGTCATATCATATCAAACTCATAAACTTCAATTCCAATCAAATATTATATTTCCCCTACTATCATTAAATTCATTTTGTTTAAAAATTTCAACATCAAAAGCTGCTCAAATTGTTTTAACACTAACAACTATTTCATCTGGAGAATAACTAGCTCAAAGAGTAGATAAATAAGCTCAAGTATTTACAAAAAATTCTGGCTCATCTATATAGAACTCCAAAATTATAGAACCAATATTTCAATAATTATCCCTTATTTGAAAATCATACATATACCTACCAAATTCTAAATTATTTATAGAATAATTAGACTGTAAAAGAGTAGTAGAATTATTTGATATATATGTACTAGCTATATTTGGTCACCAACTAGAAACTCAATCCCATTTATAAAGTTTTAATACAGCAGATGATGTATCAATTCATGTTCATATATCACTATAACCAATAATTATATTATGATTTCATCATGGTAATATACTATTATTTACAAAATTAGTAGCATCAATAGTTGGTAAATCATTATCAGGATTAGTATCATAAAAAGTTATATAATCCACATAAGCTTTATCATCTAAACTATTAGTTCATCAATCTTTTATATAACACCATTTATAAGTATGAGTTCAAGAACTAACATCATTTTTATTATAAGTAGACCATCAAACATTACCAGACCAAGATTGTTGTTCAACATTATCAATATAAAACCTTAGAAAATCAGCTCAAGCCTGACTAGAAACTCTATATTTAAAATCTATAGTTCATAATCATTGAAAAGTGTTTTGTACTTCAAAACATGCTTGACTATTAGCTATTCATGTATTACCACTTTCTAATGAAAGAGCTCATTCAAATACTCTATTTCAGGCTCTTGTCCATACTCATGAAACAACACTATATTTTCATGGAGTTTCAAAATCTATTATAGAACTAATAGCTTCAGCTTGATTTAATACATTTATTTGAAATTGTTTTTGAAAAGTACCTCAATTTCAATCATTTGTTTCAATTCTTATATTATATAATGATTGTATTTCATAATCTGGAGAACCATCCAATATAAGATTATTTCAAGATATGCTAAACAGATTATTATCATCATCTCACAATCAAATAGCAAAACTATAAGTATGAGTATCTCAAACATCTAAATCAGTAGTTGATATAGTAGATATAACAGAACCTGCAGCTAAATTTTCTTCAACTGAAAGATCAGATAAAATTATATCTGTTGGTATATTATTAGATGATGATTCTGTAGCAATTGTAAATAAGTTTCCATTTGAAAGATTTATTCATTGAACTCACCATATTGATCATGATAAATTATTCATTGATATAGGAGTCTCATCTTCTAAATCTCAATTATTATTAGAATCATAAACAAAATAATAATTTGTTCATGAGTTCAAATTTGGTATATCAAAAAATGCATCATTTACATCAAAACTAAGATCAGTTAATCATGTATCACCTACTTCCTGAGTAATCCATTTACGATTCAATAAATCAAATCAAGTTAAAGAAGGTGCTGCAACCCAGGTATTAGATAAATTATTATCAGAAATAAATAAAAATTCTAAATCATCTATAGTACTAAAATTTGGACTGATATTACTTCATTGAGATTGAGCTCTTATAGTAAGTATTCATCAATCATTAACAGATTTTGCTTCTACTTGTCTAAGTCATGAAGTTTCATCTCTAGCAATTGCTAATATATTATTATTAAATTGAGTGTTTAAACTACTATTATATATTATATTTCAGCTAGAATCATAATAATCAAAAGATCAATTAGACATAGTTATTCAATATTTGATAGCTAAGTAAGATTCAATTTTTTGTCTATCAAAAGTAGATAATCAATCACTAAAGTTTATAATCTCAGCTATTTTTCAATTATAAGGGAAAGGATTATTAGTATCAGAGCTTCTACCTATACTAAAATCAGCATCAGCTATAGTTTGATAAGTATTAGTAGAAAAATTATTAACTTGTAATCATTTTTCATAGATATTAGTAGTTTGACTTAAATCGTCACTATTAACAGATAAAAGCATAGGTTTATTAACACTATAATTAGCATTTCATATTTGAGATGATCTCCAGTTTGTAGATGATCATATAGCATGAGTCAAAACTTCATCTGCAATTGCAATTGTAAATGCTCACATAGTTAATCATGAAAAAGGTAATCAACATGTTCAACTACTAAGTATTCAAGTATCACAATTAAAACCAAAAGGAACTTGTCATGATATAGTTCAATTCACATCTTGATTAGGAACTATAACCATAAAATAAGAGTCAGTATATCATCAATTATTTGTTCACTCAAGATATTGAGTTGAATCAAAATTTACCAAAGGATAAAAATTAAGATTATCATTTGTGTTATTTAAATATGTAGGAGCAACTACACTAGTAGCATTTTTAGAATTTCAAGATTGATCATACCATAAATTAAGATTGGTTCAATCAACAAAAGTATCAGTTCATTCATTTGATTTAAACCATAAACTAATATTAGTACTAGTTCAACCTGGATTATAATTAGGTGTATAATATACTTTTAATATTACTCTAGAAACATTAATAGTAGCGGATCATGTTCTTGTATATCTATACTGAAGTAATACTCACAAATTTGGATCCAAAATTTCTGAAGCACTAAAAGTAGTTCACCATAAATCACCATCTCATCAATATGTTGATATATATTTTCAAGTATTTGGTCTATTTACATTCGATGCATAGTTATTTCATACTCCTGTAGTTCAATTTTTTGTTAACTGTACAGTAGTATCTCTCATTCTAGTATTAGTAGCTTGCCACTCTACTCAGATTTCTAGTCATGTTATATCAGAATTAGATGGTATAGAGTTTAACAATTCTCAAAATCAACCCACATATAATATATTTGTATAATCATTTCTATTAGTAATAGTAGATGATGCTTGAGTATTAGTATCATTACCATTTACATTTGAAACATTAGTCCATCAAAAATTACCTCATCATATATCAGATGAGTTAGTTGGAAACTTATCAGTTGTTATATTAGCAAAAGAAGTTCAAGATAAAACTAAAAAAGAAATAACTAAAAAAAATATGTTTTTAATTATGAATCTCAAATTCATAAGTTTTATTTTAAAAAATACTAAAAATAGTATATAGATTTTTTAAAATAAATAAATAATAATTAAATACTTTTTTCTAGACAAGCTTGAAAAATGTTTTATTTTGATTAAATTAAATTTATTATTAATAATATAAATAATATGAATGATATAATAAACTTAAATAATATGGATTATCAAAGATATATAGATTTAGCTATAGAATGAACGATCTCATATGGACCTAAACTAATTTGAGCTTTACTTGTATTGTGGATTGGTTTCAAAATAGTAAAAATGATAGATAAAGCTCTAGTAAAAATTATGGATAGAGCTGAGCTAGATCCAATGTTAGAATCTTTTATAAGCAGCCTAGTTATAATTATACTAAAAGTGCTAGTAATAATTAGTGCTGCTTGAATTGTTTGAGTTCAAACTACTTCATTTGTAGCTATGTTAGCTGCAGCATGATTAGCAATAGGTATGGCATTATCTTGAACTCTTCAAAACTTTGCAGGTTGAGTTATGATATTATTTTTAAAACCTTATAGTATTTGAGATTATATAGAAGCTGCTTGATATAGCTGAACAGTAAAGGAAATTCACATATTTAATACTGTTTTAATTACTGCTGATAAAAAAGTAATAATAATACCTAACTCTGATTTAAGTAATTCTTCAATGACAAACTATTCGGTAGAACCAATAAGAAGACTAGACTTACAAGTATGAGTTAGTTATAGTGATGATATAGATTTAGTTAAATCTACTTTGGATGAAATAGCAAAATCAGACGAAAGAGTTATAGTAAAAGATTGAATAACTATTGCATTAAATGAATTATGAGATAATGCTGTTATTTTTAATTTTAGAGTTTTTTGTAAATCATGAGACTACTGGGCTTTAAGATGAGATTTATTAGAAAATATCAAAAAAACATTTGATAAAAAAGGTATTTCATTTCCTTTTCCACAAAGAGATGTTTATGTTTATAACAAATAAAAAAAAGAAGATTTTAAATCTTCTTTTTTTATTTTATTGTTTCTCAAGTTTTCAAAGTATTATATATTTCTTTTAATGAAACAAAAAAAGACACATCATGATATTTTATATTATTAGTATGACAATATTTTTTTACTATCTTTGAAAGTTTAAGTATATTTCATCTAGATACACTAGGAAAAATATGATGTTCAACTTGTTTATTTAATCATCAAAAAATATGATTAATAATAAGTCATCATTTTACATTTCTAGAAGTTCTAGTTTGTAAATCAAACCATGAGTATTTTGTTACTTCATTTCAATCAATAATTTCCATTCATATATGATTAACCATAAAAGAAAAGGCCAAATGAACTCAAACTAAAACATATATAGCAAACAAAGAAAAAATAGTAATAACAATTCAATAATTCAAAAATAAAACCAAAGGTAATATAGCAAAATAAACAAGAGACAATAAAAGTTCTAAATATAATTTATTTTTTAGTATATGTTTGTAAGACAAATAAATTAAATTAAAATAAAGAATAGAAGTAACAATCCAAAACAAATAAACTTTATGTTTATCAAAAAATTTACTTTTTCATTCATTTTTAGTAAAAATTTCATCATAATCTCTAATATCTGTATCATGAATATCACTATTAGTAAAAGTATGATGTTCTACATTATGTTTTTTTCTCCACCATGAAGCAGATAATCAAATTAACATATTTCATGTAATAAGTGAAAAAAATGAATTAGTCTTATTATTTTTAAAATATTGATTATGTATCAGATCATGAGATATAAATCATAATTCAACAGTAAGTATATAATAATATATTATTACTAAAAAAATATTAACCTTATCTATAAAAAATAATCATAAAAAATATAATCCTATAAAAATAATTAAATTTTTTATTCAATACAAAGGAGTAGGTTTTAATAATCAAGAGTTTGAAACTATTTTTCTTAATTCAGAAAAATGAGCATCATAGATTTTTTTATCGTTCATTTATTTTTATTTAATTCAAGTAAAGTTATTTGAAGTATCTACTTTTATAAAGATATTATCTGTATCTAGTATATTAGTAGTAGAAAAAAACATATTTTCTTGTAAAAAAGAGTTATGATTTTTATATCAAGACATTGCTAAGTCATCTGTTAATATAAAGTCTGATTTTAATGCTATATTTAATATTTCATCTTTTAGATCATTAGGTAAATACATATGACCTACCATTATTCATGATTTTATAAGACTTTTTGATAAAAAATAATCAAATAGTTCTATATTTTTATTTAAGTAATCAATATTATCATCATATATTAATACACTATCATGAGAATCAACATTTCAATCTCAGTGTCATGGAAAATGCTTAGCATAAACTAAAACTCAAGTCATATTTGATGCCCATATATAAGAATCTATAAGTTTTTTATATTCTTCAATATCACTAGAAAAACTTCTAGACAATCATGTTATAACAGGATTTCACAAATCTAAATCCAAAACCAATCAATGAGTATTTATTCATACATCATCTAAATTTTTAAGTTTTATAAATGCTAATATATCTAAAAAATCTTGTTTATTATTATCTGAAATTTTTTTATATGACTCATTAATAGATTCATTAGATGGATAATAAATTCATGAGATTAAAGAATCTAATATAGATTTTTCTAATTCATCTAATTTTTTATATTTATTATAAATATAATCATTAGAATAATAAAAACTTCATTTAACACTAGAGAAATCCTTATATCTATTTATAAATCATCACTCCTGGTCAATAAACAATAAAATATCTGGATTTATTTCTTTTATAAGAGATATAGATTTTTTCATTATATCAAAATCAATATTTTCTTTATTTCTAAAAAGAAATACACTAAAACTATTTTTTATTTTTTCTTGATTATTAAGAATAACTTCCTTGTTATAATCAAAAGAATTATCAAATCTTATAATTATATTAGAGTAACTATAATCAGAATATTTAGATAAATTAAAGTCATTTAATTCATAAAAATAATCATTTAATGAATTTTTTATATATAATAAAATCTCTTTGTTCTTATTGCTATCACTTAGTTTCGATTCAATTAACGAAACTTTATCTAAAAAACTCATTATTCTTGTTTTCTTATAAAAAAATGTCTTTTTTTCCAACATTTGATAATAAGAATTCATTATATTATTTATATCATTCTTTGTATATGCTCATACATTAATAAATAAACACATACTAATAATAAATGATATTAATATTTTTTTCATATTATAAATTATTTAAAAAATTATCTAAATCTATAACTTCTACTCATAAGTCATTTGCTTTTTTAAGTTTTGATCAAGCTTTTTCTCAAGCCAAAAGAAAATCAGTTTTTTTTGTTACGCTTGATACAAACTCTCAACCTGATTTTTCAAGTTTTTCAACTAAACTATCTCTAGAAACTTTTTGTCATTCTAATTCAAAACTTCATGTTATACACACTTTTTTGTTATTGAAAATTGAATTAGTATCAATATTTATATATTCATAATATTTTATATTTAATATATCTACTAATTGTGTTAGAATTATTTTATGAGAATCTGAATTAAAATAATTAACAATATTTTTTGCTAACTCTGGTCATATATCATTCAAAGATATTAAATCATCTTCTGTCAAAGAAAAGTCCAAAATAGAGTTTTTATCTGTAAAAAATCTAGAAATTATTTTAGAAGTTTTTTTACCAACTCATGGAATTCATATAGCTGATAAAAAAGTAGTAATATCAACTTTTTTAGATTTTTCAACTCATTCTATAAGATTATTAACTGATTTTTCTTTATATCATTCCAAAGATAAAATTATATCCTTTTTATCTTTTATATTGAAAATATCAACTAAGTTATTTATAATACCTAATTCTAAAAACAACTCTACTTGCCTCTCTCAAAATCAATCAATATTAAATCAAGACTTTCAAACTGAATATGTTAACATTTCAGAATGTTTAGCAGGACAATCAATATCATTTGGACAATAATATCTTACTTTATCTTCATCTTTTTTAACTGGAGTTTTACAAGAAGGACAAAATTCTGGAGTATGTATTTTTTCTAAATCATTTCTATTAAATTTTTCTCATTTAAAAGTTATAAAATCTCAATTATCTACAACTCATGTAATTTTTGGAATAACTTCTCAAGCTCTTTTTATAAAAACATAATCACCTAATCTTACTCAAAGTTTCTCTATTTCATCATAGTTATGTAAAGTGGCTCTTTTAACTATTACTCATCAAATATTTATAGCTTCAAGATTAGCAACAGGTGTTATTGTTCATGTTCTTCATACACTGTGATCTACTGAAATTATTTGAGTAGTAAATATTTCTGCTGGAAATTTATAAGCAATTGCATATCTAGGATGATGAGCAGTCCATCAAATATCTGACCATAAATCTATAGAATTTACTTTTATAACTAGACCATCTATTTCAAAATCTATATCTTTCTTAAAAGAATCAATAGTATCAATAGAATCAATAACTCATTCAATTGAATCAAATATTTCAAAATAACTAGATATTTCAAATCATAGTTTTTCTAAATCTAATATAACATCATAATAATTAGAAATATTTTCTCTATGTCTAAATTCATCAAAATTAGCTAAATCATAAGCATAGAATTTTAAATTTCTTTCTTTAGTAATTTTTATATCTTTTGTTCTAACACTTCAACTAGCAGCATTTCTAGGATTTGAAAAAACTTTTTTATTTTCTTTTATAGCTTTTTTATTCAGAGATTCAAAAGAGCTAATAGGCATTACAACTTCTCATCTAACTTCTAAATGTTCTTTGTAATCAATATATTTAGGTATATTATCTATACAAAAAATATTTTGAGTAACATCTTCTCATTCAATACCATTTCACCTAGTAATAGCTTGTACCAATTCTCATTTTTTATAAATAAGCTCTATTCATAATCAATCAAATTTGTATTCCAAAGTATATGAAACATTATTTATTTTTTCGTTATCAATATTTTTTATAACTCTATCATTAAAATCTCTAAGATCAATTTCATTATAAGTATTATCAAGACTAATCATAGGTCTAGAATGTCTTACTTTTTCAAAACTAGATTCTATTATTTCAGCTCAAACTCTAAGAGTTTGTTTGTAATTAGGATTATATTTATCTTCTAAAAACTCTAATTTTTTAAAAAGCAAATCATACTCATTATCAGAAATAATAGGAGATTCTTTATTATAATAAAGGTCACTATGATATTCAATAATTTTTTGTAAATTTTCTAAATCTTCCCTATTTAAATCATTATTATCTATATTTAGATATTTTTTTGATAATTCTAACACTATATTTTTGTTAAAAAATAATTAAAGACAACGAAAAAATTAACATTTTATATTAAAAAATAGTTATTTTTAGCATAAAAAAGATCTTTTAACTATTTTTTAACAATATTATTAAGTAGTAATATTTTGTATACAAAAATGTAACAAAAATGACTTTTTAAAGGTTTATTTTTTACTACTTATGTATACTTTTTTTGAACAAAAACACAAGTTTTTTTATAAAAATTACATACAAATAAATAACTAGTTTTTCTCTATTTTAAAGCAAAAACTAACAAAAAATTTAAAATAATTAAAAAAAAGTTATTTTTTTTTGGAAGATAATTTAAAAAAGTGTTATAATAGTTATGTAAGTTAGTTCAAACGAGCTACATCTTACATTCCTTAAAATGTTAACTTCTACTCTGTCAGAATGGTTTTTGCAAAAATCCAGCAAAACACCTCAAATAGATTTAGCTTTGACTAAATCAACAAAAATAAAAACAAAAAGGGTTGTTAGTTGTATTCATTTAGAAATTAACATAGATTGATTTTTAAATGAATACAACTAACTCCAAGAAAAAAAACAAAAATACGAAAAAAATTTCGAAAAACAAAAACAAAAGAGAATGGTGAATAGCTCTCTAAAAATTACCCAAACAGAGTTCAAGTTAGTCGTGTAAACCGACAAGAAAAGCAAGGATTAGTTTTTCAAAACTGATCTTTATTCCCCTTAGCATTGAACAAACACACTTTTTATCGCTTTGGATGTGAATTTAGACACCACACCGCTTAAGTACTATTACCCAATATGCTTAAGCTCTTTTTTTTACAAAAAAACTCTCTAATATATTTATTAGAGAGTTTTATTTTTAGTAGACTTAGCTTTACATAATCAAATTAGTAAATATTATCTATAAAAAGTTAATTATTAAATAAAAAATATGTTAGAAAAAATAAATGAATTTAAAAAACTAATTGAAAACTCAAAAAATATACTACTTATAAATCATATAAGAATGGATCCAGATGCATTTTGAAGTTTGGCAGCTTTTTATTTAATAATGAATAAATACTGAAAAAATGTTAGAGCAATAAATGATGAAAACACACCTGAAAGCTTTAATTTTTTATGAGCAGAAAATATTATAGAAAAAAATTTAGATATAAAATCGTACAATCCTGATTTAATAATAAGTTTTGATGCAGCTAGTATATGACAATTATGAGAAACATACAAAAATAACAAAGATATATTTGATAAAAATAATTTTGTTGTAATTGATCATCATATGACGAATGAAGGATTTTGAAAATTAAATATAATAGATTCAAAAATGTCCTCTACATGTGAATTACTATTTTATATACTTGAAAAAATAGATTTAGTTAAATATATAGAAAAAAAAGAAGCAACATTATTAACTGCATGAATACATACTGATACAAATATATTTTACAATTCAAACACAAACAGTTCTACTTTAATTACTGCGGCAAAATTAATGGATTTATGAGCTGATTTTAGAGCTCCAATGTATAATTTTTTTCAAAAATCAAGTTATGAAAAATTAAAACTGACATGACTTATTTTTCAATCATTAAAAAAATCCGAAGATTGAAAAATAATATGGGTTAAAATAACAAAAGACTTCTTCGAAAAAACTAATTCAAGTGATGAAGATATTAGTTGAATTATAAATAGAATGATAAATGTCGATTGATGTGAAATTGCGTTTATTATATATGAAATCTGAAATCTAGTAAAAGCTAGTTTTAGATCAAAAGAATATAGTGTTTGAGACCTATGTGCTAGTTTCCCTAATTGATGATGACACAGACTAGCTGCATGATTTAGAAGTGAAAAAGATATAAATACTATAGAAAAAGAAATTTTAGATAAAATAAAATTATAAATATATTGACATTTTATTATTTTATTTTATATTTATTTAAATTTTTAATTAATTATAAGTAAAATAATGGTAAATTGAACTATTGTTATCCCTGCATATAATGAAGAAAAAAGAATAGAAGAAACTATACTAAGAGCAAAAGCTCAAAACACATGACATAGCTACAATATAATAGTAGTAGATAATTGAAGTAATGATAAAACAAAAGATATAGCACATAAAGCTTGAGCTGAAATAGTTGAAGAAAAAACTAAATGAGTAAAGTTTGCAAGATTAAAATGAATAGAAGCTGCTAGAGACTTATATAATTCAAGAATAATAATGCAATTGGATGCTGACAGTCATATATGACCTAATTGGGTTGAAGAACATTTAAATCAATTTGAAGATGAAAATGTATGAATAGTATGATGAAGTATTAAATGGACTAATAGAAGTTTTAGTACAGCTGCTTTTATTCACACTTTAGATTTTTTTAGAGGTAGAGTTATATCTATAACAGATTTAAAAATAAAAAGTTACTTTGAAAAAAGAAAATTCTGGATAGAAAAATGAGTAATACCTATTCCATGAACTAATATGTCATATTTATCTGAATTAGGTGCATGTAGTTCTACAGTTTTATGATGAACTAGCTCTTTATGAGAAGACTATTTCAAAGCTACTAGAATATATCAAAATCATATACTAAATAATCCTGAGTGAGAAGTCAGATTAATAGATAATAAAAATATATTAGTAAATACTCCTTCTAGATGAGATCAAGATTTTGTAAATTTCTTAATATCAAAATATAAATACAAAAAATCTAATACTTGTGAAGCAATAAAAAAATGAAAATTAAATGATGAAAGTTGCCAAATGACAGATTCTAGATAATATAAATACCTAAAAAATAAATTCCTAAAAAAATCTAATATGAAAAAAACAAAAATAATAACTACCCTTTGACCCGCTACAGATTCAAGAGAAACTATAAAACAATTATATTTAGAGTGAGCAAATGTAGTTAGATTAAATTATTCTCATACAAATTATGAATATTTTGGAGAAATAATAGATAAAGTACAGGAATTAAATAAATCATGAGAAACTAATTTAGGTATATTAACAGATACTAAAGGTCCTGAAATAAGAACAAAAGCAATAGAATGAAAAATAGAATTAGAATTATGAGAAGTTTTTATATTAACTACATTATCTAATGAAGATAATATAACACCAAACAATAAAAAAGTTGTAGTTTGTGACTATGAATATATAGTAACAGACTTAGATATATGACATATTGTAGACATTGATACAGGATTATTAAAAGCTAGAGTTATAGAAAAAAAACCATGAGAACTAATTTGTGAAGCATTAAATTCTCACAAAATTTGATCAAAAAGACACTTAAATTTACCATGAGTTAAACTTCACTTACCTTGAATAACAAAAAGTGATAAAAATGATATAGAATTTGCAGTAAAAAAATGAACTGATTTTATAGCATTATCATTTGTTAGAAATAGAGAAAATATATTAGAATTAAGAGAATATTTAGAAGAGTTAAATGCTACAAAATGAATTCAAATAATATCAAAAATAGAAAATCAAGAAGCTCTAGATAATATTGATGAAATAATAGAAGAAAGTGATTGAATAATGATAGCCAGATGAGATTTATGAGCTGAGGTTCCATATGAAACTCTACCTATAATTCAAAGAGAAATAGCATCAAAATGTAAATATGCATGAAAATATTTCATAGTTGCTACACAAATGCTAGAATCAATGATAGAAAACCCTATCCCTACTAGAGCAGAGGTTACAGATATATTTAATGCAGCAATGCAAAAAGCTGATTGTACAATGCTATCATGAGAAACAGCAGCTTGAAAATACCCTATAGAAGCTGTAAAAACTATGTCTAGAGTCCTAGAATATACTGAAAAACAAATAACATATAAACATGATAAGTACTTCATAAAAGACTTATGAGTTCATGAAGATAAAAAACAACTAATAAAAAATGCTGTTAATACTGCAGAAAATGTTTGAGCAAAAAATATATTAGTTTTTACTAATTCATGATTTATGGCAAAAACTATATCAGCATTTAGACCAAATTTACATGTATATTCTTTTACATTTAGTGATTTTCTAAGAAAAAAATTGACTATTTTGTTTTGATTAAAAACTTTTTTAATTGAAAATAAATCAAATGAACAAAACTTAGAAGAAGCAATAAAAATACTAAAAGATAAATCATTAATGAAATCATGAGAAAAAATAGTTACTATATATGGTATAGAGAGAAAATGAAAAATAATACCAAGTATACAAGTAATTGAAATATAAAAAAACTAGGATTAAAACCTAGTTTTTTATTTTTGAGAAAATTACTCTATTAATTTTTGGTAAGATATGATCAACTTTTATATCACCTGATATAACACAATTAACTTTTAGAGAAAAAAGTTTATTTATAATTTTTTCATTTATTATATATAAACTCTCTTGACCATAAGAAACTTTATTATTAATAAACAATATTACAACTACATTATTTACAAGTATATTTTTATAAAAAGTTTCATCTTCTAAACTATCAGCATCAATAATAAAAATATTTAAAGAAGTTATATCTAGTTCCAATAAAGAATATTTTTCAATTTCTAGATAAGTAACAGCAATGCTAATATAATTTTTCATACTAACAAAGGCACTTTCTACATTTTTTTCAAAATCATGAGATACATTTAAATTATCCCCTATATATAGATTTACTTTTAACATTAATTCCTCCTCTTTTTTTAAAAGTTTATTTATAGTATATATTTTATAAATATAGTCAAGAATAAAAAAATAGACTAAATTAGTCTATTTTTTTTATTCTATCAGTTTTTTTGTATAAAAACCAACTATAATATAATGATGGGACAACAAACAATGTCATTGTTGATCATGCTATCAATCAAAATACAATTGTAAATCATAATCAAGCCCAAAATTCATCTTGTAAAGCTAATGGTAAAACTCAAAAAACAGTTGTAAGAGTAGTAACTATTATTGGTTGTAATCTAGATTTTCAAGCAGAGATTACACTATGAATATTATCTATTCCTTTTTCTAAGTTTCTATTAATTCTATCTATTAATATAATAGCATCATTAACAACAACTCATGTCATAGCAATAAATCAAATCATAAAAGTAATACTATATGGATTTCAAGTTAAAAATAATCAAATATTAACTCAAATAGTAGCAAGTATTACTGAATATAATACTATTAATGGTTGTCTGAAACTATTAAATTGAAATACTAAAATAGAGAATATCAAAAACATTGATATAAACAATGACGCAATTGTAGATTGTATTAAATCTGCATTTTCTTGATTTTCTCATCATTTTTCATAAGAAATTCATTCAGGGAAATTATAAGTAGAAGCATACTCATCAACCTTTGGTTGTATATCTGTAGATAATACTCAAGATTCTAAATCAGCTTCAACTGTAATTGTAATTTTTCAATCATCTCTAGTAATAGAAGTAATTGCCTTTGTAAATTCATAATCTGCAAAATCTCAAACTCTAAGTTTACCAGACCTAGTATTTATCATCAGATTTGATATTTCATCTGGACTTAATTCGTCTTCAAAGTCAGCAATTTTTAAAACTATATCATTATCTTCATATTGAGACTTTATACTTCATGCTTTTAATCAATTTGTATATAAATATACTTCATTTACTATATCAGATGGAGTTAGTCATAATTGAGATAATTTATTCTTATTAAATTTAAAAATGAACTGTCCTGGTGATTCACTACTTGTAGTAGTAATATTTTTTAGTCAATCAATAGTTCTAAATTCTTCTTTGAATATATTTGCTACATTTTTTAATTCATCTACTTTATTTGAATTATTTGCAACAAGTTTTACTCAAATAGCTTTTCAAGAAGGTGGTCAATTAGAAATAGTTTTTATAGAAACACTTAATCATTCTTCTTCTAGAGAAGATAAATTATTCATTATTTCTTCTTCTACTTCATAAACGTTTCTAAGTCATAATTCTTTTCTTTCATTTTTATTTAAAAGTTCAACATAAATATCTATTTTATTTCAAGAAACAGACATATTATAAACTTTTAATTCATCATGATAATTTATAGCATTATCTATATCATCTAAATACTTAAGCAAACTATCTTCATTAGATCATTCCTTTGTTTCTATACTAGCTTGTATAACTGAATTATCAGTACTTGGAAATAAAATAAATCATATTTTTGGAGATAGAAAAACAAAAGTAATAACCATAAATACAATTGGAAAAACAATTACTACCCTTCTTATTGAGTTATTAATAACTATTTTTTTCAACAAGTTATAATAAGACATAGAAAGTTTTCTAAGCGATTTATCTCTTAAAGATACTTTATCTACATTTTCAATTGTTTTTCATTGTCTTTCATAAGATAAAAATTCTTTTTGTTTCTCTGAAAAACTAGCCTCTAATTTTTCATCAACATGATAAACTTTAGATTCACGAGCAAGCTTTATAAATAAGGCTGAACTTATAGTCAAAGAAAGAAAAAGAGCAGCAACCAAAGTAATAAAAACAGTTATTGGTATATAAGCCAAAAATTTTCACATAACACCAGGTAAAAACATCAAAGGTAGAAATACAACCAGAGTTGTTAATGTTCATGAAATAAGAGGTGTTTTAAAATCTCTTATAGCTAATAAAACTGCCGTTTTTTTAGAATATCACATTTTCATTTTTTCACTAGCTCACTCTATAATTACTATAACTGTATCAATAGCAATTCAAAGAGTTAAAACAAGTGAAAAGTTAGTAAGAAAATTAAGAGTATATCACATATAGTTCAATACTATAAATGTAACAAAAAATGACAATGGGATAAGTATTGAAGCTATTATTGATTCTTTTAATCAAACAAATAATAATATTGTAATAAAAACAAGAACTAATGTTTGTATAGCTGTAGTAGATAAATTTTTATAATCTTCTATAATAACTTCTGAAAGATCATTTATATAAAAAATATCTATTCATTCTAAGTTATTATCACTTTCTAAAAACTTTTCTAACTCTTCCTTACTTATGTCTGAAACATCAAAAACATTTAGTCATTCATTTTTATTAAATAATAATGAAGTGTAGTTTAATCCTGTTTTTCATTTAAATCATAATTTATTTATAGAATCATCTCAGTAGTCTTTTTCTATTGTAGATATATCTCTAAGTAAAACAGTAGAGTTTCAAGAGCTTTTTATTACAATATCTTTTAATTCTTCTATATTAGAAAGTTCTCAATCAAATCTAAAATCATAATTTAAATCTCATATAGTAAAATTACCAATAGGGGTATTTTTATTATAACTTCTTATTATATTTGATATATCAGCTATAGATAGAGATAATGTTTCTAATTTATCTTTATCTAATAAAACATTTATTTTATAATCATTAGCTCAAGAAATACCTCACATTCAACTCATATCAATAGATCATATATCTATTGATGATAATCATGGTATTTTTCATTCTAAACTACTTTTTATATATTGAGCTTTCTGTATAAGATCAAAATCTGAAAACTTAGAAGAATCTCAATATAGCAATACTTCAAACATCAAATCACTATTTGTAGACAATTCTGTAACAAGAGGATCTTCTGCATCTTCTGGTAAATCTACTTTATCTACTCAATCTTTTATATCAGTTAATACATCTCTTGTATTAGCTGTATTTTCAAGCTCAATTGTAATATTTGAAACTCAAACAGAAGAAACTGAATTAATACTTTTAATTCAATCTATGTCATCTATTTCTTTTTCAATCTTTTCAGTTATAAGTGAATCCATATCGTTTGGATTCACTCAAGGATATACAGTAGTAATTCATATAATTCAAAACTTTATATCAGGGCTAGATTCCTTAGGTATAGTTAACATAGAAAATAGACCTGCTACAAAAATCAAAAATATTACAAGATATGAAACTCTATATCTTTTTACCCAAAATCAAAAAAATCATTTTTCTAATTCTTTTTTTTCTCTTTCTATAGTACTATTCATCTATTTTATTTTTAATTTTTAAATTAAATTTTTCTTCATCAAAATTATCTACATAATTTGTAATAATCATTGTATTTTCATCTATCTCATCAAGAATTTCAACTTTTTCTCAATAAATATCTCAAACTTTTAAATCACTGGTATTAATTGATCAACTAGAATAGTAATTGATTGTTCAAATTCAAGAATTATTTATTTTTATAGAATCAAGAGATATTAATTTATTATCAAGTTGAATAGGAACCTCTATTTCAATAATATTTCAAATATAATTAGCTTGATTAGGTAATTTTACCTTTGCAACATATTTAAGATTTTCATCAGCATTTTGAGCTATAGAATAAATACTTCAAGTATAAGTAGTATTATCATTTTTGTAATAAACATCTTTTCATTCATAAACATATGATAATTCATCTTTTGTAAAAGAAATATTTATTTCATTATTTGTCTCACTAAGTATTTTAAAAGATGGAGTTCAAACTCATAATTCTTGTCATTCATCAATCATTATATCAGATATAATTCATGATATTGGTGAAGTTATATTTAACTTATCAGCTTGCTTAATTGCTTGAGAGTATGCTATATTTGCATCTTCAACTCTTATTTCAGCATCTTTTATTGAAGTTTGAGAATCTTTTAATCATATTTCTAAATTTCTCAAAGTTAAATCTCTACTTTTTTTAGCTTCATCTAAAGTAGCCTCCATATTCTCTATTTCTAAATCTAAAGATCTAACATAAATTCATTTATCTTTTTCTAAATTTTCTATATTTTTTAGTAATGACTGCTCAGTATTTTGATAAGTTTCTAAGAAACTAGATATATTATTTTCCAATCAAATTAATTGAGTTTTATATCAATTATAACTAGCTCTAAAACCAGAAACTTTTGCTTTGAATCAATCTATTTCTGCTTTTGATAAAGATCATGCACTTTCTATAGAATTAGATAATGTTTGATCAAATTCTCTTAAAAATTCTATTATCAAATCATAAGAAATATTCAATTCATCTAAATATTTTTGATAATCCGTAGAATCGTTAAACTCAACTTCAAGATCATCAATATAATCTTTTTTTGATATCAAATTTCTTAATAGATTTTCTGTTTTTATTTTTTGTCAAGAATCTTTTGCTCATAAAAATGTTTCAAAAGAATCATTTTTATTTTTATTTCATGATGTAACTCAAAGTATTTCATCTGAAAAATAAGTTATATCATATAAGAAATCTCTTAAAACAATAAATTCTTTTTCTATATTTTTTTCAAAAGTAGTTAATGTTTCGTTATTAGATAATAAAAGATTATTATATTCTATTTCTAATTTTGCTAATGAATTTTCAATTTTTTCTAATTCCAAAGAAGAACTAGAATCTAGATTTTCTACATTTAAGTTTTTAAGGTTTCTTTCTAAATCAGATATTGATTTATCCAAATTTAACTTTGTTGTTTCAAAATTTATTTCTAATTTTTCATAGTTATTTTTTGCTACTTCTAATGAATTTTCAGCAGAAGCTAGAGCATTTTTTGATGATGCTACATTTAAATAATAATTAGCTATATTATCGTCAAGTGTTGCTAATAATTGTCATTTAACAACATTATCTCATTGTTTAACAAAAATATTATTAACTCTTCAGTTAGCATTTGAATTAAGTGAAATATCTTGACTAGAAGATATTATTCATGTTTTTTTCAAAATAGCTTCATTAGATAATTCATTATATCATATAGTTTCAATAAGAAAATCTTTTTTTTCTTGTTTTTCTTCTACCAACTCATCAGTTCAACATGAATTAAGTAAAAGCATTCAAAATATAGTAAGTAAAATTATTTTTTTATTCATTTTATTATTTATTAAGTTAAAAATTATTCAATTCTAATTCATTGAGTTTTTGCATGCTCAAAAAGCTTATTAATATCATCATTTTTTATTATAGAGATATGTTTATTTTCAGTAGAATAAAGCATAACTACTTCATCTCATGGAGATAAACTTATAGCATCTCTTATATTTTTAGGTATTACTATTTGTCACTTAGAACCTATTGTAGTAGTACCTCATAATTTTATAACACAATTATCTTTCATTTTTTAAAAAAGTTAGAAAAGTATGAAAAGTAATACAAATATTTTAACATTATAAAATCAAAAATCAAATTTTTTTATAGTTTTTCTATTGCAAAATAACAAATGAAAATTATAATAAACCCCTATAAGTTATAAAGTAATATAAAAATACTATAATGAGCTGAAATACAAAGCATACTATTAGAGAAAAAACTCAAGAAAAAATCAAAATAATAGATGAGTTATTAATAGCATGACTTGAATGAATAAAAAAACTATGATCTGAATTCACAAAAGATAATTTTCATAAAATAAAAAATAAAATTTATTGAAAATATAAGCTTGCAAAACCTATAGCTAGTATAGAGTTAATAGAAAGATATAACGAATTAATAGCTACATGAGAATTAGAGGAAGACTTATTATTTAAAAAGATTCTTAGAAAAAGATGAGTTAGAAGTCAATCATGAGTTACAGTTATTTCTCTTCTTACAAAATTTTGGTGATGTCCTGGTGAATGTGTATATTGTCCTACTTTTGAATGACTACCAAAATCATATATACCAAATGAACCTGCAGTAATGAGGGCTGAATTAAATAAATTTGATCCTATAAAGCAAATACATAATAGATTAAGAGCTTTAGAAGTTACTGGACATAAGATAGAAAAGAATGATGTTAGAATAATTTGATGAACTTGGTCTGTATATCCTAAAAAATATCAAGAAGATTTTATTAAATGAATATATGATGCTTTTAATACTTATGATGAAATGAAAGAATTCATAGAAAGCACTGATTTGTCAACTGATAAATTTGCTAATTTCAAAATAAGAGAAACTTACAAAGCAAAAATAGCTCCAACTTTGGAAGAAGCAAAAAAAAGAAATGAAAATTCTAGATGTAGAGTAATTTGAGTAGCTATAGAAACAAGGCCTGATTGGATAACTCCAGACGAAATAAAAAGACTTAGATCATACTGAGTTACTAGAGTTGAGATTTGATATCAAACTACTTTTGATGAAATAAATGAATTAAATAAAAGATGACATTGAAATAAAGAAAGTATAGAAGCAACTAAAATGCTGAAAGATGCTTGATTCAAAGTAGTTGCTCATATGATGCCAAATTTATTAGGTTCTACACCTGAAATGGATAAAAAAGCCTTAGCAAGAGTTTTTGATGATCAATCATTTAGACCAGATGAATTAAAAATTTACCCTATGGTTGTTACTGATAAATCAGAATTAACAGATATATGGAAAAAATGATGATTCAAAGCCTATGATGATGAAACATTGATAAACCTTACTGCAGAGTTAGAAGCAATGGTTCCAGAGTATATAAGACTTAACAGAACATATAGAGACATACCAGCAAGTGAAATATTAGAAGGATCAAAATTAGCTAATCTAAGACAAATAGTCGAAGATAAGCTAAAAAATGAATGAATAAAAATGGTAGATATAAGACATAGAGAAATTAAATTTTGAAAAAATGATCCTAAAAAAGCTGTATTAAATGATTATAGTTATGAGGCATCTGATTGATATGAACATTTTTTAACTTTTGAAGATCCTGAAGATAGAACTATTTTCTCTCTTCTTAGATTAAGACTTGCAAAATGAAATGAAGAAATAAACAAAGCACTACCTGAACTAGAATGAGCTGCATTGATTAGAGAAATACATACATTTGGTGATCAACTAAGTATTTGAGAAAAATGATCAACTTTTTGACAACATCTATGATTTTGAAAAAGATTAATAGCAAAATCTGAAGAACTAGCTATTGAAGCATGATTCAAAAAAATGGCTGTAATTGCATGAGTTTGAGTTAGAGCATATTATGAAAAAAGATGATATCATTTAGAATGAGAATATATGGTAAAAGATTTATAATTTTTAACTTGTTTGATTAATGAAAAAAGTAGTTAGAACTTTCCTAAAAAATAATGAATGAAAATTTCTTTTTGTAAAACATAAATGAAAAGATTATTGGTCTTTACCAGGCTGACATATAGAGTGAAATGAAGATATATACAAAGCTATAAAAAGAGAAATAAAAGAAGAATTAAATCTAAAAATAAAAATTCTTTGAAACAAAATATGATTAGATATTGAAAATATAAAAGAACTAGCAACTCCTGTAGCAGTTTACAAAATAGAATTTGAAAATAATAAATGAAAAAAACTAAAAAAGCTTGAATATATATTTCTTAGTGAGATAAAATCTTGAGATATAAAAATACAAGAAGAAGAAATTGATGAATACAAATTTTTTAGTGCTGATGAAGTATTAGAACTAGAAAATACTTTTTTACAAGTAAAAGAAATATTAAAAAAGATAGCTATATAAAATAGCTATCTTTTTTAATATTAACTATATTTTTATAAGTTAATATATATAATAAATTTATTAAAAACTAAATAATAAAATGATAAACAAAATATCAAATATAATTATATCAATAACTATATTAATAATAACAATTATTCATTCCAATTTTTTAAACTATTTTTGAATAAATATTAATGTGTTAGTCGATTGAAATTTTCAATTCACAAAATCTATTTTAACTAATATTTTAGTATGAATACTAGGAATAATATTTTTTATAAAAAATTATAATAAAAAAATTATAATTCCCTACTATGTATGGATTGTATTATTAATATTTTTTTATTCTATAATAAGTAGTGATTTTTTTTATACTAATATATTTTGAAATAATATAAAATGACAATGAATATTATTTTTTATTAGTTTAGTTATATTATTTTTAATATTTATAAATAAAAGTAAAAAAGATATAGAAAAAATACTAAAATATATAATAATTTTTTCAACTATTCCCTTTTTAATAGCTATAAAAGAATACTATTACCCTAGTTTTGATTATTGAAACTTATCAAATAGAGCATTATGAAGTTTTTGACACCCTAACTACTTAGCCCTATATATATTAGCATTAATTCCATTTATTTTAGAAAAAATAAAAGAAAATAATTTTTATATAATAATATTATTTTTATCAATTTTTACTTTATTATTAACAAAGAGCTTAATAGCTATATTAATTTTTTTTATATATTTATTAATAATTTTAAATAAAAAAAATAGTATAAAAAATAAAAAAATAATTTATTTTTTATTTTTTATACTAATATTAGTTTCAATTTATATTTTTTATAAATTTTGATTAATAACTAAACTAAATTCTTTTATTTCTAGATTTTATATATGGGAAACAAGTTTTAAAATAATTTTTTCAGATATAAAAAATATTATTTTTTGAGTTTGAAATGATTCTTTAATATATTTATTTGAAAAATACAAATCAGAGGAATTATATATATTTGAGAATATATGATATTCAGCTGATAGATCTCACAATATTTTTATTGATATATTTTATAGTTATTGATTGTTATGATTATCTTTAATATGATTTTTTATTTATAAGTTTAAAAAAAGGTTCAAAAATAATAGTTACTATATATCAATACTATTAACAATAATATTCCTATTATTTAATATTGCTTGAGTTTCATTTTATTTAATATTTATATTAATTTTAGCTTATATAATAAATAAAAAATATAGAAAAAATTATTATAAAATAACTAAAATATTTTTTATATTTTTATCAATTTTAATAATTTATAGTTCTATTAATTACTATATATATGAGAATAAAATTTACAATAACAAAGATATTAATGAAAAAAGTATATATAAAAAAATATACCTGGAAAATCTTGAAAATAAAATATTTGAAAATGAAAATAATATAGAAAAAATATGTGAAAATTTAATTGATTTTTCTCAAAGTATTGAAACATATTTTTATTGCTGAAATAGTATGTATTATTCAAATAGAGAAAAATCCATATATTATTACAATCTATGACTAAATAAACTACCAGATATGTATAATAGTCAATCTGATTATTATAATAACATCTTGATAAAAAATATTTTTAATTATGATAGATTTATATCTGAAAAATATTCAAATATTCAAGAGATATTAAATAGAGTAAATAATAACAAATAAAAAATTATGTTGTTCAATAAAAACAAAATAGAATTATCAAAAGAAGAAATAATAAATGCAAAAGATTCGTTTTGAGATTTTATTAATGATACTCCTCTAGAAAAATCACAAAGATTGAGTAAAAAATATCAAGCAAATATATATTTAAAAAGAGAAGATTTACAAGAAGTAAGAAGCTATAAAATAAGATGAGCTTACAATCTAATAAATTCACTAACTCAAAAAGAAAAAGATTCAGGTGTTGTTTGTGCTAGTGCATGAAATCATGCTCAATGAGTTGCTATATCATGCTCAAAACTAAAAATAAAAGGTACTATCTTCATGCCAATTACAACTCCTGAACAAAAAGTATATAAAACAAAACAATTTTGATGAAAATATGTAGATGTAGTATTAGTATGAGATACTTTTGATCAAGCATTTAAAGCAAGTAAAGAATTCGAAAAAGAGAAAAAGGCAACTTTTGTTCATCCTTTTGATGATAGAAGAATTATATGTTGACAAGCAACAATATGACTTGAAATTTTTAACCAATTACAAGGCATAGAAGCTGATTATATAATAAGTCCTATTTGATGATGATGAGTAATATCTTGATTAATAAATGCTAAAAATGCATTTAATAAAAAAACAAAAATAATATGAGTTGAGCCTGAATGAGCTCCATCAATGAAGAAATCATTAGAAAAATGAAAAAATACAACATTAGATAAACTAAATATATTTGTAGATGGTGCCTCAGTTGCTAGAGTTTGAGAGAATACTTTTAATATTGCAAAAAATGAAAAATTAAGAGTAATGACTTCACCAGAAGACAGAGTATGTTCTACTATTCTTGAATATTTAAAAGAAGATTGATTAGTTGTGGAACCTGCTTGAGCTTTATCTACAGATATACTAAAAGACTTGAAAGAAGAAATAAAATGAAAAAATATTATCTTAATAATATCTTGATCTAACTTTGACTTTGAAAGACTACAAGAAGTAAAAGAAAGATCTATGAAATACGAATGATTAAAAAGATATTTCTTAGTTAGTTTCCCTCAAAGACCATGAGCACTAAAAGAATTTCTTAATTGTTTATGACCAAATGATGATATAGCAAGATTTGAATACCTTAAAAAATCAAATAAAAATAAAGCACCTGTTTTTATTTGAATAGAGACAGATAAAAAATCTAACTGGTCAAAAATAATAAAAAATATGACGGATTTATGATTTAAACATAGAGATGTAACTGATGATGATTTATATTTTGATTTATTAGTTTAATTGTGATAAAATTGATTATAATATTATATTAATAATAAAAATATGGTTTTAATATTTACAAATAAAGACAAAGCCTCTCCCAAAATGGATAACGATGAGTTAAACTCATTGTTTACAGCATCAAAAGCACCATTAGCTATTTGACCTTACAGTAAAGCATATAGTGCTTGAGATTTACTATTCTGCTCATGACAAATATGATTAGATGTAAATACTATGCAAATGGTTAAATGATGAATTGAAGAACAAACAAAACAAGTTTGTAGAAACATAAGTCATTTATTAGAAGAATATTGAACAAGTTTAAAAAATGTAGTAAAAACAACTATTTTTTTAAAAAATATTAATGATTTTGAAGCTGTTAATAATATATACAAAAATTATTTTGTATTAAAACCAGCAAGATCAACTGTAGAAGTATCAAATCTACCAAAAAATGCACTTATAGAAATAGAAGTAATAGCAAAGATATAAATTGATTAATAGATAAATCAATACTATAATTTATTATATATTGATTTATTTTTTTTATGACTAATAAACAAAGATATGAAAAAATATATAATATTTGATTTAGACTGAACTCTTATATATAGCGATATTCAAATAAATAAAATAATATTAGAATATATAGAAAATAATTTATGAAAAGATTATTTAGATGCAACAAGATATTTTTTAAATAATATGAAATGAGGAACACTTAAATATCTTTTTGAATATTTATGAATAAATAATGAAGAAAATAAAAAACATTCCGATATTTTATTTGAAGAATTAAAAAAAATAAAAAACATAGAATTCATAGAAGGAACTATTGAAAAAATAAAAGAATTAAAAAAAGATTGATTCATACTTTTTTTATCTACATGAAATAGTACAGACTTTGCAAAAAGGGTATTAAAAGATGCAAATATTGATATTTTATTTGAAAAAATAATGTGAAGTGATATTATAGCAAAGTCAAATGAACATGTAGAAATATTCAAAGAAATAGTTTGTGATGATAATTTTTATAAAAATTGTGTTTCAATATGAGATTGACAAAAAGAAGAACAAATAGCAAAGGAGAATGATATAGATTTTGTGCATATATGAGATAAATATAAATCAATATCACAAATTAACTTTAAAAAAATATAATTTTATGTTATATTTAAATAAATAAAAAATAAATCGTTATATTATGAAAAATAGATATAGATTAGATTGTAAAGAAAACATAAACAAAGAAGTAACTGATTTCTTAAGATTAGAAGAAAATGAAGAATTTATAGAATTATTATTTTTAGAATATAGTAGAGATATAAATTGAACACTTACAAATAAATTAGATTTATTTAATCTAAAATGACTAAGTGATATAGAAATAGAAGAATTATTAAATGATTTTCTAAAAAATAAAACAAGAGAAATTCAATGTTGAAACTGAATATCTTATAACAAAGTAACAGTAGATGATGAAGAATGAATTGATTATCTTAATTATATTTTTAAAAAAGCGCTTCATTTTTATGAAATTGAATTAAAATGACAATTACCTAGAAAATATAAAAATATAACAGATTTTTTCAAAACAAAAGATGATGTTATTAATTTTTTAAAAAATACTACAAAAAATATTCAATCTTCTCAATTTAATTGTGTATTAACAAAAATATCATATGCAGTTAATGAAATAATTGATACTCCTGAACTTCTAGAGCTAGATAAAAAAAGTTACTATCTTTTAAAAGAAAAAATATTACCTGCAGTACAACTAGATGAACCAAATTCAAATATAGATTTTTGATTTTTAAATTGAAAAATTTCTTTTTCATGAAAAATTATAGAATTTAAAATGAGAATGAGATGAAAAAATGAAGAATCATGAACTTTTAAAATATTAAAAGATGAAAATTATTTAACAGCAAATAGTATAAAAGATTTAATATGAATTGAATTTGAAGTAAAAAATAAAGAAGATGCTTTGTTATTACTATCATATTTTTATCAAACTTTTTTCCATAAAACAAATGGTGATGGAGAAATTATAAATACAATTAAAGAATTCAAAGACAAATGAATTATAAGTCAATCTATTGTAAAAAGATTAGAAAGAAAATGACTTATAAGCTGAGAATTTCTAGAGTTGATTAAAAAATCTAGTTCAAAATCAAAAACAATGCAAAATATGCAATATAGTGATATAAAATTTGTTTGAGATATTGATTTACCGTTAAATTTGAATGATAAAAGATCCCAAAAAAAACCTCATTGAGTTGAATTAAGAGCAATTTTAGTTTGAAATACTAACGAAGAATGATTATCTGACCATAGAATATTACATGTATGAAAAATAGTTTTAACATGGGTTAGATTAAAATGATATATTACAGAAGCATTTATAAAACACCTAATAAATGATTTACTTGAAAACAATCCTGATTTAGATGAAAAGTTTTCAAATGATGAAATACTTGAATACTTTAAAGCTAAACTTATAAAAATAGAAAGAAATTGAAAAATAGATATTTATACTACAAAAAGTATGAACTCTACTATAGAAAATCAAAAACAATTTGCAAACTAAGTTTTTTTGAATAAAAAAATTATTATGTTTATTATAATTTTATAAATTGTAATAGTATATAATAATTTTTTTATTCAATTATGGAACTAAAAGAATTAGAAGATATTGATATAAATCAATCTAATAATGAAACAGAAAAATCTTCTAGAATGCAAGTATTATTAATAATAGAATATTATAAAAATCAAAATGATAAAATAATATCTGAACCAAATAATGAACAATGTATATATTGGATACAAAATTTTGCTGCTAGGTTTCGTGAATTATGGGATATGTGAATTAGAGATCAAAAAGCTATAAAAAATAATTTATATAAAAAATAATAATATCTAATTGATATTATTATTTTTTTATTTATAATAATAAAAAAGGGGCTTTATATTTTATAATAAAGGCTTATGAAAAAAATTATTATTACTCTAGTATTTCTTATTATATCTATTAATAATACTAATAGTTATTATTTATTAAATAAAAATGATAAGATAATAGAAAATAAATTAAGTTATGTTATATCAAAAAATATAGAAAATAAAAATTTAATTTATAGAGATAAATTATCACAAAAATTAGAAAATATAGCATCTATAAATCAAAAATATTACAAAATAATACAAAATGTAAAAATAAATAATTATTTATATAACTACCTAGATGAACAAAAATCAGAATTAAATAAAATTAATATAGATTATCAAAATATCAAAGACTATTGGATTGAATTACATAATATAGAAAGAGATAAATTAGAACTAAAAAATATTTATTCAAATAAATATCTAGATAATACAGCATATCAATGGTCACTAGAACAATATAAAATATGAGAAATGACACATAAAAGAACTAATTCAAATGAAAACTATAATCATAAAGATATAGAAAAATGGTTTAAAATTAGATGAATAAATTGTTATAATAAATGATGAGTAAGTGTAAGCGAAAGTATAGCGAAATATAGTTTTTATTGCCAAAATAGTAATTGTGAGCAAGAACTAAAAAAATCAATGAAAAAAATATTTGATATATATATGTCTGAAAAGTGATTAGATTATCCTATGGATGCACACTATAGAGCTATAATTCACCCAAATATTAGTCAAATATGAATTTGAATAAAATTACAAAAAACAAATAATAAAAATTTTTACGAATATTATATAACAAGTCACTATTGTAGTGAGTTAATAAAATAACTTTACAAATAACAAAAAATTATTAAAGTCTTAGTATATAAAAGCGATTGAATGGCTATCAACCATGAGCTGGAGGAAGAAAGGATTAACTCTTAGTAGAACCTCTCGAAGTCGAAGTACTTCGTTAAAAAACAAAATAGAGAATAACTTTAGGTGGTAACTCCCCTGTTTAATAAAATCAAGGGGCCGAAAGTATAAAAAATATATTTCAATATTAAAATGAAATTTATATTTTTTATACTTTTTTTATTTATAAATAAAAAGCTTATGAAAACAAAAGATATTATAAAAAATATGAAAATTTATTTAGAAGAAGATAATTTTGAATCAATAGATGAATTATTACAAGAAATATTTTCTTCAGAATTACAAAAAGAACAAGAAGAAGCTATATGAGATTTATTACAAGAAGTTACTCTATATAGTGAACTTAGAGAAGATGAGTATAAAAATGAGGCTCTAAATATAATAAATAATCTATAAAAAATGAAAAAACAATTAGATCAAGTATTAGAATTTCATAAAAAGTTTAAAGCATTAATTAATAATGAACCTAGTAATATAAGTGAGGATAGGTATTATCTTAGATATAAATTAATGAAAGAAGAGATTGAAGAATACTTAATTTGAGCAAAAAATTGAGATAAAGAAAATATTGCAAAAGAATTATCAGATATTTTATACTCTGTATATTGAACAATAATAGAACATTGATTACAAGAAAAAATAGAAGAATGTTTTAACGAAGTTCATAAAAGTAATATGAGTAAAGATTATTCTTCAACTAAAATGATAAAATGAAAAAATTATTTTAAAGCTGATTTAAGCAATATAATAAATAATCTATAAAAAAATGATTACAGAAATAGAAAAAAAATATGCTTTCAATAAAGATGATTATCAAAAAATAGTTGATAATTGTAATTTTGAATGAGAAATAAATATAAAAGATTATTATTTAGATAATAGTGATTATGTACTATTTAAAAATAAATATTATTTAAGACTTAGAGATGGTATTTATGAACTCAAAATAGCCAAAGTAGATAAAGAAAATTGATTAGTTACATCAAAAGAAATAATTTGAGATGAAGAAATTGATCAAATCTTACAAGAAAACTTTTGAATAAGTATTGATGAAACTATTTGAGTAGTATTTGTTGAAACAAATAGAGAAAAATACTCTTATGAAATAGATTGAATTAAACTAAATATAGACATAGATAGCTTTCAATATTGAAAAAGATATGAAATAGAAGTAATATCTAACTCAAAAAAAGAGGAAGAAATTAATGACATAATAGAAAAATTTAGAGATAAACTATGACTTTTTAGTAGTTATGATGAAAGCTCTTGAAAAATAATGGTATGTGCAAGAAACCAAAATATTGAAATATATGAAATAATGAACAATCAAATTTAATTTATAAAAAAGAAAATATGGAATGATATATACAAAGTCTTTTAGATAATCCAAGCAAAGAAAATTTAAATAGAGTAGATTATGAAATAAAAAGAACGAAAGATATAATAGATAGTTATTTTGAATCTATAAATTATATTTTAGCCTTATGATGAGAAGAGTCAGAACATAAAGAAGAAATAGAAAGAATACAGAAAATAATAGATAATGAAAAAGAATTTTTAGAACATTGTAGAAAAGTATCAAAAGATATAGAAGAAGTTTTAAAAGAAAAAAATTAAAGTCCGTAATGACTTATTAAACTATAAATAAATATTTAATAATTAATTATACAAACAAAATGTGTGATTGTAATAATAAAAAATATCCTGAAGTAAATCCAAAACAATCATTTCCTCACTTAGAAGAAGAAATATTAAAATTTTGGAAAGAAAATTCTATATTTGAAAAATCTATAGAAAATAGAGAATGAAATGAAGAATTCAATTTTTATGATGGTCCTCCATTTGCTACTTGAACACCTCACTACTGACATATATTAGCTGGTACTATAAAAGATGTAATACCTAGATACCAAACAATGGCTGGTAAAAAAGTAGAAAGAAAATTCGGTTGGGATACTCACTGATTACCAATTGAAAATATAGTAGAAAAAAAATTAGAAATCTCATGAAAAGATGATATAGAAAATAGAGTATGAGTTTATGAATTCAATGAAGAATGTAGAAGAAATGTTTTTTGATATGTTGAAGAATGGAAAAAAACAGTTGATAGAATGGGTAGATGGGTTGATATGGAAAACTCATACAAAACTATGGATAGTGATTTTATGGAATCTGTATGGTGGGTTTATAAATCATTATATGATAAAGGTTTGGTTTATGAAGGTCATAGAGTAGTACCATATTGTCCTAGATGTGCAACTCCTTTATCAAACTTTGAAGTAAATCAATGATATAAAGACAAACAAGATAAAACAGTTACAGTAAAATTCAAAGTAAAAGGAAGTGAAAGTAAATATATACTTGCTTGGACAACTACTCCTTGGACATTAGTAGCTAATCTTGGTCTAGCAGTATGAGTAGACTTAGATTATGTAGAACTACTTGATTCAAAAACTAAAGAAACATATGTATTAGCTAAGGATAGAATATCTTCATACTATAAAAATGAAGAAGATTATAAAATAATTAGAGAATATAAAGGTGCTTGTTTAGTTTGAATTAAATACGAAGCAATTTTTGATGATTTTTGGATTTTAAATGAAGCTAATGATATGCCATTATGAATGGAATTATGAGAAAATGCATATTCTGTTATAAAAGGTCATCATGTAACAACAGAATCAGGTACAGGTATTGTACATATAGCACCTGCTTACTGAGAAGATGATAATCTAATAGGTAAAGAAGAAAAACTTGGTTATGTTGCTCATATTGCCGATAATGGTAATACTGAAAATTTATTAAATGATAATGGTATTCAAGTATTTGAATACAACGAATTAGCAATTCAAAAATTAAAAGAAAAAAATGCTACAGTATTAATAAATACTTATGATCACTCATACCCTCATTGTTGGAGATGTGATACTCCTCTTATATATAGAGCGATTTCAGCTTGGTATGTAGCAGTAGAAAAAATAAGAGATAGAATGGTAGAAAGTAACCAAAATATAAATTGGGTACCTGAAGAAATAAAAAATGGTAGAATGTGAAAATGGTTAGAATGAGCAAAAGATTGGAATATTTCTAGAAATAGATATTGGGGTTCAGCTATACCAGTATGGCAATCTGAAGACAAATCAGAAGAAGTATGTGTATGAAGTATAAAAGAATTATATGAATTAAATAAAGACTTCTGACAAATCGAAGAAAAAGATGGTAAATACTATTATACTGAAACAGGTAATGAAGTAGATTTACATAAACACTTTGTAGATGATATAAAAGTAAAAAATCCAAAAACTTGAAATACTCTAACAAGAATACCTGAAGTATTAGACTGTTGGTTTGAAAGTGGAGCAATGCCTTATGCAAGTAAACACTTCCCTTTTGAATGACAAGAAGATTTCAAATTTCCAGCTGACTTTATTGCTGAATGATTAGATCAAACTAGATGATGGTTTTATACTCTTATAATTTTATGAGTAGCATTATACGATGTAGCTCCAATGAAAAATGTAATTGTAAATGGTATAGTATTAGCTGAAGATGGACATAAAATGTCAAAATCAAAGAAAAACTACCCAGATCCACAATTAATTTTTGATAAATATTGAGCTGATGCAATGAGATTTTATTTAATGAACTCTCCAGTAGTAGAAGCTCAAGACTTAAGATTTATGGAGTCATGAGTAGAAGAAGTAGTTAAAAAAGTAATACTACCTTTATGGAATACTTATTATTTCTTCACTACATATGCTAACATTGATGAATTTAAATCAAAATGATTACCAGAAAAATTAGATAACAATCTAGATAAATGGCTGATTTCTGAATTAAATGAATTATCATATGAAGTTGGTAAATGATTTGAAGAATACAAATTAAACAATGCAGCAAAACCAATAGTAAAATTTATGGATAATCTTACTAACTGGTATATTAGAAGATCTAGAAAAAGATTTTGGAAAACTGAAAATGATGGTGATAAAATTCAAGCATATGAAACTCTTTACTATACATTAGTAGAAGTTACAAAAATTATAGCTCCATTTATGCCATTTGTAAGTGATTATATATATAAAAACTTAACTAATGATGTATCTGTTCATTTAACAGATTTCCCTAAATATGATTCTAATTTGATTGATGAAAAATTAAATAATGAAACTGATTTAGCTCAAAAAGTAATTACTCTATGATTAGCTTTCAGAGCAAATGCTAAAATAAGAGTAAGACAACCTCTTACATCAATTACAATTACTTCAGAACTTGATGAATATTATAAAGATATTATAAAAGAAGAATTAAATGTAAAAAATGTATTAGTTGTAGATGGTAGCACACTTGCTCAAAAAATATGTAAACCAAATGGTAGAGCTATAGGTCCAAAATTTGGTAAAGATGTAAAGTTTATAATGAGTGAAGCTAAGGCTTGAAACTTTGAAGAATTAGAAAATGGAAATATTAAGGTTTGAGAATTTAAATTAGAACAATGAGATTTTGAACTAGTATATCAAGCATGAGATTCTTCATTAGAAATTGAATCATGATTTGGTATGGTTATATCAATGGATACTAATATAACAGAAGAATTAAAAAACGAATGATATGTTAGAGATATTGTTAGACATATACAAGAATCAAGAAAAGAAGCTGATTATAAAGTAGATGATAGAATTGAAGTATGTATTTCATGAGCTGATTCTATTTTAGAAAACTTTAAATCATATATAGAATGAGAAACTCTTTCTACTATTGTAGAAAATTTAGATAAATCTGATATTGATAAAGATTTACAAATAGAAGATTTAAATATAAATCTAAAATTAAAAAAATAATAAAAAGCTAGATAATTTTTATCTAGCTTTGTATTAAAATATAATTAAATAAAAATGAAAATCGATATTAGTAATGAATTAAAAAAATTAGAAAAACTAAAAAAATCTAGAGAAAAAAAAGATATTGATTTAATAATAAGTGATTTTGATGATACTATTTTTTGTAGAAATGAACAATTAGAAAAATCAGAATTATTAAGAACAAATAGATGAAATGCTTGAAATGATATTATATTATCAACAATAGGTCTAGAAAACTATATAAATGAGTTTTATAAATGAAAGAAATTTCCTGATGATATAATATCAAAAATGAATAAAGATTATGATTTAATACTTACTGCTTGATATAAGGTTTTACAAGATGCAAAACTTAAAGCAACTAATTTAATTAATAATTTAAATTATATAGTAGTAGAAAAAGCCGAAGATAAAATACTAGAAACTATTAGATATATAATAGAAGATTTATGATTTATTCCTAGTAAAATAACAATCTATGAAGATAGACCTCAATATTTTATTGAAAACAAAGAAACAATAGAAAATTTTCTAGATACAAAATTAGAAGTAATTTTTGTAGAAATGATAGATAATCATAATTCTCCAAAAACAAAAAAAGTAGCTTAAAAGCTACTTTTTTTATATTTTAATTTCTACAGTATCTCAAAGAGATGGTATAAGTATTTTTATTGATTTCCTATTTTTTAAAACTTCAGATTGTATTTTTTCTGAAAGTCATAAACGAGCTTCGCTTCAATGAGTTAATGAAATTTTTGCTCATCTATTAATTCTACTTTCATTTAGATATGTTAAGATTTCCTCTTCATCTATATGACCTGAAAATCATTTAATATCAAAAATATTACACTTTACTTCATAAACATTTCAATCAATAGAAACTGGTTCTTTTGCCTTGATTTTTCATCATCTTGATTGAGGTGGAGTATATCAAACAAATACTACAGTTGACATTCTATTTTCAAGATTTTTTTCCAAATGACTTAAAACAGCACCTCATTCACACATTCATGAAGAAGAAACAATAATCTCTTTTCTATTTTTTCTTTTTCATAAATATAATCCTTCTTGATCTTCTTTTGTATTAATATATTCAATTACTTCTCTTCAAAATAATTCAATTTGTACATCAGGATTCAAAAGATTATATTTCTTACCTAAATGATTTAAATAAATAGAAGTTATTTTTCTACTAAGAGGAGAATCTAATACAATATTTTGAAAGAAAATAGATCATTTAACTTCATCAATATCTTTTTTTATTAAATCCATTGTTCTTTCTAATTCTTTTGCTTTGATTCAATTTTTATTTAATAGTGATTCATACTCTTTTTTAACTTCATTTAATTCTCATTTTAATTCTTCTAATTCATGCTTTGCTCATAAATTATCTAGCATTCTTTCTAACAATGACATTAAAACTTCTTGAGTTCTTTGCATAGAAAATGTTGGTACAATAACTTTTGCTTTTGCATTTTCTATAGCATCAAAAAATTCAATCATAGATTTTTGTTTATTTGGATGTAATCTACCTGCATAAGTAGATTCCATTTGAATGTAATCTAATTTTAAATCAGAATATTCAGGCATTCAAGAAAGATTTGGATCTTTTATTCTACCTAAATCTCAACTAAACAATAAATTAGTATGCTTTGTAGTTTTTCTTTTGAAACCTGGTATTGAAGCATCTTTTTTTGATAATATTTTTGCGACATCCTCAGTTATAACTGTTATAAGTGCTTGAACACTTCATTCTATATGTCATGCATCTAAAAATCTAAGCCTTATAGAATCAATTATTTTTCTATTTTTATCATTATTTGTTCTAAGCTTTAACTTTATTTGTTTTTTTACTTTGTATAAAAAATCTAAATCATAATCAATTTGATATTTTGCTATCAAACAATCAGATATAGAATCAAAATCCTCAACTCAGTATTCTTCTAGTATAGCATTATATTTATCATATAATTCTTCAGATTTTTCTCTAGAAACTTCTTCAACAAAATGATAAGCTTCTTCTAATAAATGTTCTAAAGCAGAATTAGATTCTTCTATTTTTTGATTTTCATCAATAGCCTTCTTTGTATTTTCAATCATTTCATCTAGTTCTTCTCTTACTTGTGAATAAAAAGAAGTATCAATATAAATATTTTCTCTAAATCAATTTTTAACTTTTTCCAATAATTCTGATAAAGTATTATTATTATAATTGTCTATATAATATGAATCATTTAATATTTGTTCATCTCATATTTCCAAATATTTAACCAATGAAAAAGTTGCATCAATATCATACTCATCAAATAATAATTCAGGAACATCAATTAATTCTTTTTTGATATCATCTAATTCATAGATTCAATATTCTTCTGTAACTGCCTTTGCTTCTTTGTATAGTTCATCTATACTTTTATCTCAATATTTTTTAAATAAATTTGCTTTTAGCTTTTTTCTATCTTCTTTTGATAATTTAGGTGACTTTAACTGAACATAAGAATCAATTATATATAAATAAGATTTAAACTTATTTAAAACTTTATTATTTTTTGATTGAATTTCTTCTATTTTTGCTTTCATAATAGAAACATAATCCAATAACATTTCACGAGATTGTAATGCAGTTATTTTAGTCATATAAATTGGTTTTTTATAACCATTTTTAACTAAATAAGGAACTCTACCACAATGATCTAAATGAGCATGAGTTAAAACCATCATATCTGTTTCTAATGCTTCCCTATCAATTTTTGAATTAGCATCTTTATCATTTCTTCATCATTGAAACATTCAATAATCAATTAAAACAGAAACATTTTTCATATCAGATTTAAATCTAGCAATAGTAGAACTACCTGTAAGAGTTTTAAAGTTTGGACTATCATTAAAACTACCTGTTTCTATTCATCATAAATATTTTATAGAAGCGCTTACTCACATATTTTCTAAAATAATGATATAATATACTCATAAACTATAAAATAATTAATAAAATAGTCAAATATATTTTTTATTTAAAATAAAAAACCATAAATTTTTCAATTATTTATGGTTTTTGGGTTAAGGCGTTTATTTTTTTGTTGGACTTGTTCTAGAAGTGTTTTTATCACTATTATCAAGTCATGTTTTCATTCTCTCTAAAGACTTAATATTTTTATTAATAGCTTGTTTTTCAGTATTTAATTTTTCGACCTCAATATTTTCATTTTCTACTTGAGATTCTAAATCTTTAATTTCCTCTTGCAATTTTGAAATATGATTTTCTCTATTAGATATATCTGAATCAATAACTTCTCATCTTTTTTCAAATTTTGAAATAGTATCTATAAGTATATCTTCCATAGTTCAAATCGTATTAACATCACTAGAATCTTGTGTATTTACTAAAGAATTATCTTCTATAATATCTTCTTCTAATAATCAAGATGTTAAATCATCAGACTCATTAACTTGTTTTGATTTTTCAGATGCATCAGATTCTTCATTATTTACTTCTAAATTATCTTCAGTATCTAAACTATCATCCAATAAACCATCTCAAAAAACTAAAGAATCTTCTTGATCCTCTTCTTTTTTATTATCAGATTCAACTAAGCCATTTTCTTTATCTTCTGTAATATTTTCTTCTATATCAAAAGATAAATCATTTCATAAGTGATCATCTTCTTTTATAATTAAGTCATCTTCCTTATTAGCATCTAACTTTACATCATCCATATCAAAAGACATTGTATCATCAGCTAATATAAAGTCAGAATTATCTGATTTTGATTCTTCTTTTTTTGAGTCTACAGATTCAACATCATCAAATGTAATAATACCATCAAGTGAATCATCAGAATTAGATTCTTCTACTTTTGGATCAAAATTAAATTCATCTGAACTATCTGTATCATCTGACAAAATTAACAATTCTTCATCTTTGTTTTTGTCTTTAACTACCATTATATTGTTTATTAATTTTTAATATACAACAAAATAATATCACATATAAAAAATTTATGCAAAAATTTGATAATTAAAAATTATTTAATATAATAAGCCAGCAATTTTTAAAACTTAAATTTAATAAAATGGACTTTTCAAAAGCATGAGAATTAATGAAACTTCAACAAGAAGCTATGAAAGTAAAAAAAGAATTAGAAAATACTTATATTGAATCAGAAGTTGATGGTTTAGTTATAACTGTTAATGGTGAAATGAAAGTTGAAAAATCTGAATTTGAAACTGCTAATTTAATACCTGGTTTATCTAATGAACAAAAAGCTTTATTAGAAAAAGCTATAACAGATGCTGTTAACAAATGAATAAAAAAATCTCAAGAAGTTGCTGCTGAAAAAATGCAATGAGTAATGGGACAAATGGGTATGGGTGATATGCTAGGAGGTTTACCTGGTATGAAATAATAAAAAAGGCTAATTATAGCCTTTTTTATTATTTCAAAAAACAATTGAAAAATAGTTTTTTTTAAATAAAATACATAAAGTATTTAAATAGTAAATAAATAGATGAGTTTTAAAAAACAAAAAATTAAAAACAAAAGTATAAAAAATACCTCTAATTCAAACAAAAAAAATATTTTAAATATTATAGGTATTGTGTCAATATGATTAATTTTTATATTGGCACTATTTGTAGTTAAAAATATAAACCTTATAAAAATAAAAATAGATGAGCAATGAATGATTGCGTCAATTTCATGAACTACTGTAGAGGAAAAAACAAAAAATTCTCAAAATGAAAATAATGAAGAAGAATCTTGATCTTTGATATCAAATATTTTTTGAAAAGATGATAAAGAAGAAGTTATAAATATACTACTAACTTGAGTTTGATGAAGTAATCACGATTGAGGAACTCTAACTGACTCTATATTGTTAGCAAAAATAGATACAAAAGAAAAAGTAATAAGTTTACTATCAATACCTAGAGATCTTTATGTTTCATATAACTCTAATTTTCTTGCTGAATGAAGAATAAATTGAATATATTCATATTATTCCAATAAATGACAAAATATTGAGTATGGTATGTGAAAACTAAAATCTAAAGTACAAGAAATAACAGGAGAAAAAATAGATTATTATGTAAATATAGATTTTAATTGATTTATAGAATTAATAGATGCTATTTGATGAATAACTTTAGAGATACCTGAAAATTTTGTTGACTATGAATATCCAGATGGAAATTGATGATATAGAACTTTAGTATTTAGAAAATGAACTTGGTTATTCTCAGGTGAAAATACTTTAAAATACGTTAGAAGTAGACATTCAACTAGTGATTTTGATAGATCTCTTAGGCAACAAAAAGTTATAATGGCTATAAAAGATAAATTATCTTGAAGTTTTTTCTTAACATCTCCTTGAAAAATTAAAGAGCTTTATGATGTTTTTACATCAAATGTAAAAACAGATATAAGTTTAACAAAAGTAATAAGTCTTGCATATCTTATAAATTCAAAAGATGAGCTAAAAATATATTCTTCAAATATGAATGATTCTTGTTTTTATGATAGTTTAAACTGTAGTAAGTGATGAATACTATATACTCCTATGAGAGAATTGTTTGATTGACAATCAGTTTTATTGATAAATGGAACTGAAAAATGAAGATTATCAAACTATGTACTATCAAAGAAGTATTCTGAAATTGTTTTTAAATATCCAAGAATACAAGAAGAAAATTATGAAATAAATATTTTTAATTCTACCTGAGAGCCATGACTAGCTTTGAATCTGAGTTATAATATGAAAAGATTTGGTTTTTTAATGCCAGAATCAAATTTCTTATGAAATACAACAGAAGTCTATCCTAAATCAGTTATTTATTATAATAATATAGATCCTAATTCTGATACTATAAAAGCAATAAAAGAATTTTATAAATGAGAATTAATAGAAGTAGAATATCCTAAATATTCTAAAAACGAAGCAAAAATCGAAGTTATAATATGACAGGATTATATAAGCAATAATCTAATATATAATTTTTAAAAAATGAATATCAATAAAAATATAAAAAGAAGAAAAATAAAAAGAAACTACACTAAAAAATCTTCTTATTCAAAAAAGAAAAGTTCAAGTTGAATACTTAGAATTGTTACATATATAATACTATTTTTTATAGTGTTATCATTTTTAATGGCACTTGTTTTATATACTAAATATATAAAAGATTTACCTAGTGTATCGGAATTAGAAAATTATAATTTAGATGAATCCTCTACAATATATGACAGAGAATGAAATGAATTATACAAGTTTTTTACTGAAAAAAGAACTTATGTAGAATTTGAAAAAATATCAAATAATATGGTAAATGCAATAGTAGCATGAGAAGATCAAAGATATTGGGAAAACCCATGAATAGATCTTATTTGATTAGCTAGAGCATGAATATATTTTGTAACTTGAAAAAGTTGATGAAAAGTTGAGTGAACTTCAACTCTAACTCAACAATTGATTAGAAATACAATAATCACAAATGAAAGAAGTATTGAAAGAAAGGTAAAAGAAATTTACTTAGCATATAAATTAACTTCTTGAGTTTCCAAAGAAAAAATATTAGAATTATATTTAAATAAAATATCTTTTTGACATAATTCTTATGGTATAGAAGAAGCATCAAAAACTTTTTTCAACAAAAATGCTATTGATTTAAATATATTAGAATCTTCTATTCTTGCATCTCTACCAAAATGACCTACATACTATTCTCCTTATAATCATCCTGATAGAACATTATGATATTTATATTTTTTCAATGATGAAAATCCTGAAGAAACAACTCAAATAATAAATATAACTGAAGTTACAGAAAACCAAGAAATGGTTGATTTATTTAAAGATTCTATATCAAATTTAAAATGAAAAAAAATAAATAACTCTGATGAGATTCTTATATGTTGAGTTAATGACGATTTATTCAAACAAAAATACAATATAGATAATGAATGATGTATGGTTATAAATTATCCATCTTTATTGAATTTTTTAAATAATTTAAAATTTGAATATAATGGTAATATTTTAGAATATCAAACTTGAAGAAAAGACTTTATTTTATGAAGAATGCTTGAAGATTGATATATAGATTTTGAAGAATATAAACAAGCTATAATTGACTCTATTTGATATGTTTTCAATAAAAATAAAGAAGCTATAAATTCTCCACATTTTGTTTTTTATGTAAAAGAATATATAGAAAAAAAATATGGAAGTGATATTATATCTGTAGGTTGATTAGATATATATACAACTATAGATCCAGAATTACAAGCAAAAGCTGAAGAAATAGTTAAAAATCAAGTATCAGCTAATACAACAAAATTTAATGCTAAAAACTGAGCATTAATAAGTATAGATAACAAAACATGAGATATATTATCTATGGTATGATCTTCTGACTATTTTGATGAAGAAAATAAATGACAAGTTAATGTTGTAACTTCTACCCTACAACCTGGTTCATCATTTAAGCCTTTTGTATATGCATTAGCTATATATAATTCAAAAATATGAAATAAAACTCCTGTTTATGATGTAGAAACAACTTTTTCATGAAATTATACACCTAAAAACTTTGATGGTAAATTCATGTGAAAAATGAACTTAACTACAGCATTAAATAATTCGAGAAATATACCTGCTATAAAAATGGTACCTCTTGCTTGATGAGAAAAAAATATAATTGATTTTATGAAAAAACTTTGAGTAGAATCATTAAAAGACCATTGACAATATGGTTTATCTCTATGATTAGGTACATGAGAAATGACAGCTCTAGAATTGGCTTGAGCATATAGTGTTTTTGCTAACCTATGAGAAAAAGTAGAAATAAATCCTATATTAAAAATAGTAGATACTAAATGAAATATAATAGAAGAAAAAACTGAAACAAAAAAAGAAAAAGTAATTAGTGATGCTCAAAGTTATATAATTAATGAGATGCTTAGTGATACTTCTGCTCGTCCTAGTTTTTGGAATAATTATTTATCTCTAAACTGAAGAAAAGTTGCAGCTAAAACAGGGACATCAAATAAACAATTTTATATAAATTGAAGAAATGAGATATATCCATGAAACTTATGGACAGCATGATATACTCCACAAATAACAACTGTAGCATGGGCATGAAACACAAACTGAGAAAGGTTATATAAAAATGGTAGTTGACTAGAAGCTGCATGATCTATTTGGAAACAATATATGGAATTTGCACATAAAGACCTAAAAGCAGAAACTTGGTCTAGACCAAGTAGTGTAAAAGAATTAAATATATCTGAAATAACATGATTACTTCCTAGCCCAGATAATGTATGATCAAATATATTAACAAAATCATTGTTTGTTAATTCACCTACTGAATATGATAATAGCTTTCAAAAAGTAAAAATTGATATGCTTTGTAATTGAATTGTATGACCAAATACTCCAGATAGTGCTATAAAAGAAGCTACTTTAGTACAATTTAGATCTCTTGATCCAAGCAGATCAAACTGGGAAATACCTGTTCAAGAATGGGCTAGATCAGATGATGCAATACAAAGATACTGAAATATTCCGAATCTAATAACAAAGATAAATCAAAATACTTGTGATAGATGAGATGTAAAATCAGATATAGTTCTTAAAAGTAATATTGTTGATGGTTGAAATTATTCTATATGAGAAAATTATATAGAAATTGCATACTCTTCAACAAATCCAATAATAAAATTAGAAGTATACCTTTGAAATGATTTAATTGAAAGTATTGATATAGAAAATAAAAATAGTTGATCATTTGCATGAAATATATTTTTCTGAGCAAAATATAAAAATAAATCAGCTCCTATAACTATAGAAGCTATAGATAAATATTATTACTCTAATAAAGAAACAAAAAATATAAATATATTATCAAGAGATAATGAAGCTCCTATAATAAATATTGAAAATCCAATAGATAGTAGTATAAAATTATACAATACTGATTTTTTCAATTTTAGAGCTGAAATATTTGATGTTTCAAAAATAGAAACTATTATATATATAGACTGAGTTCAAAAATTCAATTTAAATGATACTAGAAGAATAAAACAAGAAATAAATTCTCTAAGAGATTTAGAGATTTGAAATCATGTTATAACAATAGAATCTGTTGATATATATTGAAATAAATCAGAAAAAAATATTGATTTAGAAGTGATACAAAAATAAAAGTCAAACAAAAATGAGAATAATTCTCATTTTTGTTTGACTTTTTTTATATTCTTAATATCTTTAGACTATACTTAATTTTAAAAGAACTTAAGTATAGTGTATTTATTTATTAATAATTAAAATATTATATGGAAAACTTAGAATTCCCAATGATAGCAAAAATTGACAATCAAGCTCCTAGTTTTGACTTACCAGCTTATAATCCAAAAACTGATGATGAAGAAAAAATATCTTTAGAAAGCTTAAAAGGAAAATGGGTAGTTTTATTTTATTATCCAGCTGATTTTACTTTTGTTTGTCCTACTGAATTAAAAGACATGGCAGAAGAAGAAGCAAAATTTCAAGAATTAGGTGTTGAAATATTAGCAGCTTCTACTGATACTGTTTTTTCTCATAGAGCATGGGTAAAACATGAAAAACTTATGCAAGGTTTCCCTTATAAAATGCTTGCTGATCACAATACTGAAATAGCTGATTTATATAATATATTAGATGAAGAAACTGGTATTGCTGGTAGAGGTACATTTATAATTGATCCAAAAGGTATAATTAGAGGTATAGAAGTTACTAGTGGACCTTTAGGAAGAAATAGTTCTGAATTAATAAGAAAAATTGAAGCATTACAATTTATGGAAGAAAATCCTGGTACTGCTTGTCCTGCAAAATGGGCAGTATGAGCAAAAACTTTGAAACCATCAATAAAAATTGCTTGAGAAGTAGGTGAAGAATTAGAAAAATAAAAAATAAAAAAATAGAGATTTTAAAATCTCTATTTTTTTATGTTCTTAATTTCATTTTTTAAATCATTAAATGAAGTTAATAATTTTTCTTTAAGTTCTTCAACTTTAGCTGGAGCAATTCATTTTAATTCTTCTATTTCTGATAATTTTTCTTTATATAATTCTTCTAATTTTTCAGAAGTTGTATAAATATAAGATTTACCTTTAACTCTTAATTCTTCAATCAAAATATTTCATTTTTCCTTGTAAGAATCAATTATTTTTATTATTTCTTCTTTGTGTTCATTAAAAATAGCTTTATTTTTTTCACTAAGTAATTCTTTTTTTAAGTCATCAATCATATTAGCATGAGTATCTACAAAGTTATCCATTATAACCTTAAAACTTCATTTACCAGACTCTTTAGCTGATTCTAATTCTGTTTTTAATTCTTCAGGTTTTTTCTTTGAGTAAATAGAAGCTACTATTCCCCCAGCTATATATCAAGCTGCTAATAAAAAAATATTTTTTTTAGACATATCTATATAATTAAAAATTAACTAAAAAAGCATACTTAAAAAAGTCTAGTAGTTTTTAACATAAAATAAAACCTTCAACTTTGTATAAAGCTTTTTTATGATATAATTAAAATAAGATACAAATAATAATTTGTATATGCTTATTAAAAGCTATATTTGATATTTTGTATTATTTTTTTATACAAAAAAGCAAAAATAGTCACTAATATTATACAAAATATTATAATATTTGCAAAAATTAATTATTAACAAAAAAGATAAATGTCATATAACAATTTTTCTGAATGATATAGAAAAGTATTAATAAATGCAGAAAATAATGCAAAAGAAGTTTGAATTAAAGAATTAACTATAGAAGATATATTTATAGAAATTGTAAAAAATTCTACTTGATGAATAAAAGAGATATTTAATCTATATTGAATTAATGAAAAACTAACTATAGAAATAATAAACAAAGGTATATTCAATGAAACAATAGAAAAAAGAAAATGAGTATATTCTTGAATGAATAATAGATTAAAAAATGCAATACTATGAAGTGTCAAAATAGCTGCATCATTTGCAAAAGACAAAGCATCTATAGAGGATTTTTTACTATCTATTATAGCAAATGATTCTTGGATAAATAGCTTTTTAGATTATATCGGAATAACTCCTAGTGATGTTGAAAAAAATCTAAGGGAGTTAAATAAACTATGAGCAATTGATTGAGTTAAACCTTGATTCCCTATAGAAGATGATTCTGAAGATATAGAGTTAGAATGAGAAGAATCTATAAATAAATTATTATGAGCTTTGACTCAAAATTTATTATGAGAAAATCAAGCTACTCCATTTGATATGAACAAAGAACAAAAATGATCAAAAAATAGTGATTCTACTACTCCAGCATTAGATTTCTTTTCTACTGATTTAACAAAAGAAGCTAGAGAATGAAAAATAGATAAAATAATATGAAGAGATATAGAAGTAGAAAGACTTATAGCAATATTAAATAGAAAAACAAAAAATAATCCTGTTTTAGTATGAGAACCTTGAGTTGGTAAAACAGCTATAGCTGAGTGATTAGCACTTAGAATTGCAGCTTGAGATGTTCCTTTTTCAATGAAAGAAAAAAAAGTATTATCACTAGATATGTCATCATTAGTAGCAGGTACTAAATACAGATGAGAGTTTGAATCTAGAATAAAACAAGTTATAGATGAAGCATCTAAAGTAGAAAATGAAATAATTCTTTTTATAGATGAAATCCATACTATGATAGGTGCAGGTTGATGAGAATGATCACTTGATGCTTCAAATATATTAAAACCTGCAATGGGTAGATGAAAAATAAGAATTATCTGAGCAACTACCTACAACGAATACAAAAAATATATTGAAAAAGATTCAGCATTAGAAAGAAGATTTCAACAAATTACAGTTAATGAACCAGATAAAAAAACTGCAAAATTAGTTTTAGAATGAATAAAAGAATCTTTTGAAGAGTATCATAATTTAAATATAAAAGATGATGCTATAGAAGAAGCTATTGAATTATCAACTAGATATATTACTGATAGATATCTACCTGATAAAGCTATAGATTTGATAGATGAAGCTTGTAGTATAAAATCTATGAAATATAATTTTGATGAAACTGAAACAAAAAAATTAAAAGAGAAGATTGCAAAAAATAACAAAGATATAGAACAAGCTGTAATAGCTCAACAATATAAAAAAGCTTATAAATTAAAAGAAACTCAATCAGAATTAGAAAAAAAGATACAAGATTTAAAACAAAAATTTCAAGTACCAAAAGAAAAAAGAATGAATGTTGATGCTAATGATGTACAAAAAATACTTAGTATAGCTACTTGAATACCTGTTTCTAATTTATCAAAAAATGAAACTCAAAAATTAAAAGATTTAAAGAAAAATATAAAATCTGAAATTATATGACAAGACAAAGCTATTGATGCTATAATAAAATCAATAATGAGAAGTAAAGCAGGTATTTGAAATCCTAATAGACCTCTTTGAAGTTTCTTGTTTTTATGACCTACTTGAGTTGGTAAAACTGAGTTAGTAAAAGTATTAGCAAAATATTTTTATGATGATAAAGATGCTTTGATAAAGATAGACATGAGTGAATTTTCAGATAAGACATCTGTAAATAAACTTATTGGTTCTAGTGCTTGATATGTATGATATGAAGAATGATGATTACTTACTGAAAAAGTAAGAAAAAAACCATATAGTGTATTACTTTTTGATGAAATAGAAAAATGAGATTTTGAAGTTTATAATTTATTATTACAAATTTTAGAAGAATGAGTTCTAACAGATAATAAATGAAAAAAAATAAATTTCAAAAATACAATTATAATAATGACAAGTAATATAGGACAAGAAGAATTCACAAATAAAGCTTCTACTATATGATTTGATATAGAAAAAAAAGAAGAAGAAAAGGTAATGGCTGATTATGAAAAAGCTGCTGAAAATATAAAAAATAACCTTACTGATTATTTTTCTCCTGAATTTATAAATAGAATAGATAAAATTCTTATATTTAATCCTCTAGATAAAAATCAAATAAAGAAAATAATTACTTTATGATTAAAAGATTTAGAAAATAGACTAGAAAAGAAATGATTAAAAATAAATTATGATAATAAAGTAATTAATTTTATTACAAAAGATGTTTATAATCCAGACTTTTGAGCAAGAGAAGTAAGAAGATACTTAGTTGATAAAATAGAAGATTTAATAGCTGAAAAAATAATTTCAGGTAAAAAACAAGATGAATTTACTATTGAAACTGAAAAAGAAAATTTACTTATAAAATAAGTACAAAAAAAGACTAGAAAATAGTCTTTTTTTGTTTGTAAAAGAGCATTTTTTTGATATAATATTTTTATTAAATATAAATTAATCTTAAATATGAAAAAAAATTTCATAATTTTTTTAATCATATGAATTTCCCTTTTATGGCAAAATAATAGTTTTGCTTTTGTTTTGGACTTTAATAGTTCATGATTTTATTCAAACATATCAGAAAATATAGATTTTCTAGAGTGAAATATATATACTATAGATTTAGAATGAAGTAATTGAACTAGACAAAAAATTAATGATTATTCAGGAATAAATTGTTTAAATGATGATTTAAATGAAAATGAAATAAGAGATATAGTTATAAATTGAAACATAGGCTTTATAACTACAAAAATAAGCGAATCATGTAAAGATGAAGAATGAAGAATAAGTGTTGGGGATACAAATAAATTACTATCATCAATATCAAAATTTCATAATGAAACAGTTGAAAAATCTAGAGAAAAAACTAGACAATTAATAAATTTATGATCAACTTGAATATATACAGATTGACTTGATGAAAATTCCCCTTTTGATTTAATAAAGGATTTAGAAAAAATTGATTCAATTATATTTTCTGAGCCAAGTACAGTTTATGAATGAAATGAATTTATAGATATATTTTCAGATATAGAAGAAAAAGCTCAAGATATAAAACAAAATTTATCAGTTAATAGTAATAATCTAAATAGTATAGATAATTATTCTTATGATAATAATGAAAATTCTCTTCCAGAGTGAGTATATCCTATATTAAATAGTGATTGAGTACCTATTTTTAGTAAAAATCATTGTACAATAACATCATGAGATTCTTGATTAAGTACAAACACAATAATAAACGTAAAGAATAATATAAATAATGAATGAGTAGATAATAATCCAAGTAATCCAAACGATAATAATAATCAACAAAATGATAACAATAATAACGAATTAGAAAATAATAATGATGAATGAGAAAATTATTCATGAAATTATTCAAAAATAAATGATAACAGTCAATTCCCTTGTGATTCAATTTTTTGTATAGATATTGAATTTATAACTTATCAACATAATCTTCTATGATGATGATTTCAAGATATAACTATTGAGTATCTACTAAATAGATCAAATGAGCATCTAAAAAAATTTGCAGCAACATCGCTTGTACAATCAAAAATGAGTTTAAATAATTTCGAACTTTGATTAAAAGATTTAAATCTTCCAGATATATTCCATTTATGATTTCAAGTTAGCACAAAACCTGTACCTATACTTGAACTAGTTCCTGAAGAAAAAGCAAATGAAGATTCTTGAATTTTTGAATCAGAAAATATGTTAAAGTTTTATTATGAAAGTTATTGATTAGATTATAACAGAAGAAATGATTTATCTTTGATAACTCAAATAGAGAGAGATAAACAATCTTGACTGAATTCTCAGTTATCACCCATATCAACATTTACAAACAATATATGATGAATAAGTGATTATATGGATCAAAGACTTAAACAAAGAGAAACAATGAGAATGGCAGTTGAAAATTTAACTCAATGATGAAATATAAGTAATTTTGAAACGCAGCTAAAAGAAATATCTACATTTAATAAATCTATAAATGATTATGTAAATAATCTAGCTGCAATAATAAAAAATATGAATAAAATACCTCAAGATACCTGAACAAATTAAAAATGAAAAATAAACTAATAACATTTTTTGTAATATTTATTAGCATAAGTTTAAATACAACTTATGCTAATAATGGTGCTTGTAAAATAAAAGATTCTACTAATCAAAATATTATTGACTATATAGATAATAATAGAAAAATAATAAAACTTATAACAGATGAAATAATATCAGGTTCATCAAATAAAGAAGAAAGATCTATAAAAAATAATTTAAAGAAAAATTACGAACAAATAAGAGGTCCTATATTAAGAATATACAATGAATCCTTTGATTTTTCTTGATATTATTCATATTTTAGGTACTATGCTGTTTACCCTATCTCAAATGAAGTACCATATGAAGTAAAAAGAGACTATAATATACTTGAAAAAGAATCTGAAGGTATAAAAATGATTATAGAAAAAGTAGCCGAGAGATGATTATCTAATACAACTATTGCAGATGCATGTAAAAATATATGAGATGATTTTGTATGTAATATAGAAAATAATATAAATGTAGAAAAATTATTATCTATATTATTAAAAAATAATACTAGAATTTTAGACTTATATAGAAATGTTGTTATCTGAGAATGAGCAAAAGATTATAATGATTTGATTTTAGTATCAAAAGATTTTGTAAAAATTATAGAAACAAATTATAATCCAATTTCAAATGCAGAATGTAGTAAAGAATGATGATTTTTTGAAAGAATATCTAAAGCAATTCAAAATATATGAACACTTAATAAAGAATGAAGAGACTGAGTTCAAAAATGGAAGGATGCTGTAGATTTATTATTACAAAAAGATATGAGTGATGAAGAATATCAAAAAATAGAAAAAGAATTGTTAAGAAAAGAATTATCTAGACAATGAATTTCTTGAGATAGTCAACAAAATATGCTTGATGCTCTTGATAAATTCAATAAAAATAACTGAATGTCTTTGGATAATAATTTTTTGTATAATACTTTTAATAATACTTGGCAAAAATTAGAAAAAGAATTTAAACAATTTAATAAAGAAATTATTTGAGATTTCTTTGATAAAAAAGATACTCCTGAAATTAGTATTTGAAATACAAATCTTGCAAAAAAGAATAGCCAAATAACAGCAGATGTAGAATACAGAATAAAAGAATTAAATGAACAATTAAAAAACTTCGAATCTATTTCAGAATTTGATACTAATAATGTTGTATCAAAAATTATAGATATTCATATAGAGATAGCGAACTCCACAGAAGTATTACAAGATAGTTGTAAAGTAGCGGTACAAGTATGTGAAAAACAAGACGCTTCAAGATGAAACTGTTGAAAATGTAATTAAAATTAAATAATAACCTAAAAAAATTAATGTTATCGAAAAGAGAAATTGAAATAATGAGACAAAATGCTAAAATACACAAAAAAGTTTTTGATGAAATAAGAAAAACTATAAAAGAATGAGTAAGTGCTGTTGAAATAGATCAATTATGTTGAGATATAGCAAGAAAACATAATGTATTATGTGGTTTTAGATGAGTATATGGTTTTCCAAACAATATATGTATAAGTGTAAATGACGAAGTTGTTCATTGAACTGCTAGAGAATGATTAATATTTAAAGATTGAGATTTAGTTACATTTGATTTTTGAATAAAAGATAAACAAGTATGAATAAATACAGATGCTGCAATATCATTGATAGTATGATGAGATGATAAAAATCCAAAATGAGCTAGACTTATAGAAGCTAACAAAAAAGCATTATATGCTGGTATTGCAAAAGCTAAAGTATGAAATACAACATGAGATATATGACATGCTATAGAAACTGAGATAAAAAAATATGGATATAAAGTTATAAAAGACCTAACATGACATGCTATTTGAAAAAAACTTCATGAAAAACCTTATATATATAATTTTTGAACTCCTGGAACTTGAACAAAATTAAAAGCATGAATGACTTTAGCAATAGAACCTATACTATGAGAAACTAGTTGAGAAATTGTTGATGAATGAGGATGGGAAATTTATACAAAAGACTGATGATTAGGTAGTCAATATGAACATACAATATTAATAACTGATTGAGAACCAGAAATAATAATATAAAAACTGAAATAAAAATTCAGTTTTTTTATTTGATAAAAATACTAATAAATATAAAATATAATAAGTAAAAATAAAAATATAAATATGTTACTAAAAGAAGCTCATAATAAGTTTTTAAATTACTTAGAAGTAATAAAAAATAAATCTCCTAGAACAGTAGAACAATATGATAGGCATTTAAATAAATTTAATGAATACATAAAAGAAAAAATAAATAATAATGAAAAATTCAAAGTAGAAGATATTAGTTTAGATATAGTAGAATGATTTAGAAGTTATTTATATGAAAAAAGAAGAAATATATCTATAAAAACTGCTAACGCATATATGATAACTATAAGAAGTTTTCTAAAATTTCTTGAAAGGAAATGACATAAAAGTTTATCAGCTACTTCAATAGATTTGATAAAAGCAGAAGAAAGACATGTTGAATTTTTAACACCAGAAGAACTTGAAAGATTATTTAATGCTCCAAATAAAAATAATATAACTTGATTAAGAGATCTAGCTATAATGGAATGCATATATTCTACTTGACTTAGAATATCTGAATTAACAAGTTTAAATAAAAAAGATATAAATTTAAAAAGAAAAGAATTTGCTGTTAGATGAAAATGAAGAAAAGTAAGAGTAGTTTATCTAACAAAAAAATCTGCTGATTTAATAAATCAATACTTAGAAGCTAGAAATGATAATCTATCACCTCTTTTTATAAGACATAATATAAAAAAAGAAAATATTTTATGATATGATGATGAAAAATTAAGACTATCGAGATTTTTTATAACTACTATGATAAAAAAATATGCTTTAAAAGCATTTATCCTAAAAGATATTTCAGCACATACTCTAAGACATAGTTTTGCAACAACTTTACTTAGTAATTGAGCTGATCTAAGAGCAATACAAGAAATGCTATGACATGCAAGTATAACTACTACTCAAGTATACACTCACGTAACAAACAAAAAATTAAAAGATGTGCATAATAAATTTTTTAAATAAAAAAGAATTAACTTAAAAATTAATTCTTTTTTTTTATTTTTTATATAAATTTTATATTATTTTTATCTATCTCAAATATAGAATCTTTTCTCTCAAAAACCAAATGATAATTTATTCAATCAATAGAAAAATTATCAAAATTATCAATAACTTTTCTTTCTGGATTAACAAAATAAAATTCATTTCATTTATCTAATGCATAACTAATTCAAAAGTCACTTGAAGTATCTCACATTCATCATAGTGTTTTAATTATTATATTTTTATCTTTTAATATTGTTATGAATTCTTTTTTATGTTCTCTTCACCATAATGGAGTATATTCAAGAGAGTTTAAAAAAACATTCGATCAGAATCAAAATACATTATTTGAATATGATTCTCATATATTTTTTGAAATATATTGTTTTAATAAATCCAAATAAACATCAAAAACAAAACTTGGAGCTCATGAAACAAATAAAAAATTTCATCAAGACAAAAGTATTTCTTTTATTTTACTAACAGAAAATCTAAAAGGAGTTATTTTTTCTTTAGTTCTAAAGCTATAAATCAAAAAATTTATATATGAATTCCAATCAATTAAATCCTTATGTTTTAATAATAGATAAATACCAGCATTTAAATACTCAAAATACTCTATTTCTTTATTATATGCTTTTTTTTCAAGCTTTGTAAAAAACTCTAAATCTTTTAAAAAAAGATAATAATTATCAAGATTAAGTTCCAAATAATTTTGTTTTTTCAAATACTTAACAAAAGCAGTAACTGCTTCTTTTTGTAAAACTCACCTAAAAAAAGTACCATCTAAATCAGAAATAAAATAATTTCAAGAATGCATTAAAGACATTTTTTTCAAATAATAACTTTGATTAAGATAATCTGTTCTAAAATTTATTCATAAATGTTCAAGTATATCTTTATCATTGTTATCTTGTTTAAGATAATCCAGTACTTTTTCTAAATTCATAAACAAAAGTTATAATATTAATAAGTCTATTATAACTAATAAAATAATGTTTTAAAGTTTATTTTTATGTTTTTTTAAATATAATTTTAAAGATTATTAAATAATTAAAATTTAAAATGAAATTGATAGTATGATTAGGTAATCCTTGAGACAAATACAAGCAAACAAGACATAATATATGATTTATGTTTTTAGATTATTTAAAACAAAAAGAAAAATTTAATGAATTTAATTTTGAATCAAAGTTTAAATGAGAAATAAGCTCTTGAATTTTAAATTGAGAAAAAACTATATTATTAAAACCTCAAACATTTATGAATCTTAGTTGAGAATCAATAAAAAAAGTATTTGATTTTTATAAATTAAGTATAGATGATTTAATAATTATATATGATGATATGAGTATGGATTTTTGAAAACTTAGATATAGAGAAAACTGAAGTGCCTGATGACATAACTGAATAAAAGATATAATAAGATTATTTTGACAAGATTTTAAAAGAATAAAAATATGAATTTGATATGATCAAAAATATGAAGTTAGTGATTGGGTTTTATCAAAATTTATTGAAGAAGAATTAATAGATTTGGAAAACGAAATATTTAAAAAAACAAAAATTTTACTTGATGAAAAAAATTAAAATGAAAAAAATATATATAATAGGAATATGATGAATTTGAATATCGGCAATTGCTAGATATTATAATCAAAACTGATATGAAGTTTATTGAAGTGACTCTTATGATTCAGAACTTATTCAAAATTTAAAAAATGAATGAATAGATATAATAATATGAAATATACCAGAAAGGATAGATAATAATTTTGAAAAAGTTATTTATACTGAAGCAATAAGAGAGGATAACAAAGAATTAGTCAAAGCAAAAAATTTATGAATAAAAACAATTAGTTATCCTGAATCAGTTGCAGAAATTGCAAATCAAAAAAAACTAGTAGCAATATGTTGAACACATGGAAAATCAACAACAACATCAATGGCATCAATCTTATTAAAAAATTCAGATGAAAATTTTACTTCAATAGTTTGAACTATATTAAAAGAATTTGATAGTAAAAATTTTTATCATAGAAATAAAATAAAAAATAATGATGAATATTTTTTATTAGAAGCTTGTGAATATAAAAGAAGTTTTTTAAAATATGAACCAAGTGTTGTTATAATAACAAATATAGAAATAGATCATTTAGATTATTATAAAAATCTTGAAGACTATATAAATGCATATAGACAATTAATAGACAATATGAAATCATGATGATTTGTTATATTAAATTGACAAGAAAATAATTCTAGACAATTAATATGATACAGAAATGATGTCAACTATATAATAGTAGACAATGATAAATATACTTATAATTGACAAGAATTCATAATACCAGAATTAGACATAAAAATACCTGGTAGACATATATATTATGATGCTAGTCTAGTTTATATACTAGGGGAAATGTTATGAATAAAAAAATCTAATATATTAAAATCATTGTCTATGTACAATTGAGTATGGAGAAGAATGGAAGAAGTTTGACAAACTAAAAACGGCAATATAATACTTAGTGATTACTGACATCATCCTACTGAAATAATTCTTACACTAGAATCTATAAAAGAAAAATATAAAGACAAAAAAATAGTAACTGTCTATCAACCTCATCAATATAATAGAACTATAGAATTATTAGATTGATTTAAAAATGTATTTAAAAAAAGTGATATCTTAATTGTTCCAAATATTTATGAATCTAGAGATAGTGAAGATGATAAAAAAAATATGAACACAGAAATATTTTTAGAAAACATAAATCATACAAATAAAATAAACTGAAATTGATTAGATAATACATTTAAAATAATTGAAAAATTTGATAATGAAAATAAAAATTTATTAATTGTTTTAATGTGAGCATGAGATGTTGATAATTTGAGATATAAATTAAAAGTATAAAAATAATATTAAATTTAAAAAAATGGATTTTATAAAAAAAATAAAAGATATATTAAAAAATAATATTCAAGTTAGCCAAACAATTGTACTAATTATGTTATTAGTAATAGGTATAGAATTTTATTGATTAAATATAAATTATTTAAAAATTTCTGTTATATTTTTAACAGTTATGATATTTGATGCTATATTTATAAAAATGAAATCATGAAAATGGAGTTTTCCTTATTCATGAATTAATGCATGATTTTGAATAAGTTTTTTCTTGAGAAGTGATGAATTAATAATATATTTTGTTGCTTGATTATTAGCTATAGCATGAAAAAATCTTATAAGAATTAATTGAAGACATTTTTTTAACCCATCAAATATGTGAGTACTATTAGTTTTAATATTATTTCCTCACTATACTTGGATTAATACTTTACAATGGTGAAATTATACTTGAGTTATTAATATGAAATACATATTAATAATAATTACTATATTAATATTTTGAGCATTTATTACTTATAGAGTTTATAAATTTTTTAAATATAAATATTTTATTGATTATTTATTACCATTTTTTATTTTACATATAATTTTATTTTTTACGATTCCATATTATGAAAGCATAAATTCTGCATTATTATTTTTTAGTGTGTCATTTTTTATATTTATGTTTCATATGATAAGTGATCCAAAAACAGTACCAGAAAAATCTATATCTAGATTTATATATTCTATAAATATAGTTTTATCATTTTATGTATTACAATTTTTTATAAATGAAGCATATGCTCTAATAGCATCTTTATTTGTAAATACAATTCAGTTACCAATAATATGGTATTACGAAAAAAATAACAAAAAAGTCAAGTGAAAATACCCATTTTATTTGGTATATCTTTTGTTAGTGAGCTTATTTATGATATTATTAATATCGTATCTAATAAATATTTTTTGAAGACCAGACCTTGTTTTTGACAATGTTTGTAATCAATTAATATGTAAGTAAGATATTATATTTATATTATATTTGTAATTTATTCTTTATGAAAAAATTAAATATCTCCCCTAAAGTTTTTACTCTAGTTTGAGTATTGTTAATTTATATTTCAGCACTTGTGTTAATTGAAAACACTTCTGAAAATACTTCTTATAAAAATAAAAATGCTATACATGATGTATCTGCAGAATTAAATTTTTATCAAAGTACAAATAATAATCCATATGAACAAGAATTATGGTCTTCTGAAAAAGCTCCATTAGAAACAGTTTATGAAAAAGTAAAAGTAACATTAACAGGTGAACCAGAACCTGCTGATACTGGAATAACTACTGTAAATGTAACTAGACATAGTCACTAAAATAATATAATTTACTTTTAATAAATAAAAAATATGAATAAAAAAATAATCTTAACATTATTTATTACTTTTTTTTGATTACTTAATACAAATATAGCTAGTGCAGCTGTAACAGAAATAATAGAAGATGTAACAGAGTCTGTAACTCCAATGACAGAAGAAGAATCTTGTTTTGCTTTGTTAAATGAAAAAGTATGAACAGATGCAAGATTTCAAAATATAACTGAGGTTATGCCAAATTGAGATTTAACAGAAGTTTTATTTAACGAATCTGCTTGATCAAGTCTTGATTTATCAACATATGAAACATTTCAAGATTATGTTGTAAAAAATCCTGCACATAAATGAAGTTCTAAAAAATGGCGTGAAGATAATGGTCTTACTGAATATGATTTTTTTTCTAGAAGAACAAATATTGCAACTGTTATAGCAAAAGATAGATTTGTTGTATCTCAAGTAGTATGATTTTGAAGAAACTCTAATTTTGACTTCCCTGTTACTGCTGAATTTAAATCATATGGAGATAAATATAAATTAGAATGAGATAATTTCAAAGAATTTGTATTGTATACTCATCATAGTATAACTTGAGACTTTTTAAGTTGTGGATTATTTAGATTAATACCTTTAGAAGAAAGAACATATTGAGATGTTCCTGAAGAAGCATATTTTACAAATACACTTCAAGGTAATAACAATCAAGCTAAATTATCAAATAATAAATGTAGTTCAGGTTTTGAATGAGAATTTTTATCAAAATGATCTAAAGATTATTATGCTATGAAAACTAATGTTTGTGCATTAGACTATGGACAAAATGATTTTGTTAAACAAGAAATATTAGCAATAGCATATGATAATGGTTCTAATTACTTCAATGAATATGATGTTTTTCAACAACAAGTAACAGCTATGAAAGACACTGATACGACTTCAAATGGTCTAGCAGAAGTAAGAGCTAAGTTTTTACAATATTTAAAAAACAATACTAGTTTAAGTTTAATAAATGGTAACTTAGATGATGATGAAATGTCTTTTAATACTACTAAAAATTTATTATCATATATTGTAAATAAATTAATTCCTAGTGCAAATGCTGCAAGAGAATTCAATTTTGACCAAGAATATATTGACTCTACAAAATGAATGGTAATGTTTGAAGCTTTACCTTATGAACTATATGAAAAACTAGAAAAAATTCCTAGTAAAACTTTCGTAGAGTATATAAAATTATCATTAACTCCAAACTTTGAAGATTATATAAAATATAGAAAAGATAATAATATAGTTTTAAGTAGTTATGAAAGAGTTTTTGCAAGTTGTGGTTTGACTTATGAAGAAAGAAATAATGTAGTTGTTGATTTATTAGAATGAATTGAGGATCCTGAAAATTTTGATCCTTCAAATGTAAAATATTCAAATAAAAAATTCGGTGATTGTATTATTCCATATCCAGATAGTGAAAATAGAAAAACAGTTATAGAAGATTCTTTTGAATCTAATAAGTTATTAGCTCAAAAACTAAATGGTAGCTATGAAGCACCTGAAGTTGAAGTAGAAATAACAAAAATGATAGAAGAAGAAAATTCTAAAAAATTAGAATATCAACAAAATATTGATAAACTTACTAACAACTATAATGAAGGTTTGATTAACTGAGAAGAACTAGAACAAAAAGTAAATGAAGAAAAACAAAAATTAGAAGACTCACTAAAACAAATAGAAGATAAATACTCTAAAATATTCATGGAAACATCTCCATCAGATGAATATGAAATGATAAAAAATCAAGATAAAAAAACTAATCCTTTAGTATATGTAGTAGTAGCTGTGTTATTATTACTATGAGTAGCCTTATTATTTATGGCATTTAACAAAAACAAAAACAAATAATTTATTAAAATTTAATATTATGAAAATAATAAAAATAATTACTTTAACTATAGCTTTATTATTATCAAATAATTATGTTTTTTCTGACTTTACAACTACTTCTACAATTGTAGATTGAGAAAAAACTTTTGATAAAATACATTGAGAAAATAGAGTTTTATATGTTCATGAAGATTATGTAGTAAACCCTTTTTCATGATCTAATATAGTTAGAAACCAAACAAATGGTGCAACTACTTCTTATACTGTTGATGGTAGAGTATTTAATTCTAGTCATCCAAAATATGCAAATAACTGAGCAACTATGCAATCATGGACTAATCATTGAGATGGTACTCAAACTATGATTCAATATTTAGAAAATACTCATACAAAAGATGCTTCTAATATAGTAATGCCAAATCAATCAGTAACTGTAAGAAAATACTATAAAGTTGATTTTAACTATGATACTAGTTGACCAACTGGTTGAGATTTAAAACTATATAATGATGAAAATGCAACTCAAGCATTTACATATACAGCTTGAACATGGTTAAATGAACCTAAGTATTATACGATGACATGTAATGATCCTGAAACATGATGTAAATGTGATTTTAATCTAGATAAAACATCTGAAAATTGATGGACTGATGATAATAATCATGCATGTACTAACAGTACTGAAATAGTAAAAGTTAATGGAGTTGTAAGAACTGTTCCAAGTATTATATGACATATGACATCTCCTAAAGTTTCATTTGAAAACAATGTTAACCTTAGAACAGATGATATTACTTGAACTATGCCAGGATGAAATAAAGTTATGTATGACCAATCAAATCCTCGTGTATGATTAGGTGTAACTCAATTAGTTGATTGAGAAAATAAAACTGTTATAGATTTTAACTTATGAAATGAAGATAACAGAGATTATAGAATTAATCCAGCTACTGGAAAACAATATGACTGAGAACAAATACCTTGAAAAGTATATTTTGATTCTAAAAAAATAGTTGATATAAAAGCTAATGATGAATTAAAATTATGAGTTGTATTTACTGATCAATATATTACTGATTCTGCAAATGGTGTTTCTTGAATTAAAAACTATAATATAAAAATTTATAAAAAAGATAATTCTTGAAACTTCCCTACTACTGCAATATATAATTTTTCAAAAAGTTATAGTGAATATAATACAGATGGTACAATACAAGAAAGTGATGATAAATGAAAATTATTAAGTGATTTTTGAGTTTTAAAAAACTCATGAGAATATAAAATAATATTGGAAGCTTATGATTGGGCAAATAATCATACTCAATCTACTTCTTATTTAAATATATATCCAGAATGAGTTTCAGAATCTAATATAAGTCTAGAATATAATTCTGATTCATGAGATAAATTTGCAAATAATAATGATTATTACCAATATATATTTACTATAAGAGATAAATATAATAATCCTGTACATGATAAAAAACTAGATATAATTTGACAAGATTGTTGAGATTTAACTTCTTGATGTTTAGAACTAAAAGAAAATACAGTTGATTGATCATGAGAATCTGCATTAATAATTTATGATATAAGTAATGATGGTATTACTGATACAAACTGACAAGTAAGATTAAAAATAAAATCTGTATCACCAGGTACTTATACAAATAGCTTTTTAGTACAAATTAGATCTTGGAACTACAAGTATATTGATACAAGCACTATAATAGATTTTTATGTTTTCAAAGCAGAAGATACTAATTTTATTCCACCTTTTGAAATGTCAGAAATATTAGTAAGTGATGACTGAATTAATTGGGATTCAAAACCTGAAATTTGAAAAGAACAAAAATATAAAATTGTTGTTAATAATACAGGTTCATTATCATGATATACTAATTGAGTATTAAGACTTAATCAAGAAAGTATAAAAAGTAAAGTTGATTGACATTTTTGGATAAACTTCGAATGAGTTGAAAGAAATTTCTGAAATAATATTAATAGCTTTTTAGGTTTCTCATGAACAATAGATGGTAGTGCTAATCTATTAAAATGACCAGAAGTTGAAAATGATGAATTAGAAATTACTTATGATATACCTTCTGTTGATAGAAAAGTTGTTTATAGATTAGAGTCTGTTTCTATAAAAGGTTGTGATAGAGAAACTTTATGATTAAAAGTTGAATGAAATATCCAATGAGATGGTAAATCAGATATAACATGACAAGAAGAAAATTTTTCTGACTTATCATTATCAGAAACTAGATCTATAATAAGACAAAATGCATATCAATTAATTAGAAATATGTCTAATGGACAAGTATTAAACTGAGTTAAATATATTGAAAATCAAGATTATGTTTTAGAAGAAAATCCTAGTTTTGAAACTCTAATTGTTAGAGAATGAAATGTAATTATTAACAAAGATATAAATACTTGAAATAACAAACTATGAATAATAGTATTAAAAGATAAATATGATGTTGCAAGTGATTATAATAATGCATGAAACATATATATAGCAAACAATGTTAATAATATATCTGCTGCATTATATTCAGATGGTACTATGAGAAGTGCTAAATCAAATTGAACTAATTATAATGATTCTGAATTATTAAATGATTTAGAAATATTCTGAACAGTATTTACAAGAAATACTATTGGTTGAGCTGTTAATTGAGGTACAAGTTATACTTTACCTGGATGACAAGAAACTACAGATTATGAATTAGCTTCATCTTATGATTTAAACTATTTAAGAAAATCAATGAGTTGTTGAGATGATTATGCATTATTAATAAAATATAATTCTGCATTACAAGTAAATCCTCCTAAAGGTTTTTCTAAATAATAAAAAAGATAGAACAAAAATGTTCTATCTTTTTTTTGAAAGTTAATAAATAAAAAAGAAAATACTTTTAAAGTATTTTCTTTTTTGTTATTTAGCAAAAACCTTAGGAGGATTTACTTGAACATTTGGGTTGTATTCAATTACAAAAGCTCAATCTCTATATTTACAAACTCAAGATCAATTAACTATACAGTTTTTAATTCATCTTCTTGTATAGTTTAAATCATAAACCATAGCTTTGTTAAAATTAGAAGTGTTATCAGAAAGAGATGATCATCATGGTAATTTATAATCTCCTCAAACTAAGAAAGCACCTCAAATAGTATTTCTTGTAAATAATGTTCACTTCAATAATAATTGATTACTTAATTCAGAACTTCTTTGAGTATTATCAATAACATAAGGAATTCAAGAATTATTAACACTAATAAATCAACCATCTGCATATATAACAGCATTAATTTCAGAAACATCAGGACTGACATAAACATTTCATCAGTTTCATGATAAATAGTCAGTATTTACATCATAATTATCTTTTAATACTATTATTCAAAGTTTATTTCATGAAGTATTTATATTATTATTTATCAATAAATCTCAATCCTTTAATATAATAGTTTCATAAGTAGGATTAGTATCCATTACATAAACTCAATTTGCAATTTGATTTCAATCAACATATTTAACTCATCAAACTATAGAGTTATGTCTCATTTTCGAAATTTGATTATAAGCATTTTTTCTAATATCTGATCTAATATCAACCATAGATATATCAGAAAAATTATCTTCTTGTAATCATGCAAAATTTGATTTACCATCTCATTGTAATAATCAAACTACTTTAGCTCAAATAAATACATCATCGCTAGAATTAATTATAGATAATGCTTCAAATGAATTATAACTTTCATTTGGAGAAATAGGAGCTATAACTCATTGTGCTCATATATAATATCAAATAAATAGAGCTGTTTGTCATCAATTTTCTATCTGAATACCTGGTGTACCAAAATCAGTTGCATCGTCTGATGTATTAATAGTAGCATCAAAAATTGCTTCTTTAGTTGATAATCAAGATATAGTATCAGATAAACTTTGTAAAGAAGTATTATCATAATCAACTACATCAATATAATTTCTAAAATTAATCAAATTAGTAGAAGGATTATATCAAGTTGTAGATATTATTGAAACTTTATACTTCATATTTGTACCAAACTCTGGTAAAGCTATCCATGTTGCTCCGTCATCATCAGAAGCTGTAATATCTCAAATAAATAGTTTTTTAAAACCATTTGTTTCATATCATGCTCTTGCTAATATAGTATAAGTATTAAGAGTAGAATTTGGAGAATAATCATCATTCCATCAATTCATTTCTAACTTAAATCTATTTGAAAATTCTCAAGGAGCAGTTGAAGAAATTTTGAAAGGTATTTCTCAATTTGTATTAGATGAGACTCAAGAATATCAAGTTTCTATTAAAGAATCAACTCATGCATCAATATTTCAATTAATCAAATAATCATACATATTTGATCTAATAGTAGAACATCAAGAAGTTACTCATTCACAAGTTTGATTAATAGAAGTTATAGTTTTTCAATTAATACTATTTCAATATTGATCGTTTAAAACTAATTTATAATCATAAGCTTGTGTTCAATCAGGATATTTATCTCAAGTAGTCAACGGACTTACATAACTTTGTAAAACATCTACATCTGATGGATGAACAGTTATTTGTATATCTTTTACTCTAGAGTTACCATATTCATCTGTAGCAGTAACTTTTATATTTTTAACTCATTTAGTTTCAAATATTCAAGCTAATTCAATTGTATCATTTAAATAAGAATTATTAGTTCATCATAGAGTTCCTGATCTATAAGGAGCTCAGTTTAATAATATTTGATAATTAATTTTTGAAACACAACTACTTCATCATGCAGTAGATTCATCCATATCTATAAATAATGAGTCACTATTTGCCTTATATGAATACGATGTATTTCATAATGCTGCAGCTCATTTTCTAAAAGATATATTTGGTGCTGATTCATCTATATGATTCATACCATAGTTATATCAAATAGTATTATATGCTCTATCTGTAGTAACAAGAGTTCATTGTGCACCATTTTGAGACTGACTAGTAAATGTTATAGTTCTTCTTATAGTAGATCATCAAACAGTCATAGTTGGTCACCGAGTAGTCCAACATCAACTACCTCATCTATCAAAATTACAAGCAGCTGTAAAAGTAATACTTCAACTTGTACATCTAGGAACAGCAAAATCTACATTACTTTGTTCTTTTATATAGATTTTTACAGGTCTACCATTTGAATCTAGAAGTTGTCTAGGTATTACATCTTTTAAAGTAGATCTAATTATAGGATCAGCATAAGATGAATCATCTTGCTTATGTTTTGCTGTAATATCAAATCATGTAAAATTATATGTATTACCAGGTTCTGGTATTTTTATTTTTAGATTAATTAAATATGGATCTACAGGATCAGATCTAACTCAATTAAGCTGTCTATAATAATATTGACTAGAAGAGGTAGCCATAACAACTTCAGGATCAGTTCAATCTGCAAAAGTTATATCATAACCATCAATAGTGTCATAATGAGGATTACCATATGGGTCTTCTATTCTTATACTTATAGCAAAACTTGTTTCATGATTATATCAATCAGTGTTATTAACTGGTATAGAAAATGTAGGCATTTCAGCATATCATCTTCATCATTGAATATTATCATTTGGTAATACTTTTATAGGAACACTATTTACTTTTGTTAAGTCCATAACTTCCTGAGTATTGATATTTTTTGCATACAAGTATAAAGATATATCTCATATTTTTGTAGGAGTAAATCATTCATTTACAGATATACGAAATTGTTTTAACCTCCAACTAAGAACATCTATATCAAAGATTTGATCTATAACTTCTGGTGTTAATGTATCAGATCTAATATTAAAATCAGTATCTATATATATAGTTTCTTCTGAAACATTTGCTGCTTCAGTATTAATATCTGGTATATTTTCTCAAGAGTATCTATAATAGATTTTATATTGATAAGCTGTTTCTTCTCATGAAGTATCTAAATAATCTTGAAATCAAAAATCTTCTAGATAAACAGATTCATTAGCTTTTACAGAATAACTACTAACTCTAAATCAATCATAAACCTTAAAATTTTCAGCCCTAAACTCACTACTTGGCTTTATATCTCAAGTAATAAATCTCAAAGGAAAATTAGAATCAATATAACGACCTCATGTTCTAGTTTCATCACAATATTCAACTCAATCTATAGTACCATCAGCAGTACATATATTTTTCATACTATAATAAAATCTTTCATTATTAGTATCAATCTTTAAAGTATCATCATATATAGCTGGTATATAATCACTAATTCTATTTTTCTTTTCTCACCATGGTAAACCAGAGTGCAAATCATTTATCACATCTCTAAAGTTTAACATAAGATATTCAAATCCATTGTCATAAATATCAGAGCTTCTATATGTTTTTGGATAATAACAATAATAATCACCAGTAGTCCAATAGTCAGGAGAATATACACATTCTTGAGACCAAGAATCCCTTACTCTATCAACTATAATTATTTCTGTATCATAATTAAATATTTCATCTATAGTAAATTCTCTATTTTCAACAAAAAATGATTCATTTTCTTCTACTAAAACATATTCAGTATCAGTAACTGTTATAGTTCAAGATCAACTAGGATGAGGTTCTTCTCTAGTAACTTCTACTTCTTCATAATATGGTTCATGAAAATCAGGATTTTCTCTATAAACATCTTCTATAGTAAAAGTTTTATTTCCATAATAATCAGATATTTCTCATAAGATTATATTTTGCAATAAAGTAAACATTCAAGTTTCAGAATAAGTTTCTTCAACATTTGCCATAAAATAATCATCTCTATTAACTCTCAAAGTATCATAATCTGTTTCGTAACAGTCTTGATCATTACAAACATATGGGTAAAGATATCATGATCTATCACTAGCAGAATGAGATGTTCAAAATAAAGCAAAAAATGATATAATTATTGATAATAAAACAAATAATTTATTTCTCATAATTTGTATTTTAAAATAATATAAAAATATCAAAAACAGAAAAAAACTGTTTTTGATATTGTTTACTAGTTAACACTTACATCAATACCACCAGTTGGATCGATTCTGTCAGTTTCAATTATTGAACATGTTGTAGTTTCATATGGATAGTCAGCAGTATGTCTTCAACTCGCTCAACCTGTATTAGCAAAAGCTCACATATTAGTATAACCAGCTTCACAAGAAGTTCTTCTATGATGGTAAGCTACTTTTGTAGTTTTTGTACCATAACAAGTTCTAGTACCACTTTGAGTCCAAGAATCACATCTATTAATTTGACATGGTTCATTTGTAACTGATTTTACACAAATATAATCAGGATTAGCAGCTACTTTTTCAGTACCAGCCATAAAACCAAAGTAAGATGCACCAGATATAGCTAAAACAGCAACAACTGCCATAGCAGATTTAACAGCTACATTATTGTTAGTATTTTTTTTAGTCATAGTATAATATAATAAAAAATTAAAAAATTATAAATATAATTAAACCACAAATTAAAACATATTGCAAATTATCTTATATGAAAAAAAGGTAATTCAACAGTTCATTCAGTATCAATAACTCTATGTCAGACATTTTCCCAAGCTCATTTTTCTCTATTTAGAGTCCACCGAGCTGGCCATCTAAGGAATTGATTTCAAACTAAGAAATCAAAATCTATTGGATATCATCATTGTTCTTCTGAATAATCAACAAGAAATTGCATATCCTCATCTGTTATAGCACCATATAGATTATCAGCATTTGAATATAATTCTTCCATATGATAAACCTTGTTTTGAAGTATAACAGGATTATCTGATTTAGTATATAACTCTTTTCATGTAATATTATCAATTATTTGAATATATGGCATTCAAAAAGTTTTCATTGTATTACCTAAATAACCATAAACAGGTCAGAAAGTATCAGAATTAAGTAGATTTGTAGTATTAGTATCTCTGTTGAATTGATATAAATAAACAGTTATATCTTTATTCTCATATTTTTCTAAAGTATCACTATAATATAATGAATCATAAGGTATAAAATATGAAGAACCATCCATTTCTAATACATAATATCTAGCATTAGTATAATCATCACTATTTTCAGAGTTAACTTTTATAATCTTATCTGCTTTATTTAATGTAAAACTAACAGTCATATTTTTAAAGTCAACTGGTGATCAATATTGATTTAATCATATAGTTACATATCAATCAGAATATCATTCATATTTTGCTTTTAATCTAATATGAGTAAAAGGATCAAAACTTCATGAGTATTCAAATTTTCAATCTTTTGTTGTAGCTATATCTTGTCAAAAATTAAGTATTTCTATTATAGCTCAATCTATAGGAGCTCAAGATTGATCAATAACTACTCAATCTAAATTAAGTGTTATTTTTTCTATATCATCTTCTCTTAATTTATTAGCTTCATCATAATCTCATCTTAGATCATATAAATAAGCTAATAACTCTTCTTGATTTTTTGATAAATTTGATTGATTTAAATCATCAATTACATTATTTATATTATTGTCTTGACTAAAAACATTTACAGCTAATACATCATTCAAAACTGAAGTAAGTGGATGTTGCAAATCTCTTTCAAAAGTTATTTTATGACTAGATGAAGAGTTATATCATCAATATATTAAATTTTCTTTATAAGAAGAATATATATCTAAAATAGCTAAGTTTTTATATCATTCTTCATCAAAAATATATCATTCTGTTTTAAATCTATAAGGTATATATGTTATATTTCAGTTAGAATCTTTTTTTCAAATGGCAAAATTTTCTTCTAATGGATCAAAATCTATACCTTCATAATCTTTTAGTTCCTCTAAGAAATCTCAAAATTTTTCATATTTTTCAGGATTAATCCCAATTTTATCATAATTTTCTTGTGATAAAGTATCTGTTATCAAAGAATCCATATGATATTGTCATTCATATTGTTCCAAATAATCTGGCTGACTACTAAATTTTTGTTTAATATCAGATCAATTAATAGAAATAAGAAAAAATAACAAAACAGAAACTATGATAAGCGGTATTATGTAGAAAATATTATTGTTTACCATATTTAAAAATTATGATTTTAAAATCTAATTATTATTATAAATAAATTTATAATAAAACAAACAAAAGAGCTTTACAAGAAAGCTCTTTTGTTTGTAAATAATTTTTATTTTGTTCAAATAAAAATATTTGTATTTTTTATTTTATTTGCTAAAAATAAAATAAAAACTTTTGAAACCCACATTACAGTAAATAATGATACCAATATTCAAATTGCTAACATTAAACCAAATCATTTAATTAAATTTATTCAAAATATAAAAAGTATTAAAGATACTATTAATCATGTTATATTTGAATCCCATATAGCTGACCAAGATTTTTCAAATCATACTTGAGTAGCTTTTACTATATCTTTTGTTTTTTGTAATTCACTTTTTACTCTTTCAAATATCAATATATTAGCATCAATAGCCATTCATATAGAAAGTATAAGACCTGCAACTGAAGCAAGAGTAAGAGTTACTCATAGTAATTTTATTACAGTTAAAACTACTAATATATATATAAATAATGAAATAGAAGCAGCTAATCAAGCTAATCTATAAACAAATATTAAGAAAACAAATATCAAGGCAAAACCAGTTACTCATGCCATAACTAATTTAGTAAGAGAGTCTCATCAAATTTTTGAATCAATAACTCTCTCTGATGTAAGATATATAGGTGCTGGAACAACTCATGTATTGATATCTTGAGATAATTTTTTAGCTTCTTCTGGAGTATAATTACCTGTTATAACAGCTTTACCTCAATATATAGGTTCATTAATAACAGGAGCAGTTAAAAGCTCTCATCATACAAATATAGCCATTTGTTGACCAACTAATCTTTTTGATAATTCACCAAATATTTCAGCTCAATCAGTATTAAAAACTAATTCAATCATTGGCTTAAATGCTTCATTATATTGAACAGAAGATGTAACAAAGTATTTATCATTTAATTCTCTTCACTTAGTATCTGTAGCATTTTTCCATTCTGATGGAGTACTAGAAACAAATAAATAAGTAGATTGATTATTTTCTATATCTTCATAAAGTAAAAATCATTCATCTCCAGAAACTAAAGTTACATTATTTATTTTTCAACTAACTAATTCTCAAGTACTAGAAACAACATCGTTTATATTTGAAACTGTAGCTGAACTAACTTTTTCATAAGCAAGAGTGTATTTATCTACTAGAACTTGAAATAGTTCTCCTGAATTATATTCGTCTAATAAATTAGATGCAATTTGACTTCTTAAATCTAAATCTTCTTGAGTTATAGTATTTCTAAGTTCTTTAAAACTTATTTTTACTACCCTACCTATAGCTTCTTTAGCTTTTTCAATATTTTCTGAGTTTTCCATAGAGTCATTACCTTTTAATGGTATTTGAACTATAATATGTTTTTCTCAAGCATAAGAAGCATCGTTTATTTCAGAGTCATTTATATTTAAAGATTCTATTCTTCTATCTATTATAGATTTTAATCATTCTATTATTTCTTTTTCTTTTTGACTATTATAATCTTCTTCTTTTTCTACTTCAGATAAATCAACTTTATAATCAAGCTCTATTCATCATTGTAAATCAAGACCTAATTTGTAATCCTTTCATGAAAAAGGCATTTCTATATTGTAGTTATGCCATGGAAAAACATAAACAAAAACCATTAAAAAACCTATAAATATCAAAAATAATCTAAAAATAATATGTCTCATACTCTATTTTGTGTAATATAAATATTTTAAAAATCTAGAACAATTATATTTTTTTTGTAAAAAAGTAAAAAAATAATGACAAAAGCCATTATTTTTACCTTTACATAATTAATTATTATTTTATAATTAATTATTTATTTTGTTCTTCTTTTTTATTAGCCAATTGACCACATGCTGCATCAATATCATCTCACATAGTTGCTCTTATAGTTGATACTACTCAATAATGAGTTAATATTTTTTGGAATTTTTCTATTATAAACTTAGGAGTTGGACTATATTCTATTCAACCCGCTCATTCTCAAGGATTATAAGGTATAAAATTAACATGAGCTAATCTTCATTCTAATAGTTTTCATAATTCATGAGCTAATTTTATATGATCATTAACACCATTAATCATTATATATTCATAAAAAATTCTTTTATTTGTTTTTTCTACATAATCATCTAATGAAGCCATTAAGTCTTTCAGTGGATAAGTATGGTCTACCGGCATTATTTCTCTTCTTATTTCATCATTTGGTGCATGTAAACTTATAGCCAAACTAGTTTGAGGAAAGTCAGCAGTAAATTTTTTAATACCTGGAACTATTCAACAAGTAGATACAGTAACTCTTCTATTTGCCAAATCGAATTTTTGTTGACTATTTGCTACATTAATAGTTTCTTTTACAACTTCATAGTTAAGCATAGGTTCTCACATACCCATATAAACTATATTTCTAAGTTTATTACCTTCATCATTAAGTAATTTAGCAGCATAATAAATTTGCTCTATAATTTCATAATTTTTTAAGTTTTTTAATAAACCTAATTTTCAAGTAGCACAAAAACTACATGCCATAGGACATCATGCTTGACAAGAAACACAAAGAGTAACTCTTCAAGTAAGATGTCTCATTATAACAGCCTCTATATACTCACCTGTTTCAGTTTTGAATAATAATTTTGTTGTTTGTCAGTTAGAACTAGTTTTTACACTATCAACATCCATAGAGTAAAAGAAACAATTTTCTTTTAATGCATCTCTAACTTTTTTTGATAAAGTAGTCATTTCATCAAAATCAGTTATAAAGTTTTTATATATCGCATTTTCTATTTGTTTATACCTAAATGGTTTTTCTCAAATACTTTCTAATAAATCTTTTACTTTTTTTTCATCGTGTATCGAAATTTTTTGCATTTAATTAATTAATAGTTATATTTAAAATAATTGATAGTAATTTAACTTATTTTTCTTTTTTGTAAAGATGAAAAAATCAAAAGTAGCAACATCTATAGCTGAAGCCATGGTAGTTTTGACTATAATAGTATTATGATTAACATGAATCTATAATATATATAACAAATCAATGGATTTAACTATAGCAGTTGAAAATAAGATTCAAGCAATTCAAATAGCTAGAGAATGAATAGAAGCTGTAACAAATATAAGAGATACAAATTGGCTAGTTTTTACATCTGACCCAAATAATTGTTGGAAAACCTTAAACTATGATGATAGTTGTGTTTGAGAAAGCGATCCTTTATCAAGAATAGATATAAATGATGGTAGTTATAGAGTATATAGAAATACAGATAATAGATGGGAACTAGATTGATGATGAGCTATATCATGAGATTATAGCAATACTCCATATAGAGAGTTTTATAAAATAAGACTAGATAGTAATTGATTATATACTCAAGATTGAACATGAACAGATTTTAATCCAGTTTATACAAGAGAAATACAAGTAACAACTATTGATGAAACATCGATAGATCCAAATACATGAAATCCTTACTATACACAAGCATTTGAATGACTTATGATTAAAAGTATAGTTTATTGGTCCGAAGAATGAAGAATAAGAAATGTTAGCATAGAAACAATAATAACAAATTACAAAAAATAGAAGCCTAAGAGATAGACTTCTATTTTTATTTTATAAGATCATTTATTTTAATTTTTACTTCCTCTTCTGTTTGTCAAGGAATATCTTTTCATTTATTCATAAATGCCTTGTAGGCTTTTTCTAAATAATCTTCTTTTGAAGCGAATTTATCTTTATCATATAAACCAAATCATACTTCTTCTATCATAACATCAATAATAGGATTTCAAGCTCATTCTGATTTACTAAATCTTCATGATACTTCTTTTATATAATCAGAGAAAAATTCAAATTGTTCTTTGAAAAGCTCTTTTCTTTGTTCTTCTGTAACTCAAGTTTCATCTCAAACTTTATAGTTTCTAATAGTTTCAAAAGAATTTATGTACATGTTATACATATCTTTACTTGTAGGTCTTCATAAACCTCATGTTGGGTCAGAAGATATTTTTGAAATTCATCATTTTGTAAAAGCAATAGGATTTTTCTTATAAACTCAATAAGTTATATCATCATCTTTTACATTGAATTCTCAATCACTATGAACTCAGTTTAACATCTCATAATATTGTTTATAAACAGGTTCTTCATTTCTTCTCATTATAGTATATGGGTCTGATAAGTTTATATGGTTTATAAGTTGTTTTCAATAAGTAGTCCAGAATTTGTATATAGCTTTTACTTTTTTTTCAGAATCACTTTCTTGTTTTGCAGCTCTAAATTTTTTCATTGCTTCAGATTCAGCTCCTCATAATTTATCAACTATTACTTGTTCTATAAAATTGTTATACAAATTTATTCAATCACTATCTTTATTAAAAATAAGAGTAGTAAAAGGAGTTGAAAAACCTAAACCTATAAGTTTATTCAATAAAACTTGATCCATATTTTTTGCAAAACCAGAAATAGTCAAAACAAAAGGAACTGCATTCATTTCAAAAGAACTACCATTTTTTCAAAAAATATTTTCCAAAGAACCAATAGCATTTGCATATCAAAGTTTTTCTAATTCTCATAAAAAATAACTAATTCTTCATTCCGTTGTTATTTTATTACCAGATTTCATAGCTCAATCTTCCATTTCATCTCTCATACCTCAAGCTAAAGCTCATCAAAAATCTTTATCTAATCTAGATCTAATAGTTCATCCTTTAGCTCTATCTCATAACCAAGATTCAACTAATCTTTCTTCTGTAAAAAAGATTGGTTGAGGTTTTCATTCTGGAGATTTAGCACTTGCAATTCATTCTTTGAATTTAGCTAATTTCGATTGAGTTCATCATAATCTTTTATACCATAAAAGACTTCAAGAATATTTTCTTAATTCTTTTGGATATAAACTACCATATTTTCAAACTACTGTCATCATTGCAGCTATAACTTCGTATTCTTCTGAATTTTTATTCAAAAGAATTTTCTCTACTTGTTTTATCATATCTTTTGATCAAAGAGATTTCAAATTAGCCGATATTTCTTCAGTAAGAGATTTTTCTTCTTGCTCAGCAGCTGATTTCATATTTAGATAAAATGTATCTGGTCATAGTTTTGCCATTTTTTGTGCAAACTTCAAAGATTTTAATTTACTTCATCTTTCTAAAGTTTTCTTTATATTCTCAGGAAAAAACTTAATTGCTCACATCAAATCAGCAAAACTCATTCTTGACATATATTTACTAAGACCTGATCATTTTAAACTTTTTTCTCAAAAAATTTCTTCTGGAGACTTTTCTTCTTCCTTTATTCCTTTTAAATAAGGAGATAATTTATATTTTTCTATATCATATAAAAATTGTGAAAAATTCTTAGCATTATATGAATTTTCTCAAGACTCAAATTTAAATCAGTCTTTTGATTCTTTAAAACTTCATTTTGTATATTCTATTTTATCTTTTCATATTTTTCTTATATATATAGCATCTCAATTTTCTCAAACAAAATATTTTACTCATGTATAAGTTTCACTTTGTGAAAGTTTTTCATCTGATTTTAGGCATATCTTGTCAGAGTTTTTTCATCATATATCAAGTGAATTAAATCAACTTAATCATAATTCTCAAGCAGTCGAAACAAAACTATCAAAATTATTAATTTTTTTTCTTCTTTTGAATTTTGATTCTTTAAATACTTCAAAAAACTTATTAAAATCTACATTTATACTTCATCATGCTCATTGATTTATAGTTATAGTTTTACTACTTTCATCTATAGAATCAACCAAAAAGATAAAATTTTCATCATCATTACTAGATATAACCATTTCATCAGATTTCATTTTTATAGATTTTCATTCTGGATCAATTGCATCTATTTTATTTTTTAATTGATCTATAGTATTTATATTGTTATCTTCTACCATTTCTTTTTCTCCTATATCTTTTTTTTCATAAAAATTAATAGATATGTCTTTGTTATCTGGCTTAGATATATTTTTTAATAAACTATAAAAATCATCGTATAAATAATTTTCTTCTGCTCAACTAAGATCCTTTTTAAATCAATTGGGAGTAGTAACATCTTTTAGCTTTAAAACCTTTGACTCAGCTACTGATCAGTGATCAACTTTTGATATATAATAATAAGTAAAATGAGGATTTCATTTTTTATCAAAATATTGTAGTTCTATAAAATTTTTCTCTATTAATTTATTTATAGACTCCCTAATATAAGGTGAAATACTTTTATCTTTTGAAATTTTTTCTATAAAAGATTTATGAATATTTTGTTCTTCTCATTCTATATCTAATTCTCATAAAATAGATTCTTGCATAGAATTATTTTGTTCTATTTCACTATTATATATATCAATCAATCTAGATTTTATTTTTTCATCATTAAATAAATCTTCTATATTATTAGAGTTTTCTAAATCTTCTAAGTCTATAAAATAACTTTTTTTATCAAGTGAATCAAATATTTCTTTTATTTTTTCATCTTCTAATCATTCTATAAGATTTTTAGAGTCAGATTTAAATTTTTCAAATATTTTTTCTTTTAAACTATCTGATAAAATATTATTTTTTTTCAAATCATAATAAGATATAGTTTCCAAAAAATATTTAATCAAAGCTTTTTTTGATCAATTATTTAAAGATTGAAGCAATATATCCAATCATTGTAAATCTATTTTTGAATTACTATTAAATATACTAAATAAATAAGTTATTTCTTCTTGATTTAAAGTAGATAAATTTATATTTATTTCTCTTTCAAGCATAGTTTTTATTTCTTTTTTTGCAGAAAGAGCAGTGTTTTTATCTGAAAAGATATCATTTTTAATCAAAAAATCTAATCTTTTATTTGGGTATTTCAATAAAGATATCAAAGTATTATTATCTAGTTTTGATAATGATGTATTTAAAATATTTTTTGAATTATCATCAAGAGTATATTCAAAATTATATTTTTCATTTAATTTTTTAAAGTTTGATTTTCTAGGTAGAGTTAGTTTTAATACCTCTGATTTTAATTGTGAAGTTATAGTTTCAATTTTTGATTTTTTTAATCCACTCAGATTTAAAGATAAGTCTTTATACTCATCTCTAATGCTAACAAAAGAAAAATAATCAGTGTAAATTTTTGATATATCATATTCAGAAGAATCAAAAAAATCCATATTATCTTGAAGTTTTGATAATATAAAATCATTTTGAGATTTTGATAACAATGATGTATCAATTGTTTTTTCTTTTTGAGAATTTTCTATAGAATTAGAACTATTTTTTCAAGAAAGAGACATAGTATTTACTTAAAAAATATTTGTTTTATTATAACATTTTTTGAAAAAAAAAGCAAAAAATAAATAAATTAAAAATAGACTTTTAAATATTTTATATAAAATCAATACATAAAGATTAATTAAAAAATAACAATTTTTAAAAATGTATATAATAATATGAATAATTGTTGCTATAGTTATGTTTTCTATAATTGTTTTGATACATGAATGGTGACATTTTGCAGCAGCAAGAAAATTTTGAGTAAAAGTAGAAGAATTTTGATTATGAATACCCCCAAGAGCAAAAAAACTTTTTTATGATAAAAAAGGAACTCTTTTTAGTTTAAATTGGCTACCTATATGAGGTTTTGTTAAACTAACATGAGAAACTCCTAATACTTTTAATGTATATAATAAAGAAAAAAAGCTATATAATAATTTTGATTTAGAAAAAGACATAAAAGATTGAAAAGATATTTTTGATATAAAATGAGCTAAATTATCAAAAGTAGAAAAAGAAGAAATACTAAAATCTTTAGATGAAAACAATGCAGAATATAATCTTGCTAATAAACCAAGTTGGCAACAAGCGATAATTATATTAGCCTGAGTATTTATGAATTTTGTATTAGCTTGGTTTATATTTTTTGTATTATTTTTGATTTGAGTATCACCAATATGAATAAACTCAAAAATAGAAACTGATTTAGATTTAAAATTAATTCCGACTTATGAACAAGCAATAGAGAGATGATTAATCATAAAAAATCCATGATTAGTTCTATATCCTATAGAATGAAGTATAGCTGAAAAATCTTGATTAAAAGAATGAGATATTTTGTATGAAGTAGCTACTTGTAAATCAAAAATGCTAGATCATGTTATATGTGAATGATGAGAAGATGCTATATATACAAAAATACAAAAACCAGAACAAGTTATAGATATAGTAAATAAAAATGCTTGAAAAGATATAGCATTTTATATAAATGTAAATGTTTTAAATGAAGAAGATGCAAAAAAATATAATAGTCCATATTTATGATGAGCTTTTGTAAAAGTAAGTGTAGCAGAATCATGAAAAATATGAACATATTTATGAGAAAATGTAGAAATAAATGAAGAATACAAAATAAAATATTCTATCATATGAGCTTTTAGTAATTCTTTTATAGAAACAAAAAATCAAATAATTCTAACATTTAAATGATTATGAATTATTTTACAAAAAATATTTAATCCTGAAACTCCAGAAGAAAGACAAGAAGCAATTCAAAGTGTAAGTTGACCAATATGAATAGTTGATTTTATAAGTAAATCAATAACTGCTTGAGTTACATTTATAATGGTATTTGCTGCAATAATATCTATAAGTTTATGAGTTTTTAATCTATTACCTATACCTGCTCTTGATGGATGAAGATTTATTTTTATAACTATAAATTGATTAATAAAAAAAATATTTGGTAAAAAAGCTATAAGCGAAAAAGTAGAAGCAATAGTGCATTTTTGATTTTTTGTTCTATTAATTGCATTAAGTATAATAATAGCGTATAATGATATAAATAAAATAATTGCTAATTAATTTTAAATATATGGCTGAAAATATTTTAACAAATGCAAAAAAATATGTAAACAAGTTAATGATGCCTTTGGAGAATCATTATTACCATAGTTATGACCATGCTTTGGAAGTGATGAATAGAGCTATCTATTTATCAAAACAAGAATGATTAAGTAAAGAAGATGTCGAAATGATGTGACTTGCTGGTATATTTCATGATTCATGATTTATAATACAATATGATAAAAATGAACCTATTTGAGCAAAAATAGCAAGGAATTATCTAAAAAGTGTATTATATCCAGAAGAAAGAATACAAAAAATTGAACAAATTATTCTAGCTACAGATCCAGATTATACAACTCCAAAAGATATTTATGAAGAAATAATAAAAGATTCTGATATGGATAATCTATGAAGAGATGATTTTATAGAAAAAAATAACAATATAAAAAAAGAGTTAGAAATAATAAAAAAAATAAAAATAAAAGACCCAGATTGGAGACATGCATCAGTACAATTACTAAAAGAGTACAAATATAAAACAAATAGCCAAAGATATGAAAGAGATCATAAAAAAGTAGAAAATCTAAAAAAGATGCTACACGAATTAGATAGTGATGACAATATATAAAAAAGAAACTGATTAGTTAGTTTCTTTTTTATTTTTGATTTTTTGATAATTGTCTATATATTTTATAAGATTTTTTATTATTATATATAAAATAATGTTTGAATTTAAATTTAATCTAGAAGCTCAAGATTGATATGCTAGAGCATGAGAATTTTTTACTGAACATGGGAGTTTTGAAACTCCTATTTTTATGCCAGTATGAACAAAAGCAAGTGTAAAATGAATAAGTGTAGAAGACTTAGATGAAATGTGAGCACAAATAATACTAAACAATACATATCACTTATATTTGAGACCTGGTGATGAAGTAGTAAAACATTTCTGATGAGCTCATAAATTCCAAAACTACAATAAACCTATACTTACTGACTCTTGATGATTTCAAGTTTTTTCTCTATGACAAACTTGATGAGAATGAAGCTTCAAAAATAATGAAAGTTTAGTAAAAATTACTGAAGAATGAGTTCATTTTAGAAGTTTTATTGATTGATCAAAACATTATTTTGATGCAGAAAATGTAATGGATATACAATCAAATATTTGAGCAGATATAATAATGGCTTTTGATGAATGTGCACCTTGAAAATCTAGCAAACAATATGCAAGAGCTGCAATGGAAAGAACTCATAGGTGGGCTGAAAGATGTGTAAAAAGATGGAAAGAAAACAATCAAAAAAGATATGAAAACTGAGAATATATACAGGCATTATTCCCTATTGTTCAATGAGTAACATATGATGACTTAAGATTAGAAAGTACAAAATTCATATGAGCACTTGATACACCAGGTATAGCTATCTGATGATTATCTGTTTGAGAACCAAAACTAGATATGTATAGAACTCTAGATACAATAAAAGAAGCTTTACCAAAAAATAAACCTAGATATCTTATGTGAGTATGAACTCCTGAAGATTTAATAGAAGCAATATATAGATGAGTTGATATGTTTGATTGTGTTTTACCTACTAGGTTATGAAGGCATTGAGTAGTTTTTACTTATAAATGAAATATAAAAGTAAAAAATGAAAAATACAAACTAGATAAATCACCTATAGATGAAAAATGTAATTGTAAAGTTTGTAAAAACTATAGTAAATGATACTTAAGACATTTGATAGCAGAAAATGAAATGCTTTGAATGCAATTACTTAGTTACCACAACCTATATTTTTTAATAAACTTAGCAAAAGAAGCAAGAGTTGCTATAAAAGAAAATAGATATAGTGAATTCAGAGATGAATTCTGGAAAAACTATCCAAAAGAAGTGCTAAAAAAATAAACTAAGATTTAAATCTTAGTTTATTTTTTATTTTATTTCAAATAATGCTTTGTAAGTAGTTCATATAACATTACTTATAGCAGCAGGAGTTCTTTCCTTGTCTTGGAAATATATTTTATAAGGTAATAAAAATGAATAACTTTCTTGATTTACTAAATCATTATCTAGTAAAAAATCTATATATCTAGCACATTCATTTCTTTTGTTTCATCTAGGTATAACATCTCAGGCATCAGTATAGCTTTCATAATTTATTCCAGATAATAACATATATTCTTCCATATTTTGAGTTTCTTTATATCTCTCTAATCAAACTTCTAAACAAATACTATCTGTAGATATAAGATTTAAATCTTCTGATACAAAACTTGATAGAAGCTTTTCATATCTATTTGTTAAGTCCTTTGTTTCAGATTTATCAATAGTAGCAGCATTCAAATCAACCAATAAATATTTAATTCAAATAGATTTCATCCTAGAAATAGTTTCATTCAAATCATCAGAATAAATATAATCATTGAATTTGAACAATAAGTTATCCTCCCATAGTCTAGAATTGTTTTCAGAAATATAGTATTTTAAAAATGTTCCTATTCTATAGATTTTTTCTTTATTTCTATATTCATCACTTGGGTTGGCTATATTTTTATATAGTCTTTCTTTTGATTTTTTAGCTTCAATCTTTATTTTTTTTGCTCTAGATTCACTTGAGTCAAGCTTTGAATCATCAGTTTTAATTATAGAATTCAAAATAGATAAAATATCTCATATTTCAAAGTTTAAAATATTTGGAGTAAGAGAAACAATATCTTCTGATATATATTCTTTTAAGAATTCTTGTTTTTTTGTATCATCTATATTTAGAGTATACAATATATCTAAATAATCACTATGATAAGCAAAAATAGCTTCATTGCTAGAAAATTGTCACACTTTGTATTGTTCATATCATCATGATTTTAAATTGTTTGATACGTTTGGAATTATAGAATTGAAAACATATATCAAAAATATTGATAAAAATATAAACGATATAAACATTTTTATAAAATAATCTTTTTGTCAGTATTCTTCTTGATTGTAAATAACTAAACTATAAGCAGAAAGTCATATCATCAATAAAAATGAAAAATACATAGTTATACCATACCAAACAATACCAAAACTAGATATCATCCATAAAAAAGTATAAAGTGAAGCGAAAACAAGATTTAGTATAAAAATTTGATTTAATCTAGTATTTTTTAATGTAAATAACAAATAAATAGTAGGTACAAAAAATCATAAAAATATATAAAGATAACCTAGAGGTATATTTATAGAAGAAAAGAAATCTATAATTTTTCAACTTATATTTCTTGAACTAGACCAATTATCAATAATTAATTGCCTTTGAGAGTTATCAAGCTCATTAGAATCTAGACTTTTTTCTAAATCTGCTATATCATTAATCTCAAAAACATAATAATTATTATAATGATTTCATAATGATTTTATATATTCTATATCATTATCAGATAATGGGTTTACCATAAATGATATTTTTCAATCATAGTTTCAGTCTAGTATTTTTTGTTTTATCTCTTCATAAAATATTTTTAAACTAGATTGTTTTAATATATCAATCTCTTGTTTTAAAATTATATCTTTATAATAATCAAAATTCTCTAAATACTCACTACTGTACTTAGTAACTAAAGAATTTATTTCATCAGCAGTTCAGTTTTTACTATTTTGTTTTGCCTTGGTAGTAGCTTCATTCAAAATAAGCTCTCTAGTTTTTTTAACTAACTCATTTTCTCAAATAGTTTTTGCTAAATCATCATCACTTATATATTTTCAAAAATTTATTTGATATATATTTTTTGAAGAATCAATAGAAAAAATACTATCATCTTTTGATAAAACTCATGAAAGACTTTGTACATTTATAGTTGATAAGTTTTCTATATTTATTTTTGTTGTTTTTGCAGGTATATAAGATATAAACTGTATAAATGCTAGAACAACAAAAAATAATGGGAATAATGGATGTCTATATCTAAGAAAAATAAATACAAGAGGAAGTAATGCAAGAAATAAAAATCATATATCAGTATATTCTCATGACTGATTTTTTTGCATAGTAAGATTCCATGGCATATAAACATAATCCAATATACCATTACTATAACCAAAATATCTTAGTAAATCTTCATTTGTAGTTATAGAGTTTTCTTTTTTTCTTTCGTTAGAATAAAATTCTCTTATTTCAGTTAATTCTTCGTCTGTATATATAGATGAAAAATCTGGAACAAAATTATCTCAAGTTCATTTTAAAATTTTATTAACACTTATGTTTGGATAAGATTCAATTATATTTTTGCTAAACCAAGGAGTAAGTATAAGTATAACTCAAGCTAAAAATATAAGTATTTCTTTTATATATCTAATAGAGTTTTGTCTTTTTAATACAAATCATATTCACAAAAACAAAACACCTACAACTATAGAAACTCATCAAAATATATTTTCAAATCAAACTATATTATAAGGATTTATAACTACGTTCATCATTGACCATAGCCCAAATAATGTAAAAACTCAGAAAAACACAGATATATATCATACAAAACCTATAATAGATAATCTATTATAAGTAATTATAGCAAGAATAGATACTATAAAAAGTAATGCTGTAAACTTTACACTAAATGCAAATCAAGCTATCAATCATATAATAAATAAATATATTATAGATAATTTTTCTCAAGAATTATCTTTTTCATACAAGAAGTATTTTATAACAGAATACAAAGCTATAACTGTTATAAAAAACAATCCTGCATCTACTTTCATATCTTTGCTAGATAAAAAAGTAATCATAGGTAATGATATAAAAATAGTTGATAATATTATTCCTAGATTTAGAAATGATTTTTTGTTTTGTTCTTTTGGTTTTAATAAGTCAGAAAATACTATATTTAAAACTAGAAAACTTATAAACAAACCACTAACATTTATAAAAAATGCTTGAGTTGGATTAGAAAAAAGATAACCAATAGAAGTAAAAGCTTGCCAAGAATACATAGAAGTAAGAGATAATAACTCTCATGCTTCAGCTATAAGATGTGGATAGTTCATATATACACCCAAATCATCCCAACCTATAGGAAAAGGTCTAAATATAGTAACCAATGCTACAGTTAAAACAAAAAATGATAACAAAGTAAAAAACTCTGTAGAAATAAGTTTTAAATAACTTCATTCTTTTATACTTAACTTGTATTCTTTTTCTAAAAAAGAATTACTCAAATCTATTATTTGTTTTCTAGAAAACCAAGTAAAAATAGCCAATATAGCAAAAACTATAAACAAGTTATAAAAACCTATAGCTGCAAAAATAACTATAGATGTAACAAATAAGCTAATACCTAATCATATAGACAATAAAAGAGAAAAACTATTAGATAGTTTATCAAAATCTGGAAGTCTTTCTAAAATAGATCTAGCAAAAGAAGTAGTTATTACAAAAATTACTATAGGTAAGATACTAAAAAGTAATACCTTAAAAAATAAGACAATAGCAGATATTATAATAGTATCATTTAATCAAGCAGGACTAACTTTGAAAAAAAACAAACAAGTAACAAATAGATTCAAAACAAAATACCCTAATAAATGAGTATTTTTAAAATAAGCTATTTCTTTTGAGTTACTCAATTGAATATATTTATATATAGCATATATTATTCATATAAGAAGCAAATAAAAAATATATCAATCAAAACTAGTTAGATGACCTCAATATACGAAGTAATAATTAAAAATTATAAATACTGAAAAAAGTAGTAAAACAAATAATTTTAGTAAGTAACTTATCATTTTTTTATTTTTATATTTTATAATAAATTAAATTTTCAATACTAATGATATTTTTGTAGTCAAAATCTGCAATATTTTTTTTGATTTTATGTTAAAAACTATTAAGATATACTATATAAATTATAGTTTAAAAAATATAGTATGGATTATTTTAAAAAAAGTTTAGAAATGCATGAACAAATGCAAGGTAAAATTGATTTTAATTCAAAAATAGAAATAAACTCAAAAGATATATTATCAACAGCATATAGCCCATGAGTAGCAGAACCTTGTAAAGAAATACAAAAAGATAAAGAAAATGCCTACAAATATACTATAAAATCAAATACTATAGCAGTTATAAGTGATTGAAGTGCTGTTTTATGATTATGAAATATCTGAGCACTAGCTTCACTACCTGTTATGGAATGAAAATGTGTATTACTAAAAGAATTTGCTTGAGTTAATGCTTTTCCTATAGTACTAGATACTCAAGATACTGAGGAAATAATAAAAACAATAAAAAACATATCACCAACTATATGATGAATAAATCTAGAAGATATAAGTGCTCCTAGATGTTTTGAAATAGAAGAAAGATTAAAAAAAGAATTAAATATACCAGTATTTCATGATGATCAACACTGAACAGCTATAGTTACTTTGGCATGACTTATAAATTCGCTAAAAGTAGTTTGAAAAGAAAAAGAAAATGTAAAAATAGTTGTTAATTGACTATGAGCTGCTGGAACTGCGATAATAAAACTATTAAAAAACTATTGATTTGAAAACATAGTAGTATGTGATAGTAAATGAATAATATCAAAAGATAGAAAAGATTTAAATACTGAAAAAAATAAAATTCTAGAAATAACAAACATAGAAGATATAAAATGAAAATTAAGTGATGCTTTAGTTTGAGCTGATATATTTATAGGAGTTAGTGTTGCATGAGCTCTTACAAAAGAAATGCTAAAAACTATGAAAAAAGACCCTATAATATTTGCAATGGCAAATCCTATTCCTGAAATAATGCCAGAAGAAGCAATTGAAGCATGAGCAAAAATAATAGCGACTTGAAGAAGTGATTATCCAAATCAATTGAACAATGTACTAGTTTTTCCTTGATTATTTGCATGAGCTTTAAAAAATAGAGTAACTCAAATAACAGAAGAACACAAAATAAATGCAGCTATAAAATTGGCTGAATATGTAAAAAACCCAAGTGCTGAAGAAATAATACCAAGCCCTCTAGATAAAAATGTTGCCAATATAATAGCAAGTGTTATAAAATAAAAAGTCTTATAAGACTTTTTATTTTTTGTTGTCTTTTTGCTTATAATACTTAAAATAATTAAAAATTAACACAAACTAAAAATAAAAATGATAGAACAATATAATTCATTAGCCGAAAAATTCATACGTAAAGGTTTTTGGCTTTATATCTTTTGATTTATAATATGACCTATATGATATATTATAAAAATAATTATATCATGAGAATTATCAGTAAGTGATGTATGAGTGCTTTATGGGATCATAAGTCTTGTTACTCTAATATCTGCATATAATGACTTATGAATGACTGAGAGTCTAAAACATTTTTTACCAAAATATGTTACAGAAAAAGACTATACAAAAGCAAAATCTATAATATTTTATGCACTTTTTGCTCAAGTGATTTCTTCACTAATAATTGCTAGTATTTTTTGGTTTTGATCTGATTTTTTGGCAAATAATTATTTCAAATCAGAAGCTGCAAGTGATGTATTAAAAGTATTTGCTTTTTTCTTTATATGAATAAATATATTTCAAACACTAAACAATTTTTTTATAGCAGTTCAAGATACATTTAGCCACAAAATAACAGAACTCATAAGAATGATGTTTATACTTATTTTTGTAGTATCAATATTTTTTCTAGATTTATCTAGTTTATTAAATTTTAGTTTTTCATGGCTAGTATGATTATATGTATGAATACTAGTAACTATATATGTTTTTTATAAAAAATACTATAAAAAATATTTCAAAAATACAAAAATAGTTATAGATAAAAAAGAAATAAAAACAGTATCAAAATATGCCTTTATGGTTTTTATATGAGCATGAGCAGCTACTATTTTGTGACAAATAGATATGCAAATGATTATATATATGCTTGGTACTACTGATGCTTGATACTATACAAACTACCTAAGTATAATATGAATTCCTTTTATAATAATAGCTCCTATTTTTGCTTTTTTGTTCCCTGTTTTTTCAGAGTTTCATAGCAAATGAGATCATAGCAAGATAAAAATAGTAAAAGATATATTTACAAAAAACTTTATTTTGATTGCTATAATGTTTAATATATTTTTCTTTGTTTATTCTAATACTCTTACCTATACTTTGTTTGGAGAAAAATTTATAACATCTTGAGAGATTTTAAAATACTCTATTTTGTTACTTGTTTTTAATTTTTTACTACAAATAAACTTCAATATAATGGCTGGTATTTGAAAAGTAAAACAAAGGGTTCAAATAGTTTTTATAGCTATAGTTTTTAATTTTATAATGAACTTGATACTTATAAATACTATATGAGTTTATTGAGCTGCTCTTGCAACATGACTATGATGGATTCTTATATGGTTATTATCAGAAATATATTTATGAAAACAATATTTTATAAATTTTGATTATATTTCTATAATAAAAAATACTGTTATATTATGAGTTTTATGAACACTTATATACAAATATATAATTCCCTACTTTTGAGAATTAAGTAGATTAGAATCATTATTTTTTCTTGCTATATCATTTTTTATATGGACTTGAGTATTTGTAGTATCAAATCTAAAAGATTTTAAGTTTTTTATACTAGAAATAAAAAAACTAAAAAAGACTAGATAATATCTAGTCTTTTTTTTTATTTAGAGTCTAATACTTCTTGCATTAAATCTCTCAAATATGTATAAGCTGTAATTCTATCAACTTGAACCCATTGAGCTATTTTTAAGTTTTTTGTATTTTCTATAGATTTATTTAAAACTGCTATAGCATTTTCTATAGTAGAAGTTTTTGCTTTTTTTATAACACCTTTAAATCTAGCATCGTATTTTTTGTATGAATTATATTTTGAAGTATTTATATAATTACTACATTGACCTTCATAAGCATAGTTATAATCAGCCATACATGCATTACCATATGTTTTACCATCATTACCACAAACTGGTTGATATTGCATAGTACAAAATCTTATTTCTTCTTGATCTTCTTCTTTATTTTCTTCTTTTAATTCTTCTATTTTTTCTTCATCATAAGCATTACAAGACCATGCTTCAGAACCATTTTCACCATAAGTATCTTCACAATACATCATAGTCATACCTCATAATTTACCATTATTTATCATAACAGTATTACAACCATCAGTTGCAGATTTACATATATTTCATTCTGCTTCTAAGAATAAAGCACTTGTAGGATAAGTTTTTGCTTTTGTATAATCAACACTATCATCACAAGTATTATCACCTTCACAATCATTCATTCAGTCAAAATCTAAATCCCAGCTTTGGTGCATTGATTTTGTAGTATCTGTATAATCTATAGAAGTAGTAGTTATAGATCTAGTACTAGGTTCATCATTGTTTACTTCTTTATCAGGGTTATATTCAGCTCATACTGAAGCTATAAACATAGCTGATAAAATAATAGTTGCGATTGTTTTTTTCATAACAAAAAAGTTAAAAATTAATAATAAAAAATCTATTTATCTAGATTGCATATATTAAAACGAAATAAAATAAAAAAGGTGACAAAAAAATATTTTTTTATTTTAAAAAGTTAAAAAGACTAATTTTAATTAGTCTTTTTTATTATTTATTATCATCATTTTCTTCGTCTTCTTCGTCTTCGTCATCTTCTTCATCATCATCTGAGTCATCTTCGTCTTCATCGTTATCATCTTCTGAATTAGAGTCTTCATCTTCCATTACATCATCTCACATAACATCTTCTAATACTTCTTCCAAAGTAGTATCATCAGAGTTTTCATAAACCTCTTGTAATCTATCATCTATTTTTGTTTGTAAGTCTAACAATACAGCTTCAATCAAAGCTCTAGTTTCTTCATTTGATATATTTTCTAGATCAAGCATCACCCTATCTATTTTTTCACTAGTATTTTTTAACCAGTTAACATTATTTATAGCAGAAACTTTTTTATCTAAGATTTTTTGAGCTCATACAAATTGTGCTCTTTTTTTCTCACTGATATTTTCTACTCTTTGTTTGATTTTAGAAGCTCTTTCTTCTTTTTTTTGTTCTAATAATTCTTTTCTTGCTTCTATAGCTTGTTTAACTTTTGCTGCTCTATCTTTACCTTTTAGTTGGTTTTCAGGAGTACAAGAGTCATCACTATCATCACAATCATTATCAACTCAATTTCTACTAGGTTTGTTAGATCTACTAGAATTATAATCACTAGATGTAGATTCTATACTAGTAGTTGTAGTTTCTTGAGTTTCATCTTCTGCATTTGCAACTCATGTAGCAACAAAAAACAATGAAACCAATAATAAAGAAATTGCTTTTTTCATAATAAAAAATAGTTATTATATAATATAAGAACATTTTTTATTATAATTAAGATAGAACATATATCAAAATAAAAAGTTAATTAAAAATTGATTAATTAACTTTTTATTTTTTAGATATATTATCTAGATTTTAATTCTTTTTTTAATAACTCTTTTACAAAAATAAACTGAGTCATTTTTTTCTTTATAACACTTATTTCCCTTTTAGGTAAAAGGTATTCATCAATCATTTTATCAACTCTATCTATTGCTCTAGTTAAAACATCAACTGAAACATTATCTAGTTTTTTTAGAAGAATATCTTCATAAGACATATATTTTTTGTAAGATATTATATCTACAAAATTATTACATTGTCATGTATACAAAACAGGATTATCTCAAGCCATACATGAGTTAGAAAAAGTTTGTTGTACAGGATAACATGGAGCTTTTATACATTGAACTTGTACTTCTGCACATACAGGAGCATATTCCATAGTACAAACTTTGTTTTCGATAGGTTCTTTAGATGATTCCATATGTTTTTTTACTTCATCCAAAGTAAGTGTTACAACTCAAGTAACATGACCATCTTCATATTCTACTACTATATTGTTATCACTATGCCATTTTACTGACAATACATACCAAGTTCATCATAAAACTGGTTTTTCATATGTAAGAGATGATATATTTTTTCTAATATATTTTATATATTCCATTTTGTATTCACTATATTTGATTGATTCGATTTTTTCTTCATCATATCACATACATGAATAAGCTAGATTTCATCCTTCTCAATAAATATCTTCACAATACATTTCTGTTGAATTAGAAAATTCTCAATCAGAAATCCAGATATTATTACATCAATCAGTTGCCAAACTACAAAAATCTCATTCAATAGATAAAAAATCCTCTTTAGATGAATAAGTTTTTGCTTTTGTATAGTCTATAGTATGGTCACATGTATTGTCTTTTTCACAATCATTTATTCAGTCAAAATCCAAATCCCAACTTTGATGCATTACTCCAGCATCACTATAATCAGAAGCATTAGAAAAAGATGGAAAAAATACAAACAAAGAAAAAATCAAAAAACTAAAAGCTATTTTTTTCATATAGATAAATACTTAAAAAATAATATATTATTATTGTATTTATTATAACGAAAAAATTAAATGAAAGTGACATTTTTTAACAAAAAAAATATATTATTATTGTTTATAACATATTTTTTATTATATTTAATTTAATTATATATATAAAAATAAATAATATGAAAATTTGAGTAATATGAACAGGTTATGTATGACTTATTCAAGCTGTATGACTTAGTGATTTATGACATGAAGTAATTGCAATAGATGTTTTTCAAGATAAAATAGATCAATTAAACAAATGAATACCTACAATCTACGAAGATTGATTAGAAGAATTATTACAAAAAACATATAAAAAAATTGATTTCTCTATAGATAAATCAAAACTTGTATGATGTGATATAATATTTCTTTGTGTTGGAACTCCTCAAGATGACACTTGAAAAACTGATTTAACTTACATTAAACAAGCATCAAAAGAACTATCAAAAATACTTAAATGAGATGAAATAATAGTTGTAAAATCAACAGTGCCAGTATGAACAAATGAAATGGTATTTGATATATTGTGATGAAAAAATCCAGTAGCATCAAATCCAGAATTCTTAAGAGAATGACTTGCTATACATGACTTTTATAATCCTGATAGAGTTGTTTTAGGTTTTAAATCATGAGAAAAACAAGAAGTTATAGAAAAACTATCAAGTATTTATGATATTTTTAAAGATAAATGAGCAGAGATTTTCAGAACAGATTGGCAAACAGCAGAGCTTATAAAATATGCTGCTAATAGTTTTCTAGCAACAAAAATAACTTTTATAAATGAAGTTGCTAGACTTGCTGATAAAGTATGAGCAAATGTAGTAGATGTAGCAAAAGCAATATGAATGGATCCTCGTATTGGAGATAAATTTTTAAATGCTTGAATTTGATATGGTTGAAGCTGTTTTCCAAAAGATGTAAAATCTTTAATTCATCAATTTTGAGAAAATAATCTAGAATGAGAAATAATTAAAAAAGTAGATGAAACAAACTCTTCACAAGTTGAATACTTCTTACAAAAAATATTCAATAAATATTGAGAAGATTTAACATGAAAAACATTTGGTATAATGTGAGTAGCATTTAAACCTGATACAGATGATTTAAGAGAATCAAGAGCTTTAATAATAATAAATAAATTATTAGAAGCTTGAGCAAGTTTAAAAGTATTTGATTATAATTCTAAAGCTAGAGAAAATTTTAAAACATATATAAATGCAAAAGAATTATCTACTAGTAGATGAACTGTAAAAGTAAAAACATATGAAGATTTTTCTAATATAATAAATGAAGTAGATTCATTAATAATAACACTAGAAGATAAAAGAATACTAGAAGAAAATATAGAAAATAACTCTATAAAAGATAAAATAATTTTTGATGGTAAAAATATACTAAATAGAAATATTATAAAAAATATGTGAATTAATTACATATGAATATGATATTAATAAAAAAGACTAATTTGTAATTAGTCTTTTTTTATATAAAATTCTTATAAAATATTTTAAAAACTATATATGCTGTTAAAAACATTAAATGAAATAAAGTACATAATATGATTAAAACCTGTAAAAGATGCTCTATGGAATTTTTGAGCATATTTTATAGTAATATTTTCTTGAATAATAACTTCTAGTATATTAGCAAAAAATATAAATCCTGATGAGTATTGAATGATAGGGTTAATTATAGGTATAGTATGATTACTTGCTAGCTTTATATGATTTGGGTATTTTGAATGATATTGATTAACTCTTCTAAAAGAAGAAAATAAAGAAAAACAAAAAGAGCTCATATGAACATGACTAATTATTATGATGGCTTTAATATTAATATTTTTTTTATTAATAATTTTATCATTACCATTAATAAATTTAATATATAAAAATATAGAAATTACAAAAACTATTTTATATACTAGTATAGTTTCTTCATTTAGTATATCTACTATATTTATAATGAATACTACAAAGTATTTATGAAAAATGAAGTGGCAAGCCTTCTATAGTCTAATACAACCAACTATATACCTAATATGAGTTATATCACTTTTTATATTAGACTTATTGAAATTTGAATATGTAATTACTATTAGTTATCTAGCAATAATTATATGACTTATAATAATTAGTATATTTCTAAAACCAAATTTCAAAAATATAAAAGAAAATTATTATAAAATAAAAGATAAACAAAAAAAAGAAGGTTGGCATATATATATATGACAAAGTTTTGAAAGAGCTACATTTAAATTAGATACAGTTATAATTTGAATATTTAATACAACTAGTGTTGCATTTTATACTTTATGAAATATGTTAATTCAACCTATTTGAATATTTTCAAGCAAATTAACTGATAGCTTAGTAAGAGATTTAAATAAAAAAGAAAGAATACCTAATAAAATATTTATTTATAATTTTTTATGGTGGCTAACAAATAGTATTATTCTATTATTAATATCGAAATATATTATATTATTTTTATGGACTAGTGAATATTTAATAATTTTAGATTTTTTAGTCTTATTATTATTTATTCCATTAACTAGAAATTTCTACTATATAATTTACATATTTCTTAATATAAAAAATAAAAATAAAGATTTAAAAAAGTATTTTTATATAAGGTCAATTATTAACTTATTTTGAAATATTATATTAATACCATTATTATGAATAAAATGAGCAATTATTGCAACTTTATTATCAAATATAGTTTTTTGAATATGATGTTTTATTGAATATAAAAAATTAAAAAATTAAACTTTATTTTTTATAACTTTTGCTGGGACTCAAACTGCTATAGAGTTTTTAGGTATATCACTTATAACAACTGAACCTGCTCAAATTACTGAATTATCTCATATAGTCACATTTCATAATACAATAACATTAGCTCATAATTCTACATTATTTCATATTTTTGGAAAAACAAATTCTTCCCTATTTTTTCTACCTATAGTAGTATTTTGTCTTATAATTGTATTATCTCAAATTTCACATGGTCATAATATAATTCATATAAAATGAGTGAAAGTTACATTTTCTCATATTTTAACATTATAATATATATCAACCTTAAAAATAAAATTTATTAATCATTTAATATTTTTTGCTAAAAAAATATTAAATTTATTATTAGAATTATACAATGGTTCAATTATTTTTTTTAATATGAATAAATAAATTCTTGCTTCTCTCATTATTATTAATTTAAATATTATTATTCTTAAAATAAAGTTGATCTAATAAAAAAATAGTATTAAAAGTTTTTGCTTTTATATAGTATCATTTATCTAATAGAAACTTAATTGTTTTATCATTAAATATATTCTTAACATCTTCAGACCATATTTCAATTAAAATTACTTTTGGTCTAAATTTAAACCAATCATTTGAAATAACAACATTATATTCTAATCACTCAACATCAATAGAAATAAAGTCTATTTCTTTTATATTATATTTTTCTAAAAGAAAATCTAATCTTAAGACTTCTATATCTAATTCTCTAATTAATTTAGCATTATCAAATTTTTTTAAAGCTCTAACTTTTGAATGAACTGAAAAAGTATTTAAAGCTGGCTTATTAAACATATAGTAATTTAAAATTCATGCTGAATTTGAAATTGCATACTCTAAATTTATATCTTTTTTTCTATACTTATCAAATAATTTTTTAGTTCATGGTAGTGGGTCAATATTAATTCAATTCCATCATTTTTTATAAAAATGATAAGTATTTGAAATTTTTTTAGGATGATGAGCTCATATATCAATGTAAAATCATTTTCTTTTATTTCAAAAAATTTTTTTTAAAATCATATCTTCTCACTCTTGAGCATAAGAATTATTTTTATAAGATAAAAATAATTCTCTTTCTTTTAAAAATTCTAAAAAAGGTTTATAAAAACTTTTATAAATTTTTTCTTTTATTTTAATCATATTATTTTTTTATTAAAAACCTAAATCTTCATATATTTATATAAATTTTACATAACCATCAAACTAAAAAAACTTTAATATTATTAAATAATCAAAACTTTAATTTTTTAATAATCATAATTGGTGGTAAAAATCAAACTAATATTTTTATTATATAAAAAATTAATCATTTATTTTTACTCTTCCAAATAGGTATTTGTCAAAAACCAACACGAATATTCTTTTCAAATAATTCTATTTTATCTCTCGTAGGATGATTAACTATAGTATTTTTTGAATAATATAAATTAAATTTTGCCTTAGTTGCTCTAGATGTCCAAGTAGTATCTCAACCAGATTTTACATTATCTGGAAAAAGTCAAACTTTATCAAAAACATATTTATAAGAAAAAAGATTTGCTGTTGCAGCTTCTCATCTCAAAAACTTTTCATACTGCTGAATATTATTTATTGAATCAAAAATCTCATAAGGATTATTTTCATCAGTAAATATAAAATCTACTTTTCATGAAAGTAAATCAGAATTATTTTCAATAATTCATTTAACTCAATTTTCTATCCATTCTTTTATTGGTTGACAATCAGAATCTATAAAAGCTATTATTTCTCATTTTGCTTCTTTTAGTCATTTATTTCTAGCAGCATAAGAACTTTGTATTTTATCTTCTAGTAAAAAAATAACATTTGGAAATAACTCATGTAAATCCTTTATGTTGTCTGTTGAATTATTATCAATAACTATAATTTCATATTTATCTTTTGGATATGATTGGCTAGAAAGTAAATCTAAACAGATTTTTAATCTTTCTGAGTCATTATAAACTGGTAAAATAACTGAAACAAAAGGTTTTTCTGAATTTAAAAAATTATCTAAATCTAGATCTATATTTTTTAACCTTGTAGCTTCATATAACCTAGCACTTAATGTTTCAGAATCTTTAGTATTTTTTGATAATAAATTTTTCTCAAAATCATAATTTCTAATAAATTGCTTTTCTAGCCAATATTTTTGTTTTTCTTCACTATTTGGAAAAAAAGTTTGCAAAATATAAGCTGCTTCAATTCATACTACATTATAATCAAATCAATATTTATTATTTTCTAATCATTTTTCAAATTTTTCAGTTTTTAAAAAATTTAAAGATTTTTTAAACTTTTCAGAAATCCAAAAATCAATTTCTGGATAATTTTCTTTTAATATTCAAAAAGCATATAAATTAAAAGTATGATAACCTATAGCTTTATGAGTATCTTTTTTATTATTTTTTGTTTTACTTAAAATTCTATGTAATATTTTATTTATTCAATTTATGTCAAAAGTTATTTGTGCAATTGGATGCCAAATTAGTCAATTATTATATATATCAAAATTCTTATTTAACATTTTTATGAATCTTTGTACTTGTTTATGAATTTCTATGTGTTTTTTATCAAACATACTTCATATAACAGCAAACCAAAGCTGATGATTAAAAGTCCAATCTATTCAAATACCCCTTCAATCAATTTCTCTACGCTCCCATAATCATAAATTATAATCAAATTTATGATTTAAAAATATTTTAGAAGCAAGGTCTTCTAAATCTTTTTTTCACAATTCCTTTGATAAAAACAATAAAGATTCAATACTCCATGCTGGTCAAATTGTTCAATTGCATTTATCTCTATTTTCAAAAGTTCTATGATGAAAATTAAATTCAGGTTTATTTTGAAAAACAAAATCAGCTATTTTTTTTGATGCTTCTAAAAATTCTTCATCATTTGAAATTTTATATGCTTTCAAAAAAATGATAGACCAATGAAAAGTATTTCTTAAATTAGTTTCAGGATGATAATAAGGTCAATTATGTCATGATGGCATACTACCATCATTATTTTGTTTTTTTAATCATTCATATGCTGAATCTAAAATAATATCATATAATTTCATATCTTAATTAAGGAATTAATAAATAAATTCTTTTTCAAAAAACTTTTCAAATAAAATATTTTAAAAATAAATAATTAAATCTAATAAAATTATAAAAATATAAATTATTTTTCTTATATTCTAATTTATATTTTAGATATAGATATCTTGTTCAACTTAATTTTTTATTAAAATTAAAACTTATCTGATTTTCTGACTCATATTGTAAAGCAATAACCTTATTAATATAATCAAAATTATAATATTTACTAATTTGAATCATTAAATCATATTCTTGATTTGATTCAAGTTTTTCATCAAAACTAACTTTTTCAAATACTTCTTTTTTTATAAGCATTTGTTGAGTACCACTTACACAATATCATTTCAATAAATCTTTATAAATATAACCTTGCTTTCTATTTTTTTTAACTTCATTTATATCGCTTCTTTTATACTCTACATCTCAAGTAACTACTCAAAGATTTTTTATATTAGAAGTTCTAAACTTTTCTAATTGTAATTCTATCTTTTCTGGTAATAGTTCATCATCATCATCTAGAAAGTTGATATATTCACCTTTTGATAATTTTATTCAATTATTTCTACTAACACATGATCAAGAATTAATTTTATTTTTATAATACTTCAACCTAGAGTCATTTATATTTTCTACAACTTCTTGAGTATTATCAGTTGAGCAATCATCTATTATCAATATTTCTATATTTTTATAAGTTTGATTTAAGCATGATTCAATAGCTCTAGTTATATATTTCGCTCTATTATAGGTCGGTATTATTATAGTTACTAAGGGGGCTTTATTTTGCATTTTTATACTCTAATATTTTAAATAACTTAAGTATTACACTATTTGGAAATATAGTAATTATTTTTAATAAGTTATGATAAATAAAACTATTTATATTAAAATACTTTTTTTTATAAATATATTTACTTTGTATTTTTATAGTATTTTTTAGTGTTAGTTTGAGATGTTTACTTTTTCATTGTCATTCAAAAACTCTATATTTTATAAGATAATCATCTATATTTGTAAGCTTATATCACAAATCAAAAAATCTAAACCATAGTTCATAATCCTGACACCTTTCAAAATCTATATTATAATATCAAACTTTTAAAAGATCTATTTTTCTAATCATAACTGAAGGTTGTGCAAAAGGAGATTTTTTTAATATAGAGCTTGAAACTTTTTTAAAATTATTTGGATATTTTCTATATCAAATAACTTCTGAATTATAATCAATAATTTCAATAGATCATCATAATACTGAAATATCTTTATTTTTTTCTAAGAATTGATATTGTTTTAATAATCTATCTGGGTTACTAATATCATCTGCATCCATTATAGCTATATATTTTGAAGAATTATCTACTTTTTTAAATAACTCATTTCTTGTTTTTACAACTCAAATATTATATTTATTTTTGTAAACTTTAACTCTACTATCTTTTTCAGAGTACTCTTTGCATATATTATATGTATTATCACTTGAACAATCATCTATTATTATAAATTCATAATCAGAAAAAGTCTGAGATAATATACTAGATATAGCTTCTCAGACATATTTTTCAGTATTGTAAACAGGCATAACAACAGAAACCTTAAACATGATTTTTTTTAATAGATATATTTATATATATAATATAATAAAAAAAAGATTAATTAATAATTTAAATAATCTTTTTTGTTAAAAACTTAAGACATAATTTTATAAAACTTTTTTATTATATCATAACCTTCTTTATCTTTTACTTTTTCATAAATAGCTTTTATTGTTTCATATCATTCAGCATGCTTATTTTCAGATTTTAAAATAGCTAAAGAATCTGATATATTATTTCATTTTCATAACAAAATTCATAAATATCTATTTCTAGAATTACCAAAACAAGTAGCTATAATATCTCAACCTAGTGAGTAATAAGAAAAATCTAAATTTTTATCTCATCAATACAATAATATTAATTCTTTCATCTCTTCAAAAAAATCTACCATATACATTCATATACTTGATTTATCATATCATTTTCACTCATAATATCATGATATTATTGCTAATATATTTTTTAAACTTCAATATAATTCAACATTTTTTATATTTTTTGTTATTTTTATTTTTAAATTTTCTGATTCAAACAAATTTTTTATATAATTTCAAGTTTCTATATTTGTTATTCATAAATCAGCTCATAAAGGTTTTTTTTCTACTACTTCTTGAGCAACCATTCATCAAGACAAAATTCAGTAATCTATTTTTTTTGAATTTATTTTTGATTTTACTAAATCAAAAATTGTTTGATTAGTAGTTATATCTATACCTTTTGCCAAATTAAGAATACAAACTCATTCTTTTAATTTTGGAGAAAGTTTTTCTAAAGTAACTCATATAAATTGAGCTGGTATAGCAATTATAAGTATATCTATTTCAGAAATAATATCATCATAATTATCTATAACTTCTATATTTTCTGGTAATTTATATCATTTAAAAAAATAAGGATTCTCTCTGGTTTTTATAATACTAGAATAAATTTCATTATTTATTTCATATCAATAAAACTTTTTTTCTGGATTATTTTCTCAAATCAATTTATTTATTGCAAATCAAAAAGCTCACAATCATAGAGTAAGTACTTTCATTATTTAAATCATTAAAAATATTGTTTCATAGTATAACAAAAAAAACATTATTTAAAAATTTTAAATAATGTTTTTTTATTTGTATACATCTCACCTACTTCAAGATTCAAAAAAAACTTATAACAAGTTCATCATCTATTATTTCATACAAAAATCTATAATCTCATATTCTAAGTCTGTAACAAAAAGGTAGTCATTTCAATACTTTTATATCAAGATTATTTTCATATGGATCTATACTAAATATGGTAATAGCTTTTTCAAATTTATAAATTATATCTTGTCATTTTTGTTTTTCTAAGAATTTTTGAACTGACTTTTCTAGTAATATTTTATACATATTATTTTAAGCTATTTAAAAAGCTAAAAGCCTCGACTGAATCTTTTCAATGACTACTATTTTTATATGATTTAATATCATTACTTGTAGCTATTTCAGTATCAAAAGATACTTTTTTTAAAGAATTATATTCATCAATACTTAGAAAAACACCTACAGGTTTATTTTGAGATAATATTATTCTCTTACCTATAATTTTTGTGTCTTTTACAACTTTTGAAGTATTATCTCTTAATTCAGATATAGAGACAAAATTTTTTTCTGTTAACATATTTTTTATATAAAAAATAAATCTTGGTATAATTATAAGTATTTTTACCAATATTTCAAATATTTTTTAAAACCCTATAATAATTTTTGCTATACTAAAAAATATAAGTATTCAAAAAATATCGTTACTTGTTGTTATAAAAGGTCAAGTTGCCATTGCTGGATTTATTCAGTATTTGTTTAGTATCAAAGGAACAAAAGTACCTATAAGACTAGCTAGTAATATAACACAAACAAGCGAAATACTAACAGCTGTTAAAACTATACTAGAAAAACCAAACACAAAATAACCAAATACAAGCAAAAGAACTGCCAAAAGCAATCAATTAACTACACTAATAGATAATTCTTTGAAAAATCTAGCAAATACCCCTCATTTCAAACTATTATTTGCTAATGCTTGTACAACCAAGGCACTAGATTGAACTCATACATTTCATGCCATCGCTGCAATAAGTGGTGTAAAGAAAAATAATTCTCAATTTTTTTCCATTGCTTCAGAAAATCATCACATTACAATAACTGCCATAAGACCTCAAAACAAAGCTAGTACAAGCCAAGGTAAACGAGCTTTTACTAAATACCTAAGTTTATCTCATTCTTCTACATCATCCAAGATACCAGAAGCTAAGTTATAGTTTTCTTCTGCTGTATCTCTAACAAAGTCCATAACATCATCAACTGTAATACGACCTACTAGTTTTGTTTTATGATCGATTACAGGAATTGCTTCCATGTTATATTTTTCCATAAGATATGCTACTTCTGTTGCAGGAGTATCTACAGCTACATAATCTACTCTTTTTTTTCTAATTTCTTCTACTTTTTTATCTGCAGGAGCAGAAATCAAGTCTTTTAAACTAACTCTTCAAATTAAAACCCCAGAATTATCAACTATATATACACTATGTATTCTATCTACTTGTTGAGCCTGTCTTCTTACTTCTTTCAAACACTCATCTATAGTCCAGTTTTTGTTTACTTCTACATATTCTTTTGCCATCAAAGCTCATGCAGTTCACTCTTCATATGATGCTAGTTCAGTAATCTCTCCTACATGTTGTTTATCTTTTATAAGCTTCAATACTTGATGTTTTTTCTCTTCATTATCTATCTCTCAAAGTATATCTGCAGCATCATCAGTATCCATTTCTTCTAGGATAAATGCTAGATGATCAAGCATTATATTTTCTAAAATATCTTTTCTATCATCTGTTTCTAGTTCAGAAACAAATCTTGCAGCTTTTGCATAGCTAAGATTTTTAACAACCAATAATAATTCATCTTTTGATAATTCATTGGCAATTTCTGCCAAATCTGCAGAGTGAATATTTTTCAAAAATTCTGCTATTTTTGATTCTATAGAATCATCTATTAGTTTTTTTAGATCATCTAACAATTGAGTATTTTTTTCAAAATCCATATTTTATATTGTTATCAATTATTATCTCATACTAGATAAATAATAACAATTTTTATCAAAACAAGCAAATTTAAAAAAAATTATATTTCTTATTTAGTATATAAAATACTAATATAGATATAACAACTATAAAAAACAAAATAGAGTATAAAAAAAGTTTTTTCATATTGTTTATATTATTATCATTTTCTAAATCATAATTTTGAGTTTTTTCTATTTTTAAATCATTTGTTTCTTTTGAATTATCAGATATTTTTTCAAATACTTCTTCATCTATATCTTCATCTTGTCATAGCTCATCAAAATTAATATTATCTTCGATAATTAATTCTTCTTCAATTAGTTCATCATTTTTTGATGATAAAAACTCTACTTCAAAATATGATTTAAATTCTCTAGAATAATTATCGTATACTTTTAAAGTAACATTGTATATTCATGGATTGATATAATTAATATATCAAGGATTAACTCAATCATAAGTTTCTCAGTTTCAAAAATCCCAATAATAACTAGATATATTTCATATTGATTCACTAGCATCAAAATTTACACTACAAGATTCATAACATATAAGTTTATTATTTAATAGTTCTTTATTTTGTCCTATTTTTCATTGAACTTGTATTTTTAGATTTACTTCACTATAGTTTTGTATATCTATTATTTCACTATTATCATCTTTATAGAAATCTTCTTTATAGTTATTATAATAACTAGAAGACAAACTAAATTTTTCTATTATTTCTTTTAGTTCATTTATTTGGTTTTGATAGTCAGATATATTTTTTTCATTTGTATTATCCTCTTTATCTGTTTCACTGGAGTTTAATTCTTCATATTTTCAAGTTACTTCTAATTTCAAAAAATCTCTATCCATATTTCAGTCTATATCTACAACTTCAAGCATGATATCATAATATCATTTTTCAAAAATAAGAGATGATGGATCTTTTATACTAAAATAAGTTTCATTTGATAAATCCCAAAAATACTGCAAACCATCACCTGTTGATTCACTAGCTGTCAAATTTATACTACAACTATCTACTCAATCACAAACTAATGTATCTCATTTGAACATTTTTCATGTAGTTAAATCTCATTGCAAAGTTATTTTTGCTTTTGTTTGTGTTTTTTTATAAAGATTTCTAAAAATAAAATGAGTATTTTTACAATGATCACTATAGTTTTTATCACAAACTTCTAAAACTAACTCATGTTTTCATTCTCAAAAGTTCAGATGTTCAGGGTTACAACCATAAACAACAAAATCATCTCAGAAATCCCAATAACAAGTTAAGTTTTTATTATTAGTATCGTATTTAAAATTTACTAAACATTCTTTTTTATAACAAAAATTATTTTCATCTAATCATGATTGGACTATTATATTTGGTTTATCAAATATTTCTTTTTCTGATTTTATATTACTATCATATTTATAATAATTATTTTCATCATCTAAGTTATCATCATTATTTTGATTTGAAGAGTCATTATATTTTATAGCAAGATTATTTTCACTACTAGTATAAGAAAAAGTATCTAATAAACTATTATTAGAGTCATACAAATATAGTTCTTCATTTGTATTGTTTAGTATAATATTTGTTTGAGTTCTATAATATTTTTTTATTTGTCATCATGATAAATAATCCCCTGTTATATTATAAATTTTTCATCATTTATCAGATATAGAATATCAGTCCAAACTTTTTCAATTACTAGAATTGTTTTTTATACTAATATATTCCATATTTAAATCATCATCAGTATTTGGTAAAACTTCATATATTATAAAGTTACTAAAACTAGTATTTATAAGGGAGAAAAACAATAAAAACACAAAAACAAATACTTTTTTCATAATTTTTTTATTAAATATAAATTAAAAGTATTTATCATTATAAAAATCAAATATTAAAAAAACATTAAAAAAAGTAAGTTTTTTATCTAAAAAACTTACTCCATATAATTCTAAGTGCTATATTTATAGCATTTGAAGACTTTTGTCATTTTGAAATACTATATTTTGTATATTTTATATTAACAGGAACTTCCCCTATTTTTATATTATTTTTGTTTAACTCATCTATCAATTCTGATGCATAAGCCATATTATCAATACTAAGTTTTATTTTTTTTATAGTATCTAATCTAAAAGCTCTCAATCAATTATGAGGATCTGTTAAATTTACCTGACTTATCATAACAGTAAAAAGTCTTCATAAAAACAAAGTTATTTTTCTTGTTTTACTTATATTAGTATTAGCTCATTTTAAAAACCTACTTCAAAATACTGCTCATAGATTTGATTGATTGTCTAACATGTCTACTAACTTGTCTACATCATTTATATCATGTTGACCATCAGCATCAAATGTAATTATATATTCACAATCAATATATCTTCTAATGTATTCAAAACCAGTTTCCAAAGCTGAACCAGCTCATCTATTCATAAGATGATGAATAGAAATTATTTTATCACCATAAGATTCAAGTATCTTTTTTGTATCATCACTCGAACCATCATTTACAACTAAAATATTTTTATAATTACTTAAAAGTACTTTATCTATAACTTCAGCTATAACTTCTGCTTCATTAAAAGCTCTTATTAATAATATTGATTTACATTTTAATTCTTGTTTTGATATATTATTTAGAGATTGTTCTCTTACTAAGTTTGTTATAGAATCTTTATTTTCTACATGTTTTGTTAATAGTAATAAAACAAAATACAAAAGAAAAATAACAGCAGCATAAACCAAAACATCAGCTCATCTAGCTACTCAAAAAATACTTGCTATAGTATTTAATATTCAAGGAAAAAATGTAAAAGTAAGTAGACCTCATCATACTCATATAAAAACCAAAAAATGAAGAGCATTAAATCTTTGTTTTCTAGCTATGTCAAAAGCTATTATAAGTATAATAACACCTGATATAATGAAGAAAAATTCTAATAGAGTCATTAAAATATATTATAAATAAAATTACTTAAAAATCATTATAATAATTAATCATTTTTTTAAAAATATTTTTTTTAATAACAAATTTTTATATAATAAAACTATAATTTTTGTCTTATAAAAAATAAATATATGAAAATTAAAAATATAATAAAATATATATCTTACGTATTGATAGCAATTATAGTAATATATATGTTATTTTCTGTATTATCTCAAAATATAAAAACATCAGAAGAAATAAATGATAATAATAAAATATCTATAGATGATAATGATAAAAAAATAGATATAAACAATGATATAAATCCAGATAATTATGAATCTTTAGAAGAATTCATTTGATATTTTAATTCTGGATCTGGTATTGTATTGGATGTAGATATGACAAAAGAAGTTTTTTACACAAAAAATACTAACTCTGATTGAACATATATTATTTCAAAATTTGATGATAGTCTTATAAGTCATATAGATAATTCTAGTGAAAGTATAAAAAATAAAGCTATAATGGATATATATAATTCTTATAAAGAAGAAGCTTTCTTATTTTGAGAACCAAATGATTCTAGATCTTGAGTTAGAATACTTGAAGAAGACGAATTAGATTCTAGTTTTCAAATGCATAATGATTTACTTATTCCATATAATTGAGAAAACTATTTTGAAAAATTAGATAGATTAGAATCAAAAGCAAACAAATCAATTGATGATTATAAACAACTATGATATCTTTATGATTTTTCTTGAGATTATCAAAAAGCAAATATATTAAAAAAAGAAAATTGAATTCAAAGTATAAATTACAAAGTAAGTTGAAAAGTATTTAATCAATGAGAACCTTTATCAAATGTAGAAATAGAAGTTTTAAATACATGAGAAAAAGTAACAACTGATGATAATTGATATTATGAAATAGAATTTGAAACTTATCCATTAACTAGAGCTAGATTTAGAGCTAGAATTGATTGATTTTCAGACTGATATAATTGAGTATATATAATTTTTGATAGCAATAATCAAAGCAAAGAAGAATTAAATTTCAATCTTCATAAATATGATACAAAAGAACTTATAAAACAAGAAGACTTAAGCAATTGAAAAATAAAAACTGTAGAATCTAGTATTTGAAATTCTTTTGATTTTGTAGAATGAGTAGTTATAGATAGTAACTGAGAAATTTATACAAAAGATTTTTATGCTTATATTTATGAGTTTGATAGACAAACTCCTGGTATGGAAAATTTCTTATGATTAGATAATTTTGATCCTGTTTATTGATATTCATGAGATATGATGGTAACTGCCTGAATGACTTATATGATGATGACAACTCTAGATTGAGAAGAATTATTTATAAGTAAGCAAAATCCAATTGTTACAAGACAACAAATAAACATGGATATACAATTCAACAATGATGAAGAATGAACAAATGCACTTACAAAAGAACAATTTGAATTATTGTTAAAAAAATCTCAAGAACCATGATATAACATAGATAGAACTTTCTTAGAAGAAAGATGAATTAGCGGTCTATCTCCATGGTGGGTATTAAATAAAACTAGATGAGTTTGGGAAAATAGACCTATAAAAATAATAAATAAAGATTGACTAAAAGAGTCACTTTATTATAATGTTGACTAATTTATATATTTAAAATAAAAATTATGAATAAAACTTATATGGCTTCTGGTATAGCAGCTGCAGTAGTAGTTGTAGCTTGAGTAATTGCTTGGACAATGTCTTCTTCTGTTGCAAATGATGACTATACTTGTTATAACTATTCTATGGTTCAAGGTTCATGTCAAATAAATGAAGCTAACTGTGGAGCATGGGAAAATGGTAAAAGAGTTTGTAATGGTACTAGAATAGATACTTATTCTAGAGGAAGTTCATATAGATGTGGTACTTTTGGTGGTGAAGACAGAGAAAGATATACAGTTAATGCTGCATGTAGTGTAGAACAAACTGATACAGTTTCTCCAGAAGTTATCGAAGGTTGAGTTGAATAATTTTTAAAAAACACTGAAAAAATCAGTGTTTTTTTTATTTTTTAGAAAATATATGTTAATATTTATTATATATTTATAATTATAAATTTTTAAAAAATGAAAAAAATTATATTTTCTATCTTTTTATTCATAATTTTAGGTATTTCAAATGCTCATGCAGCAAATAATTGAAACTGAAATTGAAATTGAGATACTTGAACATGAACTGTTGAAGAAACTGAAATTGTAAAAGTAATGTTTTTTGAACAAAATGCTGATTTATCAACATGAGAAAAAATAAATACAGAAGTAGTTGAATGAATAATTCAAGAAGATATATTTAATAACTTCATAAAAAAAAGTGTAAGTGTTTTTTTGTACTATAAAAAATGAGAAGAAGAAAAGCTTTTTAAGAGGGTTTTTGATGAAAACACTTCATGAGTAGTAACTATTAATGCTGTTATAAATGAAACAAAAACTATAACAAAACAAATAAAAGTTATTAGAATAAACAAACAAGCTCCTACTTGAGTATTAAAATATTCTCCTTCAAACAATACTTGGGTTAATTCTTCAAAAACTGTAACTCTAGAATGAGCTGCTGCATGAGAAGACTGGTTAGTATGAAACTCTAAACCAAGTTATAAGTGTGAAGAACAAGGTTGATGTATATGAACTTTGAGCATTCAAGACTCAGCTGGTAATGTTTTAGAGCTAGAATATAATATACAAAAAATAGATAAAATAAATCCTACTATACATGTAACTGCATATCCTGAAATAGCTTCATGAAAACAAAAAATATGATATAGATGTGAAGATAATGGATGAAGTTGATGTAAAAATTGAACTGATGAAAAAATAGATTATTTACCAACAGGTAGTTCAAAAATTTATTGTATAGAAGATAATGCTTGAAATTCTTCATGTCAAAAAGTAACAGCTGCAAATTCAGATAGAGATTATTCAGATGATCATCTAGCTCATACAAATGATAAAAGAAAACTATTTTTAAAATGTATAGATAACTTTAGTTGATGTACTAGTCCTGATGTTATAGAATACAAATACAAAAATATAGCTAGTACAAACCTAACTATAAAAGATAATGCTTGAAATTCATATACAAAAGTTTTTCAAATATCAAAAATAGATAAAGTAGATCCAACTGTAACAATAACTTCTCCAAATAGTTTTAAAGCTACTGATGATTCTAGAATAAATGTTAGTTTCAATGATAATGTTCCAGCAAGCCAAATAAATGATTATTCTGAAAGTTGAATAAAAGAAGCAAAATACAAATGGAATTCTAGTTGTAAATCATGAACCAATATAACTTGAACAAGTGTTATAAACTGAGAAAATATAAACCATACAGTAGCATGAAATCATAAACTATATCTTTGTGCTATAGATAATGCTGGTAATATATGAGAAACTTCAAAAGATATAATTATATACCCTTGAGACCTTGATTTATCTCAATCATCTGTATATGCTGATACTACAAATAATAAGTATGCAAATTTTAAAGATTATTACTTATATAATTTACAATTAAAAGACAAATATTGAAACCCAATATTTAACAAAGAAGCAACTGAAGTAAAACAAAAATGTGATGATTCTTCTTGTAAAACATTATTCTTGGATATGGTAGATACAACTCTAAAAGATGATGCATTAATAGAATATGATTTTGCAAACAAAACAAATACAAGTTGAATTCTAAATTTCAAAATTAAATCCTATACTCCATGAGTTTTCTCTGATAATTTTTATTTCAAACTAAGAGATTGGAATGATAGTTATGGTGATGTATGATTTCCAAAAGAATACTATTTAGAATCAAATGAAAATAGTTTTCTAAAACCTATTGAATGAAAAATAGAAATTTTAGAATGATGAAATATCCCAGAAATTTGAAAAGAACAAAAATATAAAATAAATTTAATAAATACTTGAAGTCTTACTAATTATAACTCTTGAGATTTAAAAGTAGAAAAAGATTCTATAATAAATCAAGTAGAATGACATTTCTGGAATGAGTTTAAGGAAGAAAAATGATATTTTTGAAATGATTTATCTACAGATAATATTTGATTTGTATGAAAAATTGATGCAAATAAAAACATATTAAAATGACCTCAAATAAAAGCATATAATTTAGAAATAAAATATAATCTTTTTGGTCAAAATGTAAGATATTTATTAGATAATTTAGATTCTGGACAAAGCTGTGATTTAGAAACTCTTTGAGCAAAAATATTTGGACAATTACAATGAGATGGTAAATGAGATATGACATGACAAGAAGAAAATTTTTCTGATTTATCTATATGAGAAACAAGAGCTCAAATAAGAAAAAATGCCTATAGTCAAATATCTTCAATGAGACCAAATACTACAGTTAATTGAATAAAATATGTAGAAAACCAAAACTATGTAGTTGAAGAAAATCCTAGCTATGAAACTTTGGTTGTAAAAAATTGAAATGTTATATTAAACAAAAATAATATAAATTCTGATAATTCTAAATTATGAATAATTGTATTAAAAGACAATTATAATGCAAAAAGAGATTTTGATAATACATGAAATGTTTATATAGCAAATAATGTGGAATACATTTGAGCATCTATATATGCAGATGGTACTCTGAGAAGTGCTAAATCAAATTGAGATAAATATGAAGATTTAGAATTAAATAAAAAATTAGAATTATTTGGTAATTTATTTACAAGAAATACTATTTGAGGTGCAGTACTTGGTTGAACTGAGTATACTATACCTTGATGACAAATTACTAGTGATTTTGAATTAGCAGAAGTTTATGACTTAAACTATGTAAGAAAAATAGACAAAGTTTGTAGTGCTAATCCAGAAGATAATTATTCTTTTGTAATTAGATACAATCCATCTATACAAACAAATCCTCCAAAATTATTTAGTAATTAAAAAAAAGATGACTTAGTCATCTTTTTTTGTTTGTTTTTCAAAAAGCTCAACAATATCTTCTCTTATTTGAGATATAAGTTCCAAATCAGTTAATTCTGCAACTTTTAAATCTGGTAATCAACTTTGTCTTATACCATAAACTTCTCATGGTCATCTTAACTCTAAATCTATTTCGGCTAATTCAAATCAATTATTTGTTTTTTCCATTGCTTTTAATCTATCAGTAGATTTTCAACTAGTTGGAAATAAGTAACAATAAGATTGATGAGCTCATCTACCTACTCTTCATCTAAATTGATGTAATTGAGAAAGTCAAAATCTTTCTGCTCATTCTATACACATTATAGTTGAATTAGGAACATTTACTCATACTTCAACTACAGAAGTACTAGATAAAACTTGAATTTTATTTTCTGCAAATTGTTTCATTATTTCATCTTTTTCTTTTGGCCTCATTTTTCAATGTAATAATCAAACCTTAAAAGGATGAAATATAGCTTCTAAGTTTTCAAAAGTATTTATAGCATTAGCTAAATCTATTTTTTCTGATTCTTCAACCAAAGGACTAATCCAAAAAACTTGCCTTCATTTTTCTAATTCACTTCTAATAAATAACTCAATCTGTTGTCTTTCTTCTTCATTCTTTGCTACTTTTGTAAAAATTTCTTTTCTTCATTTTGGGTACTGATTTATAACTGATAAATCTTGATCTCAATAAAGAGTAAGAGCCAAAGTACGAGGTATTGGAGTAGCTGTCATATTTAGATTATGTGGAATTAATCATGTTTTATTTCAAAATCATTTTTCCAAAACTTCTCTTTGTTTTACTCAAAATCTATGTTGCTCATCTACTACCACAAATCATAAGTTATAAAAATTTACATCTTCTTGAACCAAAGCATGAGTTCATATAACAATATCTACATTACCTGATACTATATCAGCTTTTACTGCTTTTTTTTGTTTTGCAGTTACACTTCAAACAAGCAAATGAGATGATATTCAAAATTTCATCATAAAATCTTGCATTCATTCAAAATGCTGACGAGCCAATATTTCAGTAGGAGCCATTATTGCAGCTTGTATTTTTTCTCAGTATTTTATACTTTCTTTTATTGCATGAATAGCTGCAACAAAAGCTACTGCTGTTTTTCAAGTACCTACATCTCATTCTAGAAGTCTTTGCATAGAATGCGGTTTTTCCATGTCTTTTAATATTTGAAACAATACGATTTTTTGATGATCAGTAAATTCAAATGGAAAATATCAAAGTAATTCTTTTATAAAATCTGGATTTAGTTTTATTGCTAAACTTCTTCATTCTGTTTCTTTGAATGAATTCATTTTAGATCATATAGCTTTATAGTTTATTTCAAATAGCTCAGAATATGCAAGTCTAAATTTAGCTTGCTCAATATCATCTTTACTTCTAGGGAAATGAACTCTTAAAATAGCATCTCTTTTGCTAATAAAGTTATATTTTTTTATAATTTCTTGAGGTAAATCTTCTGATATATCTTTTATATATTGTTTTAGTAAAGGAATTTTTCATTCTATCCATTTACTTGGAATATAATTTAACTCAGGATAAATTGGAACAATTTCTCATGATAATTTATCTAAGTCTGTTTCTACTTCTGGAGATTGAAATGTAACTTTTCAAAAAGCATATTTAACTTTTCATGAAACTATTACTTTTTTTCATTCATATCATTTTAATTGAGTAGCTAGATATTTTCTATTAAACCAAACACTTTCACTAAGAAATCAATTTTTATCTTCTAAAGTTGCTTTTGTTAGGAGTTTATTGTTTGCTGTTTTTTGAGAGTTAATAGATACTAGCTTAACTAATACTGTGTTTTTTTCTTTTATATTTATAAGAGAAAAATTATCTAATACATTGGTTCTATCTTCATAATCTCTTGGAAAATGATTAAGTAAATCAGACACAGTTAAAACTCAAGCTTTTTCCAAAGCTTTTATATAATTATCTGTTGTTCTAAGAATAGTTTTATTTAGTCTAGAAGATAGCATAAAATATTTTCATAACATTATATACACTAATTATATACTAGACTCCAAAAAAGCAAAATTTTTATTTTTTATACATATTTTTTAAACTTGATTTTTATTGTCTTTATCTTAAAATAAAGCAAAATTAAAAAATAACTTATTATAAATGCAAGAATTATTTAATAAATATAGTATTGAGCTTGAAAAAGATGAAATGGAAAAATTTGAAAAATTTTTAGAATTATTCAAAGAAACAAATTCTCAAATAAATCTTTCTGCTATAAGAGATGATGAATGAATAATAGAAAAACATTTTATTGATTCTATAATGCTTAATATTTTTATAGATTTAGAATGAAAAGTTGCTGATATGTGAACAGGAGGTTGATTTCCATTGATTCCATTAGCTATTACTAATCCAGATGTAAATTTTACTTGAATAGATAGTGTTTGAAAAAAATTAAAAGCAATTGAAAAATTTGCTAGTGATTTATGAATTGATAATGTTTCTACATTAAATGGTAGAGCTGAAGAATTATGACAAAATGTTGATTATAGAGAAAATTTTGATTTTGTTACTAGTAGAGCTACTGCTTATTTTCCTACATTATTAGAATATGTAATACCTTTATTAAAAGTATGATGAATATTTTGTGCATATAAACTAAATGATAAAGAAGAATTATCTAGTGCAAAAAAAGCATTATCAAGACTTTGAGCAAAAATATTAAAGGTAAAAAACTATGAATTAGCATGACAAGAAAGAACAATTGTATTTATAGAAAAAATATCTAAAACTCATGCTAAGTACCCAAGAAAAAACTGAATTCCTTTAGCAAATCCTATAAAATAATAAATAAAATATGATATATATATTACCGACTGATACATGTTATTGAATTGCTTGTAGTGTAGATGATATAAAAAGCTACAATAAAATATACAAAATAAAAAAAAGAAGTTATGATAAACCATTAGCTGTAATGGTACCTGATTTTGAATGGTTAGCTCAAAATACTGATTTAACATTAGAACAAATAACTTTTTTAAAAAACTATCCAAAACCATTTACTATACTTACAGATAGTATGCCTATCAGAGTATGGATAAACTATGTAAATGAAGAAGATGGTTGAGAAGAATTTATAAATAGAGCAAACTATGAAAAAATAGCTATAAGAGTAGCTCACAATAATATACAAAAGAGATTATTAAAAGAAACATGACCAATATTTTTAACTAGTGCTAATTTTTCTTGAGAAAAAGAAATGTATACACCAAAAGAAATAAAAGAAAAATTTTCTTATTATCTAGAAAAATGAACTATAAAATTCATTTGAGAAAATATGTGACCATTAGAACAAAACCCACCAAGTGAAATATTTGAATTCGACTGAGATAGTTTAGAACAAATATTTTTAAGAAAATAAAAGAAGTCTTATAAAATAAGACTTCTTTTTTTTCGCTCCTTTTTTTTAAATACGTTTTACACTTTTTTTCATTATTGAGGCAGAAAAAGTTTTAATCCTACCATCACGATAGACACGTAAAAATCCATTTTCTGCTCTAGCTCTAGCTCCGCCCTCATAGATAAATCCATTATCTGGTATCATCCTAAGAGTAGCTGGTGTTGTCATAGATAATGTATCAGAAATAAGAGAAGAAAAATCTCGCTCAACAGAATCAACATCATAAACAACAACAGAAAAATCATCTTCAGTAAGTATCAAAGCCTTCTTAGCATGAACAAGTGCAGAAATAAGGCTAGAATTAAGCTCGAATGTTAATTTTGTTTTATCAAGCTTATCCTGAAAATGAAAATAAACCAAATTAGGACTATATTTTTTCAAAACAGAGTTAGTATTAATTTCGCTTTTCACAATAATTTCCTCAGTTAAAACACTAATAGAAAAGTGTTTTATGATTATAAAACATAATTATTTTAAGTCAATTATTTTTAATAATAATATATAATTATAAACCTCAAAGTATATTCAAAGCATTCCTATATCATAAATTTTCACTATTCAATGATTTTGAAACTTTTGATATAGTAGCAGAACTCATACCAGTCTTTTTTTCTATTCTAGAATAAGATATTCATTCTTCTAACATCTTTGCAACTTCTAATTTTCTAGAAAAATCAATCATTTCTTTTTCAGACATCAAATCCAATAAGAACTCAAAAATTCTTTCTTTTGAGTCTAATCTACTAAATATAGTTAATAAATCCTCCATTTCATAAGCTAATTCATTCTTTTTCATAAATTAATTTTAATAAATAAATTAATATAAAAATTCAATGTTAAAAACTCTTAAAAAATCACTTTAGATAACTAAAGAATTTTGTTATTTACTACTTTAATCAACTAAAGTCAAAAGTCAAAAGATTATTAATTACTACTATGTATAATAAGTATTATTCCCTACTTTTAGCCAATAAATCATTGTTAAAAACTTTTAACAATAAAAAAAAGAGATAGTTTAAATCCATCTCTTTTTTAACATTATTAATTTTATAATTATTTTCATAATCATACTATTTCCATCATATCATTGTATTTTTTAGTTGCCATATTATTCATTTCATCATTTCATTTTTTCAATCTTTCTTCTATATAAGACATATTATTTTCAAAACTATTAAATCTTTCTCTAGCTTCAGAAAAATAATCCAAAATAATATCTAATAACTCTAGTTTTGCATGACCATATCAATAACCTCATTCTCTATACTTAGAAGCTATTTCATCTTGTTTTTCTTGTGATGCAAATAATTTTATAAGTGCAAATACATTACAAGATTCAGGATCTTTTGGGTCATCAAGACCTTCACTACCTGTTACTATAGACATTATTTTCTTTTTTAGAGTTTTTTCATCATCAAATATACCTATAAAATTATCATAGCTTTTACTCATTTTTCTACCATCAGTTCAAGGTATAGTCATAACTTCTTCTTGAACATATTGCTCAGGCAACTTAAATAAATCCACTCAATATGTTTTATTGAAATTCCCTGCTATATCACGAGCAAACTCCAAATGCTGTATTTGATCTTTTCATACAGGAACTATATCAGTATCATAAGTAATAATATCACTAGCCATAAGTATAGGATAATTAAAAGTAGCCATATTTATATCACTGTTTTTATTTTGACTATCTTTGAAACTATGAGCTCTAAGCATCAAACTATATGGAGTAACACTTGATAATACCCAAGTAATATTGTTTATATGAGTTATTTTTGATTGTTCATATACAACTATATCAGCATCTTCAGGTAACAAAGCAAAATATTCTTTTAACATTCTAAGTTTATTTCTTTCCATAATTTCTTTATCATGAACAGAAGTCAAAGAGTGATAATCAGCTACAAAAATATAAGCTTTTTTTCATTTTGCTAAATCTAAAAAAGGTTTAAATGCACCAAAATAGTTTCATATATGCATACCATTTCATGTTGGTTTTATTCAAGTTAATACTTTTTTCATTTTTTATTAATTGGTTAAATACTAAATCAATAGTAACAGAAAATATTTTTTTTCAAAGTTTTATATAGTTTTTTTAAACAAAAATCAAGCTGATTCTCAATATTTTATATTTTTTGAACATAATCATATATAAACATCAAATCAATAATTATTTATATAGTTATAATCATTATCAATAGCATAAGCTTCTCATTTTTTTATTTTTATAAATCAATTATAATCATCTAAAAATTTAAAGTTATCAGATTTTGGATATATTTCATATATAAACTTATACTTATCAATTTCAGAACTAGTTTTTATTCAAAAATCTATAAATCAATAATAAGATAAAAAATTTAAAACATTATTATATCATACAATAAAAGAATCTTTAGAATTATGATTTCAACACTCAATTCAAAAAGCTTTTTTATTTTTTCTTATAAGATAAGATATCAAAGCTCATGAATTTGATAAATCATCATATAAAATTGTTTTTATATCAAAAAAATTTAAAGATTCATCTATTAAATACTCATCACATATTCATATATTTAAATCTCATTTAGAAACACTATGCAAATCAATAACATAATCTAACTCATCCAAAATATTAGTTAACTCTTTAAATCTAGAAAATTCATAAGAATTATCTAAAGATTGTTTATCACTAATTCTATTTAAATCATCATCTATAAATCTAAGTCATTTTTTATATGATTCTATATTTGCTGATATAAAATATATCTTTCATGATTTTAATTTATTTTTAATATCAAAATCCTTTAAAAGCTTATAAAAAACTTCTAATCATACAATTTCATTTCAATGAGTTATAGCTATTATTCAAATATTTTTTCATGGCTTTCATGAATCTATAACAGTAATTCAATCAACTCACTTATAATTATTTTCTAAAAAAGTTTTATATCTTATCATAAAATATCATTTACTAAATTATAAATTTTTGTTGTATTAAGAATTAAGTCATCCCTATTTCATACACCATCTACAGTTCTTATCTCAGTTGTATAACTAATTCATGGCTTCTTTAATCATACATAATTGTAACTAAATCTTGGATTATCTCAATCCAACAAAATATTTTTTATATCTGACTTTGTTAATCAAATAATTCCAGAAAAATTTATAGGATCTAACTCTGAAATAAGTTCATTTGGATCTAAAAATTCTAATTTTAAAAGAGCTTCAATTACCAAAGATACCATTTCATGCCTTTTATCTGACAACAACAACAAAGACTTATCTTTTTTATATATTTCACTAATAGCATTAGATAAAAAAACATGTCTATCAAAATTATTATCTGTATCTATATGAAAATGTATACCTCAAATATTAGTAGCCTTTCTATAATTATTTCCTATACTTCTAAGTAAAGAATCTATTTTAGAGTATTTCTCTACTCATCAACTAACAACAGCATCAAAATTTTGATTAGGAACAGATCAATTAAGAAAAAACAATCACATTTCATTGTATACAATATCATAAACCATTTCATAAAGTTTAACTAGCTCAGATTGTGCATCTTCTATAGAACACTTAGGTCATCCATTTCTTATTTCTATTTGAGAAGCATCTAACTCTCTTCATATCATATTCTTGATAATATTTTTAGAATATTTTCTTTCTAATAAATTCATAACATATTCACTAGTTTGAACTCAATTATAATAATTCATAACATTCTCATTATTATCAACTATTATAAATTCAGCTTCAAAAGATATTCAATTAGATTTATTCATATTTAATTTTTTACAAAATAAAAGCATTATTTCAATAATCTGAAATAACGCTTAGAAATTCAAAATGTTTTTTAACACCTGAAAAAACTAGAAACTGATACTCCAGACTCTAGATTTTTTCCAAGATGCATTTTTTGAAAACATTTTCATTATCATTTTTTTAATTTTTATATAAATATTTTATAACAATTTTTAATATTATTGCAAATTATTATTTATATTTAAGGCTGCAACATATCAACTAGACCAAGCCCATTGAAGATTAAATCATCAAGTTTTACCTGTAACATCAACTACTTCTCATATAAAATATAATCATTGATATTTTTTAGATTGCATATGATTATCCAACTCATCTGTATCTATTCAAGCTCAAGTAGCTTTTGCTTCTTTCCAGCTTCTCCAATTTTGTAATTCTAAATTAACATAATTATTTTCTTCATTTAAATCAAAAAATTTTATCAATCTTTTAGGAGTATTATCTATATCAAATTCTAAATCCAAAGATAGATTATTAATTATATATTTTTCAAAATCATCTTCTTTTAATTTTATAGAATTTAGATACTCTCATATAGAGTTTGATAAATTATGAACTATAGGTCAACTAATACCAAAATGCGTAAAAAGCATTGGTCAGTTTTCAAAATATATAGATTTTTTATTATTTTTATCTATTAATTTCATTTTTAAATTACAACTAACTCAACTAACTTCGCTTAAATCTTTTTTAGTAGCCATTCAACAAAGAGTCCTATAAGGTGGGATTATCTTTAATCATAAATTAGATGCTATATTATAGCCTTCTCCTGTAGTTCAAATATGAGAAAAACTTTTTCATCAACTAGATATTATAACATTTTTAGATATATATTTTTTTCATCATTCTATAGAAATTTCATAATTTCAATCTTCTAATAATACAACATTTTTTACATCTTGATTTATTTTTAGTTCACAATTATTTTTTCTAGTATTATCAAGTAAACAATTTAATAATTCCTTACTATCTCAACTTTCTAAAATAAGTCTAGACCTATCTTCTTCTACTATATTTATTCAATTTTCAGCAAAAAAACTCATTATATCCCAATTTGTATAACGAGAAAAAATACTATGAAGAAATTTTTTATTTTGAGTAAAATAATCTCTTACAGGTTCTATATCCATATTTGAAACATTAGCTCTTTCTCAACCAGAAAGCAACACCTTCATACCTGGTTTAGCTGTTTTTTCAAGGATTAATTTTTTATATTTTTTATCTAAGTTAATTCAAGCAAATAATCATGCAGCTCATGCTCAAACTATAACAACATCATAAATCATCTATATTTATTTATTTTTTATTTATTAAGCTTATTATACATATTTTAAAAAAATAATAAAATCATATTAAAAAGAAATAAACCAACAAGAATTAACTTGTTGGTTTATTATTATCCACCTTTTTTAATTTTTATGAAGTTCTTCATTCAAAGTAACTTCGTTAACTTTTTTGATAACTTCGATTGCACCGCTCTGAGAGTTTCTTCTAAAAAGAAGATCACTAACTCCGCTAAGCTCTGATGCTTTCATAACTGTTGGAAAATTATCATCACCAAGATAGGTAACCTTTGATCCTGCTGTAATATACAGACCAGCTTCAATAACACAATTATCACCCAGAGGAATCCCTACACCGGCATTTGCACCAATAAGACAGTTTTCACCAACTGAAATACGGACATTATTACCACCACTAAGAGTACCCATAGTTGAGCAACCACCTCCAAGATCACTACCATCACCTACAACAACACCAGCAGAAATTCGACCTTCAATCATTCCTTTTCCAAGAGTACCTGCATTGAAGTTTACAAAACCTTCATGCATTACAGTAGTACCCTCACCAAGGTAAGCACCTAGACGAATACGAGCACCATCACCTACACGAACACCTGAAGGAACTATATGATTAAGCATCTTTGGAAACTTATCCACACTATAAACTTCAAGATTAATACCCTGCACACGAGCATCAAGTTGTTTTTGACTATAGTCTTCAATAGTCATAGCACCTTGACTTGTCCAAACAAGGTTTGGTAAATTAGCAAAGATACCATTCAAATCGATACAGTTAGGTTTAACCGCTCTAGTAGAAAGCAGTGAAAGCTTAAGATAAGATTCAAATATATCTTTTGGCGGCTCATCTTTTTCAAGAATAGTTACATAGGCTCTCGATTGAGCTGAACGAACAGTATCAAGAAAACTGATAGTTCCAGAATGACCATCGAAGATTTTAATAAGATGGTCAATATTCATTTCCGAAATAGAAAAAGTAGAATTACCACCATCATAAGAAAAAATATCAGAACAGATTTTGACAAAATCAGAAACTGCTCCATGATTTTTTTCAGTTTGCAAAAAAGATTTTGCAAAAAAAACTTCAATAACCTCACCTTTGCTATCAGTTGTAGCAATACCAAGACCAGCTGCGAAAATATTTTTAGACATTGTATGTCTCCTTTTGTTTTGATTTTTTACACACAAAAAAATTTGGTGAATTTTATTATAAAAACAAAACAAGATAAGTCAATATTAAAAAAATAAGTCTATGAATAGACTTATTTTTTTAATCAATTATGACTTTTTTATTTGTAAAAGCTTTTAATCAATCAGGTCAATTTTCTTTACCATATCATGATTTCTTTACTCAACCAAAAGGTAAACTAGCTCTAGATCAAGCAATATTATTTATAAAAATCATACCTCAATCAAGTTTTCTAGCAACTGTTTTTGCCTCATCTAAATCATTTCATACAACAACTGCAGATAATCAAAAGTCACTACCGTTAGCAAGTTCTATTGCTTCATCAATAGTAGAATATTTCATAACAGAAGCAACTGGTCAAAATATCTCTTCATTAAAACTACTAGTTTCTTTTGTAACATCAGCCAATACTGTTGGTGGGAAAAAATATCACTTTCTATCAATTATTTTTCATCAAGTTACAAGCCTTGCTCAAGTATCAATAGCTTTTTGTACTTGAGATTCTATTTCTAGTATTGCTTTTTTACTAGATAAAGGCTGAACTTGAGTTTTTTCATCCATTGGATCTCAAATAACTAAAGAAGACATAGCTTCTCAATATTTTTGAACAAATAAATCATATTTAGATTCAGGAATCAAAAATCTTTTTGAAGAGTTACAAGCTTGTCAACCATTTCTCATTCTTCAATTAATAGCTAAATCAATAACTTTATCTAAGTCACTATTTTCTAAAACTACAAAAGCATCATTACCTCATAATTCTAAAACACTAGGTTTCAAATATTTTCAAGCTAAAGATCATACTGCACTACCCGCTCATTCACTTCAAGTAAGATTAACTCATGCTATATATTTATTTGATATAATATGTTCACTTAAGCTACTAGAAACGAAAACATTTGTATAAACACCCTCTGGAAAACCAGCTTTTACAAATAATTCTTCTATTTTTATAGCTGTCATTGGAACATTAGAAGAATGTTTATATATTTGAGTATTACCAGCCAAAATATTTGGAACTGCTGCCCTTAATAATTGATTAAAAGGAAAATTCCATGGAGCTACTCAAAATATAACACCGATTGGATCGTATACTTCTTTTACATTAAGTCATTCAGATTGGTATTCTTTTTCTTTTAAAATTTCTTCAAAATTATTAGCAAACCATCTTATAAGGTTAGCTGTTTTTTCTAGTCATGCTTTTGAAACATGATTAAGCATTCACATTTCTACAGTTTCCAATCTAGAACATTCTTCAATATCTTCTTCTAATAAATCAGCTAATTTTAAAAATAATTCTTTTTTATATGAACTACTTGTTTCCTTCCATGATAAAAAAGCATTATGTGCTTTTTCTATAGCTTGATTAACTTGTTCTTCATCAAGAGTTTCAAATTCTCAATTTAATTCTTCTGTATATGGATCTATTGATTTTAAAATAGACATAATAATATAGTTATTTTTATAAAATTTATATAGATATACTAATTAATATCTTTTGGATAGTCAAATAAAACATCAATTATTTTTAATCATTTTTCTTTATTTGCTTTTTCTAAAGTAGATTTAAAATCATTTTTATTTTCTACTTTATATCAAATTCAACCAAAGCTTTCTGCTAATTTTATAAAGTCTGGATTTCAAAAATCCATTCACCACATAGGCATATTTCATCATACTTGCTTCCATTTTATCATTCAATAACTTCAGTTATTCAAAACAACAACAGTTAAGTCAACTCATAACCTTACAACTGTCTCTAAATCACCTAAATTCATTACCAATCAACCATCTCAAGTAACAACCACTACATTTTTATCTGGGTTAATTCTTTTTGCTTCTAATCATGATGCAACTCAAGCCCCCATAGTTGCAAGTGCATTATCAAGTAAAAGTGTATTAGCTTCATAAGTAGTATAATTTCTAGCAAACCATACTTTATACAATCCATTATCCAAAGCTACAATATCATCTTTATTTAAAACTTCTCTAACATCTTTTACTAACTTTCTTGGTCATAAAATATTATTTCACATATCTTCAGATTCTATATTTTTATTTATTAGTTCAAAATAAGAATCTCTTGTTTTATAAATATCAGAAAAATCCCAAGATTGGTTAATTTGTGCTTCATATAATTGCCAAAAAGTATTTCAAATATCTCAAACTATTTCTAAATAAGGACTATATGTAGAATCAGAGTTAGTTTCATAAAAATTAACATGTATTGTTTTTATTAATCATGCTCATATCAAATGAGTTGGTTTTTCTACTGGATCATATCAAACTGATATAATTAAGTCAGATTTTTTTATAGCATCATGTAGATAATCTCAGCTAGAAACAGCTGCCGTTCAAAGATATTGAGTTTTTGATTCATCAACTACTCATTTTCACATTTGTGAATTAAAAAATGGAATATTATATTTCTCTATAAAAAGAGATAAGTATTTAGTTATTCTTTTTCTATTTGCTCATGCTCATATAAGAATAATTGGAGATTTAGCTTTTTCTAATTCTCATACCAAAGTTTTTATAGATTTTTCATCTATAACTGGTCTTCTAACTCTACTAGTTATAAAGTTTATTCATTCATCTCAAGCTTCTTCTGCAGCAATATCTTCAGGTAATTCTATAGCTACAGCTCATGGTCTTTCTCAAATAGCTAAATCAATTGCATTATTCAATATAAAAGGTATTCTTTCAGGACCAATTATAGATTTTGAACATTTTACTATAGGTCTCATCATAGCTACAACATCGATAATTTGAAAAAATCATTGTTTTGATTTTTTTATTGGTTTTTGACCAGTAATAACCATTATAGGAAAACCTCATAATTGAGCATAAGCAACTCAAGTAACCATATTAGTAGCACCAGGTCATAGAGTAGCTAAAGCAACACCAATTTCTCAAGTTAGTCTACCATAAGTAGCAGCCATAAAAACAGCAGTTTGCTCATTTCTAGTAAGTATAAGTTCTATTTTTCAAGATTTTCTTATGCTATCAACTAAATCCAAATTTTCTTCTCAAGGAACTCAATATATAACTTTAACTCATCTATTTATAAGAGTTTTAACAAATAAATCACTTGCTTTCATTTTTTTTATTTATAAATTTAAATTTATTAGTGCTATATTTTATATAGTAAAATAAAAAAATCAAATTTAATTTATAATTATAAAAAACATAGTGTATTTTAAATACACTATGTTTTTTTATTTTATTTTTTAGTATAACTATAAGATTCTTCATCAAAAATCATATTTTCTTTCATAGAATCAATTTCTTCTTGTTCTTCACTAGTTAATTCTTTGAAATTAAATTCACTTTTCATTTTATCTAAATATCATTTTTCATTCATTCTTTTTAACTCTTCTGTAGCTGTTCTAGATATATCTCTATTTGGTGATAAGTCTATAGATAAATCTTTTTGTACTATTTTTGCAACCTCATCTGTTGTATTAATTATAGATTTTATGATTTCTATAGAAGATAACCATTTTTCATTTGAATCAAGAACTGTCCAAGGAGCATGCTCACTATCTGTTAATTCTAGTATTTTAGCTTTTGCCAAAGTATAGTAATTCCATTTTTCTTGAGCTACTTTATCAATTGGACTTGATTTCCATCTTTTTCTAGCTGATTCTCTTTTTCTTAGTCTTTCTTTTTGAGTTTCTTTTGTTACTGATAAATAAACTTTTATAAATTTAATTCATTCATCTATTATTTGTGATTTTTCAAATTCGTTTACATTAGCCATAAACCAATCATACTCTTCTTGTGTACAAAATCACATTGCAGCTTCAACTCAAGCTCTGTTATACCAAGATCTATCAAAAAATGCTACTTCTCATTCTTTTGGAAAATGATCCATATATCTTCTAAACCAATTATGTTCAAATTTTTGTTCAGCACTTGGAATTCAAAATGCTATTTCGCTATATCTTTTTATATCAAAATATTCAGTTACTCTTTTTATATTACTCCCCTTTCAAGCAGTATCTCTACCATCAAGAGTTACTATAACTTTTTGTTTTGTATCATTTGTATGTTCTGCCCATAAAGATAATGCTCATCTATATTCATTCAATACTTGTAATTGGTCATCTTGTTCAGCTAAATGCATCAACTCTCAAAGACTTCTTCATGTTAGTTTTCTAAGTAATAATTCTGCTTCACTATCAATTAATCAAGAATTTTTATGTATATTCATATATTTATATAAGAATTTAAATTATATATTTTTAAAGACAAAAAAGACTATACATATATTTTTATATTTGTCAATACTTTTAATATAAAAATTATAATAGTCAATAATAAAAGTCCTTATATATAAGGACTTTTATTATTTTTATTAAAGAGCTTTATTTTCAATCTCTTCTAATATTCTAGATTTAAAATCAGATAATTTTTCAACTGTTTGTTCTTTTGTTTTATAATTTCTAACTGAAACAGTTCAATCTGTTTCTTCTTGTTCACCTATAACTAATATATAATTGTTATGCATTTTTTCAGCATTTCTAACTTTTTTATTAAGTCAATCAGTAGAAAAGTCTCATGAAGCTCTTATTCAAGAATTTCTTAATTCTTTTAATACAGATTCTGCATAATCATCAAATTTTGGTAAAACAGGAATTATAGTTACTTGTCTTGGAGATAACCATAAAGGAAATACTCAAGCAAAATGTTCAATTAATACTCACATTCATCTTTCTAAACTACCAGAAATAGCTCTATGAATTACTACAGGCCTTTCTTGTTCGTTTTTTTCATTTGTAAAACTCAAATCAAATCTATTTGGTAGATTAAAGTCACATTGAATTGTTGCTAATTGCCATTCTCTTCATATAGCATCTTTGAACATAAAATCCAATTTAGGACCATAAAAAGCTGCTTCTCATTCTACTCTCTTGTAAGGTAATTCATTTTCAATACTAGCTTGTTCTAATGCAGTTTCTGCTTGTTGCCAAACTTCTTCACCTCATAAATATTTTGATTTATCTTCACCTCTAACAGATAAAGAAACCCAATATTCATCAGTCATACCCAAAGTAGTATAATATTCTTTTATAATATCAGTAATTGCCTTAACTTCGTCTTTTATTTGATTTACTCTACAAAATAAATGTCCATCATCTTGAGTAATTGCTCTTACCCTAGTAAGACCTGAAAGTTGACCAGATTTTTCATCTCTATATACAGTTGCTGGTTCAAAATATCTTACTGGCATGTCTCTGTAACTAAATTGATTATCAGCGAATAATTGCATATGATGAGGACAGTTCATTGGTTTTAAGAAAAATGTTTCTTTACTTGTACCTCCAAAAACTTTGAACATATCTTCTAAATAATGACCTGCATGTCATGAAGTTTCATATAAAGATTCTTTTGCTAAGTGTGGAGTCCATACTCTTTCATATCATCTATTTTTATGTAAATCCCATAAATATTTTTCTATTTCTTGTCTGATAATCATACCAGCTGGTTGCATAAGAGGTAAACCAGGACCTATCAAATCAGAAATAGTAAATAACTTAAGTTTTTGACCTATTATTCTATGATCTCTTTTTTTAGCTTCTTCCAACATTTTTAGATGTGAATCTAACTCATCTTTTGTATCAAAAGCATAAGCATATATTCTAGTTAATTGTTTATTTTCAGCATTTCATAACCAATAAGCTCAAGCTACTCTAGCTAGTTTGAAACTATTTGGATCTAACTCTTTTGTATTAGATACATGAGGACCAGTACACATATCTATAAATTTTAAAGTTTTTTGTTGATCTCAATCTAGTTCTTCGAATTTTTCAAAATTATTATTTATTAAAAAACTTTGTAATTCTTCATTTGAAGATTTTCATTTAGATACATTAAAATAAAAACTAATTTTATCAGATAATTTTTCTGAATTTTTAAATTCTCAACTTTCAAATCTATCTATTAATTCAGTTTTGAATTCTTCATCCATAGCAGTTAATATTTTTCTAGCAGAAGAATAATCAGTTTCAAATTTTTTGAATTCTTGATTTTGAGTTATTATTTTTTTCATAGATTTTTCTATTTTTTTCAAGTCTTTATCTGAAAACTCTATATCTCAAAAATCAAAATCATAATAAAAACCATCTTCTGTATCTGGTCAAGTAGCTATTTTTGCACTTGGAAAATTTTGTTTAACAGCCTGAGCCATTATATGAGCAAGAGAATGCCTTTTTGTAGATAAATTAGTCATAAATACTGATATTTTTATAAATTAAATTTTTTTTAAGCAAAATAAAAGCTCTTATTTATTTCTAAATAAGAGCTTTGCTATTAGTATATTTTTATATTATTCCTTATACACAACAAAAATCCCCTATTTAATATAGAAGTAATTAGTTGCAGTTATGGTTACAAGTCATGCTAGGTTCACAATGCCTTATTAAGAAATAATTAACATTAATATATATATTATAAAAAAAATGTCAAAAAAGTATTTCAAAAAATAGCAAAAAACATTATAAAAAAATGTCAAAATGTTTTTTTATTAAAATTATATAAAAAATACTTTTTTTAGTATAATAATGGCACTTTTTTTGTTTTATAATATTAAACTGGCTTATGAATAAAAAAGCTTTTTCTTTTGTAGAAATAATTATAAGTATTTCTATACTTGTTGTTCTAGCTATAGTAGCTACTACAGCAACAAGCAATATAAAAAATAACTCTAATAATTCTAGAGTTATAGCTGACTTGGCTACTATTAAAAATGGTTTCATTTCATATAGTAATGAAGGAGCTACTCTTGCTGATCCACAAGGTAATAAAAACTTCTATACTCAAGATTGAAGTTATGCTCATGATAGATCTGAAGCTTTTTGAGTTTACTGAAAAGTAACTGAAAATACTATAGAAAATAGATATTTAAATATTGTTCCTTTAGATCCAAGAACTAACCAATATTATAGTTATTGAGTTGCTATTGATTCTAATCAATTTGAAGTTGCTTGAGTTCTTTTTAACGAAGAATGACATAGAGCAAAAGTTGAAGGTAACTATTCTGCTGAAAACTGAATCTACAATCTTATAAGAGAACATAATTGAAATAACTTTGTTATTGATAAATGACCTTATCTTCCTTATAACCCAGAAGAAAGAATTCTTACTGCTAGAGACTGAGATTGAAATGTTTATTATGTTTGAGATGAAATAGTAAATAATAGTTCATATAATATGGAAATTTACTTTTCTGATTGATCTACATCTGTTATCACTCCAAGTACTAGTATAGTTCTTGCTGAAATGGACTTCCCTAAAGATAACAATCTAGTTTCTAAGGTAAAAATATTTTTAGAAGCTGGTAGTATATGGACTCAAGCTACTTCTCTTGATAATGAATCTAGTTTTGATATATTTACTAGTGATACTACAGCATCTGTTAGATGAACTATTTTTGCAGTTAATACTGATGGTACAAATACAGAAGTATTAGTTGAAAAATGAGAAGTTGAAGTTAAGAAAAATCCTATACTTTTTATAAAAGAAGATATATTAGTTAAACCTTCTATAATATCTAATCAAGTAGAATCTATTAAAACTGATATATCTATAGATCCATTTCAAATTATAAAAGATGATACTGATTTCACAAAGGTTAAAAAAATCAATATGACTAATCCTAATTCTATTATAGAATCAGAAATAGAAGAAGTAAAAAATGTATACTTCTCAAATTGATCATTTAATACAAATATATTAGATAATAACTTAATAAGCAATATTGATAATAGCTTTATTGCTGAAAATAATATAAATAATATATGAAAAAGTTGTTATTTAGAATGAGTAAAAATAGAAGATTGAGAAACATGAACTGGATTCTTATATAAAGAAGATGATACTTGTACAGATTATATTACTAGAACATGTAATAACTGAATTCTTGAATGAGATAGTAACTATAAATTTTTCTGATGTAAAAAACCTGAAAAATGTAGCACATCTTATACTAATTCTTTGAATATATGATTAGAAACTTATAATTTTAATTTATGATTTTGAGAATTAAATACAAATAAATGAGACTTAACATCATGAGTATTATCAGAACCTAAATTCAATATATCAAATTGACATAAAAGATTACAAATGGATTTAGAATGTGCTAATGATTTAACTTATACTCCAATATGAGCTCCTACTGAAATAATTTATTGTGATACTTGATATGAAGAAGATGATTGAGCATGTGTTTCTGTTTGTAATTGATTACAATTATGATTATGAGCTTTATGATCTGTATGTATACAACCAATACAATTATTTCATGATAATTGATATGATTTAGTTAGTTATATCTGATATGACAATTTCAATGAAAATACAGCAAATAATAATGATTGATTTAATTCATCTTTTAATATAATTTGAGATTGAAGTTTATATAACTGAACTCAAGTTATGTATTGATCAAATAGATGGATTCCAGAATATACTTGAATATTTAATACACCTAACTGATGATGTTCACATCATTGTTGAATATGAATAAAACCTAGTTCAATAAACTGACTTTCATTTAATAATAAAAATCATATTATAAAAGATACTAATCCTTCAAATTGACCAGTATATTGAGTATATTTAGATAGGGCTGGTAATGATAGTTATCTTAAATATGAATGATTAAATTTATGAAATACAGATGTAGATGATTTTAAAATTGAGATATCTACTAGATGAAGATCTTTAAAAAGTAATAATGCTAATAAATATTATTTATTTTCAAATGATAGTTGAAATGTAAATCTATTCTTAAAAGATTGAAGACTATATTACTATGATGGAATATCACATAATATGATAACTAATAGCTTATCTATTGATAATCATGAATATTACAAAGTTGTATTTGAAAGATATTATAACCAACAGGCTCATAATAATAGCCATTATACAAAATTAAGTATTTTAGATAAAGATAATAATGTAATTGCTAGTCAAAACAACTCATGAGTTAACAGTTGAACAAATAGATTTTGAAGTAAAATATATATAGCTAGTGATAAAAATAAATCTAATCAATGGGAAGATATTATTGATTATGTAAAAATATATAAAAAAGATATGTAAAAATATATACAAAATAATTTTGTTTTTTATAAAAAAGATAGTAAAGTAATAAAAACTTACTATCTTTTTATTTATTAGAATAATGGAAAACAAACAAATCTTTGATATAATAGTAAAATCAAATATTGTAAACTTAGAAAAAGTACTAAAAAATATAAAAAATGATAAACAAAAAGAACAAATAAAAAATATGTTTGAGAAGCATATGCAAGAAATAGCAAAATATTGTATAGAAAACTTTTATAACAAAGACTTATTAGATGAAAAATTTATAAAATGACTACACTTAATTCATTATCCAAAATGATATATAGAAAAACAAAAAACTATATCTTGAGATGCAGAAATAGTTACAATGATACCATGAAATTATAAAACATTAAAAAATTTTGACTGGGTATTAGTAAAAGATGTAAAAGAAGAAATGAATAAATTAATAAATAATTATAATTTATCGGATAAAAAAGAAGATGATATTTATGATTTTTTATTAAACTTTTTAAGAATACATCCTTTTTGAAACTGAAATGCAAGAGTATTATCTATAATAGTAGATTTGATGCTTATTAAAAATAATTATCCTGAGTTAAACTTTAATTTAAAACAATACAAAGATAAGGAAAATATAAAAAATTTGATTGTAGAATGAATTAAAGAAAGAAATCATAAAGAAATAATAAAAAAAATAAAAGAGCTTTAAGCTCTTTTATTTTTTTAGAAGAAATCTTTAATAGTAACATTAAAGTTATTTGATAAAACGACATTATTATTTGGTTCTGTAAGTCTTAATCTATATGTATATGTAACATCAACATCATATTCTGGTCAACTTCAACTTATATGAACTAATCTATTTCAATCAAGTTGAACTTCTCAAGAAATAGGACCTCAACTAACTGTTTCTAAAACTATTGTAGAACCTACTTTATAATTACTTATAAGAGTAGTAACATCAGCTATTAATTCTGTTTGAGTTCATGATCATTCATTAGTTTCAAAATTTCAAATAGCCATCCAACTAGCAGCAACTGCTTCTACTTCATAGTTAACTGTAATTGCAGTACTATCTAAATTACCATCATTTGCAACAACTTGAAAACTACCACTTTGTATAGTATTTGTAGTTCATGATAATGTACCATTTGAGTTAAATGTTGTTCATGCTGGTATAGTTCATGATACAACTCTATATGTTAAACTGTTTCATTCTGCATCTGTTGATGAAAATGTTAGGCTCATTGCATCTCATACAGTAACTGTTGAATCTCCACTAACATTTGGTTGAGTTGGTGCTGTATTAACAACAGGAGCTGCTTCTACTTCATAGTTAACTGTAATTGCAGTACTATCTAAATTACCATCATTTGCAACAACTTGAAAACTACCACTTTGTACAGTATTTGTAGTTCATGATAATGTACCATTTGAGTTAAATGTTGTTCATGCTGGTATAGTTCATGATACAACTCTATATGTTAAACTGTTTCATTCTGCATCTGTTGATGAAAATGTTAGGTTCATTGCATCTCATACAGTAACTGTTGAATCCCCACTAACATTTGGTTGAGTTGGTGCTGTATTAGCTCATTCTAATCATGAAATAGCTGATTGTAAGTTTGTATTAGCTTGATCAACTTGAGCTTGACTAGAATTAGAGTCATCTCTAATTTGTATAGCATTAGTTAAAGCTGTTTGAAGATTAGACCAACTAGAAGTAGTATAATCTGATTGATTTAATCATTGAGCTGTTGTTATAGTAGAATTCAAAGTTGAAAAATCAGCAACTTCTGATAATTGGTCTATAGCAGAATTTAAGTTATTAAAAGCTGTTTTAACTTGCTCCAAAGTTGAATTATCATCATTATTAACAATTATAGCAGCAGCTAATGCTGAAGATAAAGCTGCCCAACTACTAGAAGTATAATCATTACTATCTAAAGATCATACTTCATTTATTTTTGAGTTAAGTGCTGATTTATCCAAGATAAATTCAGTTGTTACTTTTGTTTCTTTTTGTCAGTATAAAGTAGACATAGCTTCTCTTGCTCAAGTAGTATGAGTAAGATTTAGATGATTATATTTTCTAGAATTAGTATATGATTTTAATCCTGGAGTATAAGTAAATGTAAGCATAAATCTATTATCATCCATAGAGCTAGAGTTTACTCTTTCATAAGCTGCTCAAACAGATAATCAATCACTAATAATATAATCTACTTTTCATCTATATATTTCTGAATCAAATGAATCACCATCTAATCTAGAATATTCTATACTAGGTCTAATTTTTCATCAATTATAAGTATATCAAAATCAATAATTATTAGCTCAATTTCAAATATTAGTATGTCAAAAATTAGCATCAAAACTACTATTTCAATAATCATATTCAAAAGTAAATCATGCAGATCTAGTATCTTCTCATTCAAAACTAGTAGTAGTTGTAGTTATTTCTTTTCCCCATTCAACATCTCTTGAAACTTGAGTAACTGATAAAGTTTTAGAGTCAGTAAAAGTTGCATTAGCATATACTCAAGCTCTAAAATTTTCTACTATATTTGAAAAATCTTTTAAAAATTCAGCTCAAACATATTTTTGACCAATATCTACTCATTCAAAATCTTGTTTTAAGTATCATGCAGTAGCTTTTGCTGAAAAATCAACTCATTTATATAATCAAGTAACTAAATATGATTGTCTTTCATCTCAAAAATTAGTTGTGATTAATGTTCCCCATTTTTCTCATACATTTGCATATTCTATAGATGTAACTAATCACATTGATTCTGAATCTTGTAATCAAATTTCTAATCTAGAGTTTTGATTAGAAATTTGTAAATTTCAGCTTTGAGTATCAGGATTTCAATTTAATACAATATTTGCTTTATTTGTATCAGTATATGATGGAGAGCCTAAATCTGGTAAATTTTTAGTTGAAACTCTAGGAGGAGTTAAATCGTCATGGTTAACAGACATTACATCATTAACTCTATTACTTGTAGAAGCACATCATTGCATTAATGCTCATGCTACAAATAATGCAGTTCAATTTTTATAAATTTTTGAAGCTAAAGAATTAGACGAATTTTTCATATTTTTTTATTAATTAATATCTAAAACAGGTTAAAATATAGTATAAAAAAATAAATTGTCAATATTATTTTAAAAATAAAATAAAAACCAGACATTTTTAGACTGGTTTTTATTTTATTTAAGCATTTAATCAAGACTCTCTCATATTTGATAAATATCATCTTAATTGAGCACTTCATAAATGTGCTTTATTTAATCAATCTCAAGCATAATAACTTCTACCTGACATATCTTTTGGTAAAGAAGCCCATTCTTTTGATAAGTTTAACTGAAATTGTTCAATACTCATTGAACCATTCATAAATGAATCCAATCATCTTATTTTCAAAAGATAAAGTCCCATCTTATCTTGATTTTCAGGAGAAAATTTTGCATTCATTCATAATCAAGTAGCTTCTGCTGCAGCTCTAAGTGTTCATTGTATAAATTGATATTTACCTATAGCTGAAGAAGGTTGTCATGAATTAACAAATTGTCTTTGATATTGTTGTACTTCTCAAATAGTCATACTTGTAAAATCAATTCTAGATTGATCAGAGTTTCAATATATAGAATTATAATTTCATCATGATTCAAAAATAGATATCAAATCTAAAAGTCATTTTTCTCATTCTCTAAGTTCAATATTAGAAAAATCAATTTTATTATTAAATCTTGAATAAGCATCTATTTGTCAATCTCAATCAGTATCAGCAATAGCATCTTTTAATAATTCACTATTATTATCTAATCAATAATCTCATCTAATTCTTTCAACTTGAGTAAATAATTCTTCAAGACTTAATTCATATTTATCTTCAGGAGTATCAGATAATATAGATTCAAAAGTCTCCATTACTAAATCTGGTTCTATTCATCTACTAAGAGCTTCTTTAGCAATCATAATTTGTAATTTTCATTCGTATCATTCAAGTAATTGTTCATTTCTATTTGAGATTTTTGTTAATTCCTCAGGAGTTCTTAATTTAGATATATCAACACTTGTAGATTCATGAATAGTAAGCCTCTTATTTCAATTAAAAAATTCTCATTTTAGATTACTTCTAGTATATTCAACTCATCCGGAAGTAACTGTTCATACTTCTTCTGGAAGAACTTGTCATGCTGTAGTTTCTAAATATAATTCTCTATTATATTCTCATTCAAAAGTAAAAGAAAATTCCAATGAATCTATATTTCAGTTAGCTACATCACTAGAATCAATATTATTTTTAGTTATATACTGTAATCTTGCTTCAGGAGATAAAGCTAAAAACTCTTTATTATTTAATGTTTTTAGTTCTTCATTATTTATATCTAGTTCTTTTATTTCTCAAGTTTCTTCATTATAATCAACTCATGCTTCATGCTCTAATGTATTAGAAGCTTGTGTTAATCTATTTTTTAATTCATTAATTGTAGTTGATAAATCATTTGATTGTTTTGTTGCTTCAAGATACTGATTTCTATAATGATTAAACATTTCGATTGTTGGTCTTGCTTCAGGATCATTTCTAATTTCAGGATCACTAGTAAGACCTTGTCTTAATCTTTCTGATATTTGACTTGTTATTTTTCAAGTATTTTGTAATGAATCATATTTTTGTTCCAAAGCATCAATTTGTTCCATAAGCTCTTGTTGTTCTGGAGTCAAATTTTGCCTTTCTAATCTTTCATTTGGAGCTTGTGTTTCATTATTATTTTCAGGAGTTCAAATAGGTCAAGATTCTTGAAAAGAAGAATACAATAAACTAGAAAAACTTTGTTTAAGATTTTTTATAAATAACATATATAAATAATTAAGTTATATTTATATATATATTATCATATAGGTTTGAAATAAACAAAAAAACACCAATATTGGTGTTTTTTTTTATTTTATGAATGTACAACTTCAAAGTTTAATCTTAATAAAACTTCATCAGCTTCAATTAATTTAACTCTAATATTATCTCAAAGAGTATATTTATTACCTAATTTATCTCTATGAGTTTGCATTTTTTCATCAAAATTTGAAGATTCAACTTCAACAAAACCTTCTGCAGTATCAGGTAAAGCAACAAAGAATCATTTTGAAATTACTCATGTAATTACTCAGTCAAATTCTTCACCTACTTTATTTTTATAATATTTAACCAAGAAGTAATCTCTAACTTTGTATTCAAGTTTTTCACTCATTCTTTCTCTTTCACTACATTGTTTAGAAACTTTTGATAATATAGAACCATAATGATTTTGTCTTTTTGCATCAAGTTTTTGATTTAGATATTCTTTTATAATTCTATGTATTTGTAAATCAGGATATCTTCTAATTGGAGAAGTAAAATGACTATAAAATTGTAAACCTAATCAAAAATGACCAAAATTTATATGAGAGTAACTAGCTTGAGTCAAAGTTCTCAGAGTCATTCTTTCTAAAAATCTTCTTTTAGCATCATCTAAATCTTTGTATTTATCTAATAATTGACCGAATTCAACAGTATTAGCCTCATCAAATCTAAATTTTATACCAAATAATTGTAATTTATCTTGTAAATCTAAAATATCATTTTCTTTTGGTTTTTCATGTATTCTATAAACAAATGGGAATTGAGACATCTCTTTGGCAACAGCTTCATTTGCTGATACCATAAATACTTCAATTAATTTATTTGAGTTATATTTTGGATATTCTTTTACTCAGATTGGATCACCATTTTCATCAAATTCAACAACAGTTTCTGGGAAATCAAAATCAAGAGTACCAGTTTTTTCTCTATGCTTCATGATTAATTCTTTTAAATCATTAGCATCTTTAATTGTATCTAATAATTGTTTAGTAGCTTCTCATCTAAACATTAATTCATCTCAAACATTTACATGTCTTTTTTCAATTTCATCTACATCTTTATAAGTTAATCTAAAATCACTTTTAATAACAGATTCATATAGTTTTGATTTTATTAAATGACCAGTTTTACCTCAAATAGTCATTTCACAAGTCATTGTTAATTTGTCTGTATAAGGATTTAGACTACAAAGATTATTAGATAATTTTTCTGGTAACATAGGTATAACTCTATCAGCCAAATAGATAGAAGTACCTCTTTCTAATGCCTCTTTATCTAAAGCAGATCTTTCAGTTACATAATTAGTAACATCAGCTATATGAACATAAAGTTTATAATCTCAGTTATCCATTTTTTCTAAAGAGATTGCATCATCTAAGTCCTTTGCATCAGCACCATCAATAGTAAATGTAAATAAATCTCTAAAATCTTTTCTTCTAGATATTTCATTTTTATCTACATTTTCTGAAATTCAAGATAATTGTTCTTGAACATCGTCTCAAAAAGTAATTCTAGCACCTCATTCAACAGCCAAAGTTAAGATTTCTTCTTCTCTTTTATCTAAACTACCTTTGCTAGAAATAATTTCTTTAATAACTCATTCTGGATTTTTCTTAGACCACTTCGTAATTTCTACTCAAACTATATCTCAAGAATGAGCTCACATTGCATTAGTACTAGCAACAAATATATCATTTTTGAGATTTTTATCTTTTGGAATAACAAATCAAAAATTATTTTTACCAGTTTTATATGTTCAAACAACCAATCATTTTTTTCTTTCAATTACTCTAACTATTTCTGCTTCTTCTTTTCATTTAAAAACTTTTACACTAGCTTCAACTAAATCTCAGTCCATAGCTGTTTGTTTGTTTCTAGAAAAAACAAAATATCATTTTTTTTCTTTTCATTCAGGAGTTTCGATTATAGTATCAACAAAACCAAAATCTCAATTTCCTTGAGAGTAAGTTCATACTATATTTGTTTCATTTAATTTATGTTCACTTGATTCTTTTAATACACTAATAATTTTAGCTTCTTTACTTTTTCATCATTTTTTATCTAAAACTTCAACTTCAACTAAGTCTCAGTTTGAAGCTCAATTAATATTTGGTCCAGCTATGAAGAAATCACTGCTATGAAGCGATTTATCTGTAGGAACAACAAAACCATAACCGTCTTGTTCTTGAAAAACTCATACTGCTTTTTCCATTTGTTTTTGTTTAAAAAATATATTTATAATAATTGTAACATATAAAACAAAAAAATAAAAACAAAAGTTTGCAAAAAGATTGACTTTTTATATAATAGCATCACTCTTTATGGGGCCGTGTTAATTTGCGGCTCCACCATATTAAGCCCAGATGATGGAATTGGTAGACATGGGGGACTCAAAATCCCCTGCTTTCGAGCGTAAGGGTTCAAGTCCCTTTCTGGGTACCATAAAAGTTATTAAATATTATTTAGTTTTCTAGATTGTATTTGATAGCTTTTATTTTTTGGACTTGAATAGAGAAAAGGAATCATTAAATGCAAAAATTTTTACGATGAATAAGAGTAAAATATTTTTAGTATTTAATAGATTATCTTTCGAATGTCCGACCCAAAGGGCGACAAGTCCCTTTCTCTAGTACCATAAAAGTTATTAAATATTATTTAGTTTTCTAGATTATATTTGATAGCTTTTATTTTTTGGACTTGAAGATTTATTTTATATTAATAAAAAGTAAAAGAGAGAGTTTTTTAGAAACTCTCTCTTAATTTTTCTCCTTTTTTATGCGTATGCCCTGGCAATCATATTAAGTTGTTTGGTGTCAGAGCTAGAGTAAGTAGTGACATAATCACTGCTTGCTTTTGCCATTTGCTCACTTTCAAGCTCACCATCAGAAACAGCCTTCTGAATGAACTTGAAAACCTTTGCTCTGGCTTTTCTAGCCGATTTTTTAACCGCTTTTCGTCGATCTCCGTGCTCCAAACTATTAAGTGACATAATACACCTCCTTATTTACTTTGATTGGGATTTCATAATAAAAGTAATATAATAAAAGTCAATAATATTTTAAAATATTATTGACTTTTATTATTAATCTAAGATTTTTACTACAAAACCTTCTGGATTTTTTCATCATTTTTTTATAATTTTTGCTTCAACTATATCTCAATCTCTAGCTCAATTTTTTCTTGGACCTGGAATAAAAACATCATTATTAGTTCATTCATCTGGTATAACAAAACCAAATCTATCACTATCTTTGAATCTACCTACTACTGTTTCAAATTCGTCTTGAAATATTTTAACAACAACAGCTTCTTTTTTTCATTTGAATTCTACTATTTGAGCTTTTACTTTATCTCAATCTTTTGCTCAATTTTTTTTGTTTCAATATACAAAATAACCTTTTTCTAATCATTCTACATCAATAAATCAAAAATTACCATCTCAAGAACTATATATTCATTCTACAAATTCTTGCTTTATGGGTGCTTCTTTTCAAAAAACTCTAACAATTTTTACTTCAGGTTTTTTTCATTTTGTTTTAATTTCTACTCACTCTACCCTATCTCAATCTTCTGCTAATCAAAAATTATTTTTGTTTACATAAAAATCTCATCAATAGTATTCTCTATCTTCTGGAATTAAAAAACCAAAATTAGATCATCCTTGAAATTTTCAAACTATTTTATCATTATTTTTCATGATTTTTATATTATTTAACTTTAAAATTTAAAGAATTGTAACTAAATATTTTTTTTTAGCAAAACAATTTGATTTTTTATACACAAATTATATACTTATATAAAATAAAATATCCTTAATTATAAAAATATGTATATTTGTAGTAGTTGTTGAAACGAAAGCCTAAAATGGCAATGACAATGTGGTTTTTGTAAAGAATGGAACACACTAAAAGAGTTTAAAGAAGCAAAAATAACCAGTAATTGAGGAGAAAAATGAGAAGCAAAAGAACTATCAAACTTGAATGATGTAGTTGCTGAAAATAAAGAAATAAAAATAAAAACAAGCTCTGGAGAGCTAAATAATGTTTTATGATGATGAATTGTTCCATGATGAATTGTATTATTATCTTGAGAGCCAGGTATATGAAAATCTACTATAACTATACAATTATCAAATTTTGTAAAAGAAAATAATATAGTATATGTATCTTGAGAAGAAACTAGTTACCAAATAGCAGATAGAGCAAAAAGACTAGGTATAAAATGAGATAATATGAAGCTTTTAGCTGAAAGCTGTATAGAAGATATTTTAGAAACATTAAGCAAAAATCCATGTGATATACTTATTATAGATTCTATTTCTGTAATGCATTCTAAAAATATATCTTGAGTAGCCTGAAGTATAAGCCAAGTAAGATTTATAACTGAATTATTGGTAGCTTATGCAAAAAAAACTAATACTTCTGTATTTATAATATGACATATAAACAAAGACTGAAATCTAGCATGACCTAAAACTTTGGAACATATGGTAGATACAGTATTATATTTTGAATGAGATAAATATGATAATTTAAGAATGCTAAGAGCCTTAAAAAATAGATTTTGAGCTACTAGTGAAGTTTGATTATTTACTATGTGAGAAAAATGACTAACTGACTTACAAAACCCTTGAATGGAATTTGTAAATTCAACTGATGCAGCTGTTTGATCAAGCCTATCTATAACTATAGAATGAACAAGACCTCTTATAGTAGAAACAGAAAGTTTAACTACATATACTAAATTTTGATATCCTAAAAGAAGTGCTAGATGAATAAATAGCTCAAAACTTGATTTGATAGTAGCAGTATTATGAAAATATACCAATGTAAAACTTGAAGCTTATGATGTTTACACAAATATTGCTAGATGATTAAAAATAGAAGAACCCTGAATAGATTTATCTTTGGCTGTATCAATAATATCTAGTAAAACAAATAAAGCATTACCTAAAGACTCTATTTTTATAGGAGAAATTTCACTTACTGGAAAAATAAAAAAACCAATTCATCTAGAAAAAAGAATAAAAGAAGCTGAAAAAATGTGATTTAAAAATGTATATATTCCTGATTGTGAAATAAGTTCTAAAAAAACTAATTTAATAAAACTAAAAACAGTTTCTGATTTAATAAAAAACACTAATTAAAAATTAGTGTTTTTTTATTTTAAAATAATTTAAATACATAAAACTGTAAATAAAAAACTCAAATAGATACTATATATCATAAAAATATTATTGGAAAATATCTCATATGTGCTCAAAATGTATAAAATCATCTCATTTTTGACATAACTCATATTCAAGCTGCACTTCAAAAACTTATTAAGGAACCTCATATTCACACACACAAAGTAAGAAGTAACCATCATGCAGTATCAATATCTATAGGTGATTTTAAAACAGCACTCATGACAGGTATATTATCTACAATAGAAGATAAAAATCATATAATTATACTAGAATTGATAACTCAAAAATATTCATAAAAATTTGCTATATAATCTAGGTATCAAATAAACTCTAAAGCTCATATAATTGAAAGTATTCAAAAGAAAAACAAAAGAGTATCCATTTCTGTCTTTTTTAAATTTTTATATACATCAAATCATATTTTTTTATCGGTATTTTTTGTATGATAACTTGTTAAATGTAATAATGATAATCAAAACATCATTCCCCACATTGCTGGAATATTAAAATAATGCTGAATAACTATAGATATAAATATAGTAAATAATCATAAAAATATTACTCTTTTTCATCATGATTTCATTCATATAGATAACATTTTTTTAGTAGAAGAAATTTTTATATTTGGTATATTCAAAGATAGAAAAAATGCAGTTACTAAAAATCATATAAAAGCTGAAGGAAATAAACTAAAAAATTCAAATATTTCAGCTTTACCAGAAGTCCAAGCCATCAATGTAGTTATATCTCAAAATGGACTCCATGATCATCAAGCATTAGCTCCAACAACTATTATTATAGCCAATGGAACTAAAATTTTTGCATCTTTTGATAGAGAAAAAGATACAGCAGCTAAAACCAAAGCTGTAGTAAGATTATCTGCAACTGGTGATATAAAAAATGCTAAGAACCCTATTATCCAAAAAATTTTTTTATATGTATATCAACTAAGAATTAATCTTTTTTTTAGCTCATCAAAAACTCCCCTATCACGCATAACTTCTATATAAGTCATAGCAACAAGTAAAAAGAAAAATATTTCTGATATTTCTATTAAAAGATTTCTTGTTTCTTCATGTAAGATATTTGTATCTAATCAATTAAGAACAAAATAAAATCATATTATAATAAATATAGAAGTTCAAGCTAGTAAAGCTGGTTTAGCCTTATTCATATGATAATTTTCTTCTCTAGCAATGAAATAATAAGATACTATAAATATAAATAGTGATAAATATCAAACCCAAGTATTTGTTAAACTTCAAACTAATTCCATGTTTGTTATTTTATTTTTATTATTAATATTTTAACATTTAAAACTATTTAAAGCAAAAAAGATAGATTTTAAAAATCTATCTTTTTTATTATTTTGTTCATGTAGTACCAAAACCACCTCTATCTTGATTTCACATAGTATCCACCAATTCAAAATCTGCTCTATCTATTCTAACAAACATTCATTGACCTATTCTTGTTCATGCTTCAATAACAACTTTTTCTTTTGTCATATTCATATATGGAAACTTTATAGTATCATTATCTCAACAATAATCTTGATCTATAATTCATACAGAATTAACTTGCATAAGTCAGTGCTTTTTAAAAGTTGAACTTCTTGGTTGAGTTTGAAGAACATATCATTTAGGAGTTTCTATAACTGTACCTGTATCAATTAATTTGAATTCTCCTGGTTCAAAAGTAACCTCTTCCATAGCTTTGAAATCAAATGCACATGCTCAAGAAGTTTCATAAGATAAAGACTGACCATCAAATGTTTTAATTCTAACTTTCATAAAAAAAATATTAAAAATAATATTAAAAATATTAAAATAAATGGAAAAAAAAGCAAATATAGATATAAATATATAGTTAAAAACTTAATAAAAATGTTAAAAAATGAAAAAAATAGTAACTATATCTTTGATAATACAAGTTATTATAATAATTTCTTGATTTATCTATCTTTCTAATAAAGATAAACAATCAAAAATAGAAAATAATATTGTACAAATAATAAAAAAAGATGAAATATCAAAAATAAACCAAAACCCTTTATGATTATTTGATGATAATCATAATCTTGAAAAAAATATATTTAGCGGATTTTTTATAACTAAAAATACTATAATAACAGTAGAACATTGAGTTAACTCAGTAAATAGTGAGTATTTAATAAAAGATATATTTTGAAATAAATATAACTGAGAACTAATTTATAAAAATAAGGAATTAGATTATGCATTAATAAAAATTGATAGTAATTTTAATAATTTTTATAAATATAATATAAATGATGACTTTAAGATATGAGATGAAATTAAAAGTATTAGTTTAAAAGAAGACAAATTATTGATAAAAAAATGAAAAATAGAAAAACTTAGTGATAATAAAATACATACTGATATATATTTAGAAAGTTGAGACTCATGATGAATATTAATAGATTCAAAAAATAACATATTAGCAATTAATAACTGATATAATTTTGAAGAAAAAATATCAATATCAACAAAAATAAAAGATATTATTGAAAATTAATAATATCTTTTATTCTTTTGCTAATTTATCAAAAACTACAGCTAAATCATCTGCTGCATTTTCATATCTATCATAAAAAAATTCATAATTAAAAAGCGGGTCTATTTCTATTAACTCTCTTACATAATGACTCAAAGATAATTTAGGATTATTCTTTGTTTTTAGATTTTTATCTATTTTTTCTACAAGATATTTAACTCTCAAATCAATATATATTTCTTTGAAATATAGCTTTTCTCTAGTAGATAATTTTTCATATCATAAAACAAACAAATTATAATCTATACTATTAGAAAAAGATTTTCATTGAGATATAATTCTATCAACTCTATTAACATAGCCCATAACCTCATCGATATTTTTTATTTCTTCTTCTGAGTAATCAAGTCAAGGAACATAAAATATAGGACTTGGAATATCTTTTTCTTCTATTTCATTATCTATTTTATTAGAAGAAATTTGAGTTTCTGAAGTATTTAAAACATCATCAACATTGTCTTTAATTTCATAAGTTCACTCAATTACTTTTGATTGAAATTCAGGAGATTCTATTTCTTCTGGATTTAATTTAGAAAAATTATCTATTTTATTATTCATAATTATATTTTTATTTATTATTATCAATTTCTAACCTATATCAAAATCATCTAAGTGCACTTCTTATATTGCTCTTAATTTGAGCTACTTGGCTAGATTTAAGATTATTTGGTTCAACTCACTTGAAAAAAATATTTAAATTATCCTCATATATTTTTTGTATTGCAGATTCTGTTAATATAAAGTTTATAACATTATCTCATCAAATATCCTCATTTGGTTTTCAATATCTATTTGTAGTATATTCTAATATGCTTAACATTCTCCAAGTTGGCATTTTTACATTTTTTAATCACATTTTACTATCATATCATAGAGCTTTAGCTCAATAATAAAGATTTTCAAAATTTTCAACTTGTAAACTTGATGCAATACTTAATAATAAACTATTTCAATTAATACTTCATATAACACCAGATTCTTCTATTGTTTCAAGCTCTTGCTTTAATCATTTAAATTTATTAAGTGGTAAATTAATTGTAGACCAATTCAATAAACCATTAAATCATAAAATTTCTGCTATAGTCTTTATATCTTGCATATGAGATAATCAAAAAAACTTTGCAAAATCAATTTGAGTATGATTTCATAATTTTAAATTATCAATATTTTTATCCAAGTATTCCCACATATAAAATAATGGATAAGAAAGTAACTTTTGATTAATAGATGTTCTATTAATCGAAGATGAAGCTTCAACTAACTTTTTCTTCCTTTTTTCAGATAATAAAGAATTAATAGTTTCTCTACTATGAGTAATAGTATTTTTTAGACTATTATCTAATAGCTTTGTAGAGAAATCTAAATCATTTTTATCAAAATAAAGATAATTTAATATCAAATAATGATATTTAACATATTCTCTTTTTACTTCATCACTATCTAAATCTAAATCAGATATATTTTTAGATCATAGATTTTTAAATGATTCTTTCAGCATTTCTTTTGAATCAAACTCCATAAAATCAGGAGAAGTATTTTCTAAACGATTATTCATATTTTAAAAAATTAAATAACTCTTAATATTTCTTCTATAGTGGTATATCATTTTATAGCTTTTAAAATACCATCTTCTTTGATTGTTATTAAATCTCAATTTCTTGCTTCTCTAATTATTTCCTCAACAGATGCTCATTCTCTAATCATATTTCTAAGATTTTCATTTAAATGAATTATTTCATATATTCAAAGTCTTCATTGATATCAACTATGATTACATTTATCACATCATTCTCACTCATAAAGTTTTATATTTTTAGCTGGTCTAACTGACATTCATATTTCTTTCATCATTGCCTCAATCATTGCTTGTTCTTGAGGTGTTTTTTCTTTTTCTCTTTTACAATGAGGACATATTTTTCTTACAAGTCTTTGAGCTATTATAGTATCTAAAGCAGAAGCAATTATATATGATTTTAATCACATATTTACTATTCTATCCAAAGTATCTGCAGCTGATTTTGTATGAAGAGTAGATAAAACTAAATGTCATGTAAGACTTGCTTGAGTAACTGTTTCTAGGGTTTCAGAATCCCTAACTTCTCAAACCATTATTATATCTGGATCTTGTCTAAGTAAGGCTCTTAATCAATTTGAAAAATTATATCATTTTTTTTCATTTATTTCTGATTGTATAACTCAATCCATTTGATATTCAATTGGATCTTCTAAAGTTATAACTTTTTTATCTCTAGTATTTAATTTTGATAATATAGTATAAAGTGTTGTAGTCTTACCTGAACCTGTAGGTCAAGTAACCAATATTAATCAATTTTTCTTTGATATAGATTTTTCTAATATTCTTTTTGTAGTCCAAAAAAATCATAAATCATCAAAATCAACAACAGAATTAGTATTATCCAAAATTCTGGCTACAACATTTTCTCAAACTCATACTGGTAGAGTTGATATTCTTACATCAATATCTCTATCATTCAAAACCATAGAGTATTTTCAGTCTTGAGGAACATCTGTAATATTTAATTTTAAACCAGAAGAATATTTAAGTCTTTCTAGTATTAATTTATATTCTTTTGTATTTAGCTTAAAAATATCAACTAGTACTCAATCGATTCTAAATCTAATAACTATATATTCTTCATAAATTTCAAAATGAATATCACTACTTCTAAGAACAAGAGCTCAAATAGTTAAATCTCTTAATGCATCATCTGTTTTTTGCAATTTTAAACTATTTTTTACATGTTCTTCTATTTTTTTAAATCTATCTGAGCGATATTCTTTTTTATTTTCATTTGAGAGAATAATTAATTTTAATTCCTCTTCTAAATTATTATCTTTTTTTGCAACCATAACTTGGTATTTTAAGACTTATATATATAATTAAAAATAGTTTATCATAATAATAAAAATTATGCAAAAAATAGCTAAAAATGCTTCCATACTAATTTGGTCAGTTTTTTTAAGTATGATGGTGTCTGTAGCTTTTATAAGTGTTAGTAGCAATGTTACAAAAAACTTAAAAGAAAACCAGTCTATAAAACAATCTTTAAGTGCTGAAATAATAAAACAAAATGCTATAAACGAAGCTATAGCAGATGAAAAATTTGATAATATAAAATTATCAAAAGACAAAGTTTTAATATTTGAACAATTTAATTATATAGAATTTTGATTAAAAGAAAATTGAGAATATTTAATAAAAGTAGATAATAATCAAAATATGACTATAATAATAGAAAATTGAAGTTCAGTTAGTTATATAAACAGAAATGATAATAGTGTTTATTGAATAGTAAATAAAAGCTCGACTTTTGAGACTAAAACTTGAATAATAGAAATTAAAAATCTATGATGATACTCAAAAATAAAAGTATCTTCAGAATGAGAGTTTATACCTCAATATAAAAACTATAAAATAATTCAAAGAATTTGAAGTAAAGAACTTATAAAAGAAAATTGAAGAATTAAAATTTTTTAATATATAAATTATGAAAAAAAATATTATAATAATTTCGTTAATAATTACATTTATTTTTACAAATAATGTTTTTTCAAGTGATAAATATCTAAACGATTTATCATGATATGAACTATATCAAAAAAGAGTAACTGATGTTTGTTCTTTATATAAATTTGATTCTAATAATTCAGAAACAATTTACTTAATGGATGATTCAAATAAATATCTAAATCTAGATAAAAACTTATGAATAGAATCAGATACAATAGACATAGTTGGAGAGTGAATGAAAAATTCTTATAGAGTATGAAAAGATATAGAATTAGCAAAAGAACAATATAAAACAAATATGGATTGAATTTATAATTGTGCAGTAAATAAAGCTAATTTTAGATGACTTAGTTTAGTTAAAAAAACTATAAATAATTATCCTGAATTAAAAGAATATGAAAATATAATTGATCAAAAACAAAATGAGATAAAAATGAACCTAGAAAGCTCATGAGAAAGTAGTAAATGTAAATTAAACAGTGAAAAAAATGACCCTATAATTAAGGCAAATGTTTTAAAACAAGCAACATATGAGTTATGTAGATATAATTATTATTTAGAATATTTAAAAGAAGTTAATGATGATATATCTAAGCTTGATGAATCTGTTATAAGTGATAGTGAAAATGCTGTTTGAATAAACAAAATTCTAGAAATACAATCAAATAAAATACAAGAGATAAATAAAGAAATAGAAGATGCTTATAGAGCATTCCCTATTGCATTTAAAGCCTATTCTGAATATGAAAATTATATAACTTCACATATATTATTAGAATTACTTAGACAAAATTATCTAAAATTTAGAGAAGAATTACATAAAAACTTAAATCCAATAAACCAAGTAGTTTATAAAATAAGTAATGCCATGAGAAAATAAAAAAAGAAACCTTATATAAGGTTTCTTTTTAGTTTACATAAATATATCATTCTATACTTCTATCGTTTATTGGTACTTTTCTATAAGTAATTTCGTTTAATTTTCTATAATTCATATCAGATACAATAATATGATCTGATTTAACTTCCATAACAATTCATACATGACCATATCTAGGATTATAACCTCTACCATTGAACTGAACAATAGCTCATAAAGTAGGAGTAGATCAAGTTGCATGTCATTTTGCTCTTGCATTTGCTAACCATTGATTGGCATTTCATCACCAATTAACATTTTTATATTGTGCAACATACCGAGTACAATTTCACCAATAAAAAGTATGTTGAGGCTGTCTCCGAACAAGTTTATATGAACCTTGAGTAGATGACATTTGACTATTAGCTTGAGTTGCAAAACTATATCATCATGAAGATGAAGATGAAGATGAATTTGAAGTTGAGCTAACTGCTTTTGTAGGTGCTACATAGACAGGCTTTGGAACAATCTTTTCAGCTCAAGGTAATACAAGATTAGCTCATATTTTTATAGAATCATTTTCAGAAAGTCAATTTTGTTCTCTAATAGAAGATTCTTCTATATCATATTTTTGAGCTAATGCTCATATAGTATCTCATGATACTACTTTGTGAATTATTCAAGAAACAGGAGGTATTTTTACTATTTCTCCTGGACGTAGAGTGTGATTTTTATCAAAATTATTAGCCCAAAGAATAGAATTAATAGTAACATTAAAATTATTTGATAAAACAGAAAAAGAATCTCATGGTTTTATTTCATAACTAATTATTTCATTTGTTCAATCTACATTTCTATCATCATTAAGTATAGTATTAACTGAAATGAATGAATCAGTAGTTTCAAAAATAGGTCATGACTCTCAAGTATTATCATCCAAGTCTCATCAATAATAAGACTCTAATATACTAGATTCATCAATATCTCACCTATAGAAGTCATAAGTAGAGTTATCATAAACAAATGACGCTAAAGTAGGATAAAAAGGAAAAATAAATACTATAAAAAATAAAACTATATAAAGATGTGAATTTGAAAGTGATTTATTATCTATTAATATAGAGTTTCAAAAACCATTTCAATCTTTAACTATCCTTAAATGTCTATCAATACGAGCTTTTATATTTACTTTTGTTTTATTATTTCTCAAAACTATTTTTTAGAATATAAAATGAATTATTAAAACAATTAATATAATAATAATTCAACTTAAGAAAATCTTAAGAAAAAAAAATCTTACTTTTAGATTATATCTAAAAATAAGATTTTTCAAGATATTTAATTAAGCAACTGATAATACTTCTAATTTTGTTAAGTGAGCTCTAAATCAGTTATTTTTCATCATTCTTTTTTTAGATTTCATTTTGAAAACTCTAACTTTTTCTCCTTTGAATTGATCTAAAACTTTGAATTCTACTTTAGAACCAGCAACAACAGGAGTACCTACTTTAGTATCATTACCTTCTTCATCTGAAACTAATAAAGCTTCCATAGAAAAAGTTGAATTAACTTCTTTATCTATTTTTTTTACATCAATTACATCACCTTGTTTTACAGTGAATTGGTTTCATCCTAACTCTATAACAGCTATCATGTTATATAAAAATTAAAAAATAAATTATTTAATATTTATAAGCCTGCAAGCCATAAATATTTTTAAGCATAAAACTTAAAAAATAAAAACCCTAATTTTTCTTATTCCTTAAGTCTTAAAAAATTTTTTAAGTTTCTAAAGTAAAAAACATAAAATAAAAAACAATTGTTATTATTTTCTATTCTCTGTTTTCCCCTCTTGAAATCATTAAATCACAAAAAGCTCAAAATGGCTGGGGTGGAGGGATTCGAACCCCCGAATGACGGAGTCAAAGTCCGTTGCCTTACCGCTTGGCGACACCCCAAAATATACTTTTAGTTCATTCGAGCTTGTGTATTATATAAATATTTATAAAAAGTCAAAATTAATTTTGATTTTTTTCTATTTTTTTTAATATAGTATTATATTTAATAATTAACACAAAAAAGGAAATGATAGGAATGATTAAATTTTTACAAAAAAGACCTAGTGATAAATCTATAATGATAGCAAGAATATTATTTTGAGTTATATATATAAGTGTATTATATTATAATTTTTTCTTACAAGAAACACCTAATACAATACAAAATATAATATTCTGACAAGAGTTATCAGAACAAGCATTAACATATATAACTTATTGAATAATAGCTATATGAATAGTACCTATTATAATGTGAGTAACTAATATATGTATTGCAAAGAAGAAAATAGTTAGAATTATACAAATAGTTTTTGCTATAGTTTTATTCTTTATATCTAGCTTAATAGTTGAATGACCTACTCTAGATATTGATTCATTGGTATTTATAATGTGATTTTTCCCTCTTTTAGCTTGAATAACTGGTAAATGTATAACTAGTAAATGTTTAAAATACTGAGAAAAAGTTACAAAAATAAGAGTATAATATAAAAAGAAGTAATTAAATTACTTCTTTTTTATTTTTTTATAAGCAAATATAAATAATCCTAAACTTATAACACTAAATCAAAATTTTCTATATAAATTATGAGATTCTTTTCTTTTTATATGTCATACCAAAAATGCAATATCACAATTATTATTTTTTATTTTATTTAAGACATTATCAAATAATTTTATTCAAACTCATTTTCATCTTAATTTTTCAGAAACTATAAAATCATCAATATATCATCACTTATATCAAAATAGACTAAATATACTATAAGAAACTATTCAAAATCATTTAGAATATTTATTTCTACTTAGAACAATATATTTTTTAATAGGACTAAGTAGAAAAAAGAATATTGATAGAAATATAATATATAATCAATAATAATTATTGGAAATTTCTAATTTATTTTTTAATCTAATATCTCTTATCTTTAATTTTTGCTTTTCCTTAGTTTTAAACATTAAACTGGTTGTTATTTTAAATATTGTAAATTATACTATTCTAATACTGTTTTTTTTCAAATTATTTTTAAAATTGACTTTAGTCAAATAAGAGAATATATTATAATCATAATTTTATTATTAATTATAAAAAATTATGTGTTGAATATTTGCCTATAATTGAAAAAATAATTCAATTGATTACTTAATAGAAGGATTAAGAAAGTTAGAATACAGATGATATGACAGTGCTTGAGTTGTAGGAGTAAATAAAAATTGAGAAATATTTTTAGAAAAATCTATATGAAAAGTATCTAATTTAGCATCAAAAGTAGAAAAAAATACAAATAAAGAAAACAATTATAATTGTTGAATTGCTCATACAAGATGGGCTACTCATTGAAAAGTTACAATTGAAAATACTCACCCACATTTTAGTGAAAACCAAAGATTCTATGTAGTTCACAATTGAATTATTGAAAATTACATGAATATAAAAGAAAGCTTAGAAAAAAAATATAAATTCTATTGAGAAACAGATACTGAAGTAATAGCTAAACTCATAGAAGATTTATTTGATTGAAATATAGTTACTACAATAGAAAAAGTTACAAAAAAACTAGTTTGAGCTTATTCTATAGCAGTTATAGATAAAGAAAACCCTAGTACTCTAATATGAGTAAAACTATGAAGTCCAATGGTAATTTGACTTTGAGATAATGCAGTTTATTTATCAAGTGATATAAATGCTTTATGAAAAGTAGCAAATGAATTTACAACTCTTGATGATAATGAGACTGTTGTTATAAAAGATGGTAAATATAATGTATACTCTCTTTGAGAAAAAGTTAATAAAGATACTGAAGAAATAACACCTGATTTATGACTAGCAGATAAATGAAAATTTGAAACATTTACTGAAAAAGAAATATATGAAATACCTAATGTTTTAAGAAATGCTTTAAAATGAAGAATTAATTTTGAAAACAAAACAATAAATAATGAAACTTTGGAAGAATTAGATAAATATAATTTTGAAAACATAGAAATAATAGCTTCATGATCAAGTTATTTTGCATGAGTAGTATGAAAAAATTGGTTTGAAGAGTTAGCATGAATAAGAACTGAAGTTAGAGTTAGTAGTGAATTCTTATATTCAAAATTTATACCAAATAAAAAGACTTTATATATTTTTATGTCTCAATCATGAGAAACAGCAGATGTTAGAGAATCTGTTAGAATGGTAAAAGAAAAATGATGTTTTAGTTTTTGAATTGTAAATGTAGTATGAAGTACTATTGCTAGAATGTGTGATATGTGATTATATACTCACTCATGAATTGAAATAGGAGTAGCTTCTACAAAAAATATTGTAGCTCAGTTAGCTGTACTATTATTGATGTCATTATCTATGTGAATAAAAAGAGATTTACAATTAAATGAAGCAAAAAATATAATAGAAAAATTATGAGAACTAGATAATAAATTAGAATGATTATTAGAGAAAAAAAATCAATATAAAACATTAGCAGATAAATATTCTAAATATAATAATTTCTTCTTCTTATGAAGAAATCTTGTTTATTGAACTGCTTGTGAATGTAGTTTAAAACTAAAAGAATTAAGTTATATACATGCAGAAAGTTATTCTACATGAGAATTAAAACATTGACCTTTAGCTCTAATCTGACCAAATTTTCCTGTTGTAGTAATAAATCCAAAATCTATAATGAGAGAAAAAACAATATCAAATATAAAGGAAATAAAAGCTAGAAATTGATTAGTATTATGAGTTATAACAGCTTGAGATTCATTAAAAGATATATATGATGATATAATTGAAATACCAAAAACTCATCCTGCATTAACACCTTTCCTACCATTAATTCCTTTATGGATATTTTCAGTAGATATAGCTAAAAACTTGAAAAGAGATATAGATAAACCTCAAAATTTAGCAAAATCTGTTACAGTTGAATAAAAAAACTTGAAGTATTAATACTTCAAGTTTTTTTATATAAAATATATTATAACAGCAATAATCATACCTAATACACTTCATGCAAATGCTTCACTAGGAAGATGTCAAAGAGATTCTTTGAATTTCTTTTCTCAAATAGACTTATTTATAGCAGCTGCATGTTGTCATGCTTCAAATCTAACATTTATAGCATCATATATAATTATAACTGTAAATGTCATAGCAATGGCAAATAAATCAGAATGTATTCAATGTTTAATTGCTACAGCTGTAGCTAAAGATACAACAACAGAAGAATGCACAGAAGGCATTCATCAACTTCATAATGCTCTAGAAACATCTATTTTTCAGGTATTTAATTTAACGAAAATTCATTTTAATAAAACTGTAAAAACAAATGTAATAGCAGGTATCAACAATAAATTTTCATAAAAAAAGTTAAAATCAACCATTTTTTTTATAATTATTTAATACTTATTATTTCGTATTCAAAATTTCAAGCTAATGCTGAAACTTTTACTTTTTGTCATTTCTTTTTTCAAAGAAGTGCTTTTCAAATAGGAGAATCATTTGATATAGTTGGAGTTTCAGCTAATATATTTGCTTCTGTAGAACCTACTATTTTTAATGTATCTATTTCTCATGAGTCTAAGTTTTTAATTTCAACTATAACTCACATATTTACTCTACCTCATTTTTCAACTCATTCTTCAATAATTTCTACTTTTTTAAGTTGTTCTTCTAAATCAGAGATTCTTAATTCAACTTGAGCTTGTTCATTTCTAGCATCTTCATATTCTGAGTTTTCTGAAAGATCTCAAAATGAAATAGCTTCTTTTAATTTTTCAGCAATTTCAACCCTTTTAAGAGTTTTTAAATCATTTAACTCATCTTGAAGTTTTTTTAATCACTCCTTAGTTACATATATTTTATTTGACATTTTTATATTAATTAGTTCTTAAAGTATTTAGTTTTTCTTTTACCAAATTATAATCATTTTTTCTTATTTTCAATCAAAAAACAACTCAATTATTTCATATAACAATTCTTACTATATTATCATCTATATCTTCATTAAGATTTATAAAAAATGAATTATCTCAAAAATTATTTATTTCATTTATACTAAAAGGTAGTTCATCTGATAAAACATTAAAAATATCTTTTAAATCATTATATTTTCTAGTAGTAAAAAAATACAGAGTTAAATCTTTTGAATAATATTCTAAATATTCATCAGGATATTCATTAGTTAAATCAAACAAATTTGCATTAACTTCCATTCTAGTTAAATCATATGATTTGAACAAATCTAATATTTCATTGTAATTTTGTCATAAAACAATTTCACTTGTAGGAATATCTTCAATATCAAATTCATCATTATTTAAGTCATTTCATAAATCAAAATCTTGATTTAAATCATAAATATTTTCATCATTTGTATCATTAGAAGATCATGTAAATGAAAAATCTTCATCATCATTATAATTTAAATTATTCTCTTCTTGAAATTCTATAGAACTTTCAATATTATCATCATTTTTTATTTGCTTTAAAAAATTTCTATAATCATCTGAAATATAATAAAACAATATATTTACAGAAAACGATAGAATCAAAAATATTAAAAATAATATAAGATTTCTCATAATTAATAATGATTATTAAACTTTTATATCAGCAAATTCTAATTCTATTGGAGTATCTCTTCATAAAAGATTTACACTCAATTTAACTATTCCCTTTTTATCATTAACTTCTGTTATCAATCATTCATTTCCTTCAAATGGTCATTTAATAACTAAAGCCATATCTCAAACTTGATATTTTGATTCAAAAGTTTCTGATCTTTCTGATACTTTTCATTTTAATTGTTCTAATTCTTCACCTGAAACAGGAACAGGTATATTTCAAGCACCTAAAAATCATGTAACATTTGGAGTATTTCTAACTATATACCAACTTTCATTAGTTACATTCATTTGAACTAATATATACCCTGGTAATAAATTTTTTTGTTTTTTTACTTTAGTTCATCATGCTCTAACAGAAACAACATCATGAGTTGGAACATATACATCCAATATATAATCTTCCAATCAAAAACTTTCTCTTCTTTGAAAAAGTGATTTTTTAACGTTTTCTTCAGTTCAAGAAACAACTTGAATAACGTACCACTCTGGTTTTTTTAACATATTTATTATTTTTTAAATTATTAAATTTTTAAAGTACTAAGATACTAAATTTTTTAAATATAATAATACTTCAGAAAATAAAGTTGAAGCAGCAAATAAATATATTCAAAATAAAACTAATACAATTAAAACAATTGTAAAATAATTTTTTGTTTCTTCTCTAGTTGGCCATACAACATGTTTTAATTCTCTAACAGAATCTTTAAAAAATTGTAACATAAATTTTTAAGTTAAAACTAAAAAAATGCTGCAATATAATAGTTTGCAACATTTGTCAATAAAGATTATATGATTTTTTTAATAATAGTCAAAATAAAATTAGTTAGTTTTTTGTAAAAATAAGCTTTTATGTTAATATATAAAAAAGAAATAAATAATAATTATTATATATATGACTTATACTATAATTTGAATTATTCTATTAATTATTTTATTACTGAATTTATTTGTATTTTTGTTATGAAAAAAAATAAATAAATTAGAAAATCTAATAATAGAATTATTTAAAAAAAGAAATAATCAAGTAAATACAATATACTGAATATCTTGAGATACTTTAATTAAAAAAGATGAAATATTTAAAAATTTTTTTGAACTTAAAAGAAAAGATTTTTGAGAAAATTACTGAAATATAAGTTTAGAAGCAAAGATAGATATTTATAAAAAAATTCATAATGAAATAAATTTTATATTTAAAACTTGCGAAAAACATCCCAAAATATCTGTTAATCACTTTTATTTATATATAAAAGATTCTATACTAGAAAAAAGTGAAAAGATATGAAATTATTTTGAATTATATAAAAAAATTAAATCAAAATATAATTTTTTTAAATGATTAGCAAATATAACGATAATTTGAATATTTATCAAATAAAAAAACCTTTCTTAAGAAAGGTTTTTTTTTATTTTTTAAATCTATTAAATAAAATTAGACTTCAAAATAATAATGATAAAAACACTAATAAAGTTTGAGCTGGTCAAGTTTGTGGTAGTCTTTCATTAGATTGTGCAACACTAATAACATTATTATTGATATCTTCTGAATTTACTTCAACTCATACATTTGAAGCTTCATCTCAAGCTGAATTTAAACTTAATTCGTCTTCATTTACTTCATATTGAATATCAGAAATATCAACTCATTCAAAAACTGTTTCAGAATCAACTCAAAACTCTATATTTTGATCATTGATATCTTTAGTTGATAATACTATAATTTTATATTGTTCTCATTTTTTAGGTATACCATCAAGAGTTAATATAAGAGTTTTATTATCTGTTTCTTTTATAAATGAATCCAATACCTCAAAATAATCATTTGGATTTTCTACTCATTCAACTTTGAATTTTCTATTTTCTTTATCTTCATCTTTTATAGGATTAGAAAAAGTTAATTCTATTTCGTTTTCTCAAATCATTTTTGATTGTTCTACGAAAAATAATCCTAAATTTTCTTGATTTCAAGAAGTTGATAATCATTCTAAAGTATTTGCTTTTAACTCATTACTTTTGAATGCTTGATTACCCCATTCATCATATCATACTAATGAAAAATAATAAGAAGTATTACTTTCTAAATCTGTAAATGTATAAGTAGTATCAGATAAAAAATCAATACTATCTTCAACTATTCAAGATTCTTTTCAGTAATCAATTCTATACATTTCTGATCAATCAGAAGCTTCCCAATCAAAAACTAAACCACTAGAGTCATTACTAGATACTCTAAAATTAGAATCAGCATTAGCTTGACTAAATAAAAAACTAATTGCTAAAATAGAAACAAGTATTTTTTTCATATATTTATTTTAAAAAATAATTTGAAGTTATTTTTTTATCAGTAAAATTAACTGGTAAGAGTATATCATTTTTTTTATTATTTACAAATTTTTTATGCAATTAAAAAACATTAACAAAGCCTTTACTGTTATAGAGTTACTTGTAGTAATAGCTGTCATAATAATAATGGTTTTGTGAGCTACCAATATGAATTTTAATTCAACAACAAATAATCAAAAATTAGAAATTTTCACAAATAAAGTTATATCAGAAATAGAAACAGTCAGAACTAATGATTTGGTATGAAAATGAGAATTAAATTGAGCCGCTTTGGAAATACCTGATAAATGGCTAATAGAATTTTCTAGTTCATGATTATGAAGTATATCTACAAAAATAGAAAGAAATTCTAGTATAGAAGATTTTAGTGATTTTTTTATGGAAGAAGGATTCTCTATAGATGAGGTATGATGTGATATGCCAGATAGAACATCTTATAATACAACAAATTCTTGAACAATAGTTTTTGATAAATGAAACTATAGTTTACAATGAGTAAATTGTCAAAATTGAGAAACACTAATAACAATAAAAACATGATTTAGATGAATCCAAGACACTATAAATTTTGATACAATAAATTGACTAATAATAAAAGACTAAAGTAAAAACTTTAGTCTTTTATTTTATGCTGCATCTCTATAATTATCATCATTTGCTGAATTTCTATAATTAGCATCATTTGATCAATTTATTATCATATTTACTTTATTTTTTTCAAGTTCAGTAAATCTAGATTTTAATTTATCATTTTCATCAATAATTTGTTCTTGAATATCTTTTCTTAATAATTCTTCAACCGTAAATTTATTTTTTACAGAATCTTTAGCTAATGCTTCTGCGAATTTATCAAAAACTCACAATGATTTAAGAGTTTCTATTCTTTGAGAAACCTCTATTTTATACTCAGGAGAATTTCTATATTCTTCAAACGAGTTATTTAATCATTCAGAATTATGAATATTTAAACCTTCTCTCATATTATTATTATTTATATCGTTAAATTTATAGTTCTCCTTTCAATAAATTTATTTCATTTTTTATATGTTCATCTATTTTATTTTTCCTGTTTTTTAAAATAGAGTTTCTTATTCTTTCTACAGAATCTCATAAAAGAATTTCTTTTTCAGTATTAATTGTATCTTCTATGTATTTAAACTTAGTTAAAAATAATTCAAAATTATTCAATAATTGCTTTTGTTTATAAGCAGGCATTATAGAATAAATTTGCTCTATTTCATATCTATTTTTATTTGATACATTATATTTCTCAAAAAGTGTATTTATACGTATATTCATATTACATGATTACTAATATAGTTTAACATAAATAATTATATCTAGCAAAAATATATATCAATAATTTTTTATAAAAACTATTTACATTTTTAATTTTAAGTTCATAAAACTGATAATATTTCTTCTAAAGATGTTTCTCAAAGAATAACTTTAAGTAATCAGTCATCTTTTATAGGAACCATTCAGTCTCATACTGCTTGTATCTCAATTTGTAAACGAGATGCATTTTTTAAAACTAAAGTTTCCATTTTATCAGTCATTTCTAAAACCTCATATAATCAAACTCTTCAATTATATCAAGTATGATTACATTTTTCACATCATCAATCTTTTGCTTTGTATAAAAATATATCATCTTTATTTTTTATATATTTTCATACTCTTCAAACTATATAATCTCTAATTTTATCACTTGCTTTATATTTTACTTTACAATTAGTACAAAGCTTTCTAGCAAGTCTTTGACTTATTATCATTCTCAAACTAGAAGTTATCAACAAAGGATCAACTCATAAATTTATTAATCTCTGTATTGTATGACTAGCTGAGTTTGTATGGATTGTAGAAAAAACAATATGTCATGTAATACTTGCTTCAACTGCCAACTTTGCAGTTTCATCATCTCTTATTTCTCAAACCATTATAATATCTGGATCTTGTCTAAGTAGACTTCTTAATCATCTAGCAAAAGTAAAATCAATAGCTGGATTTATTTGTGTATGATTAACTCATGATATTCTATATTCAACTGGATCTTCAAGAGTAGATATATTTTTTTCTTTTGGATCAAATTGAGATAAAAGTGAAAACAATGTTGTTGATTTACCAGAACCTGTAGGTCATACAGCAAGAATCATTCAATAATTATCTTTTAAATGATTTTTTACTTTTACCATATTATAAGGCATAATACCTAATTGCTTTAATTCTGGTGGTCTATCATCTTTTTTTAGAAGTCTTACTACACATTTTTCTCAATATATAGTAGGAATAACAGAAATTCTCATATCTATGGATTTTCATCAAAAAAGCTTATATGCAATTTTACCGTCTTGAGGAAGTCTATGTTCATCTATCCTAAGATATGACATTATCTTAATTCTAGCAATAATTGCATCTTTATAAGATAAATCTAATTGTTTATAATTTAAGAAGTTTCAATCAACTCTAAATCTAATTGTTATATCTTTATCATTTGGTTCTATATGTATATCTGATGCTCTATATTTAATAGCATTCAAAAATATATCATTTACAATACCTATTAACTCACCATCTTCTTGTTTTTCTCAGTAAGAATTTATATTTAAGTCAGAATTTATTGAACTTTTAGTAGTTTTAGCTCAATTTGAAGATACACCAAAAAGATCTTCTACTTTTGTGTTTTTAGTAGAAGTTCATTTGTTTCTAGAGATTTTTTGTTTCTTTAGTATATCTTGAATACTCATATATAAATACATTAAAACTAACTCTTTATAAATAGTATCATAAATATATTTTTGATACAAAAAAACAAGCTTGACATTGCTTGTTTTTTATAAATCTTTTTTTTCTATCATTGAAATAGCTATTTTTATATCAAAATATGTTATTTTATCTTTTCATATTTTTTCTAAAGATTCTTTAATTGGTTTTAATTTATCTATATTTCAATTAAAATCATTTATTATAATATCTTTTATAGTTTTTAGAGATGAAAAACTTGTGTATTTCATTATATCAGAAAGACTAATCTCTCAGTATTCATATAATTTTATAACATGAGATTCAATTGTTATATTTTTAAGTCATCTTTCAGATTCTATATCTGATAAACTTTTTCAATCTTTTATCATTTTCAAAGTTTCTTTATAAGTATCAACTTTTTTATTATCAACAGAACTATTTCAATTTTTATTTGATTCTTTTTGTTTTTTATAAATTTCCTTTGTTCATAATCTCATTTTTATATATTGTTGTAATTCAGTATTATCTTGTTTTAAAATACTATCTCTAGTTATAGAAACAATTCATGTTTCTGTAATTCAAACAAGAGGAAATTTTCAATTACTTCTATACAAATAATCATTTTGAATAAGAGCTTCAATAATTGACTGAATAGTTTCAGATGTTAAATCACTTAAAGCTCAAAAGTAGTCATCTTTATCCATATTCCAATCAGATATTTTTTTATCCTTACTTCACCGTAAAAATTTGGTAATTATTTGTAGTCAAAATTTTTGATCATATTTTTTAACAACTTCTAAAACTAAACTAAAAACTGATATTTTTACGATATCTGCCATTTGAGTACTAGACATATTTTTTTTCTCTATACAAAAATCACAACTTCAACATCAGTTTTTGATTTTTATCATATCCTCTTCATCTCAAAAATAATCTAATATAAATTTTTTTCTACAATGAGGATAAAATAATAATTTTTTTATTTGTTCTAGTTTAAAGTAGTTCTCTGTTTTTAATGCTTCTTGATGTGACCAATCAACAGGAATCAAATTATGCTTAAACTTATTTTTTATAAGAGTAAGTCATCTTCATCTAAAGTCATTTGGAGTATCTTCACTATCAAGTCACCTTCTCAAAATATTATATTTTTCAAAAATTCTAATAATAGCTCAAACTAATAAGTCATTTTTTAATCAGCTTTCATTAGCCATAACCATATAAGTTTTAGTTATTTGATGATTTGCTCATTCTCAATACTTGAAATCACTATAAAGATAATCATAAAAATCTAATATTGTTTTTTTATCTGGAAAAGAGTTATCTATAAAAAATTCTTGAATCTTTGTATCTGAAAAAGAAGCTAAAACAACTCAATAACTATTTTTTCAATCTCTTCATGCTCTACCTACTTCTTGATAATAGTTTTCAATACTACCAGGTAAATTATAGTGAATAACAAATCTTATATCTTTTTTATCAATTCACATACCAAAAGCATTAGTAGCTACTATAACTTTATAAACTCAATTCATAAAATTATTTTGTTCTATTTCTCTTTTTTCTGCTGGCATTTCTCAAGTATAAACTCAGGCACTTATATTATTTTGAATCAAATAATCATAAACTTCCTTAACATTTTTTCTACTTGAACAATATATAATTCATGAACCAGGTGTTTTTTCTAGTATTTCTGAAACTTTTGATAATTTTTCATCTCTTTTTGAAATTTCTCTTATTATTATAGATATATTTTTTCTTTCAAATCATGTTGTAAAAGTTTTTGGTTCTTTTAATCATAATCTATCAACAATATCTTCTCTTACTTTTGAAGTTGCTGTTGCAGTAAGAGCAATAACTGGAAAATCTTTATTTTCTCTTAATGATTCTATAAAATCTCTTAATTTCATATAACTAGGCCTAAAATCATGCCCCCATTGACTAATACAATGGGCTTCATCTATAGCTAGCAATGAAATTTTAATTTTTGAAATAACTCTCAAAAAATCAGAATTATTAAGTCTTTCAGGAGCAATATATAGAAATTTTACAGTTCAGTCATTTTTTGAAATATCATTAAGTATTATTTGTTTGTCATAGTTATCTATAGTTGAATTAATTAACTCTGCTTTTAGTCAAAGCTCATTTAATTTATCAACTTGATCTTTCATAAGTGATATTAATGGAGATATAACCAAAACTAGTCAATCCATAGCAACTCAAGGTAGTTGATAAGTCAAAGATTTTCATCATCATGTTGGCATAAAAACAAGAGTGTCTTTTTTATTACAAACACTCTCTATTATTTCTCTTTGTCATTCTCTAAAATTATCTAATCAAAAATTAGATTTTAATATAGTATTTAAGTTATCCATTATTTATATATAAATTATTCAATTTAATTTATTGTAACTAAAATATATATATTACAAATAAGAATTATTCTCATTTTATTTGACTTATGCTATATTTAAGTAATCTATAAGCAAAATAATACTAAAAAATAATTATGTTTGATTGAAATATAATATTTGCATTGAGCTTAACTCTAATAGCATGACTTGCAACATGAATATGAAGTTTTTTGATTTTTTTTACAAAGAATTTTAATCCAAAATTTTTAGCAAGTAGTTTAGGTTTTTCAGCATGAGTAATGATATACGTATCATTTATGGAAATATTACCTAAAGCATTGGATGATTTAACAAAATACCATTGAGAAGAAAAATGATATTTATATATGACAATTGCTTTTTTCTTGTGAATAATAACTATAGCGATAATTGATAAAATAGTCCCCTCTTATGAAAATCCACATGAAATCAAAAATATAAAACAACTAAACAAAAAAGAAAACTCAAAAGAAAAAAAACTACTTAGAATGTGATTGTTTTCAGCTTTAGCAATAACTCTACATAATTTCCCTGAATGATTAGCAACATTTGTAGCAGCCTTATATGACCCTAGCTTATGAGTAAGTATAGCTATTGCAATTGCTCTACATAATATACCAGAGTGAATAGCTGTAGCTGCTCCAATATACTATGCCACAAAAAGTAAAATAAAAGCAGCTAGTTTATGATTTTTATCTGGTTTTGCAGAATTTATATGAGCTATAATATGATATGTATTTTTTATAAAATATGTATGAGATTTAAGTTTTTGATTTATATTTGCATTTGTTGCTGGTATAATGATTTATATTTCATTGGATGAATTACTACCAACTGCAGAAGAATATTGAGAACACCATATAGCTATTTGATGACTAATTGCATGAATGTTTATAATGGCTATAAGTTTAGTTTTATTATAAAAAAGAACCCAAAAAGGGTTCTTTTTTATAATCTACTTGAATTATTCTAATTAAAACTAAAGGAAAAATATTTTCCTTTAGTTTTTAACATATTATTTAAATATTGAATTTCAATTAGGTAAATCATTAATATTTATAATAGGATTATTTATTACTATGAATAATATTATTATAAATATTAATATTATTCATGTAAAATATAAGTAATAATATTTTTTATTTCTATCAAAAAATATTGGTAAAATCACCCAAAGGCTCAATATATAAATATATATTAATATATTATTAAACAATCAATAATATCAATAACAAGTATATCATGCATATCCTAGTCATCAAGATATTAAATTACAATTAGATAATACATAAACATTTAATATATATGTATAAAGTAAATATAATAATAATGATATAATTATATATAAAGATATTTTAAAATATTTATTTTTAACTATATTTTTAATTTTTTCTTTCATAAGTTTAAATTTATTATATATTATTTAATTTTTAAATTCTTAATCAATTGTTCTAGTAGTTTATTTATAACTTGAAAATCTTTATCTATATAATTTTCTCCATTAGTTATTTCTAGCATATAGTATAAAGTTTGTGGAGTTTTTGTAGTCCATCACTTCTTTAATTCTAAACTTAGTTTATAAATTCATGGTTCTAAATCTACTATTTTATAGTTTCATTTATTATCTAGTTCTATATATTGTTTTTCTTCTTTGTTTTTATCTTTTACTTTTTTATTTTGTTTTTTATATTTATTTTTATTATTTCATTCTATTTCATCTTCTAACTCTTCTTGTTTTTCTAATATTAGTTTTGTAGTTTTGTTTAGTATTTCTTTTTCTAGTTGTTTTACTATTTGAATACAATTTTTATTTCATATCTTTTTGCATATTTCTTGTGGTAGATATAGTCATATCTTTCAGCTTATATTTCATGATAAGATTTCTGGTTCTATACTATAATCTAGTATTGGTTTAAGATTTTCTGTTGATTCTTGTATTCCATCATTGTCTAAATCTTTTGAATATATTAATGCAGTATTACTATTGTTTAATACTTCTATCCAATTTATATCTAATTCTTGTTTTCAGTTTATTGTTTCTAGATTTCACAGCATAACTGTTCAAGTTCAACTATTTTTGAAGTCATCTACTAATATATTGTATGAATTATTTTCTATTTTATTATCATCGAAATCTATTTTAATATTTTCTCTTGATATATTAAAAGTATCAGTTTGTCATGATGCTGTAGTTATTCATTCTAGTTTTGTATAATAATCTCATCATGCTATCATTAAGTCATAGTTTTCTTCTATTTTACCATTTATTTCTATTGTTAAGTTTTCTAGTTTTTGTGGTAGGTAGATTTGTTTCCATGTATTATATGTAGTTTCTCAAGCATAGTTTACCACTATTCTAGTTCAAGGGATTTCTTCATATATTTCTCAGTTTTTATATCATGTTTTACTTCAATTTATATCAACTAATAATAAATCAGCTTCTCAATTAATAATAAAAGATGTATCGTTTTCATTAAATCACATAGGAGATGATTTCTTTCAATCATTATTCATATCATTTATATCCATTAATCACATTAATGTTAAATTTGTCTCATTAACATCTGGCCATGATTTAATTATGATTTTTCAATTATCATTTATTTCAATATATTGTTTATATGCTTTTAACTCTCAGTATTTTTCACTATTAAAAAATGGAAAATTAACTATATTATCATAAATATATATTTTCATTATCATTTCATATAAAATCATAATTAGATAAATCTATATCATATATTTGTATAACATTTGTAATTAATGGACTTTTAATTGATTGTTTATTTAGTTTTCAATCAGTTAAATAATAAATATCTTCTTTTAATTTATCATGGAATAAAAATTTATCTATTTTAATTCAAAAATCATATTGTGAATAATCTAATACATCTCATCTATTTCAAATTTTAGATAAATCTCAATTTGGATTTATATAAAATACAGAAGAGTTATCATTTGCAATATAGTTTATATCATTTTGTTTACTTATTTTTTTTCATTTTAGATTATAATTAGAGCATTCTTCATTTATCATATATATATTTAAATCATCATTTGGATTTTTGTAATATACATATCAATTTTTTATAAACAAAAATTCTCTCTTATTATCTATTATATCATTAAATTCAGTTAAATATCATAAATCTAATAAGTGATATTCATTTCAATTTTTTATAGTTCTATATACTTTACTATTTGATAAAAAGTATACATAGTTTTGACTTTCTCATAAAAATTCTAATCAATATGATAAATTATTTTCTAAAATTTTATATGAATATGAAGATATATCTTTATCTAGATTTGATATGTTTCATAATACTCATTTTTCTATTTCATTTATACTTGCAGGCATTAAGTATAATCAACAAGAATCATTATATGTATTATCATTTGCACTAACATTATTCCCTAATAAAAACATTACTATACATGATAGTATTAACAAAAAATCTTTTTCATATTAAGATTTTTAATGAATAAAGTAATTTTTGGGAGATAGTTTATGTGTTTTGGGAGATACTAAAATTATATAATTTTATAGTTATATGTAAAATTATAATGCAAAAAAAGATTGTTTTAAAAACAATCTTTTTTAATAAAATATAATTTAGAGTAAAATAATTATAAGGGTTTTATCAACTAATAACTCAACTCATTATTAATTCATCATCTAAATATATAGCACATATTTGTCATACAGCTATAGCTCTTTGTGAGTTTTCAAACTCAACTCTATATTTAAAACTAGATTTTATATCACTATTATATATATCTTGCTTGTAAATAGTACAATCCTGATCTTCTTGTCTATATCTAATTTTTGCTTTAGCTTTTAATGGAAAACTAAATTCTGAATTAGATAAAAAATTGAAATCTTCAACATATAATTTATCATCAAAAAGTTGTAAATCATTTGAATTTCAAACAATTATTTCATTTTTTTCTATATCTTTTTTGACTACAAATATAGGTTCTGATTGTCATCAAATATCAAGACCTTTTCTTTGTCCAATTGTATAATAATATACTCATTTATGTTCTCATAAAACTTTTCAACTAGTATCCTTTACTATACCTGGTTTAGGTTTTATCTTTTTTTCAAGAAACTTAGACATATCTACTTTTCAAACAAAACATATTCATTGACTATCTTTTCTAGTTGCATTTGGCAATCAAGCTTCTTCTGCTATTTTTCTAACTTCTGATTTTTCAAGGTTTCAAATTGGAAACAATGCTTTTGATAATTGTTCTTGATTTAATCAAGCTAAAAAATAGCTTTGATCTTTGTTTTTATCAATTCATTTTTTCAAATGATATAATCAATCTTCTCATTTTTCTATTTGAGCATAGTGTCACATTGCGATTTTATCAAATCAGTACTCCAAAGCTTCATCTAAGAAAACTCTAAATTTAACTTCACTATTACACATTATATCTGGATTTGGAGTAATTCATTTTTTATATCATTCGTACATATAATCCAAAACTTTTTGAGAATAAGTTTCCCTATAATCAAAAGTAAAAAATGGTATATCCAAATACTCTGCTACCTCTTTTGCTACTTCTATATCATCTTTTGTTGGACAGTATTCTCCATCTGGTGCTAAATAGTTTATCATAAAACCAGCAACAACATCGTATCATTGCTTTTTTAATAAATAAGCTGAAACAGCACTATCTACTCAACCTGATAATCAAACTAAAACTTTTTGCATTTAATATTGTATATTTATTTGTTAATATAAATTCATAAAAAATAGTATAAATATATTTAAAAAAAAGTAAAACTTATAAGTTTTACTTTTTAATTATTAATAATTGTTCAGTTTTGAACAAGTTTATCTCTTGCATCATTTAAAAACCCAATTGCTTTGTGAGGTTTAGGAACATACCAAAATTCTCTAACTTTATCTCTTTGTTGTTCAACAACAAGAGTTCAATATCATATCATATTTGGCATTATTCAATTACAATAAGTATCTAATTTTGTAATCTTATGTAAATCAATTAATTCAATATTATCAGTATCAATTAAACTAGATTTTATAACAATAATTTGATCTTTATATAAAATAATTAAATTATTATAATACCTAATATAATAAAGTATTAACTTTATAAAAGCATAATTTAAACTAATAAAAACAAGTGGAAAAATAACATATGTTGTTAATTCATATCATAATTTTTCTCAAAATAAAATTCAAATAGAAAAAAAACTAATTGCCACCAATAAGAAAAAAGAAAATTTTACATACTTAAAAATCATTGTTATCCAATGTCTCCTGATCATAACGTAATCATATTTTTGGTAGTAAGTCATTTTCTGTAAAAGTTATCAAAACTAAACTCGAAAGAAAAAATAGCAATAAAAGTATGACTATAAGCCTCCTTCTAACTATTCTATATCATCTAGATAAAGAATAGATTCCTGTATTTTGCATATGCCTATTACTCAAGTTTTTTAATCTCTTTATAACAAAAATATAAAGTAAAATAAGAAACAAAGCATATATCACTATGTATAGTATAGTCATAAATAAAATTTAGTTACTAACTAGAAAAATTATATAAACTAATTAGAAAAAATCAATTTTTATTGTTTTATTTCTACTAGTTTCTCAAGATAAAATTGTTATATTATTTTTAGCTATTTTTAGTTCTTTTGATAAAAAATTTATAATTTCTTTATTTACTTTTCATTTTTCAGGAACTCATTTTATTTTAAATTTTAAACATCCGTCATCCATCTCTCATAAAAATAAATTATTTTGACTATTTGGAACAACTTTTATTTTTACAATATTAATACTATTTTTGTCTATATAATCTAATAAATCCATAAAAAATCTTTTAAAATATGAGTTTTAATATATAATAATTATAATTAAAAATTTAAAATTAAAAAAATAAAATGAAAATAGGGATAGATCTTAGATTTATAAAAGATGAGCTATACTCAAAATTTGCACTAGAGCTTGTAAAAGCCTATATAAATAGTAATTCTTGAAATAAATATACAATATATCTAAACAAAGATATAAATTTATGAATGGAAAATATTATTGATAAAAAAATAGTAAATATTGAAAATGAAAGTTTTCAAGAACAATATAAATTTTTGAAAATATTAAAAGAAGACAAAAATAATACTATGATTTTTTTTAATCAATATAAACCAATTTTATATAAATGAGATTATATAACTATAATATGATCATTAAAAGAAATCTATTATATGAATTTTAACTCTCATATAAAAAAAATGAAGTTCTTGTTTTTGATGGAAAACAACCTAAAAAATTCTAGAAAAACAATATGTTTAGATAAAAACACAAAAAATGAACTTATAGAAAAGTATAATATAAAAGAAGAAAAAATAGAAATAATAAACTGATTCTTCCCTAAAAGCTGAAAAGTAGAAAACATAAATGAAATTGCTATAAATATAAAAAATAAATTTTTAATAAAAAATGATTATATAATTTATTCATGATGAGATTCTATAGAAAAAAATTATGAAAAATTAGTTTTAGTATTAGATAGATTAAGAAAAGACAATATAGAAATTGATTTAGTGTTTTTATGAAATAATATTTCAAAAAATATTCAACTAAGAAATCATATACTTGATTTATGACTAGAAAAAAATGTATATTTTCTTTGATCACCTGATATAGAATCAAAAAAATACTTATATAAAGAAGCTCTTTTTACAATATTCCCTAGTTTTTATGAAACTTTTCCTTTTAGACTAAGTGAACCCATGTATTTTTGAGCACAAATACTTTCATCAAATCTAAATAATATAAAAAAGATTTTTTGAGAAAAAATAACATACTTCTCACCTATATCAGTAAATAGTATTTACAAAGTAGCTAAAGATTTTATAATAAAAAATGAAAACAAAAAAGATATTGATTATTCAGAAATAAAAAATGAATATTCATTAGAAAAAACTACAAAACAATTACAAGAAATAATAAAATAATTATGCTTAGTCCTAGAAATATTGAAATTTTAAAAATAATAGTTTTAGAATATTTAGAAACTTGATGAGTACTATGAAGCAAAATGCTACTAAAAAAGTATGACTTATGAGTTTCAAGTGCTACAGTAAGAAATGATATGGCTAGACTTGAAGAATTAGAGTTAGTATATCAACCTTATAATTCAGCTTGAAGATTACCTACATCAAAATGACTTAGAGCTTTTGTTAATTTTTTGATGCAACAAGTTCCTGAGTATTTTTTAGAAGTTGAAAATATAGAAAATAAAGCATGAAAAATAAATAATATATGGGATTTTTCAAACAAGATAAGTTTTGAGTTAGCTAAAAACACTTGAGAAATCGCTTTTTTTGCTGTAGAAGAAAAAAATATAATGAATTATTCTGGTATTTGATATTTCCTAGAAAATAATCATTCTAGATTATGAAACTCTATTTTTTCTATTATAAAAATGCTTGATGACAAAGATAGTTTTCTAAACTTCATAAAAAGTTTTCCTATAAATTCAAGCATAGATGTTTTTATATGAGAAGAAAATATACTTCCATTTCTAAAAGACTATACAATTATAATAAAAAAAGTTTATATAGATTGAATGGAAGCATATATATGAATTATATGAAGCCTAAAAATGAATTATAGCTTTAATATAAGTGCTGTAAACTGAATAATAAAATAGAAGAATAATTTTAAAAATTATTCTTCTATTTTATTTATAGACTCTTGTCTTTTATTTAATGTATTAACAACATCTCTAGCATTATCTGGAGCAGTATCCAAAGTATTTATATAGTTTTCTCAAATATCTTTAGTTTCTTGTATTACTTGTGATTCGCATGAGTATAAAAAACTAATAAATAAAGTTATTAATAATGTTTTTTTCATATAAATATCTAATTATATTTTAAATCTCATATTATTTTTTTCATATCTGGTTTCAAGTCTCATATGAATTTTTGTTTTTTTCAATATAAATCAAATTCTAAACTATATGCATGTAAAGCCTGTCTAGATAATCAAAATTTTGAAAATACTAGATTATTGATTTTTTCTTTTGAATAAACTTTATCTCATATTATAGGAAATCCTATACTTGATAAATGAACTCTTATTTGATGAGTTCTTCATGTTTCTATATTTACTTTCAAAAGACTATAATTATCCCCTATATATCACAACAACTCAGCATTTGTAATAGCTATCTTTGGATTAATAGGATTTTTTGTAGTCATTTTTAATCTATTATTCGGATCTCTTCAAATATAACTCTCTATTCTAAATTTATCTTTTGATACTTTTCAATAAACTATAGCTAAATAATTTTTTGTTATTTTTCTATCTTTTATTATTTCTGATAAATAATTCATCATTTTATCAGTTTTTGCTATAAGTATAATTCAAGAAGTATCTTTGTCTAACCTATGTACTATTCAAGGTCTTTCAACTCATCATATACTCGGCAAATTATCTTTACAATGATATAATATAGCATTAACTAATGTGTTACTATTACCTCATTCTCAAGGTACAGGATGTACATTTATAGAAGAGTCTTTATTTATAATAAGTATTTCATTATCTTCATATATAATATCTATATCTATTTTTTCTGGTTCTATTTTGTCTAAAGATTTTTTTATAATATGAACCTTTAATTCATCTCTAGATGAAATTTTTATATTTTTATTTACTACTTTTCAATTTACAGATAAATTTCATGAATCAATAATTTTTTGTATATAACTTCTAGAAAAATCATTAAAAAGAGTAGATAAATAAATATCTACTCTTACTTTTTTTTCAGAATATACACAAAAATTATATATCATTATTTTATAATTATAATCATAATGATGATTTTATATCATCAATTTTATCTTGATCTTGATTTTCTTTTTCTTTTGCTTCTATTTCAGCATTATATAAATCACCTAAATCAATCCATTCTGATTGTTGTTTTGCAACAAGTTTTTTTATATCATCTGGATGTTGTTTAGCTAATTCTCTGAATTTTTCTCTTTCTTCTGTAAAAACTTTTATCAATTCATCAAATTGAAATTGAGACAAAGTAGGAACAGCATCAATAACTCTCTTTTTTTCCATAGTATTAAGAGAAAGACTATATTTTAATAAGTCTAAAAAATCTTTTTCATCAACTTGAACATCTCAAGAGTGATTTTCTATCATTGATAGAACTAAAGTATCTACTTCTTGTTCTCTCAAATTATTTTCTTGCATAAATTAATTGAAAAATACTAAATTTAGTTTATATTATAACAATAAATTATATTTTTCAATATTATTTTTTAACAAAATAAAAAATTGTCAGTTTTTAAAGATAAAGCCATAGTATTAAAAATAGATAAAATAAAAGACAAAGAATTATTATATAGCTTATTTACATATGAATACTGAAAGATAAAGGCAAATAAAAAATATTCAGCAAGAGAAAAAAGTATTGATTTATGAAATATAATAAACTTTGAAATACATACAAAAGAAAACCTAAGTATTCATAAGATAAAAAATATAAAAATAAAATCTGTATTTGATATAAAAAAAGAAAAAAAATTTTCCTGTATAAATTTATATTTGGAATTATTAGCCCTAGTTTATAGAGAGATTTCTCCATGAATTCAAAATAAAGAAATATTTGAAATAGTAGAACATATAAATACATACGAAAACATAGAAGATATAAAAATTATTTTAGCTAAAATAAAAATCAAATACCTACTATGAAATATTTGATTAGAACATAACAATACAACAATAAAAAAAATATTAAAGTTTATTTCAATTAATCACATAAATGAAATATTAAAACTAAGTTGAATAAATGAAGAATTAAAAAAAGAATTAGAAAAAATCTAATTCTTTTTTTACTATTTTTCTCAAACAGTTATAGCATCTATAGAAAAATCTCATTGATAATTATAACCTGAGACATAATTAATAACTATAAAAGCAGTATTACTAGGTAAATCTATATCAGGAGTTTTAGTCCAAGAAGAAGTATAATATGAATGTTGTTGTCCATTAATAGTATATAATGGATTTCATCAATTTAAAACATTATTACTAGCATCTCTAGCATAAACACTTACATCTCACATATTAGCTCAATACATATGATAGTAAAAATTTATATAATTTGAATCATCTGTAACATTATATATCAATGCTGATGATTTATTAGAAAATCATTTATTATTATCACTAGCCTCTACAAATAAATAAGTATTTCCATCATAAGATCAACTAGGTCAAGTATTCCAAGATTTAGTATAACCAGTACTATAATACCAACCATAAGCAGGTCAGTTTTTATTTCTACTTCATATATAAGTCACAGACCAATCTCAAGTATCATTTCATTCAAAATTAGTAAAACTTCCTGATGCTTCTTTACATATATTTGTTATATCACCATATCAAGCCAAGTTTTGATCTAATATAGTCCATGTATTACATACGCTTGATAAATTTTTCATTCTAATAGAATAAACTTTATCATCTAAACTAATAGTCTTTCAAGCATAAGTATAATTATTTAATACACTCAAATCTTGAAGACTAGAGTTATTATGTAAATAAAGATTATCTATATTTAAGCTTTGTAATCATGATAAATCAACTACTGAATTGTCTGATAAATCTAGAGTCCTAAGAGAAGATAAACCTCTATTAAAAACAGTTAAATCATTTACTGAGTTTCAACTAGCATCTAATGACTCTAAACTAGATTTCCATTCAAATCATGATATATCACTAATGTTATTATCTGAAATATCTACATCAACTATAGACCATTTATCTGTTATTTTTGATATATCACTTAAATTATTATTTGAAACATCTACATATGATAAATCACTTGCATTTAATCAGTTAAGATTTGTTAAATTATTATTTGATAAATCAACTCTTACTAATGTCCAAACTGAATTTAATCCTCAAATATCAGTTAAACTATTATTTGAAGCATCAAAATTTCAAGCAATTCTTCAAATTTGACTTAATCAGTTAAGATTAGTTAAATTATTATTACTAATATTTAATTCTCATAAAACTTCTCTTAACTCATTGAAGTTAGCTAAATCAGAATCAGTTAATCATGCTCAAGAACAATCTATATTTCAGTTATAAGTTCAATTTGTCGAATTAAAATTATTATCAAACTCTGTTTCACTTATTCAACACATTGAAACTAATACATTTTTAAAATCAAGATAAGGAGCAAAACTACAAGAAGATCAATCCCATGTATATCAAGATAAACAAGTATATTTACAAGAGTTAGATTGATTTACAGAACTATATCAAGTAGTAAAACTAGGAGTCCATGAACTTCAATCCCATGTTTGTGTTATAGTAGATCAATCCCACCATGTAGATCATGTAGGCAATGTTCAACATGACTCTGTTCTAGTATCTGCTACACATGAACTTCAAACCCAAGAATAATTAGTATCACAAGTATATTTACATGCATTTAATTGTTCTGTAGAACTATATCAAGTAGTAAAACTTGGTGTCCATCAACTTCAATCCCAACTTTGTACTATAGTTCAAGTTCAATCCCACCATATAGCTCAAGTAGGCAATGTTCAACATGATTCAGTTCTTCATCATGCAACACATGAAAATCAATCCCAAGAATAGTTAGTATCACATCTATATTTACATGCATTCAATTCTTCTGTAGAACTATATCAAGGAGTAAAACTTGGTGTCCATCAACTTCAATCCCATGTTTGTGTTATAGTAGATCAATCCCACCATACTGCTCATGATGGTAATATTCCACAAGCTTCATTTCTAGTAGAAGCTATACATTCATTAGTTGAAGAATTATAATCATAATTATCTTCACATTTGAACCTACAATCATAAGTACTAGCAGACAAGTTATATTGAGCCTGGTTACTAGGTAAATATTGTCATGAAGTTTCATCCCAATTTTGAGTTATGCTAGATTCCGTATTCCATTGAAAATTTGAACTAGGAGCTCATTCACAAGCAACATTATATAAAGTTTGTGCTCATGGTTCACATTCTGATCAATTCCAAGTAAATCAAGTTTTACATTTAAAATAACAAGGAGAATCTGAATTACTATTTTGCCATGGGGTATTTGATTGAGTTGGAGTATTTATCAAATAATCAGCATAAGCATAAGGTTCAGCCTGACATCAATATACATTATCTGCAAAATTATCAACTACATCAGTTATATTGCTAAAAATATCATCTCATGTATTTGAAACTATTCTATCATTTCTAAGAAGTACATTAATTAAATCACTATCACCTGTTTCTATATTAAAAGGAGAGCTATATTTTTCTTCTATAGGTACCATTTCACTATCAAAAAATACTCATACTTCTTTATTTCATACTATGTAAGGAACAAGTCATTCATTATTTTTAACTATAACTTTTTCATATCATAAACTAGTTAGACTAGATTCATTTTCTAAAAATGTTAAAAGTTGAAAATATTTTCAATCAGCTGATATAGTATAAGTAAAATATCTACCTGTACTAGGATCAACTCATTCCATATTGTATTCTATTTTTTCTATAAGGCTAGGTCAAAAATAACCTTGATAAGCTATAGTATCTCAATTATTTTGAATTTCTATAGCTCATTCTGGCATCAAAAAATCACCTGAGTTTATTTTTAATGCAACTCAGTCCCTTATATTATTCAATTGAGAAATTCTATTAGAATCTCTTACTCATGATAGATAAGATGTAAAAGATATAAATGATATTGTAGCTACAATAGCTATAATAGTCATTACAATTATTAGTTCTATCAAAGTGAATCACTTTTTATTCATAATAAATAGTTATTTTAGTTATAAACCATTATATTTTACTACAAACAAGATATAAAAAAAAGAAAAACTACTTTACAATCACAGTAAAGTAGTTTTAAATTAATCACAAATATGATCAACATTAGGATAAGAACTTCAATTTTGGTTTCTAATAGTCCAATTATTACAAATATTAGAACTATTATGCATTTTTGTAGTATAGTTTCTAGTATTAATTTGAAAAATTCAATTAGTTTGAGTTATTGTTCATAGATAACTTACATTATCTAAAGAATCATTTCATGATAAATTAATATATGTTAAATCTCTCATATCTCTAAGAGCATAAGTTGTATTAATATCATTATTCATCAAATTTAAATATTCTAATCAATTAATTCAATATAGTGAATTAATATTTGATATATTATTATTTGCAAGGTTTAATATTCTTAGAGTATTTCTTCATCAGATAGAAGAAATATCTGTAATATTGTTATCAGACAAATCAAGAGATAATAAATTATTCATACTACTAATAGATGATATATTAGTAAGATTATTATCACTAATATCCAAATAATTTATACTATTTAAATTCCTAAGTCATTCTAAGTCAACTAATTGATTTCAAGAAAAATTAACATTAACAAAATTATTAGAAGATCTATTAGATAAAATAGATATATTAGATAAAGAATTATTTTGTATACTAAATAATCAACCTACATATTCTAAGTTACTTAATGGGTTCAAATTAGTTATGTAATTATTATCTAGAACAAAATTTCAAGTTATTCTTCTAAATCATTGAAATAATAATAAATCATCATCTCTAAGACCTATTCAATCACAAATTATATCTCAATTATATTCTCAAGTAGAAGAATTAAAATTAGAGTTAAAAGTTGTTTCTGTTATATTACATTCTCAAGCCAACAAAGATGAAATATCAGAGTAATCTATTTCTGGAATAACTCATTCTGGAGCTATTTCACAAAAAAGACCAGTATATCAACTATCACAACTATAACTACAAGAAGCTCAATTATCAGATTTAACCCAAGATTGATTTACTTCACTAGGAGTTCATTCAAAAAATATAGCATTTGGATAATCAGGTCTAGCCTCACAATAAAATCAAACATCTACATAGCAAGGCCATTCAGGATTAATACTTTGATTAGATATAGGTGAAAGCTCCAAACCTGATTCAAAAACTAACTTATATCACTCATCTATAGAACAATCGATATTAACATCTCATGAATTAGTTCTATTTATTGGATTATAATCTGAATCAGTAAAAACTCATAAATTATTTTTTCAATAAACATAAGCAAGCATAGATTTAGAGTTCAAAAGAAAATTATCTTCATATGTTTTTTTAGGTGCATTTCAAGGTCTTTCCAAAAGAGCTAAAACATCATAATCTTTTTGATTTGTAGATATATTAACTGTATAAGCTTGTTTTGTAAGTGGATCCTCTCAACTTCAAAAGAATTTTATTTTTTTTAACATATTATCAGATATATCTCATTGACTAGAATATTTTTCTCAATCAATATAAATATCAACAGAGTTATCTAATCCTAGTTTTTCTTGTCTTGCAAAAGCAAATTCTAATCAGTCTCATATATTTTGAACTTGATTAATTCTATTTGTATCCCTAGAATCTTCTAAATAATTAGTATAAGCAACAAATCATATAGTAGATAATATAGTTAAAACCGATATTGTTATTAATAACTCAACCAGTGTAAAAGCTTTGTTTTTCATAAATAATATTATTATTTTTTAATATCCAACATTTTCCCTAATTCTTTCCAACATAGATTTATCTACATCACTTATATTTTTTGGCATAATAGCTTCTATTTTTACTATCAAGTTACCTTCTTTTCATAATTCTTTTTTTCAAAATCATTTTACTCTAAGTTTTGTTCAAGGTTTTGTTCATTCGGCTATTTTCACCTTGGCTTTTTGTCAATATACTCAAGTAACTTCAATCTTACATCATAGTATTAAATCAAAAATTGGTACTTCATAAGTTTTTTCAAAATCAAGAGTTTCTTCTTTTTTAGTAGTATTTTCTTGTCTATAATTTGATCTTTTGTTTCATCACATTCATCATCAGAATATATCTTCAAAATTAAATTCAAATCATCAAGTTCTAGATCTTTGATTTCATCACATTCATCAGAATATATCTTCAAATCATCAAAATCAAGCTCATCATCAAAAAGGGTTTCATCATCAAGATCAAAAAGGATTTCATCATGCTTTTCAAAACATATCATATTGTTTTCTTTTTTGATCATCATATAGAGTATCATAAGCCTCCCCTACTTTTTTAAATTTTTTTTCTGCCTCACTATCTCATTTATTTCTATCTGGATGGTATTCCATAGCTTTTTTCCTATATGCTTTTTTTATCTCTTCTTTACTAGCATTTTTTGAAACTCATAATATATCATAATAATTATTTGACATTTTATTTATTTTGGTTATAAGTTATATAATATATAATTAAAACTAATTCTATTAAAATATGTGAAAAATTACAAGAATTATTCTATCAGTTTTTATATTTTTTTCAATAGCAAATATAGGTTATGCTAACAATTTATCAATAGATAAAACCCTAGATTTTTACTTTGGATTAGAAGATAGAAAATTAAACTTAGATGAAATAAATAAATATAGTTATAAAGACTATTCAAAAACAAAAATGCTAAATGACTTCATATATCTTGATTGATTAATGAGATGAGAAATAACAAGATTATATAGAAATGAAGATATAGATTATAACAAAATGAACTGAATTATAAGTAACTATAATAAATTTATTTATCATATAAATAAATACTTTTACTATGAGTATTTATCTGAGATATCTAACTATAGCGAGATATCTATTGCAAGTGATAGAAATTTTGAATTTGCTAGATGATACTTTCAAAAAACTAAAAATATTATTCGTAGATAATAAAAAAAGTGATTAAATTAATCACTTTTTTTATTATCTATAGCCTTTTGTTGTTTAGCTAATTTTTCTTTTTCTTTGAAATCTTGCTTTTTCTTTTCCCAAGCAATTTCTTGTTTATCTAAATCATCTATTGAACTATATATTTTTGACTCAACACTTTCTTTTGATTTAGAGTATTTTTCACGAGATACTTGTAGTATTTTTTGATATCTTTTTTTAAATGACTCTTCATTTTTCTTATTTGGAGCAAATGTAGATGCTGAAAAAACTCAAGAAGGCATTCAATCAATTAATTGTTTTGTATAAATATTATATTTTTTCAAATTCATCAAATCATCTTCATTTATATCTCAAGCTAAAACTTCTTTCAATATATTTGCATCGTGATATCAAACTTGAAAAGAAACAACAGATCAAACATTACCAAATACTGCTCATCTTACTGATTCTTGCATTTGATCAATATATTGATTTGCCATAACAAGGTTTAGTTTATATTTTCTTGCCTCACTAAGAATAGTAGCAAAACTATCAGTAGCAAAGTTTTGAAACTCATCAACATAAAGATAAAAATCTTGTCTTTCTGATTCTGGAGTATCTGACCTACTCATGGCATCAATTTGAAACTTTGTTACCAACATGGCTCATAATAAAGCAGAAGCATCTTCTCAAATTTTTCACTTAGAAAGATTAACTATAATAATTTTTTTATTATCCATTGCCCATCTAATATTGAAGCTATTTTTGGGTTGTCATAATACATTTCTAAGTATTGAACTTGATAAGAATTGTCATACTTTGTTAAGTATAGGTCATACAGCTTCATTTCTTTGATTTGGAGCCATTTTAGCAAATTCTCAAGTCCAAAACTTTTTAACCACTGGGTCTTTTATTTTATTTACAACTTTATTTCTATAAACTTCACTAGTAAGCATTAATGGTATAGAAATAAGTGTAGTATTTGGGTATTCTAATAAAGCTAAAATAGTATTTCTAAGTATATACTCCAACCTTGGTCACCAACTATCTCAAAATATTTTTTTAAATATTCAAACTAATCATGAAGCAACCAAAGGTCTAAGTTCAGGGCTCACATTTTCTAGCATATTGAAAGCAATAGGCCAAGAAGTATCACTTGGATCAAAAATAATTGTTTGATTAGTTCTGCTTTTTGGTATAAATCATATTATAGATTCTGCTAAATCACCATGTGGATCAATTACAGCTACTCCTCTTCATTTTCTAATATCATCAATTATCATATTTTCCAAAAGAGTAGATTTTCACATTCATGTTTTTCATAAAACATACATATGTCTTCTTCTATCGTTTGGTCATATACCAAAACTCATATTAGTTCATCTAAAATTAGTTTTTCAAATTGGAGTTAAATTTGTTTCTGGAACTATATCATCTGTTAAATCAGGATCTATTATTGGCAAATTAGATGGGGGTTCAAATGCACGAGAAGAAACCCAATTGATTTGTGGAGTTTTAACATAACTAGTAGGTAAATGAACTAATCAAGATAGCTCATTTGTAGATAATATTATTGAATTATCTACTTTTCTTTTTTTAGCTCTATATATAGTTTCTTGATCATTATATATTCAATCTAAATCAAATGAATTAAGTCAAAAATATGAAAAAACTGACAATGTAGAAAATATTTCTCTAATAGTTCATTTTGATTCTACTTTGTCCTCTCAAGCATGTATGATATTTATTGATGTATCATATCAAGATAAACTAAGTTTATTTTTCATAAAGTTCAATACTGAATCTTTTTCATTATTAACAACTTCTCAATCTTCTGTATCTGCTTTTTTGAAAAATAAATTAATAAACCAGGCTAATATATAAAATGGGAAAAATAATATTTTAAAATATATATATTTATTACTAAGTAATATTTTTTTTATAAAACTAGGATATTTTGATAAAACTATTTTAATTATATTATCTTGATTTTTTTTCCAATTATCATCTTTTAAAGGAGTAAAGTTTATTTGAAAAGTATTCAAAGTATATTTACCTGTTTTTGATAATGCTGATGTAATACTAGAAAATGGATCTACTATATCATTACTAGCAGCTTCTTGAAGCTCAGTAAATGTTTTTATAGGATAATAATGATGTTTTGATAATGAAAGTTTTCATATATGTATTTTTGAATCTGGAATATTTTCCAAATAATCCCCTACTTCTATTATTTCTACATCTGTAAAATGTGCATATATTTGATTTGATAAAAAGTTGGCATATTTTCTTGGAGATACGATAAAAAACCTGATTCTGTTTCATACCTTTGTTATTTCAAAAGAAAAAGTAGGTTGAGAATCAGTTTTTTTGAATATTTTCTTTGTAGAAAAATCTTCAAAAACCTTATGAAGTATAATTAAAATATGCTCAAATACTCATGGTCATTTGAGATTATTTTTATCTACTAGTATTTCAAGAACAACTTTATTCATATTATTTTACTAGTTTTTAATATAATTAAATTTTACTATATTTTTACTAATTTATCAAATATTAAAACAAAAACTTTTTTGCAAAAATTTTATGTAAACTACATTTAACTCTAATTTCAAACTCATCTAAGTCATAATCATCAAAAACAACAACACTATCACTATCTACCGATAAAAATTTTTCATCAACTAAATCAGAATATTCATCATATAATCATACCCAAGTTATTCTATGATCATCTCACATTGGATGTGAATTATTTCATATAATAACTTCTATAGAGAAATCATCTCTTGATACTTCTATATCATGTTCTAAATCAATTTTATCAACAGTATTTTCATCAATATATGTAACTTCTTCATTGATATGATGAAAACTATCATACTCATTACAAACAGGACAAAACTCAAATTGATCAATTTTAGTTCAAGCTTCTATTCAATCTACTTCATCTCATATAGATTCATCATAAACATAGTTACAATTAACACATAAATATTTCATTTACTTGATTTTTAAATATAAAAGTTATTATTCATTATAGATTATAATAAAATAAAAAAATAATGAAACAATTTTTTGATAAACAAGATTTAGAAAAGCTAAAAAATAATCTAAAACTAAAAAATAATGAAAGCAATATAGAAAAAGAACTATATAATAGAAGTTATAAATACCTAAAATATATAAAGTTTTTACCATGATTATTAATGGTTTGAATATGAAACTCTATAGCTATGAATTGAGCAACAAAAGATAGTGATATAGACCTATTCATAGTAACTACAAAAAATACTATGTGGTTAAATAGAATAATAATAACTTTTATTTTTAGTATTTTATGAGTTAGAAAAACAGAGAAAAAACACGCAAAAATGTTTTGCTTAAGTTTTTTTGCAACTAGTGATGGATTAGATTTTAATGATTGGAAAATAGAAAATGATATATATTTATACTATTGGATACTTACATTCAAACCAATAATAAATTATAATAAAACTTATGAAAAATTTATTTTCTTAAATGAAAAATGGACATCTCTTGATAAATACAAAGAAAAAATAGAAGAAAATAAAAAATATATATATTATAGTTGAAATAAAAATATTAACAATAAGTTTTTATGATTTTTTGATAATATAATAAAAAAAATATTCATAAAAAAAACTTATAAAACCTACAATAAAATATGAAAACCTTATTGAATAATAATAAATAATAATTTATTAAAATTTCATAATAATGATATTAGAAAAAAGATAAAAAAAGAAATATTAGATTAATCTAATATTTCTTTTTTTAATAGTTTAACTTCAACTTTTCAAATTTTTGCATTATCTATATCCATAATTTTGAAAAGTAACTCTCTTTTATATTGAGAATCATCTTCATAGTCCTTTAAAACATTGAACTGTATTTTTTGTCAATTTGAAGGAAATCAATCAAGTACATGAGTAATAACATAACTCAAAGTTTCTCAATCAAACTCCTTTGAATCCAGTCCTATATCTTCTAAATGTAAGTCATATTTTTCTAATATTTCTTCTATTAGTATATCACTTTCAACTCTATATTCTTCATTTCAAATTTCTATAAACTCTTCACTCTTTCTATCAGTTTCATCTCTTATTTCTCAGAAAACTTGTTCTATTATATCTTCAATAGTTACAAGTCATGATACTCCTCCATATTCATCTATCAAAATAGCTAAAACTTTATATGAGCTTTGGAATGTATCTAGAAGTTTTGAAATAGATTGATTTGAAGGTACTTTTAAAACTTTTCTTAATTTTAAATCTTTTATAAGTTTTTGAGAATTACCATTTTTATATTCTCTAATAAGATCTTTTCAAGTAATAAAGTAATCTATTTTATCAATTGTTTCAGTATAAACTGGTAGTCTAGTATGAGTATGAGTAAGATAATATTCTACAGCTTCTTCAACACTACAATCATCGCTTATAGCATCTATTTTAACTCTTGGAGTCATTATTTCTTCTACTATAGTTTCATCAAATTGAAGTATAGATTTGATTTTTGTATGTTCATTATCATCTAATCATCATGATTGTTTTCACATATCTATAAATGATTCTATTTCTTCATCAGTAATCATTTGAACTTTTTGTTTTCATGAAAAAACTTTTATAAGAATTTCCATAAAGACAATTAGAGGAAAAAGTATAAACATTAATACTTTATATATAGGAGCTACTGTCAAAGAGATTGATGCAGCATTTTTAGTTGCAATACTTTTTGGAATAATTTCTCAAAAAAGTAAAAGTAAAAATGTTATAACTCATGTTGATATTCATATTGCTGTTGATTCGGCAATTCAAAGTCATCAGTTTCTAGCTATACCTATAGAAATAGAGGTAGCCAAAGATGCTGTAAAAGTATTAACTAGATTATTTCATATCAATATAGTAATTAATAATCTATCGTTATTTTCTTTTATCTTTTTCAAAGATTTAGATCAGTATTTTTTATTTTTTACTAAACTATCAATTTTATGTTCTGCTAAACTCATCAATGCTAATTCCGTTCAAGAGAAAAAAGCTGATAACATAAATAAAACTATAAAAAGCAATATGAGTAGGGGGTCCATTTTTAAAAAGTATTATAATTAAATTAAGTAGGCGTATTTTATTTATATTTTAGCTTTTGTAAAGAAAATAAAAGTATGATTTTAAAAAATCATACTTTTATTTATTTCATACCATAATAAAATTTTCTCATATATAGTTTTTTTCTCATCAAACAAGTACATGATTAACCATTGTTTCTATGGTAGATGGATAAGAATCGTTTATAGGATTTATATATATTCTTCTTCATATTTCAGTTAAATCTCAACTAGAAGGAACTTCCTCTCAAATCATTCTTATAGCTAAGTTTTCATTTGCTCTATTTGTAAAATATATAGAATAATCTTTATCTCTAAAATTGAATTCAAACTCATTTCAAGTTTTATATGTACTAAGAGATAATGTATTTCAGTTTAGTTGTAAATATCAATAATTTTCACTTAGATTAAAAGTTTCATATACATTTACTGGTAATAGAGTATTTCTTTCTCTATAAGCATCTCTATCAAATTCAATTATTTTTATATCATAATCAAGAGTACCATCCATTGTAAATAAATCAAATTTTAAATTTCATCTAGTAACATCTCATGCTTTTACTGTTTTTATAGGATTATCACTATTAAAGATATTATCATCTATAAATTCATTTGTTAGATAGTTATTCCAATATATATTAAAAAACTCTTCTTGATTTGGTAATATACTAGAAAAAACTGTCATTCTTGGCAAGACATCATCATCTATAAAATCTCATGGATATGCAACTGATCAAGTTGAACTAGATCTATAATCATCTGAGTTCATATTATCATCAATGAAATCATCTCAACCAACTCATGAGCTATCAAAATATAGGTCAGTATTGTCATCGTCGTTAAAAGTTGTTTCTATATACCATCTTTCTTCCCCTGTTCAACCCCATTCAGATATTTCTACAGATGTTATATTTAAAAACCTATTATATCAATCAGCTTCTATAATTATTTTAGTTACTCCTAATCAAGTAGAAAAATATCAATAAGAAAAGTTTTTCTCAACAACACTATCATTTCTAACTCATGATACTGTTGTAACAAGTTCACTACCATCTTCTAAAACCAATCTTATAGTTCAGTTATTCCAATAAGTACTAGAATTATTTACTTTTTTATAAATCGTTATTTTTGATAATATTTTAGGAGTATTAAAATCCAACGCAAGACTTGGATCAGTTGATTTTTTAGAAAGGTATTGAGTATTATCATTACCATCAAATATTCTATCTGGACTTTGTGTACCACTATTTCAATCAGTTGTGTTAGTTAAATCTATACTAAGATTTGAATTTCAAATAACTTGTTCATCATAAAAAACTCAGTTATCAATATCTCTTAATTCTCAATTATAATAAACTCTAGTATAATCTTGAGTTTCAGGATCAAAGAATAATCTTACTCCCTCTCAATTATACTCAAAATAACAATAAACCGTACCATAGTCATAGTACATTTCTGAAGACATTCATTCTTGTCTAACTGTTGTTCAACTCATAGTTATATTAGTTGGACAAGATATAAAATCTGTAAAACCTCATCAGTTTCAATTATATTGCCTAACAGATTCTATATTTATGTTTCATTTATCTGTAATCATAGCAAAAACCTCTTCTGCATTTCTTCAGATACTGATATTATTATTCATAATATATGTATTATTATAAACAACATATCAAATTATTAGTGCTATATTTATAAGTATAAGAGTATAAACAAAAATACTTGCTCTTTTTTTGTTTGATTTCACTTTTTAGAAATATTAAAAAACTAAACTATATTCATCAATTATAAGATCATCTAAATAAAAATCTTCAAAATTTTCATCAAATAATGAATCATCATATAGATTTATTACACTATAATACATGTTTACTGATGCTCAACTTCAAAATGATTCTACTCTAAAATCTTTTGTTCTCAAATCTTGAAAAATCTTATCAAGGAAAAACTTTTTATTATATATTTCATCAGGATTATTTCCTATATCTATCATCTCATCTGGAGTCAAATATCTATATCATAAAAAATTATCCCCATATAAATAATTTCTTTGAATTAGATTAGTATTTATATCTACTATTCAAACAAGTATTCATTCTGATCAATCTAGTTTTTCTAAATACAAAACATTATTTGGATTTTGAGCTCATGTATAACCAGGTTCAGTAATTCAACTAAAAACAACTACGTCTGAGTATCATCATCTAATAAATCTTTGCATAACGTCTTTGAACTCAAATCATTGTTCCATAGAACTAATTTTTACATCATTTGTCACAAGTTCTTCAACACTATCAGTTATAAAAACAAATATAACAAGAAACAATATACTAGATATAGCTATTGTTGTTATTAGTTCTACTAGTGTAATAGCTTTATTATTTTTAAAAAATTTCACAATTACAAAAAATTAATTATATTATTTACTAAATATAATATATATATTAATCATTTTGTAAAATGAAAAATAATAAAAGGGCCGACTCTATAGCCTGAATAATAATTGCAGTTTTTATATTGTCTTTTGCTTTAATGGGAATAATAAATGTTTTGGACTACAATAAAGATGTTACTCTAAATTATGAAAAAGAAACATGAGAATATATACTAAAATCAAATGCTCAAAATATTCTTAAAAATATAGATATTTCAAAAATAAAACAAGATGAAATTTTTTATATAAATAAAAACAATACTACAAAAGAATATGAAGTTCTAACTTGAGCTACAAATGAAAGATACAAATATATAGACATCAATTGAGATAATGTTGATCCTAGTGTAGCTGTATGAAAAACTTTTGAAAGATATTTTCAAAAAAAGATTGATATACTTAGACATGATATAAAACCACCTGAAATTGACAATCTAGTATTTCACTTCGATGCAAATAATATAGATGGATATAATAATTCTACTATAAGCAATTGAGATACTGTAAGTGTTTGGAAAAATCTAGCAAATAACTGAGTTCCAGATGCTGTTGACAAAAACAACATATCAACATTCAGTTCTACATATAGCTCTCAATTACCTACTTATAACAAAGATTGATTAAATAATAAACCAATGGTAGAATTTAACTGAGTAGATCAAATGTTAGCTATGGAAGTATCTCCTGAAGTAAGTTCAAACTATTTATCATGTTGAATAGAACCTATTTTTTTCGAAGAAAAATCATTTGCTATAGTTTTTAAAACATGAGGTGATATAGTAAATAGTCAAATGGTTTATGAACAATGATGAGATGCTATTTGATATAATTTTATGATATTTGAATGAGAAGTATGGGCCTGAATTCATAACTATGCAACTTATAATAAATATTGGTGTGCTTGAGATAGAATACCATATGAATGGTCTCCTTATAAAAATAGAGCTGTTTATTTATGAGATGTTTTACCAGATACAATTTATTTCGTAATGGTAGTTCATGACAGTACAAATAAAGATTTATTATGAAATCCTATACCTAGTGATAACAGATTAAAAATATATTTAAATTGAATTCTAGTTAGAGAAGTTGATAATGTAATGCCTCAATGAGAACATTTTCACTGATGAATATGAAATATTTTCAATAGAAATGTTAATCCAAAAAATTGAGATTTAATTGATGATTCATGAAGTAATAATGCTGCATATTTTCAAGGAGGTATATGAGAACTTATTTCACGGAATCATGCACTAACTGAAAATGAAATAAGATGAGTACAAAATTATTTTAGTGAAAAATGGTTATGATGAACTTCTAGTATAAGATATGATATAGTAAATACATATATAAACGAATACAAACAATATTAAAAATTAAACAAAAACAAAATATGAAAAAAAATTATAATTGATTTTCTTTTGTCGAACTAATAGTAAGTGTAGCTATTTTAGCAGTAATAAGTACTATATGATTTATATCATATAGTAGCTACCTTTGAGATTCTAGAGATTCTCAAAGAAAATCTGATTTAGCACAAGTATGATCTGCACTAAAAGTATACAAACAAAAGAGATGATACTATCCAGATCCATGAAATGATTTTTCTATAACTCATTTTTGAGAAGAAGTTGCAAAACAAGGTAAATTTGACCAATGAGTTAGATTAAATACATTAGACAAACTACCAATGGACCCAAAAAATCAAGTAGCATATCAATATTCTATAACTAGAAATGGACAAGAATACGAAATGGTAGCAACTTTAGAAAACGAAGATAGCCCTATAGCATTATTGAATGGTACATATAAAACAGCATCTGTAAATGTATTGCCTTCAATAAGCCTTGCTATATCAAGAGAAACAACTCAAACTGCTGAAATAGCAATATGACAAACAGATAGTGAATGAATAGACTGAAGTGAAAATAGAAACAGATTTATATTTGATTCTCAAGACCATAACCTTGCTTATACATTTGAAGAACCATATAATCACAAATCAGACTGAACTGATTTAGATACAATAATTGCTGATTTAAGAACAAAAAATCTATTTTGGCAAAATACAGATTTTAGAAATTGTGCAGAGATTAAAGAATCTTGAAAAAATTTAAAACCTGATAATAGATCAACTCAATATCAAGTTATAGATAGTACAACTTGAGATTTAAGAAATGAAAATTGTATTTTTAACTAAAAAAATAAGTAGAGAATTCTCTACTTATTTTTTTATGTTTTTAACAATATCAGATATTTTAACTTCTATTTGTTCTCATAGTTCTAGATTTTTTAATTGAACAATTCAATTATTAAATTCCTCAGAACCACAAATTATAACATATCTTATATTTTTATTATTGGCATATTTTAGTTGTTTTTGAATTTTTGTATCAGAATCTAAATAAATTTCACTATTAATTCATGAGTTTCTTAAATCTTTTAATATAGATAGATTTCAAGACAAAGTATCTTCTCACATATTTACTATCATAACTTCAGATGTAGTTTTAGATCAAATTGTTATTTTTCACAAGTTATTCAAAACTGATAATAATCTAGTTAATCATATACTACCCCCTACTCATGGATAAGAGTTCTTTGTAAAATTAGATGCTAAATTTTCATATCTACCTCATGAAGATATACTTCAAAGTTTTTCTTCTCAAGATATAAAAGTTTCAAAAACAGTACCAGTATAATAATTTAATCATCTAGATATAGCAGGGTTTATTTTTATATAATATTCTTCTACTCATAGAGAAATCAAATTTTCATAAACAAATTTTAATTCTTTTAATCAAGTTTTTAACAATTCGTTAGAACTTTGTGAATAAATTTTTATTAAATCTTCGCTAGTTTTATCCTCTCAATTGGCTATAAATTCAAATATTGATGAAATTTGTGAATCATTTAATCAAACTCAAATAAATAATTCTTGTAACTTATCTTTTCTTAATTTATCTTTTTTATCAATTATAGATATTGTTCCAACTATATCTGATATTTCCAAAGTTTCTAAAAATCATTCTAAAAACTTTTTATTATTTATATTTATAACAAACTTTCAAAAATCTAATTCTCTTAATGAGTTATAAATAGTTGTTAATATTTCAACATCTGCAAAAAGTGGTAATTTTCAGTTTCAAATAATATCTATATCTGCTTGATAAAACTCTCTATATCTTCCCTTTTGTGGTCTTTCTCATCTATAAACTCTAGATATATGTTGTCTTTTAAAAGGAAAAGTTAATTCTCACTCATACATTGCAACATAACGAGCAAGAGGAACAGTTAAATCAAATCTTAAACCAAGTCATTTATCATCTCAAACCTCTCAGTTTACTCTATGAATTCAATAAATCTCATTATCATCAGCTCATTTAGATAATAATACATCTAATCTTTCTAGAACTGGTGTATCTATTGGTGTGAATCATGATAAACTATAATTTTTTTTGATTATATTTTTATATTTTTCTTCTACTAACTGAAACTCTGGTAAATTGTCTTGAAATCAAGAAATAGCTTGTGCCTTTATCATTATAAATAATAAGTTAAATATATAATTTTTATATATAGTAACTAAAATTATCAAAAAATAAACCTATTTTTCATAAAATAAAATGATAATATTTGTTTTTTTGATAAAATTGTAATATTATTAATAATGAATAAATAAAATTTTTAACAAAATAATCAATAAGTATTATGTTTTGAAAGAAAAAAATAGACTTAAGTTCATATGTAAAAGATGATAATAAAAAAGAAGAAAATTTAGCTTCTTCTAATCAATCTGAAGAAAATGAAATAAAAACAAATGAAGAAAATGAAGTAGTTACAAAAAAAATAAATACTAGTGCCCTAAAAGTTACTAACAAAAAAGAATTAGAAAATACTACTCAAGAAACAGAAGAAACTATTGAAATTGAAAAAACAGAAGTAAATAATAAAGATTTAAATAATTCTAATATAGAATATAATTATGAAACTGTAGTTTCTGAAGTTATAGAAGAAGAAAAAGAAGTAGTATCTACAGAAGATAACAAAGAAGTAGAAACTCAAAATCTTGAAGATGAAAAAGAAGAAAATTCAGAAGAAATACAATCAGAAGAAACAGAAGAAGAAGAAAATAATTCTGAAAAAGTTGAAGAAAAAATAAATTATAACTATGAAACAACTGTAGAAGAAAAAAAAGAAGAAACAGAAGAAGAAAGACAAAAAAGAATTGACGAGCTAACATCAAAAGTAGAAATTGATGATGAAAAATTAAAATACGAAGAAAAAGAAATTTTTTGAAATTATAAATCTGACTATGATAAAGTAGAAGAAAAAGAAGAAATTAATAATGAAAAAGTAAATAAAAATATAAATGAAGTTGAAAATATTGAAGATTCTACAGTAAAAAATGAAGAAAAAAAAGATAATAAAGAAGAAAATTGATTAAAAAAAGTTAAAAAACCTATAAAAAAGAAAAATATTATTATATCTATAATAAGTTTAATAGTAATTACTTGAACTGCTACTACTTATTTGTTATATAGTAACTGACTTTTTCAAAAATGACCTCTTGTAGCTGAAATACAAGAAGAAAAAATCCCTGAATGGGAAATGGTTTCAGAAGAAATAAATGATTATAAAATAACTTATGAAACTAGAACTTTTGATAATTGAGATACAGAATATAGATTTAATGATCAAGTTTTTACTAAAAAACAAGATTTAGATGAAAATATAAATAAATATATAGAATCTTTAATCGAAGAAAATAAAGAATTAACAAAAGAAGAAATAGAAAAAATAATTATTGATAAAATAATAAAAAAATATTTAGAAAGAACTATGTAATATAGTTCTTTTTTTTATTTATCACATTTTTATAAGAATTTGTCAATATAAAATAACTATATTTTTATGCTAAATATATGATTTTTATAAAAAAAAGTGATACACTAAATTTATATATTAATTATAAAGGAATTTATGGCTAACAATATCGCAGAAATTGAAAAATTCCCGATAAAAAGAGAGATTTGAGACACAGTAAGTTATGTTTCAAATATTTTTAAGCAGGCCATAGATAAATGAGCATCAGATATACATATCGAACCACATGAACATTTTTTACTTATAAGGTTCCGTAAGGATGGTGATTTCATGATCATAGATAAACTAAACAGAGAACATATTTCAGCAGTAGTAACAAGACTTAAGGTATTATCAAAAATTAAGATTGATGAAAATAAAAAACCTCAAGACTGAAAGATAGTATATTACTATGAAGCTGAATGAAAAAATATAGATATCAGACTTTCTACCCTACCTACAAGTTACTGAGAAAAGGTAGTAATGAGAATACTAAAACAAGATGAATCACTAATAAATATTGAAGCTCTTTGATTGATAGATGTAAACCTACAAAAAGTAAGAGAAGCTCTTAAAAGTAAATATTGAATAATGCTTGTTGCATGACCTACTGGTTCATGAAAATCTACAACACTATTCTGAGTACTAAAAAACTTTAATCCATTAGAATTAAATATATCAACTCTAGAAGATCCTATCGAATATGATATAGAATTCGTAAATCAATCTCAAGTAAAACCAGATATATGATATACATTTTCTTCATGACTTAGATCATTAGTTAGACAAGATCCAGATATCATAATGGTATGAGAAATCAGAGATAAGGAAACAGCAGTACTAGCTGTAGAAGCTGCCCTAACATGACACTTGGTATTATCAACAATACATACGAACTCAGCAGCAGGTACAGTACAAAGACTTATAAACATGTGAGTTGAACCATTCTTACTAGCTTCAGCAATGAAAATGGTAATAAGTCAAAGACTTTGAAAAAAGATATGTCCTCACTGTAAAGAAGAACAAAAAATATCAGAACTACAAAAGAAAAAAGTAAAAGAATTTTTAGGTCCTATACTTGATGAAAATGACATAAAAAATGCTAAATTTTATCATTGAAAATGATGTGATAAATGTAGTTGAACTTGATATAAATGAAGACTTGGTATACATGAAGTTCTTATAGTTTGAGATTATTTAGAACCACTTATATTGAATAAAGAAAGTGCTAATGCTATGAGAGATTTAGCAATAAAACACTGAATGGTAACAATTGTACAAGATGCGTTAATAAAAGCTTTAATGTGACAAACTACTGTAGAAGAAGCTTTTAAATTAATTTAATAATACATATAAAAATGTTTGGTTTTTCAAAAAAAATAAAAAATGTAAATAATGCTGATGTAAAGGCATTTGATTGAGCAGTAAAAGCAATAGAAATATATATTGCTCTTTCAGAGTGGGCAAAAGCAAAAAAAGCTATTGAAGAAATAATGCTAAAAGAAAAAGAATCTTTGACTAACTATATAGAAAAACTATATAGAGAAAAATGAGATGTTGAAGCTGAAAAAATAAAGTTAGCAGAAACTAAAAAATTTTCAAAAAAAGAAGCTCAAATAAAAAAATTAAAAGAAAAAGTAATAAAACTAGAAGCAAAATATATAGAAAAAATAGAAAAAGATAGATTTCAAATAAGATTCAAAAAAATAAAAGATGAAATAGATACTCTTATTTGAAAAAGAAAATCTGTTCAAGCAATGTGAATTTTACAAAAATTCTTAGAAGAAAACAAAGAAAATTCTATAGTTATTAAGTTTTATAATACTCAGAAGAAAAAAATTCAACTTAATATAGAAAAACAAAGAAAACTAGAACAAGATAAAATCAGGAGTAATGCTAGAATGGAAGCTTTGAACCTTATAGGTGAAACAACTAATCTAGATGATGAAAAAAATAGTAAAAAAGATGATAAAAAAACTTTTGCAAAGAACTTGCTAAAAAAACTAAATTTTTATAAAAATATAAAAACAAAAATCAAAAGGAAAAAACTTCTTGATGAAATAAATCTTTTGATAGAAGAAGATAGTAAAGCAAATGATGAGCTTGCAGAAAGAAAATTAGAAAGTATACATAAATGATTAGTAAAAGAAATAAGCAAAAACAAAATGATTGGTTATGACTTATACTGAAAAATATTATGAGCTGATAAAATATCTGGTGATACTTTTTGAATAGAAGAAACATGAGATAAATATAAATTCTTTATATGAGATGCGACTGGTAGATGAATAAAGGCAGGTTTTGTTATAACTATGCTTACTAGGTTGTTTAAAGAAAATATTAAAAAAGATTTAAAAGAAATAGTATTAAATGTAAATAATGGTTTAAAACAAGACTTAAAATCTAGAAACTTTATTACTTGAATATTTTTTGAAGTAGATAAAAAATCAAATGATTTAGGATATGTATGAATGGGACATGAACCAATTCTTGTATATAGAGCAAAAGAAAATAAAGTAGAAAAAATTATTCCAGGTTGATTGGCAACTTGAATTAGAATTATAAAAGATGCTAATGAAATAAAAGTAAAAAATATACAACTAGATGACTGAGATGTTGTTATTACATATAGTGACTGAGTAGTTGAAAATAAAAACTTAGAATGAGAATCTTATGGAATAAATAGACTTATAGAAAACTTTAAACTAGTAGCTGAAAATGAAAAAAGACCTAGAGTTATATATGATTATTTAATAAATGATTTAAAACTATATGGTGGTTGAAGTAATTTTGGAGATGATGCAACTCTTATAATTCTTAGAAGAGATTCAAATAAAGATATAGTTTCAGAAGAAGATAAGTATTTAGACGATTTAAAAGCAAAAGAATGATTAGATAATAAAGAAGTTAAAAAGTTAAAATGAAAAACCAAAAAAGAAATAGAAAAAGAATTAGAAGAAATTAGAAAAGCAAAAGAAATAAAAAGAATACTAAAAGTATTAGAAAATCTTTACTATACTTGAGAAATATTAAAACTAAAAGAAGAAGCAATAAGATTTATTAAAAAATGATATATTCATAAAAAAATCAATTTTTATTTAAGAAAAGCGATAGAAAATGAGAAAAAATACAAAATTGAACAAAAAAATCAAAAAATGCAAAATAAATATAATGTATTAAAAGAATTATATAAAAAATGAGATTATACAACTGTTATAAACGAAGTTGAAGAAATAATCGCGAAAGACGGAAATATTTAATAAAAATTTAAAATATGTTGGCTATTTGAAACAAATTTTATGATAGGTATTGAAACTTTGATAACAAGAAATTCATAGAACTTCTTGAAGAAGCAAAGAAAGCTCAATACAAATGAGTCAGAAAAAAATCAGGTTGATGAGCTATAGAAATCAACTTATTTCAAGGTGTTAGTAAAATGGAATTATGGCAATTCATAAACAAATTTTCTATATTTGTAAATTCATGAATTGATATAAAATGAGCACTTTGAATTCTGGTAAAACAAATAAAAAATCCAATGCTAAAAAGGATTTGAATGGAAATGAAGGAAAATATTGATCATGGTATAAGCTTGAGTGAAACTATGAATCAATACCCAAAAGTATTTGATCCACTAACTACTTCCCTAATTTGAGTTTGAGAAAAAACATGACAATTAGGTAAAATATTAGCTGAACTAGATACAAACTTGCTTGAAAATATAGAGTTAAAATGAAAGGTAAAATGAGCGATGATTTATCCTGCTATACTATTGTTTTTAACTCTTGCCATGGTTGTATTTATGATGGTATTTATTGTACCAAGAGTAACAGAATCATTTGCAAAAGCTGGTGCTGACTTACCTGCTTTGACTCAATTTATAGTAAATGTTTCTGACTATATAGTTAATGATTGGTGAAAACTATTATTTTGAGTAGTAGCTGTTATTGCTTTTTTCAAAATACTAAAATCAACTTATTTTTGAAAAATTGGTTTAGCTATATTAGCAACAAAAATGCCAATATTTGGTTATGTAGTTAAACAATCTAATATAGTATATTTTATAAAATCATTTACTATATTACTTGATTCTTGAGTTTTATTATTAGAATCAATGAAAACTGCTAGTAAGGTAGTACCAAATCTAGCATATAAAAAAGAATTAATAAGAATCAAAAATGAAGTAGAGGTATGATTAACAATATCTAAATCTCTATGATTAAATCTTGATTATGAAGAGTCAGTATATTTAAATAAATTATTTCCGGAAGAATTCGCATACGTAGTAAGTACTTGAGAAGAAACATGAAGTTTATCATGATCTCTAAAAAAAGTATGAGATAACTATAATGGTGAACTAAAAAGATATATTTGAAACATGTCTAGTATGATGGAGCCTATTATTATCGTAATAGTCTGAGCCTTAGTTGGTACTATTGTAGTAGGTATAATGTCTCCTTTCTTTGAAATGTGAGAAATCGCAAAAGGATAATAAAAAATCTAGTAAATACTAGATTTTTTATTTTTTTATATTATGATATATAATTAAAAAATTTTTTACTAACAAGTCTAGTAAATTATAAAAATTTATTTGATTATATCATACAAAAAGTGTAGAATATAGCTTGTCTAAGAAGACAATAAACTTAAAAATTTATTTTTGTATTTTATTTTTTAAAATATTGTGTAAATGAGAAATACAAATAAAGCCTTTACTTTGGTTGAGCTTATCGTAGTTATTACTATATTAGCTATACTTGGTACAATAGCTTTTATATCTTTACAAGGATATACTGGTGAAGCTAAAAACTCTAAAGTTACTTCTGACTTAAGAAACATTGCTTCTGCAATTGAAACTTCATCTACTAGAAATAGTGTTTTATTAGCTGATGTATTACTAGCTAATACAAATGTTTCATCAAATAATGCAGTTGATGTAACATCAACTTTTTGACCAAAAAATATAGCATTAAATAATACTGCTTCTGGAGTTACTTATGCTGTTGGTAATGTTGATTTTGCTGCAGTAGAACAAAATGGTGAAGATTTTAAAGATCCTAATGGTATAAAACCAGGTACTACTGATGAACAAGCTGATTATATTTTTGCTATGGTTACATCTCCTGATTTTAAAGCTTACCAATTAGCTGGTCAAATTATCGAAAATGATATTAAAAAATCAAGAGTTAATGGTACATTCTATACAGCTTCAGGTACAACAGCAAATGGTTTAATATCAGCTGCATCTGATACTGCTAACAATGAATTAATTAATGGTGATCCAATAATTTGAACTACACCTACTCTTCCTGATTTATATAACAACTAATATATAAACAAATAAAAAAACAAGATTTTAAAAATCTTGTTTTTTTATTTGTTTAATTTTCTAAGCTAATGCTTCTTTTATAAGTTTTGGATTATTAGAAAATTTCATTCATTCATCTTCACTAATAATTCATTTATGAATATATGAAATAATATCTGTTTCTAATAATTGCATTCATTCTCTAGCTCACATTTGTATAACTGAAGGAATTTGATGTAAATCATTTTCTCTTATAAGATTGGCTATTGCTGAATTTTTTACTAGTATTTCTTTAGCTAATACTACCCCTGTACCATCACTACTTTTTAAAAGTCTTTGAGAAAATACAGCGATAAGAGAATCAGCTAACTGCATTCTTATTTGGTTTTTATCTTCTCAAGAAAAACTATCAAGTATTCTTGTTATAGTTTGATAAGCACTTCTCGTATGCAATGTAGAAAAAACTACATGTCATGTTTCAGAAAGTCTAAGAGCCATTTCCATTTCTTCTCTGTTTCTCATTTCTCAAAATAAAATAACATTTGGATTTTGTCTCATCGCTCATGTAAGTGCAGTAGTATAATCAGGAACATCTTTACCTATTTCTTTGTGTTCCATAATAGATTTTTTATGTGGGTGAACATATTCTATAGGATCCTCAATAGTAATTATATGTTTATTATAAGTTCTATTTATATAATCAATCATTGCTGCAAGAGTAGTTGTTTTACCTGAACCTGTAGGACCAGTAACAAGTATCAAACCTTGTCCTTTTTTTGTAACATCTTTATAAACATCTGTAAGACCTAAATTATCTATGTTTGGTATATCTGAAGTCAAAAGTCTTAGAACTACCATATAATTAGATAATTGAAATGAAATATTTGCTCTGAATCTTCTTTCTCAAAAAGTAAAAGAAAAGTCTAAATTTCTTGTTTTTATTAATATATCATGTTGTTTTTCAGTCATAATAGATTGAGCAAATTCCATAGTATCTTTCCATGTAAATGGATCTAATCAATCATCAATTCTAATAATATCTCAACCAATTTTTATAGCAGGATGAGTTCATGCAGTAATATACATATCACTACCTTCATTATCAATCATAATTTGTAAAAGTTGGTCTTTCATTATATGGTCTGGTTTTATAACACTGTTTGTCATAAGATTTAATTATATAAGTAAAAAATATAATATAATTATACTATAATTGAAAAAAAATAACAAAATAAAGACCTAAAAATATATATTTTTAGGTCTTTATTTTTATTATGATCTAGTAAATTTATTTCTCATAAAATAAGCACTTGATACTATAAAAGTAAGTAACATAACAAACCAAGTTGCAGCTCATACTTCTGGGTTTTCAGCAGCATTTAAAGCAATTTCTTCAACTTCTGTTATTTCTTCTGTAGAAGTTTCTTCACTAACTTCTTCTGTAGTTAATTCTTCAACTGCTTGTTTTATTTCTTCTTCTGATATAGTTTGAATTAAACTACTTGTAGTAGAAAAATCATATAAATAATCATCAAATTCTAATATATTAGAATCTACATCTCTAAGGTCAGATAACATTAACATATAATCACTAGATTTTTCTAATCTATCAACTAATTTTACATTTAATAAGTTATCTCCATTTGCTGAAAAAGAATCTACTCTTAATTCAGATAATATTTTGTATTCTAATATTTGAGAAGTAACTTCATAGTTATAATAAATTTCAATAGTTTTTGAATCTAATATATTTATTTTTTGTATTGATTTTGAGTTTTCATCATAAGCTAGATTAGCTATTTCTCAAGAAACAGATTCACTAACTGAAAAATCCATATCTCAATCAGCACCATATGCTCATAATAAGTTATATCATTCTCCTGCTTTTAATTCTTTTCATAAGTTTAATAAGACTTTTGAAGAATCTGCAGTATCAATTTGAGAAAATGTAACTTCTACATCTTTTATAACTCTAACATCCCCTGATACTTCACCATCTTTGAAAACTATATCATCAGATCAAACAACAGTTATATTTTTATCATCAATAACTTGAATATCTTCTACATTAGAAGCTAAAGCTAAATTAATAGAAAAAACACTTAATATAAATAAACTGATTAAAGCCTTTATTGTTTTCATAAAATTATAGTTAATTATTATTTATTTTTAAATTACAAGTATTAAATCATATTTGTAGTTTTATGTCAAAGTTTAGTTAACTTTTTATCTTTTTTAAATAAGATTCTAGTATAATTGATGCAGAAATAGCATCTTTTTTTCATTGTCTATCATTTACTCACATATCTGACAATATTAAGTCAGCTTCAAATGATGTAAATCTTTCATCAACAGAATCAATTTTTATATCTGGAAAAATATTTTCTAGCTTAGAAATAAACTTCTTAGTTTTATCTAATTGTTTTGTATCATTATTATATAAATCATATGGTAATCAAACAACTATTGTTTTAACATTATATGATTTTATATGTTTTTTTATAGTATCTACTAAAGCTACTCTATTTACTATTTCTTTTGGTATAACTATACCCTCAACATAAACTGCTAGTCAACATCTTTTATCTCATAAATCTATAGATAAATACATTATGATTCTTGATTAACAAGTACTTTCAATTTTGCCATTGCATCTTTACCTAGTTTTATAAAAACTTGATGCTCTCAAAGCTTTTTTAAATGTCCATCAGGTAGATCTATATGTTTTTTAGTAAGCTCAATTTTGTATTTTTTCTTTATAGTATCAATAATATCTTTCTCTCATATTCATCAATAAACTTTTCAATTATTAAGAGTTTTCAGAGTAAATTCTAAAGTTTTTCAATTTAACTCTTCTGAAATCTTATGTCTATTTTCTATAAGCTCCATTTTATGTTTTTGTTCTTTTTTTATTTTTTCTTTATGTTTCTTTTCTGCCTCAGGAGTGAGCTCTATAGCTAAACCTTTTGGAAATAACATATTAATTGCATATCATGGTTTAACTTCTTTTATTTCTCATTCTTTTCAAACATTTATAACATGTTTTAAAAATAATACTTTCATAGTATAACTATTTATATTATAACTAAACTTATTATAAAAATAATATGTTTTTTTTCAAATAAAAATAAAAAGGACTTTTTATAGTCCTTTTTATTGTGCTTGAATATCTTCTATAGATATTCTATATCATGTTAATTTTGATGCTAAGTTTACATTTAAACCATTCTTTCAAACAGCTTTAGCTCTTTCAGATGAATCTATGTATACAATAGCTGTTTTTTCTTCGTCATCAGTTATTACTTTTTGAACTTCTGCTGGAGAAAGTGATTTTTTTATAACTTCACTCATATCTCACAAATTTGCAATAATATCTATTTTTTCTCAACCTAACTCTTCCATAACATTTTTAACTCTCATTCATTTTTGACCTATAAGAGTTCAAACTGGATCAATTTCATCATAATTACTAGAAACAAGTAATTTTGTTTTAATTCATGCTTGTCTAACTACTTTATCTATATTAATAATCCCTTCACCTATTTCTGGAACATTTTCTTCAAATATAGCAGATACTAATTCAGATCTTTTTCTAGATAATATAACTTTTGGAGCTCATGTTTCATTTTTTGAAACTTCAGCAACATATAAGTAAAATCTAGCTCAAGCAACATAATTATCTCTAGAAACTTGTTCTGATTTTGGTAATATAATTTGATTACCTTGATAATCAAATATAACTTTTGAACCTTCTACTAATTCAATTTTTACATTTATAACATCACCTTGTTTTCATTCAAACAACTCATATATTTTTTCTTTTTCACTATCACCAATTTTTTGAATAATAACTTGTCTAGCAGCTTGTGATGCGATTCTACCAAAACTTTCTGCTGAATCACTGTTTTGAATTTCTTCAGTAACATCTAATTCTACAGTATCTCATTCTTCAAAACCTTCTGCATCATCTCATAATTCTTCAAAACTAATTTCCAAAGCAGGATTAGTTACTTCTTTAACAAGAGTTTTTTCTAAAGTTATTTCTAAAGATTCATTTTCTAAATCAATTTTTACATTAACTTCTTCATCTCTGTTACCATAATCTTTTTTATATGCTGTTTTTATTGCAGCTTCTATTATTTCTATAAGTTTTTCTTGAGCTATATTTTTTTCTTTTGATATAAGATTTACAGCTTGTTTAATTTGTTTTATATCTAACATAATTAATTTTAATTAATATATAATTTTAAAACAAAACGAGAACTTGCCTATGCAAATCCCCGCCTTTGGTTGTCTTAATTACAAATATTATTATATTGTTTTATTTTTTTTTGCAATAGATATTTTACAAAAAAGTAAAAGCAGAATTTATAAATTCTGCTTTTTAGCTAACGACAGGTTGTCCTGCAACTGGTTTTTTACCAAAGTCTTTAACAAAAGTTTCAACTGACATATCACAAGTAGATTCACCACCATGTGCATCTGATTTTGCAACAACAACTCTACCGAAAGAAACACTTTTTACTTTATACCCATAATATGGTTTATTTGCTTTGAGCATAAAAACTCCTTTTATTTTTTTTGTACAATAATGTACACATATATTATAAATAATTTTTATTTTTAAGTCAAATAAAAAGAAGCTTTAAAAGCCTCTTTTTATAAAATTACATTTTTTTTCTTAAAAAACTTGGAACATCTAAATCATCTTCTGGTTTAGGAGTAGCTGGAGTTTGAGGAGCAGAAGGTGTAACTCTAGAATCAGTTACAGGTTTTCTACCAAATGGATTTGTTTTTAATGGTCTACTAGATTCTCAAGCATATTGATTATTTGATTCTTCATCAAATCAAGTTGCTACTACAGTAATTTTTAATTCACCATTATATTCTTCATTGATAGTTGCACCAAATATAATATTAGCATCAGAATCAACAGTTTCAGTAATAATTTTAGCAGCTTCATCAACTTCAAACATTGATAAATCAGTACCTCAAGTAATATTAAATAACAATCATTTAGCTCAAGCTATAGAAAGTTCTAATAATGGAGAGTCTATAGCTGATCTAGCAGCTTCAGTAGCTCTATTTTCACCACTACCATAACCTATACCCATTAATGCAGAACCAGCATTTTGCATAACAGAAGTAACATCAGCGAAGTCAACATTAATTAAACCTGGTTGAGTAATTAAGTCAGAAACACCTTGTACTCATTGATTTAAAATTTCATCTACTATTGAGAATGCATCTAATAATGGAGTTTTTTTATCAATAATTGATAAAATTTTATCATTAGGAATTGTTATAAGAGTATCAACTTTTTCTTTTAAATTAGTAAATCAATCTAAAGATTTACTCATTCTATTTTGTCATTCAAAACTAAATGGTTTTGTAACTATTCATACAGTTAAAGCTCATAATTCTTTTGCAACTTCAGCAACAACTGGAGCAGCTCAAGTACCAGTACCTCAACCTAAACCACAAGTAATAAAAATCATATCTGCTCCTTCTAGAGTAGATTTAATTTCTTCTCTTGATTCTTCTGCAGCTTTTTTACCAATTTCTGGATTAGCTCAAGCTCATAATCAATTTGTTATAATTTTTCAGATATTTAATTTAGTTGGAGCTAAAGAATTATATAAAGCTTGAGTATCAGTATTAATAGAAACAAATTCTACTCATTCTAAACCTCATTCTATCATTCTATTAACAGCATTTTGCCCAGCTCAACCTACTCATACAACTTTTATTTTTGCAACTGGTGATATTGTATTGTTTAATTTAATTTCTTGAGGACCTGTATCTTGGTTACCTCATAAAAGATTTTTTAATTTATCTTCTCTTCTAGTAGTCATAATATTTTTTTATTTGTTAGATATAAAATTTAAGGTAGTAATTTTTTGAATAATTTTTTTAGAGATTCTATAAATCAAGCAATATTTATAGAAAACATTGGTCAGTTATTTCAATACATATTTGAAAATATCATTGTTCAAATAACTGCAGAGAAAACTGGATCTGATATTGAAGCATCAACTAAGTCATCTTGTGATACAGGTAATCCTATAAAAACAGGTAATCTTAATCATTTTTTAGCTGACTCTACAAATCATTTCATTTTTGAAGCTCATCATACACATACAGCTCATTCTGGAAGCATACCATCTTTTCAGATTTTTTTAAGTTCTTCCCTAACAAAATGAAATATCTCTTCATATCTAGCAGTAACTATTTTTGATAAATATTCTCTAGAAACTACTCATTCTTCTCACATATTTAATTCTGAAAGATCAAATTCACTATCTGTAAATCAATCTCTATTTTCTAAATCAAGTTCAGCATATTCAAGTTTGATTTTTTCTGCAACTCAAGTAGATGTTCTCAATCATAATGCTATATCATTTGTAACATTATCTCATCAAATAGGAATTATAGTTGAAAAATGTAATACTCAATTTTCATAAACTGTTATTCATGTAGTAGATGCTCAAATATCTATACAAACAACTCCTAACTCTTTTTGTCTTTTAGTTAAAACTCATTCAGGACTTGATAATAGATTTGGATAGATATCATATATTTCAATACCTATATCACTAACTGCCTTTTTAATATTTGTTAAAACATTTAGATTCATAGAAAAAATATTAGCAACAACTTCTAATTTTCTAGCAGTCATTCATACAGGATTTTTAATTCATTCTTCTAAATCAACAACAAAGTTTTCAGGAACTACTTTTAGTATTTCTTTATTTGGCATATCAACTCAGCTTTTTGCTTTATCTAAGGCTCTTTCTATATCTTCTTCTGAAACTTCTGAACCTGAAATAGATATAATACCTTTACTTCTTATAACCTCAAAACTTGAAGAGTTAAATGAAACATAAGCTCATGAAACATGTTCTCAAGCCATTTTTTCAGCTTCTTCTAGTGATGAATCTAGATTTTTTTTGAATTCTTCCATATCAAGTATATTTCATTTTCTCATTGCTGTAGAACTTGAAATACCAACACCTAATATATTAAAGTCGTCATTTCTTTCTTTATCAAAATATCATATAATAGTTCTAATTTTAGAACTTCATATATCTATTGTAGTTATCGTGTTAGATGATCACATTATAAATTACATTAAAAAATATATTGTTCAATTTTTTTATACAGATTTTTTGGCTTAAAACCAAGATTTATTTATTTATTACCTATGTTTAGGTCCTATAAATTATATTTAGCAATATATCTTTATCAAAACAAGTTAATTAATTAATGTTAAAAAGTAGTTTTTTAACTTATAAATTAGTAGAAATAGTGTTTATTGAAATTAATTTAGTCTTTTTTTGCTTTTTATAAAAATATATATTATCATTATATTAGTTTTTAAAATAATTTATTATACAATTAATAAAATATGAAGTCATTTTATACAATATTTCAGGCAGTTCTATTTTTGATTCTGATAAGTAATTCAGTGGCTTTTTTCTTGTTCCCAAAAATTATAAAAAATGTATCTGATATTAACCAATTAGTTATATTTATACTTATATCAGTTATATACTTTTTAGTTATAATGATGTTAATAAATAGATACTTCCACAATCCCATAAAACAATTAGAATTAACTATAAAAAAATTTTTAGTCTGAAATCTAAAAGAAAGCAAAATAACATTTGAAAAATCAGATAACTCTCACATAAACTATATAACAAGTTTCTTCTCTAAGACACTAAATACTTTAAAAAATATTAAAGATGAATTCATACATGGTAAAGAAATAAAATGAGAAGTAGAATTAGGTAAAGAAATTCAATGAAAAATGCTAAAAAAGAAACTACCTGATGTTCCTAGCCTAGAAGTAGTAGCAAAATCAAAACCTGCATGAGAAATTGGTTGAGATAGTTTTGATATAATACAACAAGATGATAATTATTATATTTATGTTTGAGATGCTACATGACATGGTGTTTGAGCATGATTTATAATGATAATGGTAAATGCATTAGTTAGTTGATTTTCAAAAGTATACAAATCTTGATCATTGATATTATCAAAAACAAATGAGATAATTAAACCTAGAGTAAAAGCAAATTTACTTATGAGTATGCTTTTAGTAAGATGGAATGAAAAAGAAAAAAGATTATTCATGACTTGAGCATGACATGAATATTTGATGATTTACAAACACAAATTAGGAAAAACATTTAGAATAAAATCATGATGAGTAGCTATTTGAATGATTAGAGATTCAAGCAAATTATTAAAAGATAAAGAAATAAGTTTTGAGCCAGGAGATATAGCTGTTTTATACTCTGATTGAATAACAGAAGCTATAAATAGACCTGCTAGAGATTGAACTGAACAAATATTTTGAGAAGATAGATTAGAAGAAACAATAAATAAGGCTCCTAATGTACCATGAAAAGAATACAAATCTGCTAGAAGTGTTTTCAACGAAATAACAAAAAGTTTATCAAAATTTATGTGATATAAACATATACAATTAGATGATGTTACTTTGGCTGTTATACAATATAAACCAGACTGATATAATAAAGAACAAGATTTTAGTGATGAAATACCAAAAGATTTTATTACTGAATGGAATTGGTAAAAACTAGATTTTTAAAAATCTAGTTTTTTATTTAAATTATAATTTTAAAAGTGTAAAGTCAGTATTAAACATCTATCTTTACATTTTTTTTTTAATAACTAAAATAAAACAAAATATTATATATTTACTTTTATCATAGTGGACAAACAAGAAAAAATAATAAACCTTGTGAAACAAAGAATTACTTGAGATACTTACTGATATAACAAAATAAAAAAAGATGAAAAATCTACTAAAAAAGTAGATGAATCTAAAGAGTTATTAGAGTCAGAAAAAGAATATAAAGCTGCCCTTGCTTATATAAAAGACATAATATCTCCTGCTTTTATGAAAGTTAGTCAAGATAGAGTTAAGATAAATAATACTATAGCAAAAACATTTTTCATATATGCTTACCCAAATTTTTTAGAATGAAACTGGCTATCTCCAATCATAAATTGGGATATTAAGTTTGATATGAGTCTTTTTGTCTACCCTATTGAATCTGCTTTTGTTCAAAAGTATTTGAAAAAGAGATTAACTCAACTTTATTCTGAAAGAAGTATTAATGCTGAAAAAGGTTTATTAAATGACCCTGCAATTGAAGCTCAAATACAAGATGTAGAAGAACTTAGACAAAAATTAACTAGATGAATAGAAAAGTATTTTCACCTATGACTATATATAACTATATATGGAGAAAGTGATGAACAAATAGATAAAGTCTGAAAAGATGTTGAAACAATATTAGCAGGTAGAAATGTACTACAAAAACAAGCATTTTTAAGAAGTGAACAATGATTTATTTCTACTGGTCCTTTTTGTAAAGATGAGTTATGAGTATACAGAAATATTTCTACATGATGACTATCAACTACATTTCCATTTTCTTCAAGTACTCTAAGTCATGATGATTGAATTCTTTATTGAATAAATACTCACAATAATTCACTTATTATATTTGATAGATTCAAAACTGAAAATGCAAATATGACAGTATTTGCTAAATCTGGTTGAGGTAAATCTTTTGCTGTAAAACTAGAAATACTTAGAAGTTTGATGTTTTGAACTGATGTAATTGTAATAGATCCTGAAAACGAATATAAAACACTTATAGAAAAAGTATGAGGTAGTTATTTAGATGTTTCACTAAATTCAAATCAAAGAATTAATCCTTTTGACTTACCATTATGATTAAAAGACCAAGATGAAAAACCTTGAGATTTATTAAGAAGTGCTGTTATAAATCTTTTATGACTTATGAATTTAATGCTTGGTAAAATGTCAGCTGAAGAAGCTTCTATAATGGAAAAAGCAATAATAACAACATATAGTTTAAAAGGAATAACTCTTGATGATGATGATATTATTGGAAAAGATATTCCTACTATGAAAGATCTACAAGATGTTTTAGAAACAATGGATTGAGCATCAGGACTAGTAAAAAGAATGGAAAAATATACTATAGGTATATTTAGTTGAATTTTTTCTCAAAAAACAAATGTAGATTTATGAGAATGATTACAAGTATTCTCTGTTAGAGATCTTGATGATATGATGAGACCTATAGCCATGTATGTTATACTTAATCATATATGGAATAAAGTTAGATCTAGTAATAAAAAAAGATTATTAGTTGTAGATGAAGCTTGGAATGTTATGCAACATGAAGATTCTGCTAAGTTCTTATTTTGATTAGTTAAAAGAGCTAGAAAATATAACTTATGAATTACAACTATTACTCAAGATGTTGAAGATTTCGTATGAAGTCCTTATGGTAAACCAATTATGACCAATTCTTCAGTACAATTATTATTAAAACAATCTAGTGCTTCTATTGATGTACTTCAAAATATATATAAATTAACAGAGCAAGAAAAATATATACTACTAAATGCAGCAGTATGACAATGATTATTTTTTGCCTGAACTGAACATGTATGAATACAGGTTGTAGCAAGTTATTATGAATCTCAAGTTATAGACACAAACCCAAATACAAAAAGATAGATTTTTTCTATCTTTTTTTGTTTTATAAAATTAGATATGTTAAGATGAAAGTATATTATAAATATAACAAATAAAAAATGTCTAAAACACTAGTCTTTTTTAAAAGACTTGAAGTACAGGTAGTAAGTGCATTAATTTTAGCAATTATATTTTGAATTAATTTTCCTCAATTTGTTGAATATATATCATGGATGTGAGATGCATTTATGAAATTATTAAAATCAATGCTTTGACCTCTATTATTTTTATCAGTTACTGTTGCCGTTTTATGATTATGAGATTTCAAAAAATTATGAAACATATGAGCAAGAACATTTATATACTATATGGCTACAACTACAATAGCTATAACTGTATCTCTAATTTTGATGAACATATTCAAACCTTGAAAATGAGTAGAATTTTGATTTGAGGAATGATTTAATTCTGCATGAGTAGAAGCACTAAGTTTTTGAGGTTTTATTCAATGAATTATTCCTGAAAATATAATTGAATCATTTGTAAACTTTAATGCTATGCAAATAGTAGTAATGTGAATAATATTATGAATAGCTATTTTAGCAACTAAAAAAAGTAGCCAAATTGATGCAGTAGAAAAGGTCTTTAAATGAATAAATGATTGAATTTTAAAATTTATAGAATTTGTTATTAAACTTACTCCCCTTTGAGTTTTTGCTATAGTATCAGTTGTAGTAAAAGAAAACTGAGTTGAATCAATGATAAACTTAATGCCTTTTGTATTAGTTATATTAGCAGCATTATTTATACATGCTTTTATATCTTTACCTTTGTTATGACATTTTATAGGAAAATTTAATCCTTATAAATATTTATTACAAGTAAAAGAAGCAATATTAGTTTGATTTTCAACTGCATCAAGTAGTGCAACAATGTGATTGTCTATGAGTGTAGCAAAAAATAAAGCCGAATTAAGCGAAGAAGTAGTAAATTTTACATTTCCCATATGAACTACTGTAAATATGGATTGAACAGCATTATACCAAGCATGAGTAGCTATATTTGTAGCTCAAGTTTTATGAATTGATATGAGTATAATGCAACAAATAACAATAACTGCTATAGTAATACTTGCTTCTGTTTGAGCTGCATGAATTCCTTGAGCATGAATATTAATATTAACAACTGTATTTTTAAGTGTTTGACTTCCAGTTGAAGCAATTATGATAATACTAGCTGTTGATAGAGTTTTAGATATGTTTAGAACTGCTGTAAATGTATGGTGAGACTTATTAACTGCAAAAGTAGTAGATACATATTATAAATCACAAAAAACAATATTTGAAAAAGTAAAATTATAAAAAAAGATGAAATAAATTTCATCTTTTTATTTTAATCTAGATTTTAATTTATTACATCTTTCTAACCATATATTTGAACCATTTCATCTATCTATTATTTTTTTATACCAATTTATTCTTCTATCTATTTCCTCTATTGAAGCTTTTTTTACTATTTCTTCATCCAAAATACAAAATCAAGCAGTATTAATTCACATATCAGTTGGTGATTTATATTTATTAGTAAAATTTGTTTCTTCTAAAAATTCAACTGATAATTTTTTTACTATATCAAAAGCTTCAATATCTCTATTATAATTAACACTCAGCATTTTATATGCATCTTTATGATAACTATCTATAACATTATAATCTCATATATCAGCTGTTGCTGCTTCATAAGCCAAATTAACTGGATGATCAAGTGGCAAATTCCAAATTGGGAAAGTTTCATATTTAGCATATCAAGAATCTTTTCAATCAATAGTTTCTAGATATATTTGTCATAAACAAGTAGACATTTTTCAACTAGAACTTGCAGCTCAAGTTACTAATACTATATCTTTATTTACCGGTATATAATCATCTCTTCAATAACCCAAATCAGATAAAACATATTTAACATCATTTGGATATCATTTTATATCAAATCTAAAATATGAATTATATCATTTTTGTTTTAATAATTTAGAAAAATCTTTTACATAAGATAAGTTATCATCATTAACCCTATTTATAGAAATATATGAAATTATTCATAATTGATTCTTTATATCATCAATCATTGATAAACAATAATCATTATAACTTATATCATCACTTGATAATTGCCTATTTAATTTTAAATCAATAGCATTTATACAAAAAATAACATCAGCTTTTTCTTTTATTTTTGAGAAAATTCTTTTTTTAGAATCTGGAAAAAATCATGGTAAGACTCTTGATGCATGTGGATCATATAAAAACTTTCAACCTATTTCTAAATATAGTCTATTTTCAAATTTTTCCATCCTATCCAAAATAGAATTTGATTGCATATCTATATATTTATATCAATCAAATCATACTTTATCATAAGTAATTATATCATTTGTGCTCATTAAATTATTAATTATTTTATATTCATTTATATTTTAACATAAATAAAAATAATTGTATAAATTAAACTTGATTTATTTAATATTTTTTATATAATTTGCGAGCTTCTAGAAAATAATATTACTTTTATTATAATAATTAGATTAAGTTTTTCCCGAAAGCTAAACAAAATCAATTATTAATTAAATAATAAAACATATTATTTATATAAAACAAAATAAAATATTTAAATATTAATCAAAGATATTATGGCATGAGCTATTAAAGGATATATTAAATTACAAATCAATTGAGGACAAGCTAATCCAGCTCCTCCAGTTGGTCCTGCATTAGGTCAATACGGAGTACCTATCCAAGAATTTACAACTAAATTCAACGACCAAACTAAAGATAGAATGGGTGTTAAATTACCAGTAGTTATTACTGTTTATGAAGATAGAACATTTGATTTTATCGTAAAACAACCACCAATGTCTACTTTAATAAAAAGTAAATTAAACTTAAAATCAGGTTCAAGTGTACCACAAAAAGATAAAGTTGGTAACTTAACTTTAGAACAAGTTAAAGAAATAGCTGAAGAAAAAATGCCAGACTTAAATGCAATTGACTTAGCAGGTGCTATGATGATTGTTAGAGGTACAGCTAGAGCTACTTGAGTTACTACTGATATTGATGGTATGACTAAAGAAGATGTTGCTGCTAAATTAGCATAATTCAAAAAAACTAGGATAATTCCTAGTTTTTTATTTTGATTAAATTTTTATAATTTTTTTCTAAAAATAAATAATCTGATTTAAAAATATCTAAATCATTATTTTTTAATCTTACAGCAGCTAAACTTCAAAATCAATCTTTTGTAGATCAATACATATTCCCTATGTTTTGTTTTGATAATCTAAGAGAACTAAAAGATTTTAATTTTTGAATCATAGACAGTAATTCATTATCATATCAATCAAAAATTCATTTTGATAAAGCATAAAACACAAATACAGCATTAGAAAAATCAGAATTTGGTTCCAATGTTTTTCACAAAGGCATCTCCAATAAATTGAATCCGTATAAGTTTTGCATCATTTCTAACCTGTAACCTCAAATTCTAGCATTTAATTCAATATTTTTTAATACTCATTTAGAGTTTAATTTAAAATCTTGAAATATATAAGTATTTTTTATTCAAAATGCTTTAACTTGTTTATCTACAAATTCTTTTACCATATCTATCGGAAGCTCTGAATCTATTATTTTTCAGTTTAATCTAACATAATTAAAAAAATCATCTATTCATATTTTTTCTGCTCAGTTAACTTTTACAACTGGAGAATAAAATATTTCTCAATCATTATTTACAAAATAAACAATAGTATACATTTCTCAATCTATAAACTCCTCAATTAAATAGTTATTATTAACTATTCATCTATTTGTCATATTTGTTTCTAAGTCTTTAGCATTTGCTATATATTTTTTTAAATCATCAATATTATTAATTTTACTAACTCAAGAGCTTTGTACTCAAGAACTAGGTTTAATAATATATGGAAAATCTAAATAATATGCATAATCTTCAATATCTTGATCCAAATCAATAGATTTATACTTCACTGTTGTTTCAGGATAGCTTTTTAATAGAATATCTCTTTGCTTATCTTTTTTTCTAAAAGATTCATAATGAGTTGAAACATTTAGTCATAAATTCAACCTTAAATCATGTACAGTAGGAACAATTACTTCATCAAAAGTATTTATATAAAATATATTATCTATATTTTTTATTTGATTTAGTAAATCATTAAAAGAGTCATAAAAAAATATTTTTAGAAAATCATTTTCTTTTAATTCAACAATTTTAGAAAAATCTGTAGTTTTTCTTTCAAAAAATGCATATGTAATTATAGAATTATTTTTATACAATTCGTTGTAAGCAAACTCATAATAATCATGCATTTTGTATCATCTAGATACATTTACAAAGATTTTATTCATTAATTTGATTAGTTTTAATTTTTTCCAATTCTATTAATTTTTTAAAATAATCAAATCAAAATATTGATTTTATAAAAACTTGAATATAATAAACAAGCTAAATATTTTAGCTCCTATCGTCTAGTGGCTAGGACGCGACCCTCTCACGGTCGAGACAGGGGTTCAATTCCCCTTAGGAGTACCAAAAGTGAAACAAAAAAACCACTACTTTTAAAAGTAGTGGTTTTTTAAATTGATAAATAATTATAAAAATTATAATTGAATTATATATTTATTAATCTTTTAATTATGTTGAAAAAAATCTTATTAGTTTTTATAATATTTAGCTTACAATTTTCAAACTTATTAGCAAACTATATCGATACTACAATAGAAAGCTTCCCTAAATATCCATTGTATATAAATGATGATATTTCTATAAAATTTGATAGCAATATAGAAATTGAAAAAAATAAAAAAACTAGCTATATATATAATGATTTATCTATAGATATACCAAGATTATCTTGATTAGTAAAAGATATTTCTGATAAATTATGAAAAGAAAACTTTATAGAGTTAAGAAAAAAATGAATTATTAATGTAAGATGAGACTTATTAAAGTTTTGAAAAACTCAAGATTATTGATGAGTTTATTGAGCTTCAGAAGAGTATTTTAAATGAAATAGTGATGATTTACTTAGTATAGAATGAAACTTTATTGAAAATAAGATTTCGTATACAATAGATTCTAAAAATGATAATAACAAAATAATTATTAATCCATTTGATAAAAAACAATTAGGTACTATGTTCACTTCATGAATAGAGTGACCTATACCAAAAATAACTATATACGATGATATAAAATTACCAATTGATTTAGTTATAAAAATAAAAGATAATTGATGAGAAGTTTATAAACCTGAAATAAAATATAATATATATAAATATTTAGTTAATATACCTGATAACACTTGAGAAAAATTAACTACTAATTCATATATAATAGCTCCCTATTATGAATTTGATTTACCTAAAATAAATTGAAAAAAAGAATTAGAAATTTTTTATAAAATATATAAATGAAACAATAACTCATTTCAAATTATAGAATATAATATAGATTAATAAAATTAAAATGAATATTTATAAATATAAAATAGATGCTAAAAGTGTTAATATAAAATATGAATTATTATATTTTATAACTAATGAATTTTATTTTCAAAATATCAGTGAAGAAGATGAAGAACATAAAACAAAATATTTATATTTATGTATAAAAAGTATGTTTGAACCAGAAATGGAAATTATTGAAAAGTATTTATATTTAATAAATTGAATATATTCATTTTTTAATTTAAAACATAAAAATATAGAATTAATTAATAATAAATATATTCAACATAATAATATAAATATAGAAAAAGATATTAATATTAAAGGAGAAGATAACTTAAAATTAAGCCTTATATATAAAAAAATATTATGAAATAAAGAATATGAAGAAATTTTTATAATTTTATGAAATTGAATAACATTTTATAATATATATAAGATAACTGATATTTTTCATAGCATGTGAATAAAAGAGAGCCCAGAAATAAAATTAATTAAACATACTGCAAACTCTACTGCTATTTGATTAGAATCTAGGCATTGATGAATTAAAAACAAACCTCCAAAAAACCCAATTTCACTAGATGAATCTTTTATGGTAATTAAAAATGTTATAATCAATGAATTAGGTATAAAAAAAGAAAAAGATATAGACGAAAAATATAACCTATATCAAGAAACCAGTAAGTGGAAAATATAAAATCAAAAAAAAACACTACTTTTAAAAGTAGTGGTTTTTTATTTTGAATAAAATTTAGTGAAATATAAAATTATTCAAATAAAATATATTATTAAAAAAGGTCAAATTTCAGTATATAGTAACCTTTCGTTCTGCCACCATAAATTATCATTTAAAATCTCTGAACGATAAAACCAGTCAATATTATTTAGAAATCATCAAATTATAATGAAAGAAAAAATTAAGTTAATACTTGAAATAATAACTCCTGTAGATAATTGTCTTACCGAAAGCTTATTTGTAAGTCATATCCTAAAACTATATAAGTAACCTAAAATAGGAATAAATTTAGCATACATAAAATAATAACGAAGTTGTTTATTTGATAGTTTTTTAAAATGATTATATTTTTTAAAAATATATCAAATAAAATACAGTATAATATCTAATATAATAACAAAAATTATATATTTAGCATTCAAAAAAAATAAAGAAAATAAAAATAAAAGCATAAAAAAATAATCTATTTTTTTATTGTTTATATATTTATATGGAATATAAAAGAATAATCATAATAATATAAGGTTTATAATTATTATGATTATTAGATTACTTGTGATATATGAAAAGAAAGAAAAATACCACATACCGCTAAACAAATAATCACATGTAACTCATAGTAATCATAAGTCTGTATTTCAGATATCACACATTAGTATTCATTTCTCTAATAAGTTCATCATTTTTGAATTATAAAATATTTTTAATCCACTCAAATTCAATGTTCTAATAAAAACTCTCTATACTCACCTGCTTGAACAAAATACTCAACATTTTTTTCTTTGAATTCATCATCTTCTTCTGCAAGAATAGCATTTGGTTTTATCCATTCAATTAGTTGTCAGTTATTAAAATAATAACGATTATCTACTATAGATTCTACCTTAAAATCATCAAAAGTAATAGGTTTATCATAGTAAGTTTCTCTAGAGAAAACAAAAAATAATTCTTTGTCCCAAAAATAATACTCTACTATTCATTTTCACATATCTCAATAATATTTTTCGATTATTTTATCAAGATGTCATCAATTATCTTGATTATAATATCAGATTATCTCACTTCATCAACTCGTCTCTCAATAAGTTGTAGCTGATAATTTCATATAGTGATCTTCTGAAGTATTTATTACACCAAATTTACGCTTAATTTCTTTTATTATTTCTTCTTTCGTTAGACTATTCTCTTCTTTATATACAATGCTTCATGAATTATAGATTTCAGCTTTTCAAGCAGATATACTTTCTAGTTTTTCTATTTTTTCTGATTGATTATTAATCATTTCTTGTTGTTTTTCTAATTTATTTTTTATATCACTTATTTCACTATTATCATTATTTATAACTACACATGATGATAAAAAAATAAGTAAAAATAGTATAATAGGCTTTTTCATTTTTGTTTTAATTAATTATTTAATAATAGTTTTTTTAGTTTCTAAATATTTTCATAAAAAAACTTGGATAACTGCTGCTGCAGGAACTGAAAATATTATTCAAATAATACCAAATAGACTAGCTCAGATTGTCATAGAAATAAGTACTGTAAATGGAGATAATGACAAAGTTTTTCACATTATATATGGAATTAATATATTTCACTCTACTTGTTGAATAATTAAATAAACTATAAGTATTGCGAAAAATCATTCAACTCAAGCTCATAATCATACCAATAATGCTATAGCAAGAGATATAAAAGTTCAGATATAAGGTATAAACTCCATAAATCAAGCTATCAAAGCAAGTGTAAATATTCATTCTATTTCAATTCAGAATAACTTTAGTATAAAAAGTGAAATAAGTGTTATAAAAAACATTGCTATTGATATTATTATTTGTCATTTAAACCATTCACCAAGAGTAGAAACAACATCTTTTTCATTATTTAATAAGTATTTTGAAAAATCATAAGGTATTATTTTATAAAAAAACTTTCTTATAGATTTTCTTTCTAAACTTATAAAAAAAGTAAATATAAAAACCATAACTAGATTAAATAAAACTGATGTAACTCAAGTAATAATTCAAGCTCAACTAGAGATCAATCATGATAGATTATCACCAAAAAACTTAGATATTTGTGATATATTATCTTTTAAAGAATTCAAAACTTGTTCTATTTCTATTTTTGATATTATATTTTCTAGATAAATAGGCAATCAAAATCATGATACTCCTGATTCTTTATAAATACTTAACCATCAATTAACACTTTTTGATAAATAATCAAAAAATCAACTAACTTGATTAGCTACAAGTGGTATTACAGAAAACAAAAATATAAATATAAGTAAAGAAATTATAAAAAATATAATTATCATTCAAAAGAAATCATTTATTTTGTATCTATTTAAAAAATTCAAAAATGGTGAAAATAATACAACTATAAATATAGAAAATAATAATATAAATATTATATTTATAATACTAAATAACAAATAAGCCAAAACAGCAAATAATAAAATTATCAACAACTTTGAAATAAATAATTTATTTGAATCAAATGAAAGTATATTTTTATTCATAGTATTTAATTAATATATATTTATATTATTGTATTTTTTATTTAAAACATATCAATAAAAAATACAATATATTTAATGATTATAAAACTATAAATAGCTTAATCACATATATCTTAAAAAATTTAGTAAAATTAAATTAATATTATATTCAATTTATTGACATATATAATTATTTATGTTTTAATATATTAAGACTTTATTAATTAAGAAAAAAGAAGAAATGTTTAAGAATATATTTAATAGGCTATTTTTTATAGCTATTTTATCTGTTTTATCATATGGTTTTTGGATTAGTCCAGATTTTAAAGATATATCTGCATGAGTAGCGATATTTTTATTTTGAATGATGTTTTTACAACAATGATTCAAAGCTTTTACATGATGAACATTGGAAAAAATTCTACAAAAAAGTACAAATAAAACATGGAAAAGTATGTTATTTTGATTTGTGGCATCTTCTACTATGCAATCTAGCTCTTTAGTTGCAGTTTTAACTATATCATTTTTAAGTGCAGAGCTAATAACTCTTATACAATCACTTTGAATAATATTATGATCTAATATATGAACAACTACCTGAGCATGGCTAATAGCAGGTTTTTGAATGAAAGTAAACATATGAGCATATGCTATGCCAATGATAGTATTTTGACTTATTTTTTCTTTTAGAAAAGAACAAGTCATGAAATGAATGTGAAACATATTAGCATGATTATGATTCTTGTTTTTGTGAATTCACTATATGAAAATATGATTTGAATCATTTCAAAGTAGTATTAATCTAATAGATTTTGCAATGACTTGATTTGTATGAGTATTAATATATGTATTAATATGAATGATTGCTACAATTGTTATGCAATCAAGTCATGCAACTATAATATTAGTAATTGCTGCCCTAGCAACATGACAAGTAACATATGAGAATGCCTTAGCATTAGTTATATGAGCAAATATAGGTACAACAATAACTGCTGTTATATGATCAATAACTGCTAATGTTAACTGAAAAAGACTAGCTTTAGCGGATGTGATGTTTAAAAGTATAACAGGAGTATTATTTATAGTGTTTATATTTCAAATTACATGAGTAGTAGATATTATAGCAAACTTTTTAGGAATATGAGCTGAAAACTATACACTTAAACTAGCAATTTTTCATACACTATTTAATATAGTTTGAGCAATTTTTATAGTTCCCTTATTGCCTAAATTGATAAAATTTATTACAAAAGTATTTCCTGATAAAAAAGAAAACCAAAATGTATATACAAATAAATATTTAAATGAAGCAGTATTTGAGTTCCCTGATACAGCTATTATATCTCTTATAAAAGAAACAAGGCATTTGTATCAAAATACTATAAGTGTAGTATTAGAAAGCTTATGATTAAACAAAGAAGATATAAAATCATGATATAATTTTGAAGATATAAAAGATAAAATAAAAGTTATAGAAGCAGAAGAAATAGATGATTTATATAATAGAAAAATTAAATTCCTATATTCAGAAATAATTAATTATTCTACTATAGCTCAATCTAATAATTCAGAAAAATACTACAATAATTTTTATGATATAAAATTAGCAAATAGAAATTTAGCAGAGGTTATAAAAGCTATAAAACATATGCAAAAAAACCTTAAAAAATATCTAAAGTCAAAAAATAATGAAATAAAAAAACAATACGAAAAAATATTATTGGACTTATTTGAATTATTACAACTAATACAAGAATTAAGTGATTCTACAAAAAATGAGGAAAAATTATTAATTATAGCTAGAATAGAAAAATCATTAAAGAAAAATGATATAATAGCAAACTGAGAAATAGATAGACTAATAAGAAAAAACCTTATAACAAACGAAATGGCAACATCATTAATGAATGATAGTTACTATAAAAATGAAATATTTGATGATTTATTAGAAGTTTCTCAAATAATATTTAATAATGATATAAGTGATAATATTACACAATTAAAAAATACAAAAAAGATAAAAAATTGGTTTAATAAATCTTTTGGTTTATCTGAAAAAAAATTGGAAAAATCTTTATTAAAATTAAAAAGAAAAAAATCTAATTTAAAACAAAAGCTAAAGAAAATAGAAGATAATCTAGATAGAAATAAAATAGTTCAAGAAATTGAAAATATAGATTTTGTAATAAGAAAATACAAAAGTTAAGATTTAAATATCTTAACTTTTTTATTGACTAAAATAAAAAATAAATATACTTAAAAAGTTATTTATTGACACTAAGTCCCAATAATATGAATATAGAAAAAATTTTAAAAGATAATAAAAACAGAGTTACTCCTGAGAGAATAGCTATTTTTAATTTTTTAAAAACAAAACATTTATTTACATATAACGATATAACTAAGAATTTTTCAAACATATGAAGATCTAGTATTTTTAGAACTCTAAACTTATTTTTAGATATTTGAGTTATTAGAAAAGTAGATATATGAGATAATACAAGTACTTATGAATTAAACGACCACAATCATCATCATGAGCACATGAAATGTAGTAATTGTAATGATATAATTAGCTTCCATTCAGATAAAATTTGTAATCAAATATTTGAAGAAGCAAAAAAACTATGATTTGAGATAAAACAACACAATATATGAATTGTATGAACTTGTAAAAAATGTATATAATTAATTAAAAAACAAAAAAATGAAAAAAATACCTGTTACAGTGTTATCATGATTTTTATGAGCATGAAAAACAACTCTATTAAACCATATATTAAAACAAAGATGAGATAAAAAAGTTGCTCTTATAGTTAATGATATGTGAGAAATAAATGTAGATGCAACCCTAGTAAAAAATTGAAATAACCTATCAAAAACAGAAGAAAAGTTAGTAGAAATGGATAACTGATGTGTATGTTGTACACTTAGAGAAGATTTACTTATAGAAGTAGAAAAATTAGCCAAAGAAGGAAAATATGACGCATTAATTATAGAATCATCTGGTATTTCAGAACCAGTACCTGTAGCACAAACTTTTAGTTATATAGATGAAGAAACAGGTGTTGATTTAACTAAATGGGCAGAATTAGATTCTATGGTTACAGTAGTTGATGCTTATAATTTTTTAGACCAATTTTGAAGCGATAAAACTCTAGCTGATATAAAAATATGACTTAGCGATGAAGATGATAGGCCTTTGGTTAACTTAATAGTAGAACAAATAGAGTTTTGTAATATAGTTATTCTTAATAAATGTGACTTAGTATCAAAAGAAGAGTTAAAATATATTAAATGAATTATAAGATGATTACAAGCAGATGCAAAAATCATAGAAACAACTAATTCTAAAGTAGATATATCAGAAATAGTTGATACTAAACTATTTGATTATGATAAAGCTACTATGAGTCCATTATGGATAAAAGAATTAGAGTCATGATGACATCACACTCATGTATCTGAAACTGATGAATATTGAATTACATCATTTGTATACAAAAGATATAAACCTTTTCATCCAGAAAGATTTTTAGAAATCATAAATAAAACATGGCCTTGAGTAGTTAGATCAAAATGATTAGTATGGATTGCTTCTAGAAATGATTATGCATGAAACTGGAGTTTGGCAGGTTGAAGTATAAAACTTGATGCTATGTGAAGATGGATGGCAAGTTTTTCTAGAGAAGAAAGAATTGCTTACGACCCTGTTCAAAATATGGAGTATGAAAAAGAGTATGTATGAAAAAGATTTTGAGATAGAACTAATGAATTTGTAGTTATATGAGTAAAAATGGATAATCAAGAAATAGAAAAATTATTAGATTATGCATTAGTTACTGATGAAGAAATGAATAATCCAGAAAAATGGTCAGAATTTGAGGATAATTTACCAAAGTGGTTTATATAGTTTATAAATTAATAATAATTAAAAATGAAAAAAATAATTTTAAGTTTAATTGCCTTAATATTTCTTAGTTCTTGTACACAACAAGCAAAAATAGAAGATAATAATAAAGAAGTCGAAAATAAAAAAATAAATATAACTACTTCTATAATCCCTTTAGCTTCAATTTCAAACTATATAGGTTGAGATTATGTAAATGCTAGTTCTCTAGTTCCAGTTTGAGTAAGTGCACATTGATATGATATGAAAGCTAATCAAATGGTTCAAATACAAGATTCTGATTTAATAGTATATTTATGATTAGAACACATAGATTGATTTTTAGAAAAAGCTTTAAATGAAAATAATAATTATATTAAAGTAGCTGAATGAATTAATCTTATAGAATGAGAAGAACATAATCATGAACATGAAGAAGAAAGTCATGAAAATGATGAAGAACATCATGATGAAGAACATGAAGATGAACATAGTGAAGAAAATCATGAAGAAGAATCTCATACAATAGATCCACATGTATGGACAAGCTCAAAAAATGCTATATTAATAGCTCAAAAAATAACAAATGAACTTGTTAATATAGACTCTAAAAATGCTGATTACTATAAAAGTAATTTAGATAATTTTACTAATGAATTAGATACTATAAAAAATGATTTCATTCAAAAAAATAAAGATTTAAATCAAAAAGAATTTATTATATTTCATGATGCTTATAATTACTTATTTGAAGAATTATCTATAAAACAAGAAAATAAAATCATATTTCAATCAAATGTTTTAAGTGATCCAAATTCAAAAGAAATGAAAGAATTAGTTGATGAAATAAATTTACATTGAATAAATATAGCATATAAAGAACCTCAACTAAATGATAGTAATTTACAAATGCTTGCAAATGAATATAATATAAGAGTTGAAGTATTAAATCCCCTATGAGATGATGAGTCAAAAGATTGATATATAAACAACTATAAAAATAACCTAGAAAATTTAAAATATATTTATGAGTAAAGATAAATCAAAACAAGAAATACTAAAACTAGAAAAAATAAATTTATCATATAACAATAAAAAAACTTATGTCTTAAAAGACATAAGTTTTTCAGTGTTTTCTTGAGAAATATTAAGTATTATTTGAGTTAATTGAGCTTGAAAGTCTTCCCTATTAAAAATAATAGCTTGAATTCAAAAGCAAAATTCTTGAAAAATTATAAAAAACTATAAAAAATTATCTTATGTTCCTCAAAAAATAAGTATAGATAAGAGTTTCCCTATCTTGGTATCTGAGTTTATAAAAATATATAATATCTGAGTAAAAAAAGATGAAATAAAAAAACTATTAATTGAGTTTGATGCAGAAGATTTATTTGATAAAAAAATATGAGATTTAAGTTGATGACAATTACAAAAAATTTTAATAATATCTGCTCTTATTTCTTCTCCAGATATTATATTACTAGATGAACCTACAGCATGAATAGATATAATTTGAGAAGAAACTTTTTATAAAATAATAAAAAATGTACAAGAAAAATACCCTAAATTATCTATAATACTTGTATCTCATAATATAAAACTAGTTTATAAAAACAGTGATAAAGTTATATGTCTACATGAAAATAATTTTTGCTGCCACTGAACACCATTAGAGGTATCGTCAAATAAAATAACAGAAAGTTTATTTTGAAAATATACTCTTCCCTATAAACATAATCCACATAATAAAAATAATCATAAAAATATATAAAATATGTTAGAAATATTACAATATAGTTTCTTTCAAAATGCTATAATATGATGAATACTAATTTCATTAATTGCTAGTATACTATGAACTTTCATAGTTATGAGAAAAGAAGCAAACATAACACATTCAATAGCAAATTTTTTATTTTTGGGTATAGCAATATCATTATTGCTATCAGCTAATTATTATTTGTTAGCATTTATATTTGCAATTATAGCTAGTTTAATAATTTTTTTCATTGAAAAAACTAACTTTATATCAAAAGAATCTACAAAAGAAATAATATCTCAAGCATGAATAGCATGATGAATATTTACTACTTGATTTATATGAAACTTAAGCCTAGATATAAATAACTTCTTATTTTGATCTATTTTGTTTATAAATAAAACTGATATAGTATTTTTAATAATATTTACAATTATTTGTTATATATTATTTTTTATATTTAAAGAAAAGTTTTTAAGCATAATAATAAACGAAGATATAGCTAAGTCTAAATGAATAAAAGTAGATTTATATAACTTATTATTTTTAATATTTTTATCATTATTTATATCAATAAGTATAAAAATATTTTGAATATTATTAATTGGAGCATTCTTAATAATACCAGCAAATACTGCAAAACTAATATCTCCTAATTTAAAATATGTATTTATAATCTCTATAATTATTTCTTTAATATCAGTTATAATTTGATTATATAGTTCATATTTATTAGAAACTTCTTCTTGAGCAACTATAGTATTAATTTTATTACTATTTTTTATAACTTCTCTAATAATAAAAAACACTAGAAATTAAATTCTAGTGTTTTTTATTATTTAAGTAATGCATCTATAATATCATAAGCTCTAATACTTTGTATTTGATTTTTAACTGCTGAATTTAAACTATTCAATAATTGTGTAGTTTCAGTTAATGCTTGATATTTATCAAGATTTTTTTCAAAATCTGATTCTTTATTTATAGAGTTTAATAATGTTTCCATAGTATCATTATTTTTTTCTATAGATGATTTTATTCTAGAGTCAGCTTTGTTTAATATTTTTTTATATTGTTCTCTTGATAATTTATCTCAAAATTCTAATAAATAATCTTCCAATTTTGAAGTATTATAATAACCATAATATCTGTCAGGATTATTTTTTGATAACAAGTTAGATAAAGTTCATCTTTTATTATTTATATCAATATATACTGGATTAGATAAAACCATTTTTGTAGCATCTTTCATATCAGCCATTAAAGTAATTGAAACTCATACATAATCATCATCTCAAAAATTTTTAACTAAATCTTTATTTTGAAATAAATATTCATCTTTAGATTCTGTAAAATCTACAATTTTATAATTATAAACATCTTTTACTTCACTAGAACCTCACTTTCAAGAAAGCATAGAATCTTCCATATAAAAAATTCTAGATCATTCTTCAACTAAAAAATAAATTTTATTTGATTCATTTTTTATATCCTCTGGAATAACTATATTCTCTGCCTTAATTTTTGAAGTATAATAATTTATATTATTATATTCATAATCAGATTCAATTTTATTATTTCTAATAATTAATTTATTTTCATCTGATAAATCAGTTTTTTCAACACTTGTAGTAATATCATTACTTATAGGCATAATTTCCATATAATCAGCTCATGCAAAAGATATTGAAGGGACAACTATCAAAGCAGAAGCTAAACTAGTAAGTATTATTTTTTTCATAATAAAAAAATTAATAAATTAAAATACACTATTTAAAACGATATTATATTAAAAAAGTGACATAATTTAATTGACATATATAATTAATTATTTTATAATAATAAAAGCTAGTATTATAACAAATGATAGGAGGTGTAATATGAGCTGGGAAAAAATGGTACATAAACCTAATGGTAAATATGTAAAATTAAAGGTTGGTTTTGGTAATAAAATCTACTTGGATGGCTCTGAAACTGGCTATAAAGTTGGAGGAGACAACAAAATTTATACAACTGCCGGGACTTATGTATCAAACGATAATGTAGAAAATTTTTGTAGGTCACAAGGGCTTATAAAGTAATTTTCTACAAACAAAAAAAACTCAAGATTTACTTGAGTTTTTTATTTAAAGTTTTTAAGTCTAAGACTATTAGCTAATACACTAACACTACTCATAGCCATAGCAAAACTTGCGAATATAGGATTAAGTAATCAAAATGCAGCTAAAGGAATACATACAGAGTTATATAAAAATGCCCAAAATAAGTTCTGCTTAATAGTTAACAAAGTTTTTTTAGATAAAATTATAGAACTATAAACCTTATCTAAATCTCATTTAACTAATACTATATCACTTGACTCAATTGCTACATCACTTCAAGTTCACATTGCAATTGATAAATCTGCTTGAACCAATGCTGGAGCATCATTTATTCAATCTCAAACAAAAGCTACTTTTCTATTGTTTTTTTGATATTCTTTTATATAAAATAATTTATCTTCTGGCATTACCTCCGATATAACTGTATCAATTCATATAGATTTAGCTATGTAGTTAGCAGTATTTTTTGTATCCCCTGTCAACATAACTGTTTTTATTCAATTTGAATGAAGACTATTTATAGTTTTTTCAACTCATGCTTTAGCTAAATCCAATAATGCTAATATTCAATATATTTCTTGATTAGTTCCGATTATTATTGGAGTTTTTCATTCTAAAGTTAATTTATCAATAAATTTTTCAACCTTAAAATCCAAACTTGGAAATAATTTTCTATTTCATAATAATATAGTTGTTCATTGATATTCAGCTTTTATTCATTTTCATTTTATTTCTTCAAAATTATTTAAATCGAATTTAGAAATATTACTAGCATATGAAGAAATCGATTTAGATAATGGATGGTGAGATAAATCAGATAATGAAACTCAATACTTTAATATTTCATCCTTTGTTTTAGATACTTCAATTATATCTGTAAGCTCTGGTTTTCAATTGGTAAGTGTCCCCGTTTTATCAAAAAATATAACATCAACTTTTGAAGTTTTTTCTAAAGTAGCCGCATTTTTTATTAGTATTCATGACTTTGCTCATCTTCAAGTTCATACCATTATTGCTGCTGGAGTTGCAAGTCATAAAGCACAAGGACAAGCGATAACCAAAGTAGCGACAGCAGGAACAATAGAGGTTTCAATACTTCATGTTATATAATACCATGAAATAAATGTAACTATGGATATTAATATAATAATAGGAACAAATATTCATGATACTTTATCAGCAACTTTTTCAATTGGAGCCTTAGAGCTTTGAGCTTCTTCTACCATTTTTATAATATTTGAAAGAGTTGAGTTTTCATTTGTTTCAGTTACCTTTATATTCAAGCTTCAATCATTATTTATAGTTGCTCAAAAACATTTATCTCAGATTTCTTTATAAACAGGAATACTTTCTCAAGTTAACATTGATTCATCAACATTAGCAGATCATTTTATAACTTCACCATCTAAAGCAATCTTTTCTCATGATCTAACTACCAAAATATCTCATACTTTTATATCATCTATATCCTTTTCAACTATACTTCAATTTATATCTATATATGCTTTTTTAGTTCAAAGTTGTAATAGTTTTGATATAGAATCTCATGCTTTAGATTTTGCTTTATGCTCTAAATATTTTCATAAATTAATAAGAGTTATAATGGCAACAGCAGCTTCAAAATAGACATGTTTATCATAAAACATAGCAACTGATGAATATGAAAAGGCACTAAATGTTCATAAAGAAACTAAACTATCCATATTAAAATGAAATTTTAATAAAGAAGAAAAAGCACTTTTATGAAAATGAAATCAAAATCAAAAAACTACAATAAAAGAAAGTATAAAATATATATACATTAATATATCTACACCCAAAAACTCTATTCATATCATAAAGTTTCAAAACATCATTGAGAATACAGGAATAGAAAACAATGCCGAAAATAAAAATCTATTAAATATTTTTTTATTTTGAGACTCTTTATTTTTATCACTTATTTCGATATTTTCTTCTATAGAAAATCAATTTGATTCTATTATTTTTTTTATATCAGAAAAAGATATTTCTGATTGCGAATACTCAATACTAGCAGTATTAGTTGCTAAATTTATTTTTACTTGGTTTATTCAATTAGTATTTAACAAACTTTTTTCATTTAAAACAACACAGCTAGCACAAGTCATTCATTTTATTATAAATTTTTTATGCATATTAATTATTTAATTATAATTTGTCACTGTGTCATTCACATACTAGCACAAACCATACTATATTTTCATGGTTTAGCATCATATATTTCATAAACTATAGGCTCTCATGCTTTTACTTGATGTATTTCTGTAGAAATTCAAGGTAAAACCAAAGTAGACATACATCAAAGACCATTTGATGTAGGCATTATAGTTATTTTATAGTTTCATCATGCTTCTAGTTCAACTATTGCTGGACTTGTTTGATATCAGTTATGCTTAACAAAAACTTCTTCTAAGCTAACATTTTCTTTTTTATCTCATGATGCATTTAATAAATCTTGTACTTCTGAAGAGCTATTAGTACTAGAGTTAAAAGGATTAAAATCAATAAATTTTATTAAATTATAAGAATTAATTAATGTGAAAATTCAGAAAAATACTACTATAGATCAAAGTATTTTTGTAAGTATGGTAAATTTTTTTCATTTAAAATAACTAGATCAAAGTCAAAGTGCCAAAAATACTGGAGTTGTTCATAATGCAAAAAGGAACATAACTAATCATCCTTGCCAAAAACTTCAACTTGATATAGCTAATAGTTGCATAGTTTGAGTAAATCAACAAGGTAAGAAAAATGTTAAAGCTCAAACTATAGGTGCAAATTTTGGATGTCAAAAAGATTCTATTTTCTCAGTAAATCATTTAGGCATATGAATTCAATACTTTGTTATACTTGGAACAATTCCCAAGATATTTAATCACATATAAAAAAGTAAAAAACCTACTAAAAATGTTATAATAGAATTTATAGTAAAGTTTATACTAAAAAATGAACCAAAATATCATAAAATTCAACCAAAAATAAAAAAACCTAATAGTCTTCATATTTGAAATGAAGTTTGAACTTTTAAATGACCTAAAAATCAATGTCATTTATCTAAATATCTAGAAAAACCTACTATTATTCATCAAGTTATAGCCAAACATGTAGAAACAGAAGCTATAAGTCATATAATAATTGCACTAAAATAATTTATACTAGAAGTATCAGGAATAATACTATATATATCAAATAATTTTGAAGATATTAAAAGAATAATAACAAATAAAAATGCTATTATATTTCATAATATATTATCCAATGAAACTTCTTGTTTTTTGTCAGTTTCTAATACACTAAAATTATTTTTTTCTATAATTTTTACTAATTCTTTATATTTAGATTCATCTAAGTACTCTACTTCCATAATCCCCTTCTTATAACTTAGCATAAGAAGTTTTACTCATTCTAAATTTTTTATTTCTCTATCTAAAATAGTTTCACAACTTATACAATGCATTCATTTAATCTGTATCTTTTTTTTCATTTATTTTTTATTAAAAACTAAGAATTATTAAAATTAAATAATTTTAAGTATTAGATTTAATGATTCAGATCAAAGATATATAGTTATATTCAATATTTTTTTCTTCTAAAAATTTACCTGGAGGAGATATATTTGATAAAAAATTATTTTTTTCTATTTTTTTTGAAATATTATCCAAATCTATAAAACTAATAATAAATTTTTTATATTTTTTTTCTTGATTTAAACTATTAGGTGATACTATTAAGAATTCGTTATCACAACAAATTTTTACAAAATCTTTGGCAAATTTTTTATCACAAAAATGATCTAAATTATTTCATAAATCAGTTGAATAAGTTAAATTATATTTTTCTTCATCATTAAAAGATGCCATAACTTGGTTATGACAAAAATTAATAAAAAAAATAGCAAGAAATAAAAATAATGAAATAATTTTTTTCAAAATATATTATTAATATTTAAATTCAAAATAATATTATATAGTAATCATAAAAAATCAATAATTTTTACTTTCTAATTCATAACTTAGAACTAAATCATTTTCATATAAGATCCATTCAAAAACAAATTTTATGACTATTATATTTTTTGTTTATAGAGTTAACCAATGTATATAGTCAATTATTCATATTATTTTCGTTTTTATAGTTTTCAAATAATTGTATTTGATGAAAACTATTATTTTTTAAATCAGAAAATATTAATCAAGTACTTCTATATAAATTAGAACTATTATATGAAAAGTAAAAAAGTTGTTTTACTATCTCCAATAAAATTCTTCTATCACTTGTATGATAAGATAATTTCTTTTCAAAAAAATAAGTTTTTTTATCCAAATATCTATAAAATAAAATAACTTTTTTTGTTTCATACTCTTTTATGATAAATTCTTCAAATAAATAGTTAAAATTTATAATAAGCTGTTTATATAAGAAGTCTTTATTATTTGTAATATTTTTATTGAAACTTCTTCATCTACTAATTGATTTTGAAATCTTATTTTTTTTAACTACATAAGAATTAACTCAATTTAATTCTAACCATAAATCACAATATGTTTTTCATAGATTATTTTTTATGTACCAAAAACCTAAAGATAAAAAATCATATATATTATCACACTTAAATTTTAATTTTTGAACACTTGCTTTTCATATAAATGGTACTTTAGATAAAGATAAGCTTTTATACAAATCATTATTAGTATCTATTTCTATAAAAATTCAATTAGGCTTATTTATTTCAGAAAAAATCTTAGATTTTATTCTAGTATTACTTACTCAAATACTAACAGGAATTCAAATATATTTTTTGATATCTTGTTGTAGTTTTTTAATATATTTATACAAACTAAGATTATTTAATTCAGCTATTCAAGTTATTTCACAAAAAGCTTCATCTATAGAAAATTGTTCAACAGAAATAAGATTTTCCTCTAAATATGTCATTAATCTAGAAGATACTATACTATAATAATCATGATCAATATCTAAAAAAATAGCTCAAGATTTTAAAATTTCTTTTGCTTGCCAGACAGGTGTTCAGGTTTTAATACCCAATGCTTTAGTTTTATAATTACACGCTAAAACTATTTCTTTTCAAACCAAAACATATTTATTTTTCAAACTAGGATTTCTTAATATCTCACACTCTGCAAAAAAACTATCACAATCTATATGAGCAAACAATTTATTTGATTTTTTAAACTTCATAATATTATATATACAATATATATACTATATTATATATTTTTTAAAAACAAATACAATAAAAAAAGACTATAATAGTCTTTTTTTATATTTTGAAACCAAAAAATGTTTTCTTTTTTGTTTTAACATAAACATAATCCCACCAATGCTCTGCTAATATATAACCACAAACTACAATATATACAGATAAAATAATTCTTTCTATATTTAAGTCTTGATTAAAATATGATAACACAAGATATGGAAAAACAGTAACCATGTATAATAAACAAATTACACATAAAAAATAAATAGCTTTTTTCAAATATAACATTTTTAAAAATTTAATTATAAAATATATAAATAATTTTATCATATAAAAAAATCAAAAGCAAAAAACAAAAAAAATAGAATATTGACATTTGTGTTTTTTTATTATAATAAAAATCTCTAAATTTAAATAAGAGATGAAAGGAGGATTTATGACAATATTATTATTGTTAAAAAAAATATTTGTTACAATAGCTTTTATGATTGCTTTTCTGAGTATAGGCATAGTCAGTGATGACCAATATCAAAATGCTGTTATAACACCGGGTGATCAAATGATAATTGATTTTTTCAAGAAATAAAATCACCTATAAACTCAGTTATTATTAATTAATATAATAATTGAGTTTTTGTTTTGTATTAAAATAAAAAAATATTAAAATATAAAAAATATTTATATAAAATTAAAAATGATATCAAAAGAAAAACAAAAATTTATAAGAAGCTTACATAAAAAATCAAACAGAATAGATTTATGATTATTTTTAGTAGAGTGAGAAAAATCTATAAAAGAACTAATAAACTCTAATATAGAAATAAAAAATCTATATATAAGTGAAAAATTTGAAGAAAAAAACAAAGATATATTAATAAATATAGAATATAATATATCAGATGAAAAAACTATAGAAAAATTATCCACTATAAAATCAAATAATTCAGGTATAGCAATTGCTATAACACCAAAAAATAAAGAACTAAAAATACAAAAAGATGCTATAACTATAATACTAGATACAATAAATGACCCAGGAAACTTAGGTACAATAATAAGAATATGTGATTGGTACTGAATAAAAAATATAATTGCAAGTAAACAAACTGTTGAGTTCACAAATCCCAAAGTAATATCTTCAACTATGTGATCAATATCTAGAGTTAATATAACATATACTGATTTGGAAAATTATTTATCAAATAAAAATGATGATTTAGATATATATTGAGCATTTTTAGAATGAGAAAATATACACAAAATAAAAAATGAAAAAAATATATGAAAATATCTTATAATATGAAATGAATCAAATTGAATAAGTAAAGAAATAGAAAAATTTGTTACTAAAAAAATAACTATTCCCTCTTTTGGATGAGCTGAAAGTTTAAATGCATGAGTAGCTTGTTGAATTATTATAGATAATCTAAAAAGATAAAAGCCTTAGCTATCTGCTAAGGCCTTTTTTGTTTCTTTATATCATAAATCTATAAACTCTTTTATTTTATCAAAACTATAATAATCTAAATCTCAAAAATTTGGTTGAATAATTACCCCTTTTCATTTGGTATTTTCTATAGATTTTAATTCATTTTGTTTCATCATAAGCAAAGTCATTCTATGAAAAACTTCATAATTATATTCAAAAAATGATTTTTTAGTATTAAATCATAAAAATTTTTTCATTTTTGATAATCTTCAAACTTTTTGTTTTAATGCACTTATTCAAATAATATTTTCTCAGTCTAATATATCTACAGGTAAATTATTTACTATTCAACCATCCATATATGTATTATCTCATATTTCATAAGGCATAAAAATTCAAGGAAGACTTAAACTAGCTCTAACTGCATCGGATATTTTTCATTTAGTAAAAACTTCTTTTTCTCAAGTTTCTATATTAGTTGCTACTATTTTTAAATCTATATCTAAATCTTCTATATTTTTATTTCAAAAAAGTTCATCCAAAGTTTTTTGAAGTTTTTTTCATTTTATAAATCAAAAATTAAATCAAAAATCTATAAGTTTATAAATCTTTAGTTCATTAGCAATATTTTCTATTTCAGCTGAATTATTTCAACATGCATATAATGCTCAAACAATAGCTCACATTGAAGTTCATGAAATTTCTTTTATTTCATAATCATTAGTTTCAAGATATCTTAACACTCATATATGTACTAGTCATCTTGCAGCTCATCATCAAAGAGCTAATGATATTTCTTTTTTCATAATTTTAAAATTAAATTCATTTAGAAGACAAACTTCAATTTGATAATATATTATTGATACTATTTTTTATTTTTTCAAAGTCTATTTTATTTTTCTTTTTAGCTAAAACATCATATACTAGTGTATCTTGTTTTTCTGTTCAGTAATTTTCTATAAAAACTTTAAATCAAATAAGAATTTTACCTGATTTAACTTTTTCTATAGTATCTTTGTCATAGGCTTTTTTTTGAGAATTATTTAAATTTATAGATTCTACATTATATCATTTATCTTCTAAAAAATTATAAATACCTAAAAAACTAGTTCAATTATAATCATTTAAAAGTTCTATAAATGATAAGTTTCTTTCAATAATAGATTCTTTTATTCAAGGGAAAGCTTGTTTTAAGGCATAAGTATGTTGTTCTCTCATATCATCAAGACTAAGAGATGATTTAAAATGATTTGGATTCATAGTCATAATATACATTACAATAATTTAAACTAAATTTATTTATAAATATTTTTTAAAACTTTGCAAGTTAATTAAAAAGAAGACTAATAAAGCCTTCTTTTTTTTAATTAAGTCATTTCATAGAAAGTTGAATCTTTCAAGTTTTTTCATCTATAGAAGTTACTTTAACTTTTACATTTTGTCACACTTCTAATACTTCTTTTGGATCTGATATAAATCTATCAGTAATTTGACTAATATGTACTAATCAATCATTTTTTGTACCTATATCTACAAATGCTCCAAATGCTAAAACATTTCTTACAACTCATTCTATAATATCTCATTCTTTTATATCAACACTATCTCATGATAAATTAGCCTTTTTATGAGTAGAATTAACTCTTTTTTCTTTTCATATTTCATTATATGATTTTATAATAAAATCTATAGTTTCTGAATTTGCATCACTATATAATGAAGTAATGGCTTCTTTATTTTTTTCAAAATCTCAAGGTTTTATATTGTTTTCAATTATATATGAAGCAAGACCATATTGTTCTGGATGAATATCAGTATTATCTAATTTTTCTTCACTATCAGGAACTCTTAAAAATCATACAGCTTGTTCATAAACTTTTTCTGATAATTGTTTAGCTAAATCTTTTCTAGATTTGTAAGGTCTATTATTATAGATTTTTTTAGCTGCCCTTTTATCTATTCAAGATATAAAATTTAAAACATAACTAGAAGCAGTATTTACATTTATACCTACTTCATTTACAACATCTTCAACAGTATGTCATAATTTTTCTTCTAATTTTTTTTCTGGCATATCATGTTGGTACATACCTACTCAAATACTTCAAACAGGTACTTTTACCAACTCTGATAATGGATCAATAAATCTTCTAGCAATAGATATAGTACCTCTATCTAAAGAGTCTAAATCTGGGAATTCTTCTTGAGCAGTTTTTCAAGCACTATATACAGAAGCTCAAGATTCATTAACTATAAAAGTATCTATAGTAGTTATATCTCATAAAAGTTTTATAGTTTCATTTACTCAAGTACCATTTCAAACAACTATAACTCATGGATTGTTTTTTGATATAAGTGATTTTAATTTTACTATAGCTTCTCATTTTTTATGTAAAAATATTTTATCAAAACTTATTGGATTTCATAATTCATCCAAAATAGCAATTTTACACCCTGCCGCAAATCATGGGTCTATTGCCAATATTTTTTTTCCATATTCTGGCTTTGTCATCAAAAGATTAGCTAAGTTTTGTTTAAAAGTATCAATAGCATCATCCTCAGCAATCTCTGAAAGCATAGATCTTAATTCATTTTCTACTGAAGAAAATAATGCTTCATATCAAATTTTGAATCAAGCTTCAAGCTCTTCTATAAAAGGTGCTCTAACTTTTAAAAGTCTAGCATAATGAAAAAGTATTCCTTCATATGTTTTAGGAGTTTTTTCAATTTTTACAGTTAAAATACCAATTTTTTCTCATCTATTTAAAGCAAGTATTTGATATGGTTTTATATTTGATAATTTTATAGAACTATCCTTATATATATCAAATTTTGATATTTGAGCTTTATCTTTGTCATTTAATTTTTCTAAAGATTTTTCAGTTTTTATTTTTGAAACAATTGAGTTATATTTCTTCAAAGTATCCAATAAATCAGCTCTCAAGTCGCTATTCGCTGTAACTTCAGCACCAATAATGTCAATAGCTCACTCGATAATTTCTTCTCTTGAATAACTATTTAATAAATCTTCACTAATAATAAAATTCTGTCTATTTTTCTTGATTTCATCAGCTACTACTTGAAATCATTTTTCTTGAGCAATCATGGCCTTAGTCTTTTTCTTAGACTTATAAGGTTTATAAATATCTTCAACTTCTTTTAGAGTTTTTGCTTTTAATATATTTTGAAGTAATTCATCTGTAAGTTTTCATTGTTCATTTATTCAGTTTGTAGCAGTAACTTTGGCTTTATAAATTTTTTCAAGCTTATTTCTCAAATCTACAATAGATCTTATATTATCCTCATCTAATCATCAAGTTTTTTCTTTTCTATAACGAGCAATAAAAGGGACAGTAGCTCATTCTCAAATCAATTCTAATACTACACTAACCTGATTATTATCAAATTGTAGCTCTGAAGCAATTTCTGATATATAATCAACTTCTGGAACAAAACTATTTAATTCTAAATCATTTTCTTGGTTTTCTATATTTGTATTTTCAATAGTCATTTATTTTCATTTAAATAATATGTAAGTTTATTTTAACTTTTTGCTTTTTTTTGCAAATAAAAAAAATAGAAAATCTAGTTTTTATTTAGTAGATATATTAATAGTCCTTATAATTTCAAAATCTATACTTACATCTTTAGAAAATTCATCTGCTATTGTATAATAAACCTTATCTAATATCTTTTGCATATCATATCATTCTGGAACTTTTAATGTTACTCTCAATTTTGCCTCTTTTTTATTATTATATACAACTGATATATCACTTATTTCATAAAATTTTAAATCAGATTCTATTACTTTAGAAAGATAAGTATTTAACTGAGATGATATTGTTGCATTAGTTTTTACAGTATTAAAAGATAATAAAAGAGGTATTAATAAAATAGTTATAAAAAAAGTAACTATTCATATTCTCTTAAAAACCTTCGATTGTAATCTTGTATCATGAGGAGTAAATCAATAAAGCCAAAAAAATATAGTAGCAACTATAACTATAGCTAATAAATTGGCTCAAAACAACATTAAAGCTCCAAATGAAGACATATAATTTCATAAAGCTAATTCTATACCTATTACAGCTAATGGTGGCATTAAAGATGCAGCCATAGCTACTCATGCTATTCATTCTCACAATCTAGAAAACCTAATACTCATTACAGCAATCATTGCTGAAAATATAGCTATGAAAAAATCAATAATATTAGGATTAGTACGACTTATAATTTCAGTTGTTTCTATATTTAATCAAGATATTATAGTGATAAAATATCACATAAATATAGATAAAATGATAGAATATATAAGAGTTTTTAGAGCTAATAAAAAAAACTTTTGACCTCATCTAGCAACTGAAAATCAAAGTCAGTTTATAGGTCTTAATAATGGTGCAATAAGCATGGCTCATATAACTACAGCAACAGAATTTTGTAACAATCATAAAGCAGCTATAGTACTAGATAAAAAAATCTCTATCCAATATAATTTATCAGGTGTAGAATCTTTTTTAATCTTTATAGCAACCTCTTCTTTTTCTTTGTCATCAAGAGATAAAAATTCTATTTTATCGAAATAAGAAACAATTTTTTCTTCTTTTGATATTTCAGTTTTTATATAACTATTTACATTAGAATTTTTACTTTTTTCTTTTAGTATTTCTTTTACTTCCTTTTTTATCTCTTTTTTTTCTGCTTTTGTAAGCTCAGATATTTCTTCATTTGTATTTATATTTTCCATTATTTTATTATTAAATAATTTTAAATATTTTATCATATATTATAAAAAACATCAAAAAAGGATAAATTAATCAAATAATTTATCCTTTTTAAGTATTCAATCTCAATAATTAGGTTTAAAAATTTCTATTTCTAAGAAAGCTTTTACTCTTGCTAGAACCTCTCTTATATTATAATCTTTTTTATAGTTTTGTATACTAGTTTCAACTCAATATGTTTTTATTCATAATCTATTTGATATATACATAGCTCTTTTTAAATGAAAGTCTTGTGTAAACAATACTAATTGAGTTTCTCAAAAAATATTTTTAGCTCTATATATAGTATCATAAGTATCTAATCAATAATAATCAACTATTATATCATTTTCTGAAACTCATTTTTCAACTAAATACTGCCTCATTACATCAGATTCATTATAATTAGAATTTTGACTATCTCATGAAACAATTATCTTATCAATTATAGAATTACTATATCAATCATAAGCTGAATTTAATCTATCTTTTAATATATTTGAAGGAACCTTATTATCAATAATACTAGCTCAAAAAACAATTCATGTTAAATTATTATCTTTTATATCTGATAAAGAAGTATAATAATTATCAAAAGAAAAACTAATCACATAAAAATTTACACCAACTATAAAAGCTAGTATAAATCAAAAAAATCATAATATATAATATAGTAGTTTTTTCACTATTTTTTAATTAGTATTTAATTTTTCATAATTTCTAAACCAAGTTAATTGTCTTTTTGCATAGTTTCTATTATGTTTTTTTACCAACTCTATACACTCTTCTAAAGATATATTTCATTCAAGATAAGATATAACTTCTTTGTATCAAATAGTTTTCATTCAAAAATGATCTTTAGAATATTTATCAAGTAATTTCTTAACCTCATCAACTAATCAATCATCAAACATCATTTGAACTCTTTTATTTATTCTTGAGTATAGATATTCTCTATCTCAGTTATATGGAGTCAAAAATAAAATATCATAATTTAGTTTTTTAGTAGTCCTAAACTCTAATTTACTTTTTCAGCTAAGTTTTTTTACCTCTATAGCTCTAATTACATATCTATAATTATTTGGATGTAACTCTTTTGCATATTTTGGATCTATTTTATTTAATTCATTCCAAATATATTCATTACCAAATTCTAATCTTTTTTCTTCAAGTTCATTTCTTAATTCTTCATTAGCTGGAATTTTTGGAATATCAAAATCAAAAATTAAACTATCAATATATAATCAAGTACCTCAACATAATATAGGAATTTTTCATTTAGATAATATTTCATTTATATGATTTGTTGCTTCTTGCTTAAACTCACCTACACTATATTCTATATCTGGCTCTATTATATCTAACATATAATGATTTATTCAAGACATTTCATCATTAGTTATTTTTCATGTTCAAATATCTAAATATTTAAATATTTGCCTAGAATCAGTTGAAATGATTTCTGAATCTATATATTTTGCTACATCTATACTCATTGAAGTTTTTCAACTTGCAGTTGGTCAATATATAACAATTATTTTTTGTTTTGAGGATTTTTTATTTAAAAACTCATCAACTTTTTTATAAAAACTCATTTAAATTTTTATTATAAAATAGCTATAAATATATTAATAGTAAGCTAAAAAATATCAAGAAAATATTTTTTTTAAAAAAAATTTTGACATATAATTATTTTTTAATAATATATCTCTCGCATCACAAAAGATGTAAATAAATGCCACTATAGCTCAGCTGGTAGAGCATTCGCCTTGTAAGCGAACGGTCATCGGTTCAAGTCCGATTAGTGGCTCCATCTATTATAAAATAAAGTTACGAAATACGAGTTTAAAATATTTTATCTTTGATTCGTAATTCGTATTTTTTTTAAAATGGGCAGATTCCAGAGCGGCCAAATGGGGGGGACTGTAAATCCCTTGTCTACGACTTCGGGGGTTCGAATCCCTCTCTGCCCACCATGTTAAAAAAAGATTTAAAAAAAACTAGTTTTAAAAGGACTAGCATTTTTTATGTTTAGCCGGGGTGATGGAATTGGTAGACATGTTGGTCTTAGAAACCAATGCTTAATCGCGTGCGAGTTCGAGTCTCGCCCTCGGCACCATACCAAATATTTTTATATTTTTGTACCGTACTTGGCGGTCAAATAAAACAAACAAAAAGATTATGAAAAAAGGAATACATCCAGAATCTAAAGAAGTTTTATTAGTAGATAGAAGTGCTGATTCAGTTGTAAAAGTAAAAACTACAGCTAAAACTACTGATACTTATGAACATGAAGGTAAAGAATACCCTTGTATTTTTATAGAAACTTCTTCAGCATCTCACCCATTCTATACTGGTGAACAAAAAATCCTTAAAACTGGTGCAGTTGATAAATTCTACGCTAGAATGAAAAAATCAGAAGCATTGAAAAAATAAAAATAAACTCTACATTTTAAGTAGAGTTTATTTTTTTAAAAAAAATATTGACTTATATTTTTTTTATATATAATCATAGTACTTTCTATGTCAAAGACAGTGGGCACAAAATAAGACCTACCGAGATAATAGAGGAATAGATTTTAAATTAGATATAAAGTTTAAAAAACTCTAATCCTTTTTCTTTGACTTAAAGAAAAAGGATTTTTTAATACTAGAAAGTAATAGTTTATATTGATAATAAAAAACAACAATGGCTGTTTCAAAACAAAAAAAAGTTGAGATATTTAACGAATTAGTTGAAAAATTCAAATCTGCTGAATCAATTGGTTTTTCATCTACAAGTGCACTTAGTGTTGAAGATTTTGCAAAACTAAGAACTTCTTTAAGAGAAGTAGGATCTACTTATACTTTAGCTAAAAAAACTATTATAGTAAAAGCTATAAAAGAAGCTAGAGATATTGAAATTAACTTATCAGACTTAGAAGGTCAAATCTGAGTAGTATGTTCTAATGAAGATGCTGTAGCTGGTTTAGGTAAAGTTAACGATTTCATGAAAGCTATAAATAAAGATGCTGATAAAATGGAATGGGCATTATCTATATTTGAAGGAGAATTAAAAGACAAAGAAGAAACAAAAATAATTGCTTCTATGCCTTCAAGAGAAACTTTACTTGGAAGATTGGTTGGTTCTATGAAATCTCCTATTTCTGGAATGGCAAGATTCTTTGATGCTGCTGCTAAAGAACTTGAAACTACTGGAAAAGCAAAAGTTAGTGAATTAGAAGGAAAAAAAGAAGAAACTTCTGAAGAAGAAGCTAAATAATTGATATTTGGTTCATTGATTCCCTATTTTTAGGGAGTCATTAACTAGTTATCAATAAAATAACTAGAATAGTTCATTGTAGAGCTTGATTCAGTGTCTGTTAAGAACTGAATCTAACGGATATTGAACTAAAATTCTACAATGAAATTTTAAAAAATTTTATTTTATATTTTTAATTTTTGCAAAAATGGCTGAATTAACAAAAAATGCACAACAAATTATGGACTTAGTTAAAGAATTAACTATAGTTGAATTAAATGACTTAGTTACTGCTATGGAAGAAGAATTTGGTGTTAGTGCTGCTGCTCCTGTTATGGTTGCTGGTGCTGGTGCTGAAGGTGGAGCTGATGAAAAATCAAGCTTTAACGTTGAATTAACTTCTGCTGGTGCTTCTAAAATCGGTGTAATTAAAGTTATAAGAGAAATAACTGGATTAGGATTAAAAGAAGCTAAAGATATTGCTGATAACGGTGGTATGATTAAAGAAGGAGCTTCTAAAGACGAAGCTGAAGAAATTAAAGCTAAATTAGAAGAAGCTGGTGCTTCTATCGAATTAAAATAATTCTATTAAAAAAAGATAAACTTATATAAGTTTATCTTTTTTTCTTTTAAATGTTTTTTCTTAACAAAAACTTAACAAAAACTATATTTTTTATAGCATAAAAATTGACATAGACTAACATTTTTATAAAATGTTTGAGCTTATAATTATATAATAATTTGATACATATGAAATATTTATATTCACTAGTATTATTAGTATTCTTAGCTTCTTGTACAAATGGAGCATGAGTGACTAATGAAGAAACTGTAGATAATGAAAATACTTCTACAGAAGTAACAAACTCTGAAATTGATGAAGCTATGGAAGAAACTTTTTCAGAAGAAGAATCTAATGAAGGTCTAACTATGTTAGATGCTACATATACTAACCCTCAAGCAGAAATTGATATGAAAATTTACTATAGCTTAAACGAAGCTAATGAAATTGAAGAAATTTATGCTGAAGCTAGTAATTATGATATGAGTGCATTTAATGAAAATATCCAATATTTAGTAGGTAAAACTATGGAAGAAGCAGAAAATGTTTATGTTTCTGGTAGTTCTCTTACTAGTGAAGCTTTCACAAGTGCTATAAAAAATAACATGTAATTATATGAAAAAATTTTCTAGAGAATTAATGTGATCAGTATTGAATATAACAATTTATGATAATAATATAGATTTAGAAATTATAGAAAATTGCTTTTTTGAGACTGAAAAATTTGAAAAAAAATACTCTAGATTTTTAGAAGATAGTTATTTAAGCTTGTTAAATAAGAATAAAAGTTCTCAAGAAATACCTTGAGAACTTTTATCTATTTTAAAGCTATCAAATAAAGTTTCACAAATTAGCAAATGATATTTTGATATTACTATACTTCCCTTTTTGGAAAATATCTGATATTGAATCAATAAAGAAGAAATGAAGGAAGTATATTGATATAAAAATATAGTCATAAATGACAATACTATCAAGTTGGAAAATTGAGTATCAATAGATATTTGATCTGTATGAAAATGATACATTGTAGATAAAATATATAATATTCTTAATGAAAAATACAATGACTTTGTTATAGATTTTTGATGAGATATAAGAATAAAATGAAAACAAAAAATTTATTTAGAAGACCCCTTACAACTAAGTAAAAACATATGATATATTGAGTTAGAAAATAGCTCAATAGCATCATCATCTTCTAACAGAAGAAAAACAAAAAAATGATGACATTTAATTAACCCCAAAAAAAATATAACAGATGATAAATTAGCAGTATATACTATGCATAAATTATCTAGTTTTTCTGATATATTATCAACTGCATTATATGTTAGCCCTATAGAAGTTGCTTTAGATATAGTAAAAAAATCTAAATGACTTGAAGCTATGATTATAATGAAAAATTGAAAAATATATAAAACTAATTGATTTAATATTAAAAATATTTAAAAATGATAAAAGAAGTAAAAGTAATTCCCTGATGTATTAGTTGTAGAAACTGTGAAAATGTTTGTCCTTCAGTTTTTAAAGTAAACCCAAAGTCAAAAGTAATTACTGATCAGTATGAATGAAAAGAATCAGAAATTTTACAAGCTGAAGCTATGTGTCCTGTTAATGTTATAAAAGTAAAACAAGCTGCTGGTTCAGTAAAAATTTCATTCAAAGATGCTACTTTAGTTGAAAAAAATTACCTAACACCAGATACTTTAGAATTAAAATTTAATACTAAAAATTTTAAGTTTAAACCTGGTCAATATATTTCTTTACAAGGAAATGATTCTCTATGAAATTTTAGTCGTTCTTATTCAGTTGCAAAGTGAGATGATAAGCATTTTACACTAAATATAAAACTTGAAAAAAAATGAAGAGGTTCTACTTTTCTTAAAAATTTAAAAATATGAAAGAGTATAAAATTTTTATGAGCTATATGAGCTTTTTACTTACAAAATAATAACAAACCAAAAGTATTAATAGCTACTTGAACATGATTAGCTCCTATGGTAGCAATGCTTGATAAAATTGATAAAGATGTACAAAAAACTGTTATTTTTTGAGTGAGATATGAAAAAGATGTATATTATAAAGAATTACTTGAAAGTTATCCTAATACTAAAGTAATTATAAAAGTATCTAGACCAGAAGAGAAAACTATATATAGCAAGTGAAGAGTTACTGATGAAGTAAAAAATATATCAAAAGAATCTGAAGTATATATTTGTTGAAATCCAGAAATGGTTGAGCATGTAAGAGAATGATTAGCTGAAAATTGACATGATGAAAAACTTATATTCAATGAAAGCTTTACTATATCTAGAAAATACCCTTGAAAATGCAAGGATATATTTTTAAATTGAAATATTCCTCATTTAAATAAATTATCTTGGGCAGTTATAATATTTTCTTTAACATTAATACCTTTTAGCTGGATTTATAATAAAATAAATAATAATCTATACTGAGACTTTTTATTCATAAACAACTATATGGGATTTATGTATGACCTTAGTTGGTGGTCAGTAGTATTTGTAATGGCGATTAGACCTCTTGCAGACTTGTTTCCTAAAATTGGTATACTAAGTAAATTAGTTACTTTGAGAAAAGCTTTTTGAATACTATCTGCTTCAATTATTGTATCAAATTTTGTATGAAGTTCTGTATTTAATATAAATAAATTTTTAACTTATTTTACTATAGCTTGATGGGCTCTATATATGCCTTTGATAACTAAATTAAGTGAAATATCTGCATTAATATTATTATTAACATCTAATAAATTATCTCAAAGAACTCTTTGAACTTATTGGAAAAAAATACAAAGATTAAGTTATATATACTTCATAACATGATGAATAATTGCTTGACTATACTTCCCTATGAAAGTATATCCTGTAATGGCTATAGTTATAATACTATGGTTTGCTGCTTTAATAAAATCATTAATAAAAAAAGACTAATTAAAATTAGTCTTTTTTTATTAATTTGAATTTAATAGCTAATTTTTTATAATGATATAAATATATAATTAAATAATAAAATTATGATTAATAAGCCAAATATTGTTATATCAAAATGTATTAATATAGACAATTGTAGATATAACGGAGATAGAGTTAATGATGATTTTTTAAACAAATTATGAAAACATGTTAATTTTATTGCTGTATGTCCTGAAGTTGCAATATGATTATGAACACCTAGAATGCCTGTAAAGCTATATTGAAATCCTGATAGAAATATAGTAAAAATGTATCAAAGTAGCAAAAAAATTGACTTAACAGATAAAATGAATGATTTTTCTAATAAGTTTTTAAATAAATTAGAGAATATAGACTGATTTGTAATGAAAAATAGATCTCCTAGTTGTTGAATAAAAGATGTAAAAGTATATCCTGACTGAGAATCTAAAATAGCTCATGGAAAATCTAGCTGATTATTTGTAAAAAATATAGAAAATATATTTGAAAATTATCCTTTAGAAGATGAGTGAAGATTAAAAAACTTTAGAATAAGAGAGTCTTTTCTTACAAAAATATTTTGTTTAGCAAAATTAAGATGAGTTTTTGAATCATGAAAAATAAGTGAACTACAGAATTTTCAAGCTGAAAATAAATATTTATTTATGGCTTATTCACCAAAATATCAGGTAGAATTATGAAGAATAATAGCAAGTTATGATAAAACAAATTTTGAAGAAATAAAAAAATACTATCATGAAACTATATTAAAATTATTTAATAGTAAAAATGATACTTGAAAAATAATAAATGCCTTTACTCATATTTTTTGATATTTTAAAAACTCATGTTCAAAAGAAGAAAAAGAGTTTTTCCTAGAAACACTTGATCTATATAAAGAATCTAGAATACCAAGTAGTACAATAATAAATATATTAAATATATGGTCAATTAGAGATAAACAAGAATATATATTAAAACAAACAATTTTAAACCCCTACCCTAAAGACTTAATGGAATTAAGTGATAGTTGAAAACTATTAAAATTATAATTTATTTTTTTATTATAAGATTATGGAAATTATAAAAATATTATGAGTATATTTCATATGATTTTTAACTTTATTAATACTAGATTATTTATGGTTATGAATAGTAACTAAAGATTTTATAATTAGAGAATTTTGAAGCCTTATAACAGTAGAAGAAAATTGAAGTATAAAGATAAATCTATTAGCTTGAATAATAGCTTGGTTAATAATATCTGCTATGATAGTTACTTTTGTAACTCTAAAATACGATAATATATGAGATATTATATTATATTGAGCACTTTTAGGTTTTATGAGTTATGCTATGTATGACTTAACAAATCTAACTTTTTTAAATAATTATTCATTAAAATTTACAATTGTAGATATAGCATGGTGAACATTTGTATGAACAATGATAGCTGTAAATAGTTTTTACTTTTATAACTATATAAAATAATGGAAATATTAATTTTTATATTCATATTATATATTATATTATTTTTAATAAGTATAAAAATTAAAGATAACTCTATTTTAGATATATTTTGGTCATTATGATTCGTAATACAAGCTATTTATCTATATATAATAAATCAAGACTTTTCATTGATAAAAAATATAACAATTTTAATTATATTAATATGGTGAATTAGGCTTAGTTATTATATACTAAAAAGAAAGCTAAAGGATAAATCAGAAGATCCTAGATATGCTGAATGGAGAAAAAAATGGAAATATTTTTATACTAGAAGCTTTTTTCAAGTTTTTATGTTACAAATATTGTTAATGTTTATTATTTCAACTCCTATATATATAATTTTTTCTTGAAAAGATATAAACTTTTATGTTTTTATAATATGAATAACTATATCTATAATATGATTATTATTTGAAATAATATCAGATTCTCAAGTTAAAAAATACATAAAAGAAAACTGAAAAAACAACAAAGTTTTTACTTGATGATTATATAAGTACTCTAGAAACCCTAATTACTTTTGAGAAAGTACTTTTTGGTTATGAATAGCTATAATATCTAGTTCTATTAGCATATATGGTTTTATTTGATATATAGTAATAACTACTTTATTGCTATTTGTATCATGAGTACCAATGAAAGAAAAAAGGCAATCAAAAAAAGAAAACTGGAATCAATACAAAGAAAAAACAAGCGTATTTATACCTTGGTTCCCTAAAAAATAAAAATACCTAGTATATTTTAAATTTTATAAATAAGTAATAAAAAACGTTAATTTTTAAAACATTCCACTTCGTAAATAAAATATATAAATTTTCAAAAACTTGCCCAATCAAAGATTGGACTTCAAACAGTTTGAAAATTTATATATTTTATATTTACTTGTTACATTTAAAAATTAAATTTTTTTTATTATCTTATTTAAAAATTAAATACTAGGTATTTTTATTTAAGAAATTTTCTTTTAATTTTTTAACAGCTTCTATATCAATCTTTTCAAGATTTTTTACAACAAATGGTTGTCTAGTTTTTTTGAAAGTATCAATATTTTCAGATACAAAAGACCAATACAAATAATTAAAAGGACAAGAATCACTTTCATACTTATTTTTAACATTATATTCACAATTTGTGCAAAAGTCTGACATTTTGTTAATATAATTTCAACTAGAAATATATGGTTTTGTAGCTAATCTTCATCAATCAGAAAATTGACTCATTCATAATACATTTGGTGAAACTACCCATTCAAAAGCATCGCTATATTTTTCAAAGAACCACTTATTAATTTCTAAAGGGGTTACTCAAGTTAATAAGCAATAATTTCATATAACCATAAGTCTTTCTATATGATGTCAATAACTATTTTCTAAAACTCTTTTAATACTAGTTTTTAAACAATTCATTTTACAACTATCTAAATTTTTTCACCAAAAATATACTGGAAGAGTATTAGAATTGTTAAAATAATTATTTTTATAAATATCATCTTTATAAAAATGAAAAAAATGATACATATATTCTCTCCATCAAATAACTTGTCTAATAAATCATTCTTTGTTATTTATTTCTGTATTTTGATTTTCTATTACAGAAACTACTTCTCTTGGTGACAATAATCAAAAATTTATAGCTGTAGATAAATTAGAATGATAAACATAATCATCATTTTCATACATAGCATCCTCCAGTTTTCAAAAGTTTGGAAGATTATTTTTTACAAAATAATTCAATAAAATTATAGACTGTTCCCTATTTGTAGGATAACTTATAAATCAATCAAAATTATAAAATTTTTTTGCTTCTATTAATCATCTTGTTTCATCTAATATAAGTTGATTAACTGATTTGTGATTTTTATCAAATCATCTATTATCTTTATCATAATTCCATTTTCATCATATTGGATTATTTCAGTCCATTAAAATATCAAACTTTTTTCTCATATATCTATAAAAAGTCTCCATAACAGGAGGCTTTTTATATTTTGATAAAAACTCTTTATGACTTAAATAAAAACTTTGATTATCTTCTAAAAAAATTAAATCAATATTATTTGAAGTTAATTTATCTTTTATCTTTAAAAAATTTTCATAAACATAGTTTTCTACAGGTTTTATAACATAAACTTTTGAGAATCATCATTTATTACAAAAATCTAAAATTTCATTGTAATAACTATTTGAGACCTTAAACTCTCATGAAAATCCTTTATTATTTAATTCTTCTATAAAATTATATCACATTGCATAATCAAATATTTTTGATTTTATATTCAAACTTAAATTTTCATCATTAAATCTTATATTTCAATTATGATGAATATATAAAAAATACTTTGATAAACTTGTATCAAAATAGTTTATATTTATTTGATTATATAATATTAAAAAAAAGCTCTTCATTATTTTTTTATTAATTGATTTAATTTATTTTTAGCATCATCTAAATTAGATTCATAAACAATGATATCATCCTGTAAAATAATTCATTTATCATTATTTTTTAAAAATACTATATTATCCCATCATTTAAAATCACAAACCTTATACCATATATTTAAAAGATTTTCTCTATCTTTAGAGTCTATTTGTAAATATTTATTTTTTAAAGCTAAGTTATACTTTTCTCTTTCATAAGGTCTTAATCTATGTGATATACTTCTAGATCAAATATTAATTCAAGATTTTTTTCATCTAGTTAAATTATCAATATGTTCAAGTTTCATAAAAACTATTTATTAACTAATATTAAAAATATATTAAAAAAAAATAATATTTTTGCAAATATACTTAAATATATATAATCTGTATATAGGATTGAAGCCCCTTAGTACATTTAACTATTTTTAAAAAAGTTATTTGTAAATAAATGAAAAAAGATATACAACTTATTTGGTTTAAAAAAAATCTAAGAATAAAAGACAACGAAGTATTTAATTATTTAGATAGAGATACTGAAACAGTCTGATTTTATTTAATAGAAGATGAAATAGTAAGACAAAGAGATTTTTCATACTTTCATTTAAAATTTATTATTGAAAGTCTAATAAACTTAGAAAAAAATTTAAAAAAACTAAATATAAAACTAATTATAAAAAAATCTAATTTTGAGGATTTTATAATAAATATAGAAAAAGAGTTCAATATAAAAATAATAGTTTCAACTCAAGAAACTTGAAATATAGCATCATATAACAGAGATTTAAGAGTTATTAATTTTCTAAAAAATGAATCTATTGATTTTTTAGAAGTGGAAAATAATTGAGTAGTTAGATGATTAAAAAATAGAGATAACTGGACAAAAATTTGGAATAAAAGAATGTGAAGTGATATTTTTTTAGAAAAGAAATTTAAAAAATTTAATAATTTTGAGAAAGAGCTAATTCAATCTAAAATAATTCTAGAAAAATATAAAGAAAAAACAAAGCATTTAAAAACTCAAGAATGATGAGAAGATAATGCAGTAAAAATTCTAGATAGTTTTTTAGATAATAGGTGTAAAAATTATTCCTATAACATATGAAAACCTTATGAATCAGAACACAGTTGCTCTAGATTATCACCATATATAACATATTGAAATATATCAATAAAGTATATTTATCAAAAATCCATAAAAAAAATATTAGAATTAAAGACTGATTTAGATGAAAATAATCTCAAAAAAATCAAACAAATAAACTTTTTTTTAGCTAGAATTCATTGGCAATCTCACTTTATCCAAAAACTTGAGTCTCAAGTAGATATTGAGTATAAAAATTTGAATAAAGAATTTGATAAAATTAGAAATAAATCTGATATAGAAATAATAAATAATTTTTTTAATGCAAAAACTGGTATACCATATTGTGATGCCGCAATTAAATGTTTAAAAACAACTTGATGGATAAATTTTAGAACAAGAGCATGTTTAGTAAGCTATATATGTAATACAATGATGCAACCATGGCAATCTATTTGAAAAAGACTTGCATGCTTATTTACAGATTATGAACCATGAATTCATTATTCACAGTTACAAATGCAATCCTGAACTACAGGAATAAATACCATAAGAATTTATAATCCAATAAAACAGTCAAAAGAAAAAGATCCTCAATGAAAATTTATAAAAAAATGGATACCAGAATTAAAAGAAATTGATATAAAATATATACATGAACCATGGCTTAGTGATAAAAAAATTGAATGATATAGTAATAAAATTGATATAGAAGAGTTAAACAAAAAAGCAAAAGAAGTATTATGGTCTACAAAAAAAGAAATAACTAAAGATAAAAAAAATAAAATAATAAAAAAGCATGCTAGTAGAAAAAAAATAAATAATAAAAACAAAAAGCAACTAACAATTTTTTAAATATGAAAATTTATGAAAGATGACAGTACAAAGAGGCAAAGCTATGCCCTATTTGTAAAAAATATTTTAGTATAAGAAAAAAATGGAAAAATAGTTTTGAACAAGTAATTTATTGTAGTGATAAATGTAGAAAAAATAAATAATTGATATTAGAACTAAAAAAAATATACTATAATTAGTAGACGGATAAAGCTCTCGCCAATTTGTTTTATCCTATAAAAATAAAAACATGTACAAAAAATCTATTTTTTGGTTTAGACAAGATTTAAGAACATATGATAATGTTTGACTTTATAATGCTGTAAAAAATTCAGAAAAATTATTAGTTATATTTATACTAGATAAAAATATAATAAATGATTTTTTATGATTAAACGATAAAAAATTCTGATTTATAAGAGAAGCTTTGGAAAGATTGGATTCTGAGATAAAAAGTTTATGATGAGAATGATTAAAAGTTTTTTATGATAAACCTGAAACCTTAATTCCTGAACTAACTAAAAAATACAATATAAATGCAGTATTTACTAACAGATCATACTGAAATTATTGAAAAAAAAGAGATGAAAGCATTAAAAATACTTTATCTAAAAGTAATATTGAATTTTTAAGTTATAAGGATTACTTACTAGTAGAACCATGGGAAATAGAACAAAGAAAGGTATTTACACCATTTTATAAACTATGGCAAAAGATAGATTTTGATACTAATGAGTACAAAATAACTGATAAAATAGACTCAATAAAAATAGAAGAAAATAATAAGGCAAAAGATTATATTTCTATAGAAAAACATCCTTATTTTACAATGGATTTTTGAGAAAAAAGACTGGAAAAATACATTACAACTGATTATGATTTATATAGAAATGACTTAGATAAAGACTGAACATCAAAACTATCACCATATCTTAGATTTTGAATATTTTCTGTAAGACAAATATATAATTTAGCAAAAAATATTAACCAACATTTTGTTTCAGAAATGGCTTGGAGAGAATTTTGGCAACATATTGATTACTATTTCCCTGAAACTAAAAAAATAGAATTTCAAGAAAATAAAAGACATATAAAATGGAGACATGATGAATACTTATTTGAAAAATGGTGTAATTGAGAAACTTGATATCCTGTTGTTGATGCTGCAATGAAACAATTAGTAGAAACCAATTGGATGCACTGAAGAGCTCGTATGATAGTTTCTAGTTTTCTAACAAAAGATTTACTTATAGATTGGAGATGGTGAGAAAAGTTTTTTAAAAAACATTTACTAGATTATGATGAAAATGTAAATTATTGAAACTGGCAATGGTGAGCATCTGTATGAGCTGATCCAAAGCCATTACGTATATTTAATCCTATACTTCAATCACAAAAATTTGATAGCCAAGCTAAGTTTATAAAAAAATATATACCTGAACTAATAAACCAAAATACAAAAGCTATCCATGACCCAATAGATAATGAATTAGATTATACTAGAATAATAGTTAATCATAAAGAGGCTCAAAGAGAAACTAGATTAGTTTATAAATGAGAAAAAGACTAAAAAATTAGTCTTTTTTTGTTGTATAAAAAAGATATGATAAAATATTATTAAATATACAATTTAATAATACTATTGTGTTCCAAATAAAAACAATAAATATTCAAAACTTTAGAAGCATAGATTTTCAAACAATAAATTTTTGAAAAAATAAAACAGTTCTAGTATGAAAAAACAGCAGTTGAAAAACTGTGATTTTAAAAGCAATTGAAAAGTTATTAAATTCAAAAAAAATAAAAAGAAAAGATTTTTTAAACAAAAACAAAAAATTAATAATAGAAGCTATTATAGTAAACAAAGGTAAAGAAGTTTCTATAAAAATAGAATCTATATTTAATGAAGAAAAGCAAGAAGCAAATACAAAAAAAATAAATTTCAACAACGAAATTGAAAAAATAATAGAAAAAATAAATGTTATATATATACCTAGTGACAGAAAAATAAACAAAGACAATAAGGAGAATTGATATATGAAACTTATTGACCTAATATTAAAAAACAAAGAAATAAATCAAAAAAAATCAATATATACTAAAAAAGAAGTAAAAAAACTAAACAAAAAATCTTGAAGAAAGAAAACAACTCTATTAATAACTCTTTTAAGACTATATTTATATAGTATAAATAATAAAAATAACAAAGATTTTACAGTTTTTATTATTGATCAACCTGAAAACTTTTTGCATCCACATGCAACAAAAATGATTGATTCTATACTACAACAAATATGAGAATTAGAAAATACACAAATATTTTACTGTACTCATTCACCTGAACTAGTTTCAAATTTTAGAAAATGAAAATATGAAATTTCTGATATATTATTCGTAAAAAATGAATGAGGGATAACTAAAACTCAAAAAATTGATAACAGATATTGAAGATTTAATAAAATAATGATAAATTTAATTTTTAAAAATGCTTCTATATTTTTCTCTGATGCTGTTATACTAGTAGAATGAGAAACTGAAAAGATATCTATACCAAATATATATGAAAATATAAACTGGAATAATTATTCTAAAATAAATAAAAAAAATATATCAAAAGAAGAAAAAATTAATTACTTTAACTTGAATCATAAAAATATTAGTGTTATTGATGTTTGATGAAAATGAGCACTATATGAGTGGTATGTTTTTGCTTGTGAGTTATTTTGAAGAGAAAATGTTATAGCATTAATAGACAGAGATGAAAATTTCTATATAGATCGTGATATGATTATAAAATCTATTAGAAAAATATATAAAACATGACCTATTTTTGAAAATGATTTCAAAAAATATAATTGGATAGTCTTAAATTGAGAATTTGAAAACTATTATAAAATTGATTCTATAAAAACATATATTACAGAAGTTATTACTTCTAGAGCTGAAAAATTTTGAGAAGATTTCGATCAAGAAAAATTTGATTTAAGTTTAGATAAATTAGATTCAAGATTAAAAAAATTAAAACAATCAAAGAAAATATCTAGTGAATATGAAAGGTTATTTAATTCATATTTTAGAAAATATTCAAAACCTACTATAGCATTTAATTTATCAACATGGTTAGCACAAAATAATTGATATGATGAAGAATTATTAAAAATATTTGCAAATATGATTGAAAAATTTGATAAAAATGAATCTAAAAATAAAAAATAATTATTCACTATTTTTAATAGTAAATAATATTAAGAAATAGGATTATATTTATTAAACTAAAAAAGAAGTAAAAATTATTTACTTCTTTTTTGTTTTAAGAAAAATTATATATTATATTGTTACTCAATAAATAAAAAGATATAAATAAACTTAATATAAGTCAAAAAATAAAAAAAGAAATAGCATAATTTCTATCAAACTCCTTTATTGATTTTTTTAAGTCTTTATGAGTTTTATGAAATTCAATAATTCTATCCTCTATTCAATTACTAGTATTTTTAGATATTTTAATGTCTTTTTTACTTAAAGATTTAAATATATTATTAATAATAACTATAAAAAATATCACAAAGAAAATAACAGGCACAATAATAGTAAAAAATCATTCATCTATTAATCACAAAAATAAAGAATTAAATACTACATAAAAAAATATTAATCAAGAAAATATTCAAATAAAGAATAGTCATGTTGCTCATAATTTATTTATTACTACATTAATAATATTTTCCTTCTCTTCTTTTTTTAATTTTGATAATTCATTTTCTAAATATTCATAATCAATACCGTATTTTTTATTTTCATTTTTTGATCTAAGTTTATCAAATATAGATTTATTATTCATATATAAAAAAATTAAAATATATAAAATTATTATATATTATTTTATAAAAAGTACACAAAAAAGCTAGATAAACTCTAGCTTTTAAAATTATTCAAATAGTTGTTTTACATTAGGTGCAATATCAGATCACTCTCATGCTTCAAATACAGGTTTAGCTCATAAATCAAAAATTCCTGATATAATATTATTTGGAAATTGTCTTACTAAAGAATTATATTTCATAACTTCTTCATTATATCTACCCCTCTCTGTTGAAATTCTATTTTCTGTTCATTCAAGTTGAGTTTGTAAATCTGAAAATAAAGGAGCTGCCTTTAGGTCAGGATAATTTTCTTGTAATAACATTAGTTTAGAAAGAGCTTGAGTTAATTCTCATTGACTTTGATAAAAAGCTTTAAAATCTTCCAAATTATTTATATCAACTTTTATACTAAGAGCCTCACTTCTAGCTTTTACAACTGACTCCAAAGTTTCTTTTTCATGTTCGGCATATTTTCATACAACAGCTACAAGTTGTGGTACAAGATCTGCTCTTCTTTGATATTGATTTTCAACCTGACTCCATGCAAGTTTTACTGACTCATCAAGAACAACAAAATTATTATATCTTCATATAAGAGTAGTTATAAGTAATACTGTTAATACTCATAATGCTATCCAAAATTTTTTCATAATTTTTAATTTATAAATTAATATTAATATTATAATATTTTTAAAGTAATAATCAATATTTTACCATTTTCATCTACTTCATCATCATCCAAAAGATCAACCAGAATATCTTCTAGATTTTGATTTCCTTGAATATGATGATTTTCTATAAGAAGATGAAGATCAAGAATATCAAGATTGATTTGAATAATCAATAAAATCAAATATTTTGGAAATTATAAATTGAATAATTATATTTAAAAGTAATATAAAAAAAGATAAACTTAGGTAAAAAATAAATACAGAAGAAATAATAATAATTATAAGTAATTTTATATTTCTCTTCTTTTTATCTTCTTTTTTCTTATAAATACCCAATATATTATAAAATAAAGGAAAAAATAAAATAGACAAAAAAACAAATGAGAAAGAAAGAACTAAAGTTGATCAGAAATCATTTTTATTTTGTTGTGTATTATTATATTTAGAAATTATACTTTGATCTAATAACAAAAATCATCTTATATCACTTAAAGCAGAAGATATTCAAGAATAGTAGTCTCATATTTTAAAATTATTTGGAAAATTTATCTCTCAGATACTTTTTGTTCTAATATCAGGTAAAATTCCTTCTAATCAATATCAAGTAGAAATATTCCATTGTTTATCATCTATTGCTATTAATATAACAAGACCATTATCCTTATCAGCTTTACCTACTCACAAAGTTTGTCATATATCAACTCAAAGCTTAGATATATCCTGTCATTGTGTAGATTTTATTATAGCTACAAATATTTCAGCTGTAGTTTTATTCCCTATATCTTCTATTTTTTGATTAAGGTTATCTATCTGCTCACTATTTAAAATTCAAACTTGATCAACAACATATGAATTTTTTCCATTTAAGGAATTTATATCAAACTGAGAATTAGATATACCAAAAGATAAGCTATAAAAGAAAAGAAACAAAAATAATAATATTTTTTTCATAATGTATTTATTTAATATATAAATTTATAGTACAAAAAAAAGCTAGAAAATCAATTATGATTAATCTTAGCTGTTATTAATAGTTAATAAAATTAAAATATATAAATTTATTATATATTATTTTAAATAATAATCACAAAAAAAAACTGGATTACGGTGCAACGTAATCCAGCTTGCTTTAAATTTCAAATGGTGGGTCATCCGGGGCTCGAACCCAGGACCTTCTCCTTAAAAGGGAGCTGCTCTACCAACTGAGCTAATAACCCATAACTTCTAAAGCTCGTGTATTGTAGTTAAAAAAATGAGTAATGCAAATTTTTTTTTCACTTTTTTTAAATATTTTATATAACTATCATATTATTGTCTATATATAGCCAATAATATGATAGTATTTTTTATATTTTACGAATAGCTTTTAGATACTCTCAGTTATATTCTAACACATTAGTAATTTTTTTTCAATCAAAAACAAAAAGTTTTTTTCATATTGGATAATCAAATTTTGAATAAATTTTTAATCAATTATTTATTTTATTTAATATTTCATCTTCTAAATCTATAAATACATGTGAAGAAAATAACTTTTTATCATCCAAAGTTATATTTCAATCAAAATCATCTAAAGATTGAGCATCAATTACATCTAAATCTCAAACTTTAGTTCTTCTAAGCTTAGTAACATATCAACCTGTTCATAATATTTCTCATAAATCAGAAGCAATTGACCTAATATATGTTCATGCTGAAACTTCTGCTCTTATAGAAAGCTTTGGATAATCATATGATAAAATCTCAATTGAGTATATAGTGGTTTTTCTTGATTTCATCTCAAAATCTTTTCATTCCCTAGCTAGTTCATATGCTTTTTTCCCTCATAGTTTTAATGCACTATATTTAGGTGGAATTTGTTCAATTTCTCATAAGAAATTTTCTATTAAAATATTTTCTATCTTTTCTTTAGATATTTCTTTTTTATATTTTTCGACTAATTTACTATCCAAAAATTCAATATCTTCTCATAAATCATATGAAGCTGTAACTCAATCTAAAGATACTTCAAACTCATATGTTTTTTTATCATACTCAAAAAAAGGAATCAATTTTGTATAATTTCATACAGCAATTAAAAGACCTCCTGTTGCCAAGGGGTCCAAAGTTCAAGTATGTCACATTTTTGATGTATTTAGCTTTTTTCTTAAAACTCTTATAACATCAAAACTACTCATTTCAAGTGGTTTATCTATAAAGTAAAAACTCATATTTTATAAATTATCGTATTCATAATTAGAAGGAGAAGAGAAAAATCTAGGAAATGTTTCTATTCATAAGCTAGGTTGAATAAAAGAAAATCTTTTAAAATTAAAATATCATAAATCTAAAAATACTTTTCAAACTATATCATCTTTTGAAATAAATTCATCTCTTCATATACAATTAGAGAAACATTCTCTAGAATCAGTAGAATGATTTCTATTATCTCACATAACAAAGTATTGATCATCTCACAGAGAATATTGAACAGAAGACCTAGAAGAACCAACAAATGTATATCATTTATTTTCTATATTAAGATATTGTTCATCTAACATAACAAAGTCATCAGCTCATGAAATTTTTATGTAAACTTCACCTCAATCTATTTTTAATGTATCTCAAGGCATTCAAATAATTCTTTTTAAGAAATATTTTTTATCATTTCATAAATTAGGTTCAAAAACTATAGAATCACCTCTTTCTGGCTCACTAAAAAAGTAACTTAATCTATCAACAATTATAAATTCTTTATCATAGTATGATGAATACATTGATTGACCACTTATTTGAAAAGGCATAGCTACAAAACTTCTAATCAAAACAACTATAATAATAATAATGATTAAGTCTTTAAAAAAATCAACAATTTCTGATGTTTTTATTTTTTTTTGTAAATCCATTTTATTTAAATTTTATAAGTATTGCAGTAATTATATTATTTTTAGAATAAAATCAATTAAAAAGTACTATTATTAATTAATAGTACTTTTTATTATTTATTGTCATCTTCTGTCTTTAACCAGTCTGGTATCTTCATTCAATCATCCCATAACTCTGTTGAGTCTTGAGTTTTTTTAGTTTTAGAATCAGAAGTTTTATCTTCTTTTTTTACAGACTTTTTAGTTGTTTCTTTAGATGAAGTAGTAGATTTATTATTAGACTTAGTCTTGTCATCTTTTTCTGATTTTTCTTCTTTTTTATCAGTAGAATTATCATCAATTGATTTATCTAAATCTTTATTATCTTTTTTATCAGATTTTTCATCTGACTTTTCAATACTTCATTTTAACCAATCTGGTATATTATCTTCTGAAGTATCTTCTTCTTCGTCTAAATCTATTTTAGTAAGATTATCTAAATCTTCTTTTGTATCCATTTTCGGTAAAGATTCTTCTTTTTTAATAGAATCAGATTTATTATTAATAGAATCTTTTTTATCTAAATCAGAATCAGAGTTAGAATTTATTTCTTCTTTAGATTTAGAAGATCACACTTTTGTTAAATCTTTTTTATCTAAAAGGTTTTTAGATTCTTCTTTTTTATCAATTTTTATATCCTGCTTTTTAGGATTTTTTTCTTTAACAATTTCTTTTTCTGATTCTTTACTCTCAACACCTTCATCTTCATCAAAACTTCCCTTTAACCAATCTGGTATTTGGGATTTAGTTTCAGTTGAAGTAGTATTAGTAGCAGCTTTATCTAAATTAGGTTTATATGTTTCTACTTTTGTATTATCAATTTTTTTAGATTGTTCTTTATCATTATTTAAAGATATTTTTGTATCATTTTTATTATTAGAACTATCTAGTGGTTTATTGATAACTGGATCACTTATTTTATTTTCTTTAAGATTATTTTCCTTAGGTTTAGTATCAAAACTATCATCAAATCATCATTTTAACCAATCTGGAACATCTCAAGAATTAGTATTTTTAATATTATCCTTTGTTTCTATATTATCATCTTTTTTGTCTTGTTTATCAGTTCAAGTTAGAGGATCTTTTATATCATTATTTGATACATTTTCTTTTGGTTTATCATCATAAGAAAACGGATCAATAAATTCATCTTTTGTAGATTCATTATTAGGTGATACTTCTCATGATAAAGGATCAATATTATCTGATTTTTTTTCTTTTATAGTATCATCTCAAAGAATATCTCATAAATCAGAAATATCGTCTTTTACAGTTGAATTTCAACTAGATTTTCATCAAGTTTTTTCTGAAACAAATTCTGAAAAAGACTTATTTTTATCTTTATTAACAAGTTTATAATAAATAAAGAACAATACAATTACAAATGTAAATAATAATATTATATAAAATATAATTTTTAATATAAACAATATTGCATCAATAACTCATGATCAACCTGTAGTTCAACCGATAACTTCATCATTTTTAGCAACCTCTTCTTTTTCTTGTTCAGGTATATTATTAACACCTCAATATACAAATGTATTTAATATTGCCTTGAAATCATTTTTTTCTTTTACAGACATATTTGGATCTTCAGCAACATTTCTAAGAATTTGTTTTCATAAAACTACATTTTCTTCTACATTATCATTTTCTGATATAACTTCTAATTTTGCAACCAATAATTGATAACAAGTAACATTTTCTCACTCAACTTCTAATGATTCTTCTTCGATACAAGCTATATTAGTTGGTAACATGTTTTTTAATGCAGTTAAAGCTATTGCTTTTTCTGTTCTATCTGCTTCACCATCAACTAATAATCATTCTAATATATCTATTATTTCTGCAGAAGAAGATAATCATGACTCATCTAAATAAGTAGAAAATTCTAAAATAACATTAGTTTTTTCTCTATTATCATTCCATGCTTCTTTTAATCTTTGAACATACATTAATCATTTTAATTTATGTTCTTTAGGAAAAGAATCTACTTTATTTTTAATTTTTTCTAATTGTAATTTTACTGAATCAGAAACTCATTCAAAAACTATAGAACTTGAATCAATCATTTCATCTTCCTCAATATATTCTTTTAATATAATTATATCTCTAGAATTTATAACTTTTCAAGATGAATCTTTAGTAAATATTCTTAATTTTTGTTCTCTAAATTCATTTAATTCAATTTTTAAAGGATTTCATGAAAAGTAACTATTATCATTCTTGTTATCTTCATCATCATCATTTCATCAATTCAAATCACTATCAATTTCAATATCATAATCTACAACATAATTTTCTGCTTTATCATCAAATGCAAAATATAAGAAAACATTATCAATTTCATCTTTTAAAGTAATAATATTATCTTCTATTTCATTATTTGAAATAACTGGAAAATCTTGTTTTCTAATATTTATTATATTAGCTACATTTTTTGTAACTTTTTTTGTTATATCTCTTATTTTAGTTCATTCAGTTAATTTTAATTTAACTAAATGTACATTTTTTGCATCTTCATATGTATAAACAAAAGATCCGTTAGTAGTAATTTTATTTCAATCTCACATATCCCATTCATACTCAGCTCAAACTCATAAACTTTTATCAAAGAATATATAAGTATTACCATAAGAGTAATAATCAAAATCTGGCTTTAGTATATTTGATACATTTACAGTAACTGTTTTAGTGTTTGAGAATCATTTATTTGATACTTTTACTTTTGCTCTTTTTTCTCAAGAACTATTATAAGTATAAGTAGTTACATTACTTGTTGTTTCTTTATCATAAAATCAATCCCCATCAAAATCCCAAGAAAATTTTACTTTATTATTTAAATTTTGTCCTAATATATTCTCTGCATTTGCTGAAAAAGTAACTTCATCACCTATTCAAACAGATGAATTATTTACAACTAAATCTAATAAAGGTGTATTTACATTATCTCATGTAAGAGTGATAAAGTATTTTGAACCTGTTATCTCTTCTGAAATAGATCTTTCTTCATTGTTGTCTTTCATTACTACAACAAAATAGTAATTTCAAGTAATTTTAGGTAAAACAAATGAAGTAGAATCAGTTTTAGTAGCTCTAAAATCTTGAGGCTCAGGGTCAACATCAGTATAGTAATACCATAAATAAGATTGTATTACACCATCTCTATCTTGAGCTCAAAGAGCACTAATATTAACAATTACTGGATCAGTTTCAGTGTCTTTTACTCTTACATCTAATCATGATAAAGTAGGTTTAATATTTTCAACTTTTATATTTATTGTTTTTGAGTCTTCTCTTCAGTTTTTATCACTTTTTACAACTAATTTTAATTGTTCACAACCTAATTCATCAAATTTTTTATTAAAAGATTGAGAACTATAAATAGAACGTCATAAAGTCCAAGAATATGATAATCATGAATTTTGTCATGTAATATCTAAACTTTCTTCTCAAGAAAATGTAAAATTATCTACCCTGTTAACTAAATATGCTCATTGTCATCCACATGCTCTTGGATCAAATGCAACTTCATTTCATTTAGGATCTTTCAAAGTTATATATGCATAAGGAGAGTCAGTATCTCAAATATATACATTTCTAGTTAAAGTATTTTCATTATCATTACTATCAATAACTTTTAATTTAACTCAATATACTCATGATTTTTTAAATACATGAGAAATAGTTCAATTACTTCAACCTTCTTTTATTCAATCTCCAAAATCCCATTCATAAAATTTTGCCTCTGGAGAATCCGCAATAAATCTTATAGTCTTATCTCTTTGCGATACTCTAGGAAAAATATTAAAATCAACGGATAAAATTGATCTAATATCTACCTTAGTATTTTTTTGGTTAACTATTCCTTCAGGATCAGTTACTTCTAATGTAACAGAATGTTCTCATATAGAATCAAAAGTATAATATCAATTAGAACCATTATAATTAGGTCTATCTAGATTTACTCTGTTTCAATCAATTACCCAACTAAACTCTAATTTTCAATCATCAGAATAATCAGGATCATAAGATGAAGATCAATCTAAAAATACTGTATTAGGTCTATGAGAATCTGTAATACTATGGCTAAATTCAGCTACTGGAGCTCTAGAGTTTATATATATAATTTTTGTATCTATATCTACCTCTCCTGAAGGTTCAGTAACATATAGCATAACATTATATATTCATTTTTCTGTGAAAGAATAATTAAAAGTAGAAGAAGATTTATTTAATATTTCTTCATCATTTTTTATATCAATTATTCTCCATGAATAAGTTAAATATTCATTTCTAGAAGTAGGATTAGCAGTAAAAGTAAAAGTATCTCACATATATCCTTCATCAGAACTAGCTTTTATAGTAGCTATAGGATTACTAACTATTAAATCAAATTCCCTTTTTACAGTTTTTCATTCATTAGTTCTAAGTTCTAGAGTTACATCAAATTCTCACTCATTAGCATATACAACTCTTTCAACTTTTGGAGCTCAATCATATGTTCTTTCAACTCAATTACCAAAATCCCAACTAGTTCTTGTAAATTTAGTTCAAGATGTAGGAGTAGAACTTGTTGCATCAAATAATAATCAATATTTTGCTTCTTCTGGTGAAAATTTTAATTCATCTCTATTTCATAGATTATCAGAATTAACTTTTACTATAACGGATGCTACTTTTTCCTTTACAGAAACTGTAACTCTTGAAGAAAATGGTAAAACATCAGTGAATCATTGAGAATTTTTATGATTAGATGTTACATCTAAAAATACAGAATAATTTCATTCTTCATTAAAAGTATAATTGATAGAAGACCTATTTCACAATACTTTTCTTTTTCATCAATCATTAATCCACCAAGTATAATTATAGTTTTCTAATTTTGTTCAAGTAGGATCTTCAACATTTCATCTAAGAGTAACTGTTAAAGGAGCATTTCAAGTAGAAGGAAATGATTCTATATTACCTCTGATTTTTTGTATATTAACTTTGTTTAAATAGTCCTCTATTGAACTAGATATAGTTTGAAATTGAGAAGAGTTTTCAGGATATTTTAATCCTCTTTCTATAGAACTTTTTAAAGAATTATAGTAATTTTTATTAATCAAATTATCAGGAAGATAATTAAGTCAATTTTTTGCTAACTCTAAAATCCTTGCTGAAACAACCGAGTCTATAACTCAGTTTACTTCAAATTTATTTTTTAAATCAATATATTGATCAGTTATTCTATATCTATATTCGTTAAACGTATTTAGATCAGAAGGAGTAATTGTCGTATACTCAGTATCAGCAGCACTAACATAAGTTGGTGCTATAGCAGATATAATCAATATAAATAATGTAGTTAGTACTTTTTTAAACATATTATTGTTCTTAACAAATAGTTTTCTAACATAATATTAGCATAAATAAAAATTAAGAGCAAAAATATAACTAGCAAATAAAAGTATTTTAACTTGACTTTTAATCAATTTATGACGACCAAATATATACTTTATATATACTTTTTTCTATTTTTTCTTGACAAGTTATAAATTCAAAATATAATTACATGGAATTTATTGTAATAATAAGTTTAAAATTTTATATATCATAAATATTGCTATTATGGATTTAAACAAAGCGCAAATAATTGGTAGAATTACACAAGATTTAGAATTAAAACAAACACCAAACGGGCAAAATGTTCTTAGTTTCTCTGTTGCAACTAATAGAAACTGGGTTGATTCTAGCTGAATGAAGCAAGAACAAGTTGAGTTTCATAATGTAGTACTATGGTGAAAATTATCAGAAATAGCATCTCAATATCTATGAAAATGAAGAAAAGTATTTATAGAATGAAGACTTCAAACTAGATCATGGGAAGCTCAAGACGGTACAAAAAGATACAAAACAGAAATAGTATGAGAAAATATGATTATGCTAGACTGAAAAAATGAAACTAATGAAAATTTTGATAATAATAGTTATACTAATAACACAGCTGCTGTTAAAAAATCCTCTCCTAAACAAGAAGAAGAAATATCAATAGAAGATATTCCTTTTTAGTCAAAAATCCAAGCCTTTAGCTTGGATTTTATTAATCTTTACAAATTAAATATTTTTCATAAAATTATTTTACAAATAAAGTTATTATTTATATTTTTAATAATTAATTAAATGGATTTATATAGTGTCTTATGAGTTGATAAAAATGCAAGTAAAGAAGAAATAAAAAAAGCTTACAGAAAAAAAGCTATGGAATACCATCCCGATAGAAATCCTGGTAATTCTGAAGCAGAAAAAAAATTCAAAGAAGTTGGTAGTGCTTATGAAGTATTATCAGATGACCAAAAAAGAAAACAATATGATATGTTTGGTTCTACATGATGACAATCTTGATCTAATCCATTTGGATGAGCAGGAGTAGATGTAGATTTATGAGATATTTTTGAATCATTTTTTTGATGAGGTTTTTGATCTTGATCTAGAAAAAGAAGAACTGAATTCCCTTGAGAAGATTTAGAATACAATATAAATATAGACTTAAAAACTAGTATTTACTGATGAAAAGAAAAATTAAGTTTCAATAAAAAAGAAACATGTAATACATGTAATTGAGAATGATGATCAAATAAAAAAACATGTCCTAAATGTAATTGAAGATGACAAGTTACAAAAACTAGTCAAAGTATGTTTTGAATGATACAACAAACTGTAACATGTGATGAATGTTCTTGAAGCGGAGAAATTTTTGAAAGCATATGTAATGATTGTAATTGAGAAAAAAGAAAATTTATAAAAAAAGAAATAGATTTAGATATACCTGCATGAATTGATGATTCTATGGTTATAAAACTAACTTGAGAATGAAATCATTGAGTATGAACATCTGCAAAATGAGATTTATATGTTAGATTTAATGTAAATCTTGAAGAAAAATGATTAACAAGAGAATGAGTAGATTTATTTTATAGTATAGAAGTTGAAGTAGTTGAAGCTGTATTATGAACAAATAAAGAAATAAATATACCTATATTATGAAAAAGGAAAATAGAAATTAAATCATGAACAAATCATTGAAATATTATAAAAATACAATGAGATTGAGTAAAACATATAGATAGTGATAAAAAATGAGACCTTTATATAACTATCGAAATAAAGATACCTAAGAAACTTTCTAAATCTGAAAGAGATTTATATGAAAAAATAGCAAAAGAGAAAAAAATAAATGTAAATAAATGATGAGTATTTGAAAAAATATTTTGATAATTACAATCTCCTAATTTACTTTTTAAAAGTAGATTAGGTTATTTTTAAATATAAAAAAATGAAAAATAAAACAATTTGAACAATATTTTTTATATTATTTTCTATATATGGTGCAATATTCATGTCAGATGAATATATATCAAATATAAAAAATATAGAATCTGAAACTAAAAATCACTTATATATTCAAGAAGAAATAGAAAAATTTGATATAAATGATTTAAAAACAATAGAAAAAACAGATATTTTTTATACTCCATATAAAAATTTACTTGATGAAATAGTTAATAATATAAATGAAGCCAAAGAAAGTGTTTATATATCTAGTTATATTTTTACTGAGAAAAGAATTAAAAATGCTAGTATAAATGCTCATGAAAGATGATTAGATGTAAAAATAATAATGGAAAAGAATCCATATATGGCATACAATATAAATAATAATTTTTATAACGAATTTCAAAAAAAATGAGTACAAGCAGTATGGTCAAATACAAATAACTATTGATTAAATCATGCAAAATTTCTTTTAATTGATGATTTATCAATTATATCTACATGAAATATAAGCTATTCAACTTTTACTACAAATAGAGATTTTTTTGTAATAACAAAAGATGAATCAATAAACAAAAAATTATATGAATTATTTTTAATAGATTTTGAATGAAAAAAAGAAGATATATATCATCCTAATCTAGTTCTATCCCCTAATTATTCAAGAAAAAAAATATTTGAATTAATAAATAATTCTAAAAAAGAAATAAAAATTTATATTCAATACTTTAATGATACAAAAATAGTAGAGGAATTAATAAATATAAAAAAAGAAAAAAATATAGATATAACTGCTATTATTGCGGAATCCTCAATAAACGATGAAAACACAAAAAAACTAATAAATAACTGAATTAAAATAAAAGCACTTGAAAAAAATAAAATGCATTCAAAAGCAATATTAATAGATAATGATATATTATTTATAGGTTCGGTTAATTTTTCTAAACAATCATTTGATGAAAATAGAGAGTTATGAATTTTATTAAAAGATAAAAATATAATTAGTAAATTCAATAATCAGTTCAATAAAGACTTAAAAGACTAAAAATCTTTACAAATCTTTTAAAAAAATATAATAAAGTCAATAAATCTTAATAAAAATTATAGTGTTTTGAATCAATAAAATTATAGTTTTCATAATTAGTATGATGATTTTTATTATACTAATATATTCAACATATTTATGAAATAGTTATTCAAGCTTTGAAACTCCATTTTATCAAAATAATCAAAATGGTGTATTTTCATTGGATTTGGAAAGTGATAGTTTAACAAAAGAGTTCTTTGATGAAAGTGATAATGTAACAATAAAATACATAAATAGTTTTGATAAAATTCTAAGCTATAGATGAGATGTTAATTATCAAATAGAAGAATGAACAAAAAAGATAATACTTTGAAACTGAGTTTATCTTATAAGCATAACTGAACTTAATAGTAAATATGAGATAATATGAGATTGAATAAGATTTACAAATAATTGACCAATTAATATATTTTATGATTGAACTAATCAAAATAGAAAAACTATTTTTTCTCTAAATAATAATCTTGAAGTAGATTTATTAGATAGTCAGTGATCTATTTCAAATAAAATATATTTATACCCTCATATGTACTTGAAATATAATCCAAATTATATTAATGAAGTAAAAAACTGAGATATATTGAGAATTAAACAATGGTTTAGTCTTGATTATTTCTGAGAAAAAATAATCGTAGATAATGATATTAATCCTAATTTTATACAGAATATAATTTGAAATAGTGATGAAAATATAAAAAATATATTTTTATACATAAAGCTAAAATACGAAAAAGAAGAAAAAATACTAAATGATTTTTTAGATAAAAATATTTGAACAATTATATGAGAATGACTTATAAAAAAACATACTGAATTGTTTTTGAATGATACAAAAAAAATAGTATATTATAAAAACCTATCAATAAGATATTTAGTAGATATAATAAAATCAAACAAAATAGAAAAACAAAAAAGTAGAGAGTTAGTAAGCCATATAAATGATATTAAAAATTATAGTGAAAATGACTATAAAGATATAAAAGAAATAATTGATTACTATACTATGTTGATAGTAAATTGAAACAAACAAGATGTTGAATCAAAAATTAATTTATCAAATATATATAATGACTTGAATTGAACAAATTGAAATTTTGATAATCAATTATTATTAAACATAAATAACATATATTTCAGCTATGATTTTGAAGATAAAAATGATTTATACCAAAATATTTGAAATAATTTAGAGTTATATGTAAAAAATGTAAAAAATGACGAACAAAAATCATATTTAATATTATATTTAAATAGCCTTATAAAAGAATGATTTATTGAGTTATCAAAATCAGATAATGTAGCTATGGAAGACATAATAAAAATATTTAACACATATGCTGACTTAAGTATATTATATTATGATATAAATGATAGTACTAGAACAATAACTTGATTAAGAGAATATATAGATATATTAAAAAATATATCTTCTGAAATACAAAAAAACTTTTTTAATATAAACGATAGAAAATTATTAGAACTAAAGAAAACTGTTAATATAAATAATCAAGAAATTGAAAAGTTAGAAAAAAATATAAAAAAAATAATAAGTTTTTACAATAAAAATAAAGAATCCATAGATGACACTCCTAGAAATAAAGGTTTAAAATGATATTTTGAACTAATAGAATCTGATTTCAATAAATATTTTCTAGCTATAAAAGACTACAATACATATATAGCGACATATGATAAAGCAAGTAAAGATTTAATACAATGAGAAACAGTTAATCAGTGAAACTCAGAAGACTTATCATTAAGTGAAGAAAAAGCTATAAATTACTTAAAACAATTTAATATGCTAGATTTATCAAATATAAAAATAAGCATACAAAATTTAAATTATTGTCAAAATCAAAAAGAAGAATTCAAAGATCAAGAGTTATATAATCCATATTGCTATTTGATTGAAAATTTATGAATATGAAGAGGTATAAAATTGAGCTTTATATTAAGCCCTTACGAATACAATAATATAAGTAATTTTATAATTAATGGTGACCCAAATATAAATAGATGATCATATAAATTAGATAATGAAAAAATGTCTTTAGAAGAGAGAATTCAAACAGCTCAAACAACAGAAGAAGCTGAAAAGTTTAAATTTGAAAACTTTTTCTTAATTACATTTAATCCTAGCGAAGAAACAAATACAGAAATTACTCAAGAAATTGTAGATAATAATGAAGGGAGCCAAGAATCATCAATTGTAAGAGTTTTTAAAAGAAATAAACTATTATGAGTAAATTGAGATTTCAAAAGTTTGGATTGATTCTTAAATATATTATATGATGATATTGAAGTTACAGAAGCTTGAGAAAACATATGAGAAGAAAACTATAAAATATTTATAAACGACTCTAGATTTATATATAATGAAAGAAATATAAAATACTATTGAACACTAAGTTGAGAATATAATTTTTTACCAAATCATAGTTTTATAAATCCTATAATTAAATTCACAGACCAAAATTGAAATCCATTATTAAACTGAAACAAAATAGAATTAACTTGAGTCTATCCTGTAGTAGAAATAAAAAGTGAAATTATAAAATTCTTTGATAAATACCAAGTATTAAACACGATTCTTATGAGCTTAAATGACAAATTTTATCAAAGAGAGTTTGATATAAAATATCAAAATGATAAAGATGCTTTATATATAAAAAACGATGATATATATATAGTAACTCAATGAGATATAATAAAAGTTTTTAGATACCAATGAAAAAATTATGGTAACTGAAATACAAAAATTATAGATATTACAAATATTTTAGAAACAATTAATAATTAGAAAATGAAACAAAATAAATTTGCAAAATTAATGGCTATTTTAGCACTATTATGAATAATTATATCAATTATTTGAACTTGATTATTAGCTATAATTGGTGATAATAACAGTCAACAAATAGAGTTAAGTCCTGAACAAATACAACAAATACAAGATATGATAAACTCTCAAACTTGAACTACTGATAGCTCAAGTTGAGAAATAATTAATATAGAAAATTTAATTGAAGAACAAAATATAGAAACTAACTAATAAATAATGAATTTAAATACTAGAATAACATGAGCTGCCTGAGCTTGAGTTAACTCTACTGTAGATATAATTGCTGAACTATATGCAGAATTAGGTTATGATTTGATTACTGATATAGAATATGAATCAAGAATTAAATGATGAGTGAACTTTTTTGATGTAAATATATCAGATGAAAAAGAGTACTTTCTTACAAAATATGTTGATATTATCTTAGCTTTTAATGCTGAAAGTCTAGAAAAACAATTATCTAGTCTAAAAGATTGAGCAACAATTATTATCAACTCCAAATGGGTGAAAAAACTGGAAGAAAAATGAGTATCTTTGGAAAAATATAATTTACTACAATTAGAAATAGCTGATAAATATGACAATACTTACCTATTATGAATTTATGCTAAATATTTAAATTTAGATATAAATATAATATTAGAAAAAATTGAAAAAATATTTCAAAGAAAATGAGAAGATACAGTTAATCACAACAAAGAAATAGTAAAAAATATATTTGAAACATATGAAATAAATAAAGCTAGTGAAATTCAAATAAAAAGAATATGAGAAGCTAAAACTTCTATATTTTGAAATAAATCATTAGCTAAATGAGCTATAGAAAACTGATTAGAGTTCTATAGTGCATATCCAATGACACCAGCTTCTACTGTACTATCAGAAGTGATTAAAGACTGAAGAGTTAAATATATTCAAAATGAAGATGAAATAGCAGTAATAAACTCTGCATTATGAGCAAGTTTTACTTGAGCAAGAGCTATGAGTGGTACTAGTGGTGGTTGATTTGCATTGATGAGTGAGGCTCTAAGTTTTGCTGTACAAGCTGAATTTCCTATTACAGTTGTATTATCTCAAAGAGCTGGGCCTAGTACTTGAACTCCTACATTTCATGAAGCATGAGACTTAAATTACGCTTTAAATCCTACATTTGGTGATTTTGATCATGTAGTAATGTATCCTAGTAGTCTGGAAGAAGCTTATTATTTTGGTTGATTAGCTTTAAACATTGCTGATAAATACCAAACTCAAGTTATATTACTTATGGATAAACAATCAAGTGAATTACTTTGAACAGTAGATGAGTTAAAAACTCCTTGAATTGAAAGATGAATTATTTTAGAAAATCCTCCAGTTGACTACAAAAGATATGAATTAAATGATTCATGAGTATCTCCTAGAGTAAAAGTCTGAACAAAAGATTGAGATTTTATAGCTACAAGTTATGAACATGATGAATTCTGAGCTACTACAGAAGACCCTGAAATGAAGAAAAAAATGACTGAAAAAAGGTTTAAAAAACTAGAAAATTTCTTTGAAAAAGAAAAAATTTCTTGATATGAAGTAATAAATCCAGATGCTAAAAAAATGCTTATAGTTACTAGTTTTACTAGTTATACAGCTAAACATTTTGTAAAAAATAATCCAGATTTTGGTTTAATTATAATAAAAATATTAAAACCATTAGACGAAGAACTTAGAAAAGAAATAGAAAACAAAGAAGAAATTATATTCATAGAAAATAATTTTTCTGGTCAACTGGAAAAATACTTAACAAATGAATTTGGTCTAAAATATATTACTTGATTAAAAATATCAAGAATGAGAAAATATGACCTATTCCCTTTTTATATAGAAGACTTTAACGAACTAAAAAAATAAAAAATGAGATCTTGATTAAATAATATACAATGGTGTGCTTGATGTTGAGACACACTAATAATAGGAGCAATAAAAAAAGCTTTTGCAGAATTATGAATTGAATCTCATAATAGAGTAGTTGTTTCATGAGTAGGTTGTAGCTGAAAAGCAAGTCAATATATTGATTGATATGCAGCTGAAACTCTTCATGGTAGAACTCTTCCTTTTGCTACTTGAGTTAAAATGGCTAATCCTGATTTAACAGTATTAGCTACTGGATGAGATTGAGATGGTTATGGTATTTGAGTATGACATTTTGTACATGCTTGTAAAAGAGATTTAGATATAACTTATATAGTTATGGATAATGAAAACTATGCATTAACAACATGACAAGCAAGTCCTACTACTCCAGTATGAGCAAAAACAAAAACTACTCCAGATGGTAATACTTCTGCTCCTTTTGATCCTATAGCAATAGCACAAAATGCAGGATGTAGATTTGCAAAAACAGCTGATTCTATAAAATTCGTAGAAATGAAAGATATTATAAAAGAAGCTATTCAACACAAAGGTTTTTCACTTGTAAATATACATCAAGCTTGTCCTAGTTTTAAAAGATGGTAAAAAAACACTAATAAAAATAGTGTTTTTTTTGATTTTATTTTAATTATATGATTTAATATTATTAATAAATTTAATTTGAAGAAAATGCTTAGAAAAGTAATAAAAAATTATTATAAATTATTTGATGAAAAAATTAATAATTGATCAGTTATTGTTCTTATTATTTGATTTATGATTGCATGAGTTTGAAATATCGCAAACTGATATGAAACTACTTTTAATTATGCAAAAGCAAATACTATAGAATCAAAAATTGAATTAAATCAATATATTGAAGTAAATTGAAAAACATATAAATTAGTAAAATAAAAAAGCCCCAAAACTAATGGTAATAACCAAAAAGTTGGGACTTTTTTATTATAAAAATTTTAATTCAAAATTATAATCATTCATTTCTATATACTTAATTTTATTATAAAAACTATCATATATATCATCATATAATATTTTTGCTTCTGCATTTAAAATTGGCTTATTAGTCTTTATTAAAAGTGTTTTTCATCTAATTTGTACAGATACCATATAATCAGAAACATCTATAGATTTTTTTTGCTTAAAAACATCAATAAAAGAATTCCATATTGATGTTTTTATAAATAACTCTTTTTTATCTTCGCTTAAATTTAATTTCATATATATACTAAAATAATACAACAAATTCTCATTTTACCTTTCAAGGATTAGACTCAAAATAAGTTAATACTTCTTCTACAGTTCCCCTATTAAATTCTTCAAATTTTTTAGTAAGTTCTCTAGCAACAACTATATTGTGGTCAGTTCAAAAGTATTCTCAAATTTCTCTTATAGTTTTTAATATTCTATGTACTGATTCATATATAACAATAGTCTCTCATCATCATTTTGAATTTTTTCTATCTACAAGTGAATTAAAAAGTGTCTGTCTACCTTTTTTTAATGGTAAAAATCATAAATATAAAAAATGATTCATTTGCATTCAACTTGCACAAAGAGCAGTGGTAAAAGCAGTAACTCATGGAATAGGAGTTATTTCTATCCCCTCTTGTAAAGCTTCTTTTATTAAAACATATCAAGGATCACTTATTCAAGGAGTTCAAGCATCACTTATCAAAGCTATATTTTGTCAGTTTTTTAATTGTTCTATAATTTTTGTAGTTTTAGTTTTTCAAGAATGACTATGAAAACTTATAAGAGGTTTTTTAATATCATAATGATTAAGCAACTTTGAACTAGTTCTTGTATCTTCACAAGCTATAGAATCAACTTCATTTAAAGTTTTTATTGCTCTATATGTAATATCATCTAGATTTCAAATTGGTGTAGCAACTATATATAACAAGATATTTATTATTAAAAAATATTATTTATAATATTTTACAAAGAAAAAATATAAAATCAATTAATAAAGCCCTAAAATTAATTAGGGCTTTATTAAAAGTATATTAGTCTAAATCTTTTTATGCTATTTTTTAATATTGCTATGAAAAATAAAAGTAATATAAAAAAAGACTATTAAAATTAATAATCTTTTTTATTATACTTACACTATATTAAAATTTTATTAAAATTTTAGAGTTTTTTTTAGAAATCTACTACTCAAATATTTGCTAATTTATAAATAATACAATTTTTCTCTTTAAAGTTTCACATTAATAATAATCTTGATTTTTTAACATCAGAAAAATCTATTTTTCAATTATGTCTTTTTTCTCAAAGTACTTTCATTTCAATAATTTTTTCAAATAAATCAAAAAAATCATCATCTAATAAAACCTCTTTTATAAAAATATTTGAATCTAAAAACTCCATAAAAGAATTTGATAAAAATCATAATTTTTCTCATTCTTTTATATTTTTAATTAGTTGAAATAATCTTCATAATCAAAGTATATATCAACTATTTAATACTTGACTTAATGATTTTTCAAGTAAATCATTCTCTAGTTTATAATTATTTTTATATTTAGAATTAAAATACTTTCTAAATGGTTTTGTTACTTGTTCTTCAATCAATATATCCATTGATTTATGGTATGAGCTTATAACTCATAATCAATCTGTTGCTTTGTTTTTTGAAATACTATAATAAAGTATTTCTCATGATATTATATTTTCTATAACATCTGCAGACATAGAAGCAATTACATATTCTCAAAAAAAATCATATATAGATTTTTCTAATATTTCTTCTATATTTTCTGAAAAAAAACTATCTTTTTGATCTTTTAGATGATAAGAAAATCTATCTTTTGAGATTCTATTTATATAGTTTTTTACTTCCCTCTGCATCCAAAATTCTGCGATAGAAAGTTTTTGTTTTAATATCTTATTTTCTTCTATGATTTTATTTATATCCAAAATATAAAAATTATATATTATTCTTAATATAAATTATATCATTTTTAAATTTTAAACACAAAAAAAGAGATAAAGAACAGTATAAAGTGAAAGGAGGAAACTTTACACCGTTGCGATACCTCATGTATATATTAAACTAAATTTTTCTTTTTTGCAAATTTTTTATAAAATATATGTTAATAAATTATTAAATCAAAAAAAATGCTAAGTGTAAATCTAAATCAGGACTTTTCCAAAATAAATAAATACATTTCAAATACTCTTTTGAAAAATATAGATGAAAATATGAAAAACAATAAGAAAGTTATTCTATATCTAAACAAAAGATGAGAATACTCTTCTCTTATTTGTAAAAAATGTAATCATCTACATAAATGTAAAAATTGTGATATTTCTATGAGTTTACACTGAGATAACATGATTTGCCATTCTTGTTGATACTCAAAAATAATAATTTCAAATTGTGAAAATTGTAAATCTAAAGAATTACAAAAAGTATGAGTTGGTACAAAACAAATAGAAGACGTAATAAAAAATATATACAAAGATAAAATAGTTTACAGACTCGATACTGATATAGTAAAAAATAAAAAAACAAAAGAAGAAGCCTTAAATAATATAGAAAAAGCTGATATAGTTATAGGTACAAAAATGATAACAACAGGTTTTAACTTTTTAAATGTTTGACTTATATGAGTAATACTTTTGGAACAAGAACTACAAATAGCCTCTTACAATACCGAAGAAAAAGTATTTTCGAATATAAAACAATTACTTTGAAGAGGTTGAAGATTATGACAAAAAACAGATTTTATTATTCAAACATTTATACCTGAAAATCCTATAATACAATCTATAATAAACGATAATTACAAAGATTTTTTTATAAAAACACTAAAAGAAAGAAAAGATTTTAAATATCCCCCTTTTTGTGAATTAGCTACACTAGAATATAGAAACAGAGATCAAGAAAAAGCTAAAAAATTTATAGAAAAAATTTATAAAAAACTTCTAGATAATAAACAAGAAGACATAGAAGTAATTCTTTGAAATAATTATTTTAGAAGGTATAATCAATACTATTACAAAATAATAATAAAATGAAAAAACATAAGATTATTTTTAGAAAAAATAAAATCAGAAATATATAAAAATAGTGAATTAGTGGTTATATTTGATTAATTAAAAGTTTTTAACAAAATAATAATAAAAACCTTGTTTTATTAGCTATTTTTTCTATAATTTAAAAAAATATTCCTAATTAAAATTAAGCATGAAATTTAGTATATCAACAGAACAATTAAAAAAATGATTAGATATTGTAAACCACGCAACAGCTTCGGTTACTACAACTCCAATACTAGAAAATATTTTGATAAAAGTAAACTATCAAAATATAGTATTAACTTCAAATAATCTAGAAATGGCTATTGAATATGTTATTTATGATGATATTAACATTGAATCTGAATGATCTTTTTGTATACCAAGTAAATTATTTACAAATTATATAAACTTAGTAAATGATGATCAAGTAAAAATAGAATTATTAAATGATGAAAGTATAAAAGTATCTACTTGAAGCTGAAAACTAAAAATAAAATGAGTAGAAGCTGATGAATTCCCTCTTATACCTACTATTAGAGAAGAGGTTAGCTTAAATGTAAGTTGAAAAATAATAAAAAAATCTATTGATAAAACTCTTTTTTCAAGTGCAGAATGAAATATTAGACCTACATTAGCTGGTTTATATGTAAATATAAAAAATAACGAAGTTATATTTGCTTCGACAGATAGTTTTAGATTATCTGAATACAAAACTATTTTAAGTGAAGAAGTAACTAATGATTTTTCACAAATAATTCCAAGTAAAACTTGTAATCAAATAAAATCAATTCTTGAAGATAATGAAACTGTAAAAGTAGTATCATGAGATAATCAAATTGCTTTCATAACTGGAAATGTAAAAATATTTTCTAGATTACTTAATGGTAAATTTCCTGATTATGCATGATTTTTCCCTACTACACATACTACAAAAGCAGAAGTAAATAGAGTAGACTTAATATGAGCATTAAGAAAAATAAATTTAGTAAGTAAAGAAAATAATTATTCTATAAAAATGAGCTTAAGTTCAGATAGATGAATAGAATTAGAAACTTCTGAAACACAAATTTGAGAATGAGACGTAACTCTTGTTTGAGTAGTAGAATGAGAAAATAATGTTGTATGAATAAATTCTACATACTTCTTAGAGGTTTTATCTGTAATAGAAACAACTCATGTAAGTATTAGATTTGAAAGTCCATTATCTCCTATAATGATTAGTCCTGTAATTGATCCTGAAAAACAAATCGATTATAGTTTTAAACATATAATAATGCCTTTAAAAATATAAAAAAGTAAAATGGATAAAATAAAAGAGATAATAATAGAAGTAGAAAGATTAAAAGCAGAGCAAAAATTCACTAAAGCCATTTCAATAATTGAAGATGGTTTAGTTTCATATAGTTCAGATTATAGATTATATGAAGAACTTGCTGATATTTATTTGTATAGATGAGAATTAGATAAATCTATAAAAGCAGTAGATTTTGCTTTAGAATTAAATCCAGAATCAGCTACATGAAATTACCTAAAGTGATTTATTTTATTATCAAAAGATAAAGTAAAAGAATCAATAAGTTATTTAGAAAAATCAAATAACTTAATATGAAATAATTCAGAAGTTTTAAGAAACTTATGATGGGCATACACTATGGTATGAAAAACAGATAAATGAATAGCTATATTAAAAAGAGCTCTTATAATTGCTCCAAATGATGAATTAATTACTGAAGATTTAGCTATGGCACTTATCTGAATTGGAGAAATTTCTGAATGAAATTGATTATTAAAAAAAATTTGAAAGAAAAATATTTCATAAATAACAAAAAATAGTGAACTTCAAAAAAGAAAAAATAAAAGCTCAATATATATGAGTTATAGATATTTGAACATATAAAACTAGAGTTGGAATATGTAAAATTCTAAACAGAGATGTAGAACTTATTTGATATTGAGAAAAAAGACAAGATATAAATGATATCTACTTGCAAGAAATAAAAAATTTATCGAATGTATGTGAAAATATAAAACAAGCTATAGAAAAAGCTGAGATTGATGCAAAAAGGAAAATAGATAATTACATAGTAAATATACCTACTTCTAACTTATTTTTTGAATCTAGTAGAATAAATCATATAAGAGAAAAACATGAAGTAGAAATAAATGAAAATGAATTATATTATATATTGAGAGATATTGAAACTCAGGCTCTAAGACACAACTATAAAAAAATCAAAAATAATACAGGTTATGATAAAAATGATTTAAAACTTATTATAAGCAGTATTTCAAATTTAAAATCAGACTGAAAAATAACAAAAAATTTAATCTGAGATAACCCAAAAGAAATAAATATATCAATACTAAATATTTTTCTCACTGAAAATAAATATGATTTAAAAAATTATATTTCTAAATACATAAAAAAAGATATTGTTAGATTCGTTCCTAGTGAATTTGCTATATTATGACTTTTTAATGAGAAAAAAGATGTAGTAATTATAGATTTATGAAACTCCCATACATCTATAATAGTAAAAAAAGAATGATATGTATTATGAGCTAAAAAATTAACTTTTTGAATAAATGATTTTATAAAACATGTAAGAGATAATTATAACCTTACAAAAAGTGAAATAATAAAAAAAATAGATGAGGATGTTTTTGAACTAGAAAAAAAAGAATTCTTAGAAATATTTAAAGATGTTTTAGCATTAACTTTAGAAGAAATTTTATGAGATAAAATATGTCCTGAAAATTTCTTTTTAATTTGATGATGAGCAAACAAGTTTATAAAAGATTTCTTAAAAAACACTAGCTTTCATGAATATGAGCTAAAAATGGCAAAAAAAATAAAATATGTATCTCCAAAAATTGATTTTATAGATGACAAAATTACTGAAAACCCTGAATGGGTTGATTGAGTAAAATCAAATATAAATATATATGCTCTAATAAAAGCAACTCTAGATTTTATAAAAAAAGATAAAAATAAAATAGAAAGAACTATAAAAGAAATAATAAAAGAAATAAACTAAAAAGAAACAAGCTTAATTGCTTGTTTCTTTTTTTGTTGAAACTTTTTCTATAAAAAAATCTTCAAGACTAATATTTATATCAGAAACTAATTTATCTTGAACAATTATTTCTCAATGATTTATTATACTAATCCTATCACAAATTTCTTCTACGTCAGCTAATATATGAGTATTAAAAAAAATAGTAGTACCTTCTTCTCTAAGAGAAACTATTAAGTCTTTTACCATTTTTCTTCAAATAGGATCTAATCAACTCATTGGCTCATCTAAAAATAATAATTTAGGTTCATTGATAATAGATTGAGCTAATCATACTCTTTGAAGCATACCTTTAGAATAATCTTTTAGATATTTATCTCATGCATTTTCTAATCATACTCTTTTTAACAATTCATTAACTTTTTCATCAAGTTTTTGTCATTTTAGTCAAAAAAAACTTCAATTAAATCTTAGAAATTCTTTTCAAGTTAAATGTTTATAAAGATAAGTATTTTCTGGCATAAATCATATTTTATTTTTTGATTCTATTGTTAATCATTTTTTTCAAAAAATCATTATATCCCCAGACTCTGGTTCTATTAGTCATAAAATAGATTTCATAGTTGTAGTCTTCCCTGCACCATTTGGTCATAAAAAACCATATATAGCACCAGCTTCAACTGAAAAACTAACATTTTTTAAAACTTCTTTTTTAGATAATTTCTTACATATATTTTTAACCTCTAATATTTTCATCTATAAATAATTTATAAAATATAAACCAATCCATATAGGATTTTATAAAAATAAACAATTAAGTAAAGCAAATATTTGATTTTTTAATTAAGCTAATTATAATAAAAAAATAACAGATTTATTTAATTAATTAACCAAATTATATTTATGTTAGAAAAAGCTCAGGAGTGAATAAAAAAAGCTATAAAACATTTAGAAGTAGAATATTCTAAACTACAATTAGGTAGAGCAAACCCAGCTATGGTAGAAGGGATATTAGTTGAACAATATGGTTCTATGCAACCGGTTCAAAATGTTGCTTCTGTTTCAAATCTAGATTCACAAACATTAAGTATAAAACCTTGGGATAAATGAGTTATTCATGCTATTGCAAAAGCAATAACTGACTCATGAATGGGTTTAAACCCTCAAACTATGGCTGATTCAGTTATGATAAAAGTACCTCCTTTAACAGAAGAAAGAAGAAAAGAAATATCAAAAGTAGCAAAAAATTTAGCTGAAGATGCTAAAATTTCTATAAGAAATGCTAGACAAGAATCTCTAAAAGTTATAAAAAAAGCTGAAGATGATAAGGAAATAAGTGAAGATATAAGAAAACAAAAAGAATCTGAATTACAAAAACTAATCGAAGATGCAAACAAAAGTGTAGATGAACACTACAAACAAAAAGATGCAGATATTATGAAAATAAAATAAAAACTTGATTTATATATTATTTTTTATATAATCTGCCAGTAACTCTTTCTTAAGAGATAATTTTTTATATATTAATTTAAGCTAAAAATGGCTAAAGGTAAAAGAACTTATGTTGGATTCTATTCAACTGAAACTGGAAACCTTGTTCACGTAACAAATATTCAAAAAAGAAATTTTGAAGCTGGAAAAAAAGGTCCTGAATTAAGAAAATACAACAAAGTAACTAAAAAACACGAAGTTTTAAAAATGAAAGAAATTAAAAAAGGGTAAGTTTTAAAAACTTACTTTTTTTTGTAAAAAAATAAAAAAAGAGACTAATTAGTCTCTTTTTTTATTATGATCTAAAGCTATGCTTTTCTATATAGTCATCTACTTCTTTTTGTAATTCATCAGAAATTATTTCATTACTAGAAACAATATTAACATCTTCATCTTCATTAAAAGCTTCTATCATTTTCACAAATTTTAAAGCTTTTTCAAATTCTGTAATTTCAGTATCATTTTCTGGAACAAAATCTAATTTAGATTCCATTAATTCAATATCATTTTCTTCAAAAAATTTCTCTACAGATGTAAAATCTTCAACATCTGTTATTATTTTTATATAAGAAGATTCATTTATTATATCTTGAGCTCATCATTCTATAGCTAATTCTTCAATTTTTTCATAATCATATTTACTAGGGTCTATAAATATAACTCCCTTCCTATGAAACATCCAACTTACAGCTCATGTTTCTCACATATTTCAACCATATTTTGAAAATATATGTCTTATATTAGAAACTGTTCTATTTTTATTATCACTTAAAGTTTGAACCATTAAGGCAACTCATCCTGGAGCATATCATTCATAAATAATTTCTTCTATTCTAGCAGCCTCTTTATCTTCTCAAGTTCATTTTTTTATAGCTCTTTCTATATTATCGTTAGGAACTCATGCTTTTTTTGCAGTATGAATAGCTGAATACAAAGAAGGATTTTGATCAGGATCTCATCATTTTTGTGCTGCTATAGCAATAAGCTTAGCATGAACAGAAAATATTTTTCATTTAACTGCATTAACTGCATTTTTTCTAGCTTGTACAACTGGACCTCTTCACATAAATTATTAATTATCAAGTATTAAATATATTTTATAAAAAAGTGTTTATTTGTAAAGATTAAAAGAATACAGCAATTATATAAATTACTTATAATAATATGTAATTATTTAAAGATAAATCCCTAAATCAATTATCATAAGAAAAACAACTTGTAATATAAAATGTTAATCTATCATCATAATTATAAATAAAATAAAGAGATATTTTATAAATATCATTTACTTTGTAAATATTTTCTTGTGCTAAAAACCTTCATGATATATTAACTATTCTTGATACTCAATTTAAAGTAATACAAATTTTATATCAATCAAAACTATTTTTATAAAAAGAATCCAATATTTGTATAGAATTATTCATCTTCATTTAAAATATTTTATAAAATTATATTATAAGTGATTAATTAATAGAGTAAAATAAAAAAGAACATTTTAAAAATATTCTTTTTTATTTTATTATTAATTTTAAGTCATTAATTTCATTATCATCTAAATCAAACCACTCGCCCCTAATCCTTTTCTCTTGATATGTTTTATGTAAAGCTTGCTCAAAGGCTAATGCAATTTCTCTATTAGGAAATTTTTTATTCGTAATCATTTCAATTGCTGGCTTTTCACTTTGTAAGGTTTTTTCTCTATATTCTGGTTTATTAGATATTCATATTTTATGATATCAATTAATATTATCAAACATTAAATAAACATAACATTCTTTCTTTTCTACTATAGATTTAATATTATATATTTCCTTTTCTTGTAATGGTTTATAATTATTAATGTTATCTGAGATAACTTTAATATAATCAGAAAATAATACTTTAGTTATATAAATTAAATTATTATTTTTAATTCATTGTATTTTATTTCAACTGTTTGAAAAATCAACTTGCCAATTTTTAATACCATATTCCTTAATAGATATTATTTCATCATAAGTAATTTTAACTTTTGTTTCATATATATTCTTTTCTATTTTATAAGATTTCTCATTTATACTAAATTCTAATAATTCTCAATTTGATAATAAAAAAGTTATCTTATCCATTAAATATAGTTTAATATCATTATTTAAATATCTAAAAATTAAATAATCATTATTATCTAAATAATTTATAGTGAAATACAAATTATTTTTTCAATTTAAATCTATAAAAGATGATAAATTACTTTTATCATTAATAAAATATCATGATATATAACTAAAAAAACGCACTTGTTTTCAACCTACAAATTTCCATTTTATTTCTTTTTTTCATGTAAATTCATCTATTTTAACAATAGGGATATTTCTATATCTTTTAATTTTTAATTCATTTAGTTCTTCTTTGGTTGGCTTATTATGAATAATAAATAATTCATTTCATTCTTCTAAATTTCAATTTAGGAAATTATCTGATAATTCAAAAATTCAGTCAATTCATGAATAAATAGACTCATATCAAAGTATATTATTTTCATTATAAAATAAATCAGCTTGTTCATATCAATTTTTTATTTTCATTTCTCAAATTAAATCTCACTTTTTAACTACATCTCAAGTATTAAAAAATATTTTTATACTTTCTCAATATTTATTTCTGGTATATATAACTTTATTATCATGTAAAGTTATATTTAACAATCTAAAATTATAAAAATTATAAATATTTTCTAAATTTTTATTAAAAGATAGACCATTTTTATGTAAAATATATACTAAATCTCAAGCTTCATAATAATAATTTGAATAATTTCATTTTTTAGCTTTATTTATTATTTCAAGAAATCAAGAATAACGCGATTTTTCATCAAAGTAATATTTACCATTATCATATTTTAATAATATATCCCCCTCTTTAACATAACATCAATTTTTACTATAAAAATCTTTTAAACTATCGTTACTCAAATTTAATTTATTTGGTGAATTAAATTTATAAAAATCTCTTGTATCAATACTTTTATTATAATCTATAATAATATGTATTACATAAATAATAATAACTAAAAAAAATAAAATAATAAAATAAAGCATATAATTTTGATAAAAAATAAAATAACTATAAATCTCTCAACATATTTCTAAACCATAGTTTATCTCAAAACAAATAAGTTAAATCATAATGAGCTCTTTCAATACTAACTCATCTATCTATAACTCAGTCTGGTATTTTTTGTTTTTCTACAACTTCAGTTATCAAATTTAGTTTATCATTATGATTTCTTCATCTAGTTGGAAATTTTACAGTTTCTATATTTGAAAATTTTGAAAAAAACAAGTATGAATAAAGATTAAGATTATCACTTTTGGAGTATAAAGAAGCTAGTTCTTTAGCTTTTAATAAAGTTTCTCCTCATAATTTTTTAGATTGTTCAATATGATGAGTCATTCAAGTTTTTATAGAGCTTTCTATTTCATTTTTTAAATCACTATATTCGCTTTTATTTAAGTATTTTAAAGCTTTTAGGTAAGTTAATATATTAACATTCCTTTTTGAGTTAATTCAATACATAGAATCATAAAATAAGTCTACCCTATTTTTAGATATCTTTATAATTTTTTCTAAATCATTTTTTAATTCATTTTCATCTCATAATCATGTATCTATTTCTCTAAATATACTTTCTATATTTTGAAATATATCAAAATACGAATCATCCATTTTTTCAATAATAGATTCATTATCTAATCATGAATTAAGTATAATTTTTTTAAAATCTGCTCTAAATTTTCTTTTTATGATTAGATCATTTACTACAACTGTACAAATATCTTTTTCTCAATATTTATGCTCAGCATAACATAATCAATTATTATATCTACAAAAATCTCACTCTCAAAAAACTTCAAATAATATATCTGGAAACTCTAATACAATTGACTCTATTTCTTTTAGAGTAATCTCTCTACTTAAAATAACTTTGTTTATTTTATAATTATCTAACATAAACCTAATTGATTCCTTATTGTATAAGGCTAATATTGTAGAAATATTTATTTTTCAAGTATAATTAATTGATTTTAAATATTCTAATATAGAAATATTTCAACATATTATTCAATCAATTCAAATATCTATAAAACTAGATACCATATCTTTTATATATGGCATAGTTTCATCAGTATAATACCATGCATTTAGGTTTATAAACAATTCATATCAATGTTTATGAACTTCTTCACAAACAAGTTTCAAAGTTTCAAAGTCAGTAATTTGTTCATGTTCTGAAAATCTACCATTAGGACTTACTTCAAATCAAAATCTTGTATGCCATTCTGGAGGATTATAACCTGTAAAAAACTCTGTAGCTCATCACTCTACAAGACTAGAAACATATTTAGAAACATCTTTTGAATTTTTACCTTTTACTGAAAATCAAAGTCAAACTATCTTTTTAAACATAATTATTATTTAGTTTTTATTTATATGATTATACTTTTTAAAACAAAAAATAAAAGCCAAAATTGGCTTTTATTTTCATAGCAAAGTTGATTAAAAATAAACTTTGTTATTTAGCATTCTGTAATGTTCTCTAACGATTGCTGAGTGTCTGATTTTTTTCTTAGTTGGTTTACCAACTGCATATCTTTCTGCTCTTAATTTGTTTGCAATTCTAGATTGAAAAAACATTTTTTTATATCTTAGAATCATTTTTTCGTTAGTTTCTCAGTCATTTCTTACTGCGTATATCATGCTTTCTATCCCCTTGAAGGAATTAAAAAATAATTGCTTCTAGCAAGCTAAAAGTAACAAGATTATATTTATCAAATAACATTTGTCAAAATTAAATAATTTTGTATATTAATATATATTAATATACATTAAAAACAATCAAATAATGAACAAAGATAGAATAAAAAAATTAGAAAGTTTATCAAGAGAAATACTATGAAATCTTATAATGGAAGAAGTTAATGATGTTCAAAGTGAATTTTGAATAATAAACATAACAGATATAGTTATAAGTAGTGATTTATCATATTTAGATGTATGGGTAAGTTCATTTAAAAACAAAGATATATTAGCCAAAACTATTGCAAAACATAACCATGAAATACAAAGAAAATACAACAAAGCTATAAATATAAGAAAACTCCCTAGAATTAGATATAGATATGATAACAAATGAGAAATCTGACAACAAGTATGTGATACAATTAATAATGTTACTAAGTAATCTAAAAAATGTTAAAAAAATTTAATATAAAAATAAATGAAATAAAAGAAAAGATTCAGAAAATATCTAAAAAAAATAACAAAAAAAAGATAGAATCAAGACTTTTACTGAGTAAAATAGATCAAGTAAAATTTAGAAAAAAAAGAAAAAATATTAATATAAATTTTTCTAAATCAAAAATAAGTTTTCTAAATCAAAAAAAATATATTCCATATTTTTTAATTAGTATTATTGTTATAATAATACTGACTATAGCTACATTTTTATGACCGTTATTCAATATAAAATATATTGAAATAACAAAAATGGATAATATTACAAATATGGATATAGCATATAAATCTGTTGAAGATTTTAGATGAAAAAATATATTTAATATTAAAGAAATAGATATATTTAATAAATTAAAAAATTATCAAGATAACATAAGAAGTCTTGATATGACAGTAAAACTACCAAATACAATAAAATTAGAAATATGATCTTTTAAAGAGATATTTAATGTAGTTATAAATGAAAAAAATTATTCTATATTAGAAAATTGAACATTAATTCCAAAGAATAACTTTAATGAAGATTTAAAATTAATAAAATTAAAAAAAGATTTTAAAGATTCTATGTTCCTAGAATATAGAAAAATTCTAAATCCAGAATATTTATCAAAAATAACTGAAATACAAAGACTTTTAAAAGATAATATAGTAGATCTAATAATAAAAGATATAATTTATTATGAAACTCAAAGAGAGCTACATATAACTACTGAAAATGATGTTATTATTATATTTACTCTAGATTGAAATATAAATATAGAAGAGCAAATAAAAAGCTTAGTTATATTTAATCAAGAAAGAGAGCAAATAAGTAAATCAAGTATTGTATATATAGATTTAAGAATAAAAAATAAAATATTTTTCTGTCCAAGTGAGAACTACAATAGTTGTCAAAGAAACATAAAAAGTATTTACTGAGAGTAAATACTTTTTATATTTTTGTTTTAATTCAAACTATTAATCATCAATTCACTGAGTTTTTAAAATATAGCCTATCAACTAGTTTTACTATTATTAAAAATAATCATCTTCATCTAATAGAATTATGCCCAAAATATCATAATTTTAATTTATGAGCTCTCATTGTTTCCATATCTAAGGCAGTTTTTGGATGCTTTCAATTTCACATATCTTCTACTTCCAAATTAAAAAACCTTTCATTTTCTTCCATATGAGACTCAATTCTCATTATATTAAAAGATTCTGGAGAACTTCAATATTCTATAGAATTATTATTTAATTCATCCGCAATAAGGATAAATCTTCATTTTTGCTTATCTGAAAATCATAATTTCTCACAAATAATATCTACAAAGTCTCTTAAGTCCTTTGTATTTTCAAATTTTGATTGATAAATAAACTCTACAGATATATATGAATCACTATCTATTAATGATTCAACTATAGAAAATTTATTGTGGTTATCGGCTAATTTATCTATGTAAATTTTATTCATAAATAAAAGTTGTATAATATAATCTATATGATTATAACATTAAAAACAAAAAAAAACAAAAAAAATGTATTTATCAATATTGATAAATACATTTTTTAATTTATAAAATTATCTTACAGATTCTTTTAAAGTTTTACCAGCTCTAAATACAGGAGAATTCATAGCAGGTATTTTAATTGGTTCTCTAGTTCTTGGATTTAATCCATTTCTAGCAGCTCTAGAAGAAACTTTAAATGCACCAAAACCAGTAATATTAACTTCATTTCCAGCTTTTAATTCTGAAGTAATAACATCAATCATAGATGTTAAAGCTTTAGAAACAGCATCTTGGCTTAAACCAGCATCAGCAGCAACTGCTTTAATAAAATCTTGTTTTTTCATATTAACAAAATGTTATAAATATAAACACCCTTAATTTTAGCTATCTTTAAAGCAATTGCAAATTTTTTTTATAAAAAAATAGCTAAAATATAACAATTTTTAAAAACAAAAAATAAAAATGGCTATAATTAGCCATTTTTATTTTTTTAATTACTATATATAGAGTATCTTAATATATTTAAAAATTCATTATTATCTAATTGGGTATTTAAATTTTGCCTATAATCCCCTACTTCTCAACTAGATATTATATTAAGAATTGGTTTAGTAAAAAATTCACTTGAAGATATTGTTGAAATTTCATAAACAATTTCTCAAGAGTTACTAGTATTATTTAATATTAAATAATTAGTATTAGACATTCCTAAAAATGTTGATATTTCCTTCTCTGAATAAACTAATTGTCATAATCAATCTAATTTTTTTTCATTTCAAGAAGTTGTTAATCATTTTCATGACAATCAAGAGTTAGATCAAACTATATTCCATGATAAATTATTCTCATCTCAAGATAATATTGATATATTATAATTAGAAATAGGATATTCACTTGATTCATCTAAATAAAATAAAGGTATTATATCATATCATAATGGTTTAATAGTACCTTCATAGCTATTTACTTTTCAATCATTACTATAAAAGATTTTTACATCTCTTTTAGGATGAAATAAAGACTTATCTAATGGATTTTCAGATAATATAACTGATTTATCATTTACTGTATCAGAAATTTCTCAAGCATAACCATATCAATATTTTTTTATTCATAATAAAGCTAATTCTTGAGAAGATTCTGCTCATGCAAAAGATTTCATATAATCTCACATAGCTCTATTTATTTTCATTTCATTTAATATCAATCTAAAAATTCAAATTGATAAAACTAGTAAAAAACCTATTAATAATAACGCTACAATAGTTGAATATCATTTATTATTTTTTATATTTTTCATAATTTAAAAAGGTCTATAATTTATAGTAGTTTGAAAATTTAATGTATTTTCTTCTATTTGAGTAGATTTAACTCAAGACTTTGTAGTTGGCATTAAAACCATTGATATTGTAACTTTTTTAGAAAATGTATCAGTAACAATAAAATTCAATTTTTTTATAGAAACTAAGCTATTAGTTATAGGAACTCAATTTTTTACAATATAACAATGGTCTTGTATATTTCAACAGTCTGCATTACTAACTCTTATATAAGAACCTCAATTAAATTTTGCAATATAATATTCATCTGATGAAATACATAATTTAGTTCAAACCTTATAATTATTAGATCAAGTATTAAAATCACAAGAATCGATATATGAATTTGAAACACCATCTATTCAGTTATTTATAACATTTTCAGATATATCAGTAAATACATTTTTAGTATTTTCATGCATAGCTCTATTAATATCTGACTTTAATGAAGTATCTGAAGCCAATATATATATAGCCATTACAGATATCATTATCATAGAAAATATAGTTACTCATATAACAACTTCTATAAGAGTAAATCAATTATTATTATTTTTCATATTAAAATCTTTTAAAATCTGTAAATATATTATTTAATTCAAATTCATTATATCATCTACTGTACCATATAACTTTAGATTTTACGTTAAATGCTCAATCAATAATTTTAGTATTTACTCACTCTTTATATTCTACTGGTTCTATAGATATATACCTATAAAATGGAGTTTCTTTATTTCATATACAATCAAAAGTATATAAATTTTGTGAATTTAAACACAACCTGTAACTTTGCATTTTTGTAGATATTTCTGATTCTCACTCAGCAAAATCAATAATCTCACTAACTCTTACTGGAAAATTATCTGGGTTAGTAGAGAAATTATTTTCAATTCTATAATTTTTTCAAATTTCAAATTGATTTGAATGATTATCTGTAGATGGATTTATTTGGTTATAAACTTGTATTTTTTCATAATTACTATCTCTAATATTCCTAACAAGCTCAACTTGTTCCCTAGCAAGATTTGCTGCTATTATATAGTTTTTATTATAATCATTTAATTTTAACGTAGTTATAATAAGAGAGTAAACACTTATTATTCAAATAGAGAAAATAAATATACCTATCATTATTTCTATTATAGAGAATCACGATTTATTTATATTTTTCATAATTTTATTTATAATCTATTATATTAGTATTTGTATAGTAATTAAGCCTTGATTTTAAACTATCACTAGATGAGTTTTTATAAGATATAGTTATCTCTAATATATCATCTATTACTTCTATTTTATTTCAAGAATTAAAAGTATAAATTTTTGATTTTCATGTAATAGATTCATAAAAAAATAATAAATTATCATAAGTTCATAAATCAACAATAGATACTCAATCTTGTAATTTTTTTTCTTTTATTAATTCTGTAAATCATCAAACACTATTAGTTATATTAATTTCTTCTATATCATAAGGATAACTAAAAAAATTTATTGTATTTGATGTTAAAGGATCAGTTGTAATATATAATCATACTGATTTATTTGAATTATTACTAGTTATTCATCAAGTAGCCATATTTTTAGATTCATAAAAACTTTGACTAATTTCACGAGATGCTATTTTTATTTTTGCCTTATTTTGATAATGACTATAAGGAACATAAGTCATAAGAGTTAATAAAACTACTATAGTAGATGCAACTAGAAACTCCATAAGAGTGAAACCTTTAAGATTTTTTTTCATAAAATAAAATTATTTTTTATATATTTTTTATTATAAAGAAAAAAGCCAGAAATTAAAAATAATTTTTGGCTTTTTATCAAACAGTTTGTGTTACTTGTAATATAGCACCGAATATAGCAAAAGAAAACCATAAAATAAATACTCATGATATTAAAATTGCAATTGGTTCTATCCATTTAGTTAATCTTGCTAAAGAGTAATCAACTTCCTTTTGATATTGTATATTAATTTTATGACATATAGATTCTAAACTAGCAGTTTTTTCTCAAACTGATAACATTTGCAAATAATCCGAAGTAAAATATTCTTTATTTTCATCTATTTCTTCTATTGCATGAACAATTGTATCACCAGATGATACTTTTGATATTATATCATCAAAAATTGACATATAAACAACACTATTAGTAGCTTTTCAAACTAAGTTCAAACTCTTTACTATTCATATTCAAGATCAAACTAAACTAGATAAATTTGCTGCTATATTAGCTAAGATATAATTTTTATATATTTTTCATATTAAAGGAAAACTAAGAACAAAATTCTCTAAAGATTCTTTTCAAGATTTTGTATTTTTGTATATCAAAAATAATACAAATATTGTAGAAAAGAAAAGTATTAAAATCCAATAATTTTGTATTATAAAATCAGAAGTTCAAATCAAGGCTTTAGTTGCAACTGGAAGTTCTACATCTGAATCTATAAATAATGGCTGAATAGCTGGTATAACATAAGCTAGAACTATTACTAGAGCCAAAATTAAAAATATAAAAATAATTAAAGGATATGTAAGAGCTCATTTAATTTTATTTTTAAGTTCATGCATTTTTTTTAAATCATCACTTAATTTCATAAGTGACAATGATAATTGTCATGTTGTTTCTCATGCTTCAATTATAGAAATTTCAGATGAATCAAAAACATTAGGAATTTTCTTCATAGATTTTGAAAATGAATCTCAAGAAGAAATATAAGTTATTAACTCTTTTATTTTTTGCTTAAAATAAATACTAGAAATTTTAGATTCTACTGATTTTAAAGCATCTGTTACTCATACTCATCAATCCAACATAACAGAAATATATTCATAAAAATTATATTTATCGATAATTCATACTTTTTTTCTGAATACTATTTCTTTATTTATATTATTTTTTTCTTCCATAATCTTATTTATAAAATATTTTTAAAGGAATATTAACATTAAAACTTGATCATGAGCTAATTTTTGGATAAACAAATGAATTTATAAAAAACTTATATTTAGATTCTTCTCATGTAAAAAAATCTAATATATCCATAAGTCTTTGTTCAGATGGTAATCTAAGACTTAAATTTAAAGTAGCCTCATTAAAACCAATTTCATTTATATCACCTTTTGTTATAGAAATATTTCTTACAACAGCAGCTCAATCATCATAATTTAGATTATCAGATTCAATTTTAGAATAAATATATTCTAAAATTTCATCTTCTTTTATTTCCATTAAATAAGGGCTTACTTTTGTTGTATCAGCATCTTTTAACTTTTTTTCAATTTCATTTAACTTTGTTAATTTATTTCTAGAATCATTTTCTATATTAGAATTTATAGATATTTCATCTAATTTTAATTGAGCATCTGATATTTGGATTCTAGTAACTAATATTAATATAAATATAGATATTAATATTATTATGTAACCATAAATCTTATTATTATTTTTGTTAAAACTTGTCATAGTATTTTTATTAGATTTAAAATTATTTTAATTCAAAATTTAAATTATATTTTATTATATCCATTCATTCAAATGAACTAATAAAATCTAAGTCAAATATAGCTGTTTCTGACAATCTATAATCTCTTATAAATTGGATAGTTTTAGATGAAGCAATTCATCATTCAGAGTTTGATTGAGCTATAGCAGTAGTAGAAATATTTCAATTATTATAATTAAATCAATCAAATGAAATATCATAATATTTTCAAACTTCTGAAAAATGTTTTATATATTCTGTAATTTTATTCCTTTTTTCTAACTCTCATATTATTCATTTATTCATTTCCAAAAGAGAATAAACTTGCACTTGTGGATTTTTCTCTATTTCATTTATTTTAGAATTAACATTATCGATTCTAGTTAATATATCTTGATTTTTATTATCTAAATGGTTGTTATAAAAAAACATAGCTATAGTTAACACTAAAACAAAAACTAAAAATCATATAGATCAAACTGGAAGATTATTTTTATTATTTGAAATAATATATTTTTTTTCTGACATATTTTATTATTAAAAATTATTTATACATAATAAATAATAGCATATTAAAAAATTAAAAACAAATAAAAAAATTGACTTTATAAAAAGTCAATTTCTTATATACTTTGAGTAAGAATTCAAATAACAAATTTAGTTATTGGTCAAGCTAAATATATTATTACTAATCAAATAATTGTAAAGATAATAATTGTTTTTGATTTTTTTGATTTTTCCTCATCTCATGCAGATGTAAGAAGATTAAATCATGCATATATTATTATGATAACTGCTATAAGAGATAAAAAACCTAATATATAAACAGTTATTCATTGAATATATTCTGATGCTTTACCTTCTGTTACCAATCAGTCAACTCAAGAGTTTTTTACTTGTTCAATTCATTGTTGTAAACCACAATCATTTCATTCACAATAAGGAATTTCACTATCTGAACCTCAAAATATAGAAGCAGAAGCTATAGGAGTTATTATTAGAAAAAATAAACTAATAAATGTTAAAATAATTTTTTTCATATAAAATTAAATAAGTTTTAAATTTTCTCTATTATAAAAAAAATTTTATTAAAATCAAAAAATAAATAAACTAAGAACACTTATTTTTAACAAAAAATTAATGAATTATAAAAATATAATAACAATTATATTATTTTCCTTATTTGTATCTATAGCATATTATTTTAACTGATTTATTTGAATACTAAGTTTTATAGTAAGTATATGATTTTACACAATTATATTTTATAGTTTTCATATAATATGGAAAAAATTAACAAAAAAAGAAATAACTGATTTATATCAATATTGTAAATCATTTTTATTTAGATTATGATTATTTATATTTATTACTTCCTGAATAATTGGTTCATGGGCTTACTTATCAAATGAAGTATTCAAAGCTAAAATGCCTGAATACACAATAAGTAACTGAGAAAAAATTGTAAAGTTCCAAGCAATGGTTCACATATGAAGTGAAAGTTTTTATAAAGAAATTCAAAATAATTTAAAAGAATTTAAAGAAGAGTGATGAGTATATTTTTTTGAATGAGTAAGGCAGTGAACTCAAGAAAGTATGGATAAATTTAATCAAGCATTATGAATGAATTTTGATCAAGATCTATATAAAAATGTATCAAAACTTTATGGAGTACAATATCAAAATACTAACGATTTTTTGTGAATAGTTAATGATTTAGATTTTAATATAGACTTAAATATAGATGAAATAATAAGTATATATGATGAGAAAGTTAGTAGTGAAAATAAATCAAATAATTCAAATGAAGTAATAGATGCAAATAAACAAATAATTGATTTACTTAGCCAATTAAATGAGAAAGAATTAAAACTATTAGTATATATAAATCAAGCTATTTTAAATACAATAATTTGAAATGAAGATATACAATCACAATTAAGTAAATCAATTTGAAAACAAGATATTTTTAGTGTTATAATTGATGATAGAGACTTGAATTTAGCAAAAGAAGTAAATAATTCAGAATATGAAAAAATATATATAACATACTGATTACTTCATTTTAAATGATTTTTCAACAAACTAAAAAGTATGGATGAAAATTGGGAAATAGTAGAAGTAAAAAATCTATATCCTATAGACTAAAAAAAGAATTAGATAAACTAATTCTTTTTTTTAATCGTTATAAAATATCGAACTAACATATAAATACCCCCCTATAAAATATATAAATAAAACAAAACTAAATCATAAAGTTAAAAAAACATTAAAAATAGTATGAAGTAATATACTAACAACAAGTCAAAATAAAAATATTTTTAAATATGGAAAGCTTAATTCTTTTTCTCTATATAAAAGTAATGCTTTTGAAAAATAATAAGCTACAACACTACTAGCCAATATATGTAAAACAACTGAAAATGTAGAGCGAAAAAAGTATAGTTTTAATAATTCTCAATTTAATCAATATCATTGGTAATAATTGTATAAATATAATATATTTTCTACAAAACTAAATCATAAAGCTATAAATATAGAGTATAAAACTCAATCTTTTATAGATTTTATTTTAAAAACATCTGATTGTAAAAAATTGAAATGCTTAGCTGCCTCTTCTATAAATGCTACTATAAAATAATAAAAAATTATTAATTTAAATGTATCAAAAATTATAGATCAAAAGTTAATGGGGTTATTTATTTCAAAATCTATATATATTAATAAATAATTAAGAAAATATAAAAAAATACTTGATATAAATATAAAAAAAAGAAAAACTAATATATTTTTTATAAATATTTTTAATATATTAAATTTATTCCTTAAAAAAGCTCATAAAATAAAAGAAAAAATAACTATCAATCACAAGAAAAAACTAAGAGACAATCAAAATTCAAAACTTGTTAATATAGATTTTAACTCTGAAGCAAAATAAAAAACATTTAAATATTTAAAATCTAAAATATCCAATATTTTATCCATATTTAAAATTGGAAAAACAGCTAATGATCAACCTAGAATTCATAAAATAAATCTTTTTTTATTTATAGGGTTATCATCTATATAAGTAAAAGAATAAGCCCAAATAACAATAGGAAAAAATGAAATAAGAGCTAAAAGTAAGTATAAAAAAATATCTTTCATAAGTTATTTTTATTTTGTTAATTAATTTAATTATAACATTTTTTATAACAAAATAAAATAGAGTTTTTAAAAAACTCTATTTTATTATTTTTTATTTCTATATATTTTATAATTTCAAAAACTTACATAATCTTCCCTATTTTCTTTATTTGATTTAAAAAATCAAAAAAAAGCTAACATATTAAGTCAAATAAATATGAAAAATCCTCAAATTAAAAAAACTAATATTGCAGGAAATGCTATTATAACTACTCAAAAGATAACTAATCAAATTGCTAAACCTTTCATAAATTTTAATATTAATAATTATTCTATTTCTTCTATATCAGCTCATAAAGATTTTAATTTATTTAAAAAATCTTCATAACCTCTATATATATATTCAACATTTGTTATTTTTGTTTCTCATTCTGAAATTAATCAAGCTATAACCATAGCAGCTCAAGCTCTAAGATCCCAAGAAGTTACTGTAGCTCATCATTTTAAATGATTTGGTCAAAAAATTACTGCTTCATGAGGATTCATTATAGCTAAATTAGCAGCCATTTTTTCTAACTCAACTAAAAAGTTTAATCTTCATTCAAACAAAACTTCATGTATTTTACTTACTCAATTAGCTTGTGATAATAATATAGTAAATGGTGATTGCAAATCAGTTGGAAATCAAGGAAATATATTTGTTTGAATATTTATCGCTTTTAAATCTTTTGATTTATAGACTCTTAATGTATCATTACCTAAATCCTCTACTTTTACTCAAGTTTCTTTAAGTTTCTCAATATAAACATATAAATCCTCTATTCTAGCATCAATAATATCTATATATTCTTTTGAGGCTAATGCTCATATAACCATATAAGTTCATGATTCAATATAATCAGCAACTATATCAAACTCAAAATCTGAACTTAACTCTTTTACTCAATTAATTATAATTTCATGATTATATCTTATTTTAATATCTGCTCAAGCTTTTCTTAAAAAACTTATAAGATTCATTACATGAGGTTCAATAGCAGATGATTTAATAACTGTTTTTCATTCTCTCAAAACATTTGCAACAATCAGGTTCTCAGTTGAAGAAACTCAAAAACCTCAATTTAATACTTTATCCCCTGAACTAAGTTTTCAATTTAAAGAAATATCTTCATTCTCATAAATATAATCATATCATATTGCCTTTAATCAATTTAAATGAGAATCAATTGGTCTTCTTCATATTTTACATCATCCTGGAAAAGGAATTTTTATACTACCAAAAAAATGTAATAATGGTGATAGTAAAAATATAGATGATCTTATTTTTTTTATTTTTTCAAAATTTAAATTTTCATTAGTAATATTAGAAGAATCAAAAATAAGGCTAGTTCCCTCCCAACTATACTTTACTCAAATTCATTCTAGTATATCAAGAAAAGTCATAACATCCCCTATTTTTGGCATTCTATTCAACTTAACTTTTCAATTTAACATCAATGCTGCTCACAATATAGGCAAAGCTGCATTTTTAGATCAGCTTATTTTAACACTACCTGATAATTCTTTTTTTCATTTAACTACTAACATCTAAAAAAATTAATTAATATTTAGAAAAGAATTATATATAAAAATATTTTTATTTCAATTTTGAAATTTAAAACTTTTTTATATAATTTTTATTAGATATTAAAATAATATTTAAATACAAAAAAATGTTTGAAATAAGTGCAAAAAAAGTCGACTTAGAAAAAAATAATACAATATTAAAAAGAAATATAAACTTAGATAAAAATTTAGATTGTTTTATATTAGTTAGTTCTAATAATTCTAAATTAGCTGAAAATATATTAAATAATACTTTAGAATTTTTAATAGATAAAATTAGCAAAAAAGATGCTTATAAAGATTTTTCTATAGCATTAGAAAGTGTTAATTCATATTTAAAAACTTGGAGAAATGAAGAATCTGAAAAAGATAATAATTCGCTGGATATGATTATATCTATATTAAATGAAAATAATTATATTTTTTCTAATATATGAGACTCTTCAGCCTATTTAATAAATAAAAATTCGGAAGTAATAGAATTAACTGAAAAAAATGAAAATAAAAAATTATTTTCATATATTTCAAGTTGAAGCTTAATGAATTGAGATATTGTTATTAATTCTACAATTAGTTTACTAAAATTCTTAACAAAAAGTGATTTAATAGATTGATTAGTATTATCAGAAGATATAGAGATTTTTAATAAAAATATAAAAAATATACTATCTAGTGAATTGCTATGAAAAAACTGTCTAGTTAGTTCATTAAAATATGAAAATAAATCACAAAAACAAAAAAATGAAAAAATTGAACTAATTAAAGATTATTGTATAAAATGATTAGATAATAAATTTATAAAGCAAGTTATTTGAAAGTCGTTATTATTAAAAGAAAAACTAAGTTCAAAATCTAAAAGTATTAAAAGTGCTATATTTATATTATGAATTTCAGTGTCTATATTTTTTCTATATACTACTTTAGACAAAATAGTTTCAGTTACAACACAAACAGAAAAAAAACAAGAAGCTAAAAATGATATTATAGAAATAAGAAACTTTGTTAGAATAGCAGCTGAAAATGTATCTAATCAAGAAGTTTTTGAAGCAAATATACTTAAAGCTGAAGAATTAATAAGCAAAACAAAAGACAAAGAATTATTTTTGAATGATTTAGAACAAATAAATCAAAATATAAATATATTAAAAAATCAATTTAATAAAATTGAAACATTCAAAACAACTGATGATAATTTAATATATGATTCTAAAGAATTAGATTCTGTAAAATTAATAAGATACAACTCAAGAAATTATATTATAAATAAAAACTCTGTTGTTTGACCTATAATATCAGAAAAATCAGATGCTAAAATATATATGTTTAATTCATTATCTGATTGAGAAGAATTTATTGATGCTGTAGCAATAAATTGAGATTTATACATACTTACAAACAAATCAAAAATTGTAAAATTTACAAATAATGGATTTTTTAGTTTTATAAGTGTTAATGGACAAGCATCATGGTGAAATATAAAAGATATAGAAGCTTATTCGTCAAGCCTATATACATTAACAGATAATAATCAAATAAATAAACATACTCTTTGAGTTAATGAATTTAGAGCAGGGACACCTTATTTAAAAGATTGAGATTTAGAGCAAAATTGAAAAATAAGAGATATTTGAATAGATTGATGATTTTATATGATAAAAGAAAATCTATCAATGATAAAATTTTTCTCTTCACCATATAGAATAGAATCTCTTATACTAAATAAATTGCCTGACAATTATTCTTATGACAATGAAAGTTCAATAGCAATAAAAGCAAGAAATGAATTAAAATATGCTTATATGCTTATGAATAATAAAATATGGATATTTAACACAAACACTAATAGTTTTGTTAATACAAAAAGTTTAACTTATGTATGACAAATAGAATGATCAGACGAAAAAATAATAGATTTTTATGTTAATTATGACTGAGAATTATTAGTTCTGAATAAAAAATGAATATACAAATTAAACTTTGAAGTTAGCGATGATAAACTAATTTTGAAGTAAGTAAAAAGTAAATAACAACATAAAAAAACATTTTTTCAAAAAAGTTTTGCAAATTTTTGTTTTATGAATAGAATTTGCAAGCTTTTTAATATAACATTAATTATTTATATCAAAATCAAGATTATGGAAAATTTAAACTTAAATGCTCAAATCAGAAAAGATGATGAGAAATTAAATGAAGTAAGAAACTCAAAGATGATACCAGCTGTAGTTTATGGTAAAAAACAAGAAGCTATAAAAATAAAAGTTGATTATTCTGAGTTTTTAAAATTATTTAGAGTTTCTGGTGAATCACACATTATTAACTTAAATGTTGAATCTAAAAAAATAGAAGTATTAGTACATGAAGTACAATATGCTCCTATCAACGGAAGTTATTTACATGTAGATTTCATAGCTGTTACTAAATGAGAAAAAGTACATACTAAAATTCACTTAGATTTTAAAGGTACTTCTAAAGCTGTAAAAGAAGGTGGTATATTAGAAGAACACTTAAAAGAAGTTGAGGTAAAAGTATTACCAAAAGATTTAGTTGACTCTATAGAAGTAGATTTATCTAAATTAGAAGAAATGGGAGACTCAATAAAAGTTTCTGACTTAAACGTAGATTCTTCTAAAATAGAAATTTTAAACAATAGTGATGATGTTGTTGCTATAGTTTCTAAACCTAAAAAATTAAAAGAAGAAGATGAAACTACTACTGAAGAAGTAGCTACAGAAGAAAATAAATAAAAATTTTAAAAAAATACAATTTAATATATAATTAAATTGTATTTTTAATTTAATAAAAAAAAGATATGAAAGTAAAATTATTTTGAACTGAAGAAAATACAAAAAACTTATTAACTAAAGTTGAAAGTTCTCTAGATGAATTATGACTTAGAGATTTTATAGAATTAGAAATAACTAATGATGAATCTTTAAAAAATGAATTAAATATAGAAAAAGAACCTGCTCTAATTATAGAAGAAGAATCTATAGATTTTAAAGATACTATATTCGAATGAATTGAACCAAGTAATGAAGAAATAAAATCTATGTTTATAAGTATAATTTGATGATGAGAAGCTTGATGATCATGTGCACCAGGTGGATGTGGAAGTTGATGTAGTTGTTAAAATAAAAAAACTAACTTTTAAAAGTTAGTTTTTTTTTATACATCAGTTTCTCATGATATTATTCATGAAGTAGTATTAGATCTTTTTATTATTGTATAATAATTAGTATATATTAATTCTTCTCATGAATAATATTTAACTTCATAAACATTAGTTCAATCAGCTAAATTATTATAATCAACATCAGCATGATATCTCCATGTATTACCATTAAAAGATGATAATTCATATCAATTTACTGTTACCATATCAATTCTATCATCACTAACAGCACCTCTTATAGTAACAAAAGTTTCTGTAGTTGTATAAGAATTACTAGTACTTGGAGAAGTAAATTTATAATCTGTTCAATCTACATCATAAGTTTTTACATTAAATCAAGAACTTGATTGATTTCAAGAACTAGAAGATCATTCTGAATAATATACTGTATAAATAAATTTTGAGACTAATCAGTTTGATTCATTATATACTTTAAAAACAAGGTCATTTATAGATTTAGAAGTATCAACTCAAGTTACCTTAAAAGTTCAATTTGAAGAATCAAGTTCTGCTTTTTTTCAATTAACACTAAAATCATATACTACATCCATATTATAATTTCAACTTATATCAATTGAAGAAGATGAAACATTAGATTCATCTATTAAATTAGAAAAAGTTAAATAATTATTTCATCATAGTATGGCTTTATTATTATTCTCTGTGTCAATGCTACCTGAAGAAGTTTCTTCTGTATCTAATGATGAATCAATATATGAATCTCAATTATTAAGTATATACCAATCTGATCTTAGAAAAAATTGGTCAAGAGAATCTTTATTTAAAGATAAATCTATAGAATTATCTGAAGCCTCAGATCTAGATATACTTATTTTTTCTCAAGAAGTTAAAACAGTATTTCTTCAAACTAAATTATTTATTTCTAAAAAACCTGATAATAAATAAACAGTAGAAGATACTTCATTTTGAGATAAAGAAAGGTGAGAATTTTCTCATATTTTTAATTTTGCAAAATTCATTGAAACATCAACTGGCTTAGTAGTATTTAACCAAACTTCTCAGCTAGTATGACTAAAACCTCAGTTTTCTAAATATTTAACTTCTCATAATTTATCAATTTTGAAATCAAGACCTAAATCATCTGATTTTAATGATATTTTTCAATCTCTAACTATTATTTTTTCTCATTTATAAAGATCTGTATCTCATTCATAATCTACCCTATTACCTCAAGAATATTCTATAACAGCATCAGAAAAATCATTATCTAAAGATATTTTTATTCAATTTTGATTTTCTAAATTAGGAGTTTTATCTTCTCATCATATAAAAAAAGATACAATTAATATAAAAATAAGAAAAACTCAAATAATAGGAACTATATAATCTTTTATGTTTTTTTGTAATGAATTTCATCTTCTTCTATTCATATTAAAATATGTGATTTATAAATTAAATTATTACTAATAATAATAAACATAATTGTAAAAATTACAATATAAAAATTTTTTTATAAAAAAATACTATATTATAAAATATAATTAGTATATGTAAAACAAAAAATAGCAAAAAAAAGCTATTTATATTGATTTAAAAAAAAATTTACTATAATGAAAAGCACTTTTATATATGTATAATATAGTTATTATGAAAAAAATTATAGCATTAATAAGTGTTTTATCTTTAGCTTTATTAGCTTCTTGTGGAACTACTGAAGTTGTTGAAGAAGAAAACACTAACAGCGGTAACGTTGTTGAAATGGAAGAAACTACTACTGAAGAAAATACTGAAGTTGTAGAAGAAATGAATAACGAAGAAGAAGCTACTGAAGTTGAAACTGAAGAAGTTGAAACTGAAGAAGTTATCGAAGTTATTAGATAATTATATCTAAATAAAAAAACACACTTTTTGTGTGTTTTTTTATTTGTTTTATTAATATTTTTTTATAAAATCACTCTAATATTATAAATTAAAAAATAAAAATGAGTTCATTAGAAAAAAAATTGATGAAAAAACTACGTAATGCTATATGAGACTTTGAAATGATTAAAGAGTGAGAAACTGTCTTATTATGAGTATCTTGATGAAAAGACTCAATGGTATTATGATATTTACTAAATGAGTACAGAAAACACGCAAAAGAAAAATTTGAAATAAGAGGAGTATATATTTTTAAAGAATTTTTAATTGATTGTGATATAAAATTCGAAGAAAAAAGGCAATATTTTGAAGATGTATTATGAATACCTCTAGAAAAAGTAAACATAAACCTACCTCCTGAATCAAAACTAAACGATTGAGTATGACAAAGTTGCCAATGGTGTGCTTATGCTAGAAGAATAGCAATGTTTAAGCTTTGTAAAAAATATAATGCAACAAAGATAGCATTTGGTCATCATATGGATGATATAGTAGTTACAGCAATGATGAATATGATAGAAGGTAGAAAATTAAAAATTATGCCTCCTGTAAACAAAATGAGTAAATGAGATATAACTTTTATTAGGCCTATGGCATATATAAGAGAAAAAGAAATATTAAACTTTGTAACTCAAAAAGAAATTCCATATTCACCTTGTTCTTGCCCTGTTTGAGAAACTACTATGAGAAACAAAATAAAATTTAATATTGTATGGGAAAATGAAAGAAAATTTCCAAAATATACAGAAAATATGTTCTGGGCATTAATAAAAGACTTTAGAGAAAAATATGAAAAAGATTGATATAGTATGTAATTTTGCAAAAATAAAAAAAGAGTGTTAATATTAATTTATATTTAAATATTAAACTCTTTTTACTATGCCAGAAAGTATATATTCACTTAAAATTTTTGAATGATTTGATAAAGAAATAATTGATAGTATTATAAACAATTGTGAAATAAGATATATTACTGCTTGAGAGATGATAATAGTTGAGTGAGAAGAATCAAATTGAGAATGATATATTTTAAAAAGATGAAAAGTTTCTATCTCAATTAGATGAAATAGAATTGCAGAATTAAGCTCAGGTGATATTTTTTGAGAAATAGCTTTATTAAATGAGGAAGAAAGAACTGCAACAGTAACAGCAAGTACAGATATAGAAGTAATAGTTTTAAAACTAGAAAACTTAATAGAAATGATAAATAATGATGAAAACAAAATAAATAAAACTATAATGAATAGAATAGAAGAAAATTTAAAAATGTAATAAAAAAACTATGATAAATATCATAGTTTTTTTATTTTAATATAATCCTAAAGTTTTTCTTACCTTTTCTAATAAGCATAAATTTATTATCAATAAAATTTACTGATACATCAAAGTTAAAATTATCTATTTTTTCTTCATTTATATATATAGCTCATGATTTTACACTATTTCTTGAATTAGAATTTGAAGATTCTAATCAAGATTTAACTATTGTTTCAAATAAGTTTTCTCAATTATATATGAAACCTCACATAGCTTCTTTAAATGTATTTAATTCTCATTCATCAAGAGATTTTAAAATTTCTAATTTATCTACATCTCAAAACATAAAATTAGATATTTTTTCAGATAATTCAGCTTCTTTTGTTCAATGAATAATTTCAACAACCTTAAAAGCAAGTAATCTTTGTCATTCTCTGTTTTCTGGTTGAGCTAAGTGTTTTTTAACAATTTCATCTATTTCTTCAGTTTCAATTAAAGTAAGCATTTTCATATACCTTGATAAATCTTCATCAGAAGTATTCATAAAATATTGATATATAAAATATGGCGTAGTTTTTGTTTTATCTAAAAACATAGCATTTCACTCACTTTTACCAAACTTTTTTCAAGTAGAGTCAGTTATTAAAGGCCATGTTAAAGCATGAACTTCTTTTTCATATTTTTTTCTGATTAATTCAGTTCAAGTAACTAAGTTTCACCATTGATCTTGTCATCAAATTTGTAAAGAAACTCACATATCTTTACTTAATTTTGAATAATCATATCATTGTAATAATTGATATGAAAACTCTGTATAACTTATTGATTTTGTAGGATCTTCTATTCTTTTTTTAACATTATCCTTAGAAATCATATTGTTAACAGTTATAAACTTTCAAACTTCTCTTAAAAAATCTAAATAATTCATATCAACATAGAAATCCTTATTGTTTACAAAATCATATTTAAAATTGTCTCATGTAAAGTTTTCTAAGTTTATTAATACATTTGATATTTGATTTGATATCTTTTTTTGATTATTATCTAAATCATCCATAGATAAAAAACTTCTTTCACTATCTTTTCATCCAGGATCTCATATCATTCATGTAGCTCATCATGTTAAAGCTATATACTTGTTTCATCTTCTCATAAAATGAATTGCAACCATAAATCATATAAAATTTCATAAGTGAAGTGAGTCAGCTGTAGGATCAAAACCACAATAAAAAACTCCTTCTCAATTATCAAATTTACTAAATAATTCATCACTTGTATATTGATATAACAATCATCTATCTGATAATTCCTGTTTTAAACTTTTCATATCACTATATATCATCTTAAAAATTAAATATATTATGATAAATATATTTAAAAATAGCATTAAATCAATTAAAATTTGATTTTTAAAATCTTTTAGTTAAATTTATACAAATGTTTAAATTTTTTATACAAAAATTTCTATATGACATTCTATAACAGAAAAGATTACATAAAAAACAATCCATATACAACAAAAGAAAATTGCCAATTTTGTAAAGTATGAAAATGAGAACAATGATTATTATTACATAAAACAAAATATTGGGAAATTAGATTTAATAAGTTTCCTTATTATTGATACAAACAAAATTTATTAGCATTCCCTATTAGACATATAGCATATACTTATGAACTAAAAAAAGAAGAATTAGAAGATTTTATAAATGTCGAATTTTTTATGAAAGATTATTTTTGAGAAAAAAACTATTTTTCATTTATTAGACAATGAACTTGATGAAGAAGTGTGGAACATATACACTATCATTACCTAGAATGAATTTTTATACATTCTAAAGAAAATGAAAAATTATTTGAAGTAATTAATTAAAAATAAAAATGAAAGAATTAGATATATCTAAAATTTTTTGATCAAAATGTAGAACAAAACTTTTAGAAAAATTTTTTTTAGAATATGAGTCATGAAATAATGATTGATTTCATATGAGATGACTAGCAAGAGATTTAGATGAACAAATAAACTCTATAAAAAGAGAGTTAGATAGCTTAACTGAATTATGAATATTAAAACATAAATTAGAATTAAGAAAAAAAATATTTTTTGTTAATCCAAAATTTTATTTAATAGATGATTTTACAAATATTTTTATAAAAACATATAATCCTTTAGATAAAGTTAAAAATTATTTCAAAAATAAACAAGATCTAGAGTTAATAATAATTAATGAAACTGTTAAAAATAAATTAATGACTCCTTGAAAATCTATACTTGATATATTTTTAATATGAGAAATAGATAAAGAAGAGTTATGAAACTTTTTAGCAGAAACATTTTATTGAAGAAAAATAAAATATGCAATAATTACTACAGAAGATTTCTATAGAAGACTTGAATTTTGAGATAAATTAATAAAAAACATATTAACTGAAAGATGAAACATATACCTTAGAGATAATATGAAAATAAAAGAAAAGTTATGATAAAAAAGAAGATAGATTTACTATCTTCTTTTTTTACATTTTAACAGCTCATATTTTATAAGTAAAGTTGTTATGTTTTATTTTATAATAAGTTAATATTCAAACCATAGCAGCATTATCCATACAATAACTTATTTTTGTAGGATATATGAAATTAAGTCAATTTTGTGATGCAAGTTTTGATATACTATCTTTTAGTTTATTATTAGCACTTACTCATCATGCTAACATTATAGTTTTCAAACTATGCTGTTTTGCAGCTTCAATAAGTTTCCATGACAAAACTTCCGTTACTGCATTTTCAAATTCATAACTAATTTCTCTTTTGTCATCTAAAGTTAACTCTCATTTTTCTGTTATTCTTTTATCTACTTCCCTTTTTACACTTGACTTTAATCATGAAAATGAAAAGTTAAACTCTCTTTTTACCAACCAAACTCTAGGAAAAAGATTGGTAGATTTTCATCATAAATCTTCATATTCTTTTGATAACTTTGATATAATAGGTCATCAAGGATATCATAATCACATCATTTTTGCAGCCTTATCGAAAGCCTCTCATCATGCATCATCAGAACTAGATCATAATTTTTCCAATTCCCACATAGAATTCATTAGATAAATATCGTTATGTCCCCCTGAAACTGTAAGACAAGCTAAAGGAAATTTAATTTCAGACTCATCTCTATCTAAAAAATTAGAAAATATATGAGCTTCAATATGATTTATAGGAATAATAGGTATATTTAAAACACTTGATATAGTTCAAGCAACTGTAGTTCATGTTAATAAAGATGGTAACAATCAGGGACTTGTTGTAACTCATATATAATCTATTTCATCCAATTTTATTCATGTTGAAGATAATACATTATCTAAAACCGAAAATATAGAATTTGCATGTTCTCTAGCTGCAACCTCTGGAACAACTCATCAAGTTTCATTATGAATTTTAATTTGACTAGCTGTATCCATAAAGATTAATTTATTATCTTCAAATAAAGCAATACTAGTATCATCACAACTTGTTTCAAAAGCCAAAATTTTCATCCTTTTTTTAAAAAAATTATTAATAAATATGAATTATTATATATACATTTAAATTAAATCAAAAATAAATGTATTTAATTTGACTAAAATCAAAATTGTTTTATCATTAAAGTAGCAATTTTTCAACAGTAATTTAAAAGGAGGTACTAAATGGATAACATTGCAAAAGAAATAAATCTACTTTTTTCAATGTTTGAAGAAAATTTAATTCTTCAAATGGAGATTATAAGTAGTTTAATAATAGTTAGTTTAGTTTTAGTACTAGTCTATTTTGGGCTAAAACTAAAAAAAGTAAGAAATTGCTTTGATTGCCATATATATGACAATGAGCCAACAAACTTTAAAGAAAGATTAAACTTATACTTATCTGCTCCTCTTATGAGTGGAAACGGTATTTGTATGTGGAGAGTGTATCTCTCAATACCATTGGCAATTATCACTGTTATAGTATATGATAACCAAATCCTTTCTTCTATTGTTCTACAAATATATGTTTTTCTTTTTGTGACAGATGCTCTAGATGGAGCTGTTGCAAGAAGTTTAAATAATGTAACAAATATAGGTAAAGTATTAGATCCATTTGCAGATAAGTTTTTGGATTTAGTAGTCTTGTCTATAGTTGTATATTTTTCTGAAAATGTTTTTTTCATGATATCAACAGCTATAATAATAATCTTTGATATCATAGGACAAACAATAAGAGGAAAAACAAAAAATCCTGCTGCTAACTGGGTTGGAAAAACCAAAACTGTATTCAAAATAATAACAATCTATCTAATAAGCCTAAATAGATATGATTTGAATTTAGAGTACATTGGAACTATATTCATAACTATAAGCTTAATTTTTACTATTGCCTCTTTTTATCTAAAAGCAAAAGAAAAAATAAAAGCTAAGTTTGAAGCATTAAGAAGACTAGTTATAAAGGATTTAGTATAAATTTAAAAGCCGCTTAAGCGGCTTTTTATTTTATATTCAATATCTTTGCATAAATGCTTTATTATCTAAATCTCTTCACATAAAATCATAAAATAATTCTCATGCTTTTTTTCTAGTTCATTGTCATATAATAGTATTCAATAATTTTTGTCATGTTTCTGGAGAAAACATTCATAATTCTTTGATTCTTTCAAAAACATCAGCTTCTAGCATTTCTGCCCACATATATGAGTAATATCAAGCAGAATAACCTCATCAAAAAATATGATTAAATGAACAATACATCTTATAATCATTTCATCTCTCAAATATAGAATATTTATTAACAATTTCTAAAGTTTTTTTATCTAATTCTTCTATACTATTTGGAATATCTGATGAGTAAAGTGACATATCTAATAATGAAAATTCATTTTGTCTTGCAACAAAAACTCAACTCATAAAATGTTTTAAACTTTCAAGTTTTGATATAAGTTCGTCACTTATATTTTCTCAAGTTTCTACATGTTTAGCTAATTTTTTTAAACTATTTTTATCACTTACCCAGTTTTCCATAAGCTGGCTTGGTAGCTCAACAAAATCCCGTTCTACTCAAAATCATGATAATTCAGAATATTTACTTTGAGATAACAATTCATGTAAAGCATGTCAAAATTCATGAAATAAAGTTTCAACATCTCTCATATATAATGTAGTTTTTCAATAATTAGATTTTTGGAAATTACAAACATTTAATATAACAGGAACTATATTTTCTGGAAAATACTCTTTTGATCTCATATTATCTGCCCAAGCTCAAGGTCTTTTACCTTTTCTATAAAATGCATCTAAAAAATAATAAGAAATTAATTCACCTCATTTATATATTTCATAAATTCTTATATTTTCATTATAAGATTCTTTTTTTAGTTCTTTTATTTCAATAGAATAAAATTTTTCAACAAAAGAAAATAAATAATTTAAAACATTTTCAAATTCAAAATATTTTTTTATTTCTTTTTCATCCAAACTATACTTTTCTTCTTTTAAAATTCTTGAATAATATGCTAAATCATGAGATTCTATATTATCTAAATTAAAATAACTCTTCAATTCAGAAATATCTCTATTAGCTTTTACTCTAGCTTTTTTAGATATACCCTCTACTAACTCAAATATTTGTTCAGGAGATTCAGCCATTTTAGAATTCAAACTTAATTCTGCATAATTTTTATATCAAAGTATTTTAGCCTTTTCATCTTTTAGTTTTAAAATCTCTAAAATATTTTCTCTATTATCATATTTTCATTTTGATGCAGTTGTGTAAGAAGCTTTAGAAATATCTTTTCTAACATTAGTATCATGACAATATTTCATAAGGGCTTGATTACTTGTTGGATCAGCATCAAATAAATATCATCATTTATCTTTTCATGCATCTTTTGCTATTTCTAATATTTCCGCTGGTAAATCTTTTATAATTTCAAAATCTGTAATAAGATATTCAAACTCTTTTTCTTCATCAACTATATTATTTGTAAACTTATCACTTAACTCTCATAGCTTTTTATTTATTTCTTTTATTCTATTTTGTTTGTCAGAACCTAAGTCTATTCATCTATCTTTAAATGCCTTTATTCTTAAATCCATTATCCTTCTTTGTTCATCATCTAACTCAAAATTTTCACTAACAAATAAATATTTTTCAAATAAATCCTTAGAATAAGCTACTTCATTTGAAAAGTCTTGTAATTCAGGCCTAAATGACTCAATTATACTTCTTAATTTGTCACTTGAATCAACATTTTCTAAATGATTTAATAAACTCCAAAAATAATCTAAAGAACTCTCATCTTCAAATGAATCAAAAGTTAAATCTTTATTATCAATCTTTAAAAGTTTTTCAAATTCTTGTTTTTCTTTTTCTAATAATTCTTTTAATAAATCCAAAGAAACATCTAAAACTTCTTCACTAAAAAGAAACTTTAAATCAGGAAAATTTTTATTTCTTAATTCATCTAATATTCTTTCTTTTAATTTCATTTATTTTTATTTAATTTACTAATTTTTTGTAAAGTTATTTTAATAAAAAAACTAGATTTTACAATCTAGTTTTTAATTTCAAAACTATCTAAAAATCCCTTTAAATAATCACTAAAAATTGAATCGAATAATCATTCGACAATAACTAACTTATTATATTTTTCAGAATAAAAAATTTTTTGATATGTTGGATTTACATTACAAAAAGGATTTGGTCAATCTCAATCCTTATAATCAGGAAATTCTTCATAAAGTTTTTTAGTACTAACCGTTATATCAATAGTAAAATAATCTTTATTATTTATGATGATTTTATCTGAAGCTCAACAATCCAATCAATATTTATTTTTGATAAATTTATCTAAATCTGAAAAGTCAGAAATATTATAAATAAATATATTAGTTCAAAATTCACTTTTTGTTTTATTATCTATGAATTTAATAAAATTATATCATTCATATATAGATACATCAAACTCATCATATAAACTAAAAAAAGTATTAAATTTTATTCATTTATTATTATATATATCACTTAAAGGTTTATAATAACCATCTAAATAATAAAAATAACTCTTTTTCTCTTTTATTCATGAAGAATTAGATTTATAATATTCTATTTTAAGAATATCTCATAATAATTCATAAGATATAAACTCAGTGAAAATATTAGGTCAATCCTTTGGAGAAAAAATATTATTTATATCTAAATTATTATTTATTTCTAGTATAAAGGTACCTCAATAAGTATTTTGTTCTAAAATTATTTTTTCATCATTTTTATAAATTTCTTTATAGTACAATAATCCTATTTCTTTTTTTTCTAGAGTATTAGTATTAAACAATATGGATTTTCATCACTCATAATAATACCTATTAATTAAAAATATATCTCAATATAAATGATTAATATCTATTTTTTTTATTAATTCTCTTTGAATTTCATCTAAATCAATATCTGGTTTAACATCTCAGTTAGATATACAATAATTAAAATGATCACATGCATATCAAGGAGAAAAACTATCTAAATCATTTTTTTCTTCATATATAATATTTCAATCATATTCTACATAAGTTTTTTCATCATTTTGCAAAATATTAATATTATTAAATAATGAATCTTCATTATTTTTAATACTCTTGCTTGAAGTCAACTCTTGAGTTTCTAAAGCCTCTATTTTTTCTTCTATATTTTTTATTAAGTTAACTCTATTCTCATGAATTCTTTCCTCTTTTTCAAATAAATAATCATTATCATATGAATTTAATGAAATAATTTTTCTTCAAATATAATTAGATATTCATTTATAATTAAATAAGTTTTCTTTAATTTTAATAAATATATCAGTTCCATTATTTTTATCTAAAAAATTATATCAAATATAGTAATTTAATAATATAGTTTCTTCAGCTGAAAAAAACAAATTATTAGAAATTTTTTCTATTAATGTTCTATTCGAATAAGATTTTGTATTATCTAATATTTCTGATGTAATATCTGTAATTCACAGTCAGTATTTTTTTAATTTTAATATATTTTCTTCAAATATTTTATATTCACGCTTTATTGGATTAATAAGAAAATTCTCATCTATATAATTATTTTTAAAATAATATCTAATTTTATCTAAATTTTCTTTTCATAAATTATAATTATTAATAAAATATTCTATTGTTAATAAATTATCATTATTATTATTTAATAAAATAAGAGATGGAAATATATCTGCATCAAATTTATTAATCAAATAATCTAAAAATTCCTGATTCTCTATTATAATATCTACTCACATATCAATATTTCAAGATTCAATCAAGCTATAAGATAGATATCTTACAGCTCTGAAATAATCTATAGAGTAATCTTTCATATTTAATTCTGAACTATAATCAATTGGATATAAAAAAAATTCATTTTTCATTATATCATCATAGTAATATTTATTTGTCTCATAAAACTCATTAAATAATATTAATGATTTTTGTAAATCCTCTTTATATTTATTTTCAAAAAATTCTTCTTTATATGAATTAATTATATTATCTACTTCTTCAAGACTTAATCAATCTTCCCTATATTCTATTTTTATTTTTATTATTTCATTATTTTTATAATTTTCATAAATAGACTCTTCACATTTATTTTTATTATATATAATACAATCAATTTTACTTCACAAAATTTTTAAGTGATTATAATTATCAAAATATAAACCATTATCTTTATCTAAAGATAGTAAATCTATACTATATGATTTTCAAAAAGATTCCATAAATTTTTGATAATCTTCATATCAATTCTCTTCTGAATATATATCTTTATCTTGATATTTAGTATCAAAATATCATTTTGGAATATTAAAATCTGATTCTGTATAAAGGTTTTGTTTTGATAAATATAAAACTATAGAAAAAATAGTTATTAATAAAATAATAAAAAAGAAAATATATTTAAATATTTTTCATAAAAGTTTGATTTTATTCATTTTAATGTTATTTATAAATATATATTATCATAATATCAAAATAATAAATAAAAAACAAATATGATTAATAATTCATGGAAAGAAATTTTAAATGAAGAGTTTAATAAAGATTATTTCAAAAAAATAGAAGAAAAAATAAAAGAAGACAAAAAAAATTGAATAACTATCTACCCTGAAGAAAAAAATATTTTTGCAGCATTTGAAAAAACTGACTTCAAAGACTTAAAAGTAGTTATAATATGACAAGATCCATATCATCAAAAATGACAAGCTCAAGGTTTTTGTTTTTCTGTACCTAATTGATTTAAGCTTCCACCAAGCTTAAAAAATATATATAAAGAATTAAATAATTCATTAGGAATAGATAATTGATTAAATTGAGATTTAACACCATGGACTAAAGAGTGAGTATTTTTATTAAATGCAAGCTTAACCGTTCAAGAATCAAAACCAATGAGTCATGCAAAAATATGATGGGAAATTTTTACTGATAATATAATAAAGCATATATCAGATAAAAAATCAGATGTTATTTTTCTTTTATGGTGATGATTCGCTCAATCTAAGAAAAAACTTATAGATCAAGAAAAACATCATATTTTAGAAACAAGTCACCCATCTCCATTGTGAGCATATAGATGATTTTTATGATCTAATTGTTTTAAAGAAGTAAATAATATATTAAAAAATATATGAAAAAAAGAAATTAATTGGTTAATAACAAGATAATGAAAGAATTTATTAGAAAAATATTATTATTCATTTTATATTGAGCAATATCAATATGGCCATGAATGATTATATGATATGCTGCATACTGATACTTTTGTCAAAATATAAATTTTGAAAATTTTTGTAAAATAAAACAATCATGAGATAGGATATATGATTTTGAATTTTGAGTACTATCAATTTTATTAATATGGTTAATAATATTAATTATTATTTTTAGAAAAACTAAAAAAGAAGACTAATATGTTAGTCTTCTTTTAATAATATTTTTTTATTAAAACCTCACCTTAGTTCCCTTTTAGTTTTTTGCATATTTAAAACATCTTCTTTATCAATTTTTTCATTTTCTAAAATAGAATCAATAACTTCATATAAATCTGCTATTTCTTCTATTATTTCAGATTTTGTTTTTGCTTCTATTACTTCTTTTGATTCTTCAATTAATTTTTCAAATAATTTTATTTTGAACTCTTCTTGATTAGCTATAAAAATAGAAATTTGTTCTCATTTTGATTTAACTATTTCAGGAATTTTATCACGGATTAATTTTGTTTTCATATTGTTATGATAATTGATTTAAAATTTCATCAGTTTTTTTAGAATAACTAATTCATAAAAATGGTATTTCATAAACATGGCTTAATATTATTGAATGTAATCTCATAGATATACAAAAATCAATTTTTTTATTTTTATATATATCATAAACTCATTCCATATTTTCTATTATTTCAACTCACTTTTCTCAAGCAAAATTAGTTAAAAACAAAAAATCATTAGCCATATCATCATAAGGATGAAAGCTATGTGGCATAAGTATAACCTTAGCTCAATTACTTACTAAATAATTTATTATCTCCCTTATTCTTCACTCCTCCATTCTATTTGAAATATTTGATTTTTTAACAAAATATCACTGCCTAATTGCTAATCAAACTTTTTTTCCTTCTAAATCAAAATCTTTAAAAATATTTTTATTAAAACTATATGAATTTACAACTCATATAAGTGATTTAACAGATGTAATAACATCTCATTTATCAAAAAAAACTGGATCTTTTTCTAAAAAACTATCAATTCATAAATTTGATAATAAATCTTTACTATAAGAATCTCTAACTTCTATTTTATTCGCTTTATAAAAAATACTTTTTACTTTTTTTAAATTAGATTCATTTTTTATATTTATTCATACTCTAAAAAAATTATACTTTTTTCTAAAAAAATTAAAAAATCTAACTCTAAAAAGCCAAGAATCCAAAGGAGATTTATTTTCTTGAATCTCATTATCATATATTATTCAACCTCATCATAATATAATTAAATCTGATATAATAATAATTCTTAAAAAATTAATAAATGATATAAAATTTTTAAAGAAATTAATAGGCTTTTTAATTCATATAGGAAAATAATTACAATAAAAAACATTATCTTTTTTTAAAAAAAGATTTTTTTTATCATATGTAAAAACATAAAACTCTGTTTTATTTCAATATTGTTTTTCTAAAATATTTATTTCATTTTTTAAAATTAATTCATCTCCTAAGTTCTGTGCTCATATTGAAGCAAAAATAGCTATTTTCATTTTTTATACTAATTTAACTTATATAATTTTTAGTATTATATATAATTTAACAAAAAACACACAAAAAAAAACTAATTATCATCTTTTTTTCTGTAACCAATAGCTTCTAATAAATGATGTTTTTCAATATCTTTTGCTCAATCTAAGTCTGCTATAGTTCTTGATAATTTAATTATTCTATAATAGCTTCTAGCTGATAAATTCATATTATCTACTGCTTTTTTCAAAATTTCTTCTGTTTCAATATTCAAATGACAATATTTATTTATATCTTTCGTAGTCATTTCACTATTGAATTTTAAATTACTTCATTTAAATCTTAGTTCTTGTATTTTCCTAGATTTTTCTACTCTATTTTTTATATCTAAACTTGTTTCTACATTAGAATAATCTCAATTTACTTTAAACTTATTTGTATCAACTTTTGAAACTTCGATAAATAAATCAATTCTATCAACCAAAGGTCATGATAATTTAGATCTATATTTTTTTATTTGCTCTGCACTATCAATACATTCTCTATCAGGATCTGTCAAAAATCAACAAGGACAAGGATTCATACTTCAAACAAGTATAAATTTTGATGGATATTTAAAACTAGCATTTGCTCTATTAATATTAATTTCTCAATCTTCTAATGGTTGCCTTAAAACCTCTAAAACTGACTTATTAAATTCTAATATTTCATCTAGGAATAAAACTCATCTATGAGCTAAAGATATTTCTCAAGGTTTTGCATTTCTTCATCATCAAATAATAGAAATAGAACTTGCTGTATGATGAACAGCTCTAAAAGGCCTCTTTATTATTAAAGGATTATTAGAATCGAGATATCAACATATACTATAAATTTTTGAAACTTCTATTGATTCATCAATAGTCATATCAGGTAATATAGTTGAAAAAGTTTTTGATAACATAGTTTTTCACGATCATGGAGGTCAAGACATAATTATATTATGTCATCAACTAGCAGCTATTTCTAAAGCTCTTTTTGCATGTTCTTGTCATAATATATATTTGAAATCATAAATAGATTTTTCAAATTTATTTTTAAAATTTAAAAAATCTATTTTTTCAAGAATATTTAATGGTTTATTCTTATTTAATTGATTTATTAAATCACTTAATGATTCAACTCAAATAATATCTATTCATGGTATAATAGAAACTTCATAAGAATTATCTATAGGAATAAAAATTCTTTTAAATCAATTTTCTTTGGCTCATATAACACTAGGTAAAACCCCCTCTACTCTTCTAAGTCTTCAATCAAGAGATAATTCTCATATAAAGATTGATTTTTTTATATAAAAGTTTGATAATACATTTTGATTAAGCAAAATTCAAACTGCAATTGATAAATCAAATATAGGGCCTGTTTTTTTTATATCTGCTGGTGCCATGTTTACTGTAATTCTAGAACTTGGGATTTTAAAATTACTAGATTTTATAGCAGATCTAAGCCTTTCTTTACTTTCTTGTACTCACTTATCTGGTAATCAAACTATTGTAAAACTAGGTAATCAATTATTTATATCAACTTCAACTTCAATTATATCAAAATATAATCAATTAATAGCTATAGAGTTAATTTTACTAATCATAATAAAATAGTTATTATTAAATAATAAACCAAATATAATGAAGCTATATTAAAAAAACATTAAAATAATTAATAATTTTGATTTTTTTTATTTTTTATTAAAATAATAATAACAATTTTAAAAATAATTTTTAAAGATATGAAAAAAATAGCACTAATAGCAATTATGACTCTTTTATTAGCTTCTTGTGGAACTAAAAATGAAACAGAAGAAACTACTACTTCTACATGAACTCAAGTTGTAAATGATGAAAATACTAATGAAGAAACTAGTTCATGAGAAGTTCAAAATGAAGATACTAGTTCAATAGAAGTTTCTGCTTCAGGTTCATCTCAAGTAGAAATATCAGATATAGTTATAACAAATGAAGAAGATCAATTAGAAGAAAATGAAGAATCTGAAATTGAAAATCAAGATGACATTACAGAAGAAGAAATATTAAAAGATATTGATGCTTTAATTGATGAAATAATTAATTCAACTGAAAATGAAGGAAACACTAAATAGTTTAATAAAAAAAATAAATAAGGAGGAAGAAATATCTCCTTTTTTATTTGTATCTAAAAATTTAGAAATATTAAATGAAGAAATAAGTTGATTTTGATTAAATCTATTAAAAGAATTTAATATCCCTAATATATATTTGTATATTTTAAAAGACAATTGAGAAAAAATAAAAGTAAAAGAAGTTAGAGATTTTATAAAAAAATCTGAATCAAAATCATGATATAAAATTCAAATTTTTTTTATAGAAAATATTTCTAGACTAACTACTCAAGCAAGTAATAGTTTATTAAAATTTTTTGAAGAACCTTGAATATGAAATATAATACTATGTACAAATAAATGAGAAAGTAATGTACTAGATACAATACTTTCAAGAGTTCAAACTATAAACATAAAGTTAAAAAAAACTGATTCAGTAGATAATTATTTACAAAATATTATTGATAAATATATTAAAAATCAATCAAATGAGTTAATAAAATATATGTTTTCAAGTAAAAAAGAAAAAGATGACTATTTATCTTTTTTAGAAAATTTATTATTATATATGATGAATAATTTCTCTAAGATATGATTTTTAAATGAGTTAAATCAAGATATAAATTTAATAAAATCAAATAATTTAAATCCAAAATATTTTTCTGACAAATGGATATTAAAAATAAAATAAAAGCTTTTTCTCTTGTAGAATTAGTTGTATGAATAACTATATCAATGATATTAATGGCCTCAATATGAGTCTTTGTTAATTCAGGGATGAGTAATATTTTTTTACAACAAAAATCTTTACAAAATGCATCTAATATAAATGATTTTGTAAAAAGTATGTATGAAAATTTTTCAAATATAGAAGAAAAAAAAATATACAATATAGCTGCTAGTAATCAGGATATTATATTTAGATCATGACAAAATTTAAATACATGATGATTTACATATATCTGAATTAGTGATATAGATTGATACTATTGTAAAGATACAGAAAGTGTTAATACAATAACTAAACATATGTTTATAAAAAACTTTATACCATATATAGAAAATAGTGAAACTATTACAAATTATAGTGATGTTTTAGAGTCAAATTATATAACATATAACTGAATTGATTATAAAACAATTCAAAAGGAAAATATAGTAGTAGATAATTTATGAAACACTATTATATGAAATGAAATTTTCTGAGATAAAATATCATCATGATTTAGCTGAACACTAACTCAATTAAATTCTCCTACATGAATAGCAACAGATTCTGAAGTTTTATATATTTCTGATACATTAAATGATAGAATTTTATATATGTCATGATCTAATGTATATAAACTACTGGATCAAAATGATTGAATAAATGAAGCTACATGATTATTTTATGATGATATAAATAATGAATTATATATTTCTAATAGTTGAATGTGAGAAATATTAAAAGTATCTAGTACAATTTATACAAATCCTCCAGATAGAACATTTAGTTTTTCATGAATAACAAATTCTTGAACAAGTAGATTTTATATAAGTTTTTTTAGAAATTGATTAGAGTATGATATAAGTTCAAGTCCAATTGATCATACAAATATAGAGTTATTATGAAAAAATTCTATACATGATAAAATAGAAAAAATTGATAATAAAATAGAATATTCATTTAGAGATGAGCTATTGAACTCAAGTTGAGCTGTTGTATTGGATTGATTATGAAACCCTATGTATACTAATAGATATGAAAGTTTCACATCATCTCAAACATATAACTTAGAATTTAAAAACTTAAATAATATTTTTACTCAAGAGTGAAATTATACTATAGAACTAGAAATATGAAATTCTGATATTAATTTTTATTATTATACTCAATGAGATAATAAAATATATACTCAAAATAATAATAAAATAGAAATTGTAAGAAGTTGATTAAATTATCCTAATGCTATATGGTGAAACCCTTGAAGTAATTCTAGCCCTCAAGATTCAAATTTTAATCAATTTGATATAAGTAGTTTATGAACTTTAAGCATAGATGAAGATTATGATATAATATTAAATACTCCTATAAAAAATTTAAATATATCCGAAAATAATCAAATAATAAACATAATAACTCAATACTATAAAAATTATGATTGTTATAATTTAGACCTAAATGAAAGCAAAATTTCAACTTTTATATCAAAGTTTAATGTAAAATAAAAGAACTAGAAAATTAATTTTCTAGTTCTTTTATAAAACTCAAAATATTATTTCTAAAATTATCCTTATCAAATAATCTAGAATGCTCTCTTATTTTGTTGGAATTAAAACTTATATTTTCAAAATCTTTAATAGTATTATTTAAACTTTCTACAGTTTGTTCGTTAAAAAATATACCTGTAACTCCATCTATAACGGTTTCTTTTGCTCATCATTTATTATAAGCAATAACTGGTGTTCAACTAGCCATTGCTGCAATAGGAACGAGTCAAAAATCTTCCTCTGGAGGAAAAATAAAAGCTTTTGCTCTACTATGTAATAAATTAATTGTTGTTAAATCATTAGTTAAAATCCACTCAATATTACTAAATGATTTTTCTTTTAATTCTCTATACAATTTATTATCAGTATTAGTTGCTATTTTTATTTTTTTTCAATTTTTATTAAAAGCATCAACAATTAAATCAAATTTTTTATATGGTATACATCTACCATTATAAAAATAATAATCATCTTTTTCTTCATTATAAGGAATAGAATTAATATCTAAACAAGGATAAATAACTTTTGACTCCCTATTATAATATTTTTTTATTCTTAATGATGTATTAAGACTATTAGATATAAAAAAATCAACTCTTTTGCTAGCCAAATAATCCCATTCTCTTAATTTATGAACTATCTTTGGCATTAAATATTTTCAAAGTGGGTTTAATATTCAAAATTCCATCATATTTATATACTCATGATAATGACTCCAATAATATCTAGTTGGGGTATGACAATAACAAATATGTATTGTTGAAGGTTTTGTTATTATTCATTTACTTTCTGCTGTAGAAGAACTAATTACAATATCATAAGAACTAAAATCAAAATTCTCAAAAGCATATGGTCTAAGAAATAAAGCCAATTTATGAGATTTATTTAAAAATGGTATTTTTTGAATAAAACTAGTATAGATACTTCTATTTTTAAAAATAGTATTATTTTGTTGAAAAAAAACTGAACTATAAATATCTGCATTTGGAAAAATTTCTAATAACTGCTCTAAAACTATTTCTGCTCATCACCAATCTTTTATCCAATCACAAACAATAGCTATTTTTTTACTCTCTATATTTTGCATTTTTTTCAATTTATTTATACTTAAGAAAACTAACTATAGATATAATAAAACTAAAAAAAACTTATGCAAATCTTTTGAGTAAATATAAACAACATAAAATACAATACTCTACTAGAAAAAATAAAAAAACTTGATGAACAAAATATAATATTTACACCTAACCCTGAAATATTATTAAAGGCAAAAAGTGATGAAAATTTCAAAAAAATTTTAAATAAAGCAAATTATTTAACTGCTGATTGAATCTGATTATATATAGCTTTTCAAATAAATGATAATAAATATGGAAAAATAATTAATACTGCTCTTATACCCTATTATTTTTTTAATTTATTTTTCAGAAGAAACTTCTTATACAAAAAATACTCTAAAAGAATTTGCTGAAGTGACCTAACAAAAGATTTAACAATTTGGGCAGAAAAAAATAATATAAAAATAACAATTATAGATTTATACAACCCTCTTGATAAAAATAAAGTAGAATCTCAAAAAGTATTTAGAGATAAACTTCAAAATAAATTTAAAAATCTTGATTTTGATTATTTTATATATAAAGATTCGCAAAAAGAACAAATTATAGAAAAAATAAAAAACTCAAACTCAAAAATAGTTTTTTCTACTCTATGAATGAAAAAACAAGAAGAATCTATAATAGAGATAATAGAAAGATGCGAAAATATAAAAATATGATTAGCAATTTGATCTAGCTTCGATTATATGGTTTGATTTCAAAATAGAGCTCCAGTTCTATGGAGAAAAATATGACTAGAATGGCTTTATAGGCTAATTACTGGTCCTAAAAAAATAAATAGAATTAAAAGGTTATATAATGCAATATTTGTATTTATTTTCGAATTAATAAAAGAAAAAAAATAATTTTTATTTGACTTATATTAAAAAAAGGTTATTTATTTTTATATATTTATATTAAAAAACTAAAAAACAGACATGAAAAATTTAATGTTAAATACATATTTTTTCTTTTTCTATTTTAGTCCTTGAAATAAGTTCAAAGGTGTTTTTTAGCATGAAAATATATAAATGTAAATTTTGCAGTTATTAAGCTAAACTCTTTTGGACTACCAAAAGAGTTTTTTTATTTTTATTAATTAACATAAAATATTATGAATGACAAAGCATTATTAAGTGACAAAACCTCATTAGTAGATGATAAAAGAATTATTGATATTGAAGAAATAACTACTCCTGAAAGTCTAATAAAAAAATACCCTTTAGATAAAGATACTGAAAGATTTATTGATACTAGTAGACAAATAATAAGCGATATTATAAATTTAAAAGACGATAGATTAGCTGTTATAACTTGACCTTGTTCAATAAACGATCCAAAACTAGCAATGGAAATAGCACAAAAAATAGTAGAACTAAAAGAAAGGTATCCTAATGTATACCCTATAATGAGAGTATATTTTGAAAAACCTAGAACAACAGTTTGATGGAAATGATTAATTAATGACCCTGATCTAGATGATTCTTGTAATATAGATAAATGATTGGAAGTTGCTAGAGAGTTATTATTAAAAATAAATAAATTAGGAGTAGCTACTGCTGTAGAATTTTTGGATGTTATAAATCCTCAATATTTTGCAGATTTAGTCCATTGGGGGGCTATTTGAGCAAGAACTACTGAAAGTCAAGAACATAGAAAAATGGCTTCATGATTAAGTATGCCTGTTGGTTTTAAAAATGGTACAAATTGAGATATACAAATAGCAATCGATGCAATTAAATCAGCAAAAGGAAGTCATAGATTTTTATCAAATACTAAAGAATGAAAAGTAGCTAGAATAACAACTCAATGAAACCCTGATTGACATATAATACTTAGATGATGAAATAATTGAACTAACTATGATAGAGTAAGTGTTGCAAATACAATAGAAAGATTAGAAAATGCATGAATAGATAATTGAGTTATTATTGATTTTTCACATGCTAATAGTAAAAAAGATCATAAAAACCAACCTATAGTATCTGATAAGGTAGCATCTCAAATAGCAGAATGAAATAAAAAAATAGTTTGAATTATGATAGAAGCAAATATAAAAGAAGGTGCTCAATCTCATACTCCAGGAAAAGATGATCCGAGAAAAATAGAATATTGAGTCAGTATAACAGATAAATGTGTTGATTGGAAAACTAATGAAGAAATGATTGAAAAATTAGATAATGCAGTTAGAATAAGAAAAGAAAAATAATATATTAAAATATTAAAAATGAAAAACATTGCAATAATATGATGAAGTGATTGATTTTGAAAATGGCTAGCAAATTATCTTAACAAAAATTTTTTAGATAATATTTCTATAACTATAACATGAAGAAATATAGAAAAATTAAAAAAAACAGCACTTGAAATATGATGTAATTACTCTGATAATAATAAAGATACAATAAAAAATGCAGATATTATAATATTCGCTGTTCCTATATGAATAATGGAAGATACTATTAAAAAATATATAATTTATGCAAAAGAAAATTCAATTATACTAGATGTAACATCTATAAAAGATGGTCCTAGTAAATCAATGTTTGAAAATGCTCCAAAAAACTCTTTGGTAATTCCAACTCATCCTATGTTTTGACCATATGTATCAACAATAGCATGACAAATATTTGTTTTAACTCCTAAGCAAAAAGATAAAAAAGATTCTAGATATTTATTTTTGAAAAATTATTTAGAAAAAAATGATGCAAAAGTTATTGAGACAACTGCTATAGAACATGATAAAATGATGGCAGTAGTTCAGTGATTAACTCATTTTGATATGTTTGTATTATGAGAAACTATTAAAAGATTAAATCTAGATATTAATAAATCAATGAATTTTGTATCACCAATATACAAAATAATGATTTCTTCTGTTGCTAGATATTTAAATCAAAATCCAAAACTATATTCAGATATACAAATTCATAATAAAGAAATTTTAGAAGTACATAATGTATTTATGTCAGTAACAAATGATTTTAATAATTTTGTAAAAGAAAAAGATGAAACTAATTTTATAAATACTATAAAATCAACAGCAAATTATTTTTGAGAAAATACTAAAGAGTGACAAGAATATACTGATAAAATAATATATCTTATATGAAAACAAATTGAAAAAGCTCACGAAAAAGTTTGAGAAACAATTAAAATAGAAAATATATATAATAATGAAGTAATAACTTGAAAGTTAGATGAATTTAGAGATAACTTAATGGTAATTAATAATAATAAATATAATTTAAATACTTGGGAAATAAAATAAAAAATTTATGAAAATATACTATCAATGAAACCCCTGAAGCTATATGAATATAGCTTCTAAAGAAATAACAAAAAAATTAGATATAGAAATAGATGATTACATATGAAAACCTGAGTTTTTAGATGTATGGGAATCAATATCTGATGATTGAATATGAGTACTAGCAATAGAAAATTCATATATGTGAAGTATACATCCAAATATATATAACTTTTTAAAATATGATTTTAAAATAATATGAGAATATTATTTAGAAATAAAACACTGTATTTGTTCATTAGAAAACGATATAAGTAAAATAAAAGAGGTATATTCTCAAATGCCTGCATTAGAACAGTGTCATATGTATTTAAAAGAAAAAAATATCAAAGCTAGAGAATTCAGTGATACTGCTCTTTCTGCAAAGTATATATCTGAAAAATGACTAAAGTGAGTATGAGCTATATGCTCTGAAGAAGCTGCTAAAATATATTGATTAAATATTATTGAAAAAAATATTGCTGATCAAAAATGAAATACTACAAGATTTATTATAGTTGCAAATAAAAATACTAAATTAGAATATAAAAATATATCAAATAAAACAAGTATTATATTTGAAGCAAAAGATATACCATCTAGCCTATACAAATGTTTATGAGCATTTGCAACAAATAATATAAATCTAAAAAAAATTGAAAGTATGCCAAGCTATCAATGAAGCTTTAGTTATTATTTTTGGTTAGAATTTGAATGAAAGCTAAATAATGAGAAAACAAAAAAAGCTATAGAAGAATTAGATTTTTTTACAAAAAAAATAAGAATATTATGAGAATATTAAAAAAGAGATGTTATAATAACATCTCCTTTTTTTGCAATAAGGTATATTTTTATAAATGTAACAGCTCTCCCAAACATGACATTTTATTTAAAAAGACTTTTTTTACCCTTATTGCATTTTGCATTTTAATAATCATATATTAAAATTATATTAAAATTTTGAATTTCATTAACAAAATAACTTTACAAATTATATTTTTATTTTATAAGTTTATTTAATTCATTATGATATTCTTGAGCCTTCTTTTTTAATATACTTCAAGTTACTAAATCAAATTCATGAACTAATTTATTTCTTAGTTTATGCAATTCCCAGATTTTATCTATATCATCTATTTCATTAGGATATAATTTCAATATATCTCAAAAACTTCATTCATATCATAAAGAAATTAATATTTTATGATATATTTTATCATACTCTATTATTCTTTCCTTATAACTTGTTCATACTGAAGTTTTTTTAATAATTTTTTTATAAAATCTAATTTTTAGTTTATCTAGCTTTTTTTTCTTTCAAAACTGTATAACAACAGTTATTCAATAAATTATTATTGATAAGAAAAATATCAAAGCTATAAATAAGTATTGTTCCATTTTTAATCTAAGTTAAGTTGTTCTATAATTTTTTCTTTTAACTCATCTAAATTTTCTTTGTTAGATGCAGAAATAAATATAGGATTTAATTTATCATATTTATTTAATAAATATGATTTTTTTGATTCATGTACTATATTCTCTCCATCTTTTACTTCCTCAATAAACTCTCAATTCTCTAATGAATCTTTTTTATTAAAAACATATATTCTTTTTTGTTCAGCTCAAATATTAGAAAGAATATCTTCAACAACAGATATTTTTATTTCAAGCTTTGGGTCACTACAATCAATAACATGTAACAAAATATCTGATTCGATAGAATCTTCAAGAGTTGATTTAAAAGCTTCTATAAGTTGAGGTGGTAATTCTCTAATAAATCATATAGTATCATTAATCAATATTTCTTTAGGAGCAATATATTCCCCTGTTTTTTCATTATAAGATGCTTCTACAAACATTTTTCAAACACTTGTTCAAAGTGTTGCAAAAAGCTTGTCTTCAGCAAGAACTCATTTCTTAGTTAATGAATTTGTTAATGTTGATTTTCAAGCATTTGTATATCATACAACTCATACTGTAGAAATTCATTTTCTTGATCTTGATTGCCTATGTTGTTGTCTAACTTTCGCATAATGCTCTAAATCCTTTTTTATAGCTAATTCCCTTCTTTGTAAATGTCTTTTCATTATCTCAGTATTTGTTTCTCAACTTCATTTTCATCATTGTTTTCATAACTCCATTCACATATCAAATATACGAGGTCACATATGCTTAATAGAAGCAAGCTCTATTTGTAATTTAGCCTCTTTACTTTTAGCATTCTTTTCAAATATTTTTAAAATAAGATCTATTCTATCCCAAGCTTTTGCTCATATAGGTTTTAATTTTTCATTTATAGCATATATTTGTTTAGGCTTTAATATATTTCATAAAATCAATATATTAGCATCATTCCTTTGCATTTCTTCTATTATTTCATCAAGTCTACCTTCTCATATAAAAGTTTTATAATCAGGAACTGACTTATTTTGAATATGCTTAACTATAACAACTCATCAATATGTATTTACAAGGTTTTCTAACTCAATCATTCTATCTTCCATATTGTGCCTAATTTCAGCATCTTCTGGTAGTATATCAGCAACAAAAACTCTTAATTCTTTATTTGAATACTCCAGATTTTGTTGCAACTGTTCTAATTCTCTTTCACTAACTCTTCTATTCATAAATATTTTTTTAATTCTAATCTTTATTTATTATAAATATAATATATCTTTTATCAAAAAAAAAGCTTCTTTAAAAAAAAGAAGCTAATTATAGCAAGAAAATTTTTTTAAACTTAAGGATCTTAATATTTTAGAATTAAGTTTAGAAGAAATACAAAAGTCAATTGTGTAGTCACAAACACTCATATTTCTTTCATCTCTTATATATTTATACATCCAAATTTTTCTTGCTGTTTTTGTTCTACCTTTACCTCTTAAAGGAAAATTAGTCATTTATATCTCCTTTTATGAAAGAATAGAAATATATATTAATTTATAAAAAATAATTGTCAAAAATAAAAAAACAAAAAAAGCTTTACAAAATATAGTAAATAGATATTATACAATTGTTTTAATGAGAATAATTCTTATTAAAAGTTTAATGTTTACAATATAAATAAAAACATTAATATAATATATATTATATAATATAAAAATAATAAATATGAACTTAGATTATGATTTAATAATTATATGAGCATGATCAGCATGATACCCTGCTTGAATGTATGCTAGTAGATATAAAATAAAAAATTTAATAATTTGATGACAGCCAGGTTGAGCTTTAGCAACTTCTCACAGAGTTGAAAATTGGCCTGGAACAATTTCTGCACCAGGTAAAGAAATAATGGATTCTTTTAGAGAACATGCTACAAGTTCTTGAACAGAAATTTTAAATGAAATGGTAAGTGAATTAAAAAAACATGAAGATCATTTTCATGTAAAAACTAGTTCATGAAAAGAATTTAAATCAAAATATGTTATTTTAGCAACAGGTAACTCTCATAGACATTTATGAGCAAAATGAGAAAAAGAATTTATGGGAAAATGAGTAAGTTACTGTGCAACATGTGATTGAATGTTTTTTAAATGAAGAGATGTAATAATAGTATGAGGTTGAAATACAGCATTAACTGAAGCAATTTACTTATCTGATATATGTAACAAAGTTTATCTTGTTCACAGAAGAGATACATTTAGAGCTGAAGATTCATGGGTAGATATTGCAAATAAAAGAGAAAATATAGAAATGGTTTTAAACGAAGAAGTAGAAGAAATACTATGAGATACTCTTGGAATGACATGAGTTAAATTAAAATCATGAAAAGAATTAAAATCAGATGGTATATTTGTTGCTGTAGGAACTCTTCCAAATACTGATTTAGTTAAAGATATGAATTTGGAAAAAGATGAAGAATGATGTTTAGTAGTAAATGCTAGACAAGAAACTAGTTTAAAATGATTATATGCAGCTTGAGATGTTACAACAAATAGTAATAAGTTCAAACAAACTATAATGAGTGCTGCTGAATGATGTTTAGCTGCAAACAGTATACATGAAGATAAAATGAAATAGTAAAAACTATTTCATTTTTTTGTTAATTTGTTCAAAAAATGTTAATATAATAATAACTAATTAAATATATAAATAAATAAAATGATAAATTCTATAAATAATCATAATAAATGAAGCAACTCTATAAATAGAAAAACTATAATTGATAGTGTAAAAAATGATACAAAAGAAGCAGTATATAAAACAACTGACCTATGACTAAATTCTTTTAGAATAACTCATAGAGATATTTTTGATAAAATATGATGATTAAATATTAAAAAACATTATATATTAGCTCAAGAGATAGTAAAAAATGAAAATGTAACACTAGATGAAATAAAATGATTAATAAAAGATAGAAATATAGACTCTAATATTAGAATGGAGATAGTTTTAGCTATGTATGAAAACAAAATAAAAGTAGATTTAGAAACATTTTCATCTTTGAAAAGTAACTTAGTTAGTATTCATGAATGAAATGATTGAGTATATCAAGCTAATACTGAAAGTTATATATATACACTATTTATGTTTAGAAATGGTAAAATATTTAAATGATATATAGATAAAATAGAAAAAGATGAAGAAAAAGAATGAGATTTTATATACCATATTTGATGATATAAAAAAATAAAATCATCTTGAGAATCAATATAAAAAAGAAGCAATTAAAAATTGCTTCTTTTTTAACTTAAAAATCCCAAGATCATTTCATAGCACTAGATTGTGCATAATTAGTAACTGTAGATTCAAAAAAGTTACCTTTTTCTGAGTTATTATCTTGTAATCTATCAAGATGCTTATAAGGGTTTTTTACTACATTTTCATATAATGGTTTTATTCATAAAAGAGATAATCTTTCATTAGCTAACCATTTTGTATAATTTTCTATATTTTGATGTCACATTCATATTATATTTTCTCATAATATATGTTTTGACCACTTTATTTCTTGATTAACTGCTGTATCCATCATTTCTACTATAAGTTTTTCATCATACATTTCAGGAAATTCTTTTTTAATTTCTTTAATCATGTTTGCAAATATTGTAACATGAGTTAATTCGTCTCTTCTAATATAATTAATCATTCTATCAGTAGCAACCATTCTTCATTGATCAGCTAAAGTATCAAAAAATGCAAAACCATTATAAAAATAAATACTTTCTAATAAAAAGTTTCAGATTATTCATCTAAAAAAGTTTCTATCATTTGGTTCATCAATAAAATCTTGATATATTCAACCTATAAACTCATTTCTTTCTAACAAATGTTTATCTGTTCTCCAGAAATAATATATTTCTTCTCTTTCTTTAGAGTCAACTATAGTTTCTAATATAGTAGCATATGATTGTGAATGTATAGCTTCTTGGTAAGCTTGAATACTAAGAATCAAATTTACTTCTGGAGCTGTTACATATTCAGAAAAGTTAGGAAGATTAACTGTTTGTATACTATCAAGAAATATTAAAAAAGATAATATTCATTTATATGCTCTTCTTTCATCATCACTCAATTCTTTTTTATATTGAGTTGCATCTTCTCATAATCATTTTACTTTTTCAGGAAGCCAAAAATTTCAAACCATTACTTGATATAAACTTTTAGCCCAATTATATTTAACTGCATTTAATTGAAATAATCATGTTGTATTTCATTTTATTATAGTTCTTTCTGATACAGAATCATCTCATTTTGGGTTAAATATAAGACTTGCTTGCATTTCTTGTGACATATCTATTTATTTTAAAAACTAATAATTATTTTCTGTTATTTATAAACTCTATAAAATCTTTTGCTGATTCAAAGTTTAAGTGAACAGATGCATATCTAATATATGCTACCTCATCTATTTTTAATAAGGCTTCTAAAACATCCTTTCATATATCTTTTGAGCTTATTTCTTGTTTTCAACTCCATTTAAACTCCAAAGTTTTTATTAAATCATTTATAACATGAACACTTAAATTTCTTTTATTCAAGGCCTTTATTATACTGTCTTCTAATTTATCCCTATTATATCTTTCTTTTCTATTTCATGTTTTCTCTACAATCAAATTAATTATCTCTATTTTTTCAAAAGTAGTAAATCTATTATGACAATTTTCACACTCTCTTCTCCTTCTTATAGTTTTACCATCATCTGAAACTCTAGAATCGATTACTCTTGTACTATCATTTCAACAATTTATACAATACATATTTATATAATTATTCAATATATTTGGTATAGTGATACTTATTATAACTAAATATAGTATTTTTCAATAAAAAAATTAAAAAAAATTATTAATTTCTTATTCAAACATTTTTAACAAATTTTAGTGATAAATTTCTAAAATAATTTAATTCTTTTATAGAAAAACTCTTTCATTTAAATGATTTTTCCAAAGTATTTCATGACTTAAAGTTTTGCAAATAATAGTTTTTTGCTCAAGAAATATATTTAGCAATATTTTCAATATTTTCATCAGTATGAACTCCTGAGATAACAGTAGTTCTAAATTCATAATCTATGTTTGAATTTAAAATTATATTTATAGATTCTAAATATGGTTTTTCATTTAATTCAACTCAAGCAGATTCACTAAATTTTCATATTTCGTTCTTTATATCCATAGCTATATAATCGAGTAAACCTTCTTCTATAAGTAATTTCAAAATTTTAGGGTCTCTTCAATTAGTATCTAATTTTAGTTTATATCACATTTTTTTTATCTTTTTACAAAAATCATATAAATCAGTTTGTAAAGTTGGTTCACCTCAACAAATAGAAACTCAATCTATTAATCATTTTCTCTTTTCTAAAAAATTAAAAAAAGATTTTTCACTTATAAGATTTTTATAAACATTTTTTAGTTTTTCTGGAACTACGAATTCGCTATTATGACAATAAGAACATCTAAAATTACATCCTGGACTAAAAACTATACAAGAAACTTTTCAAGGATAATCAATAAGACTAAAAGGAGTTATTCATGATATTTGCATAATTAAGAATATTTATTTATAAATCTTAAATTAGAGTCTTGTTCTTTAAAATAATTCCTAGAATAAAATTCAGATTTTTTTCATATATTAAAACTAGATACAGGTCTATGATATCACATAACTCTAGTATATATTTCACACTTAGTTCTTGAAAATAGTTTTCATTCAGTATTAATTGATAATGACATAATTATTAAAATTAATAAATAAATTATATTTTTGTTTTTTCTATATTTTTAATTTTTTCAAAATCATCAGTATAAGTCCTTCTTGTCTCTAAATCAAATTTATCTCAACTATATCATATCTCTTCATCACATTTTGGGCAATAATCATGTTCTCAAACTATATATCAATGATTAGGACATATTGAAAATGTTGGTGAAATAGTAATATATGGAAGCTGATAATTTGAAATTACATTTTTGACAAAATTTTTACAAGATTTACTATCTGTTAGCCTTTCTCACATATATAAATGTAAAACAGTTCATCAAGTATATTTACATTGTAATTCATTTTGTTCATCAAGTGCTTCATAAGGATCATCTGTAAATCAAACTGGTAATTGAGATGAGTTTGTATAATAAGGAGCATCATTAGTTCATGCTTGTATAATATTTGGAATCTGTTTTTTATCTTCTTTTGCAAATCTATATGTAGTTCCCTCTGCAGGTGTAGCTTCTAAATTATATAAATTACCTGTTTCCTCTTGATAATCTTTTAGTTTATTTCTCATGAATTCTATAATTTCCATAGCGAATTCTTTTCACCAACTAGTTGAAATATCTTCTTTTCAAGCAGTAAAATTTAATATAGCTTCATTCATTCAATTCAATCAAATAGTAGAAAAGTGGTTTCTAAAACTTCTTAAATATCTATAAGTATAAGGATATAATCATCTTTCAAGCCATTTTGTAACTTCTTTTCTTTTAAGTTCTAAAGATACTTTAGCTTGTTCCATTAGATATTCTACTCTTTTTTTAAAAGATTCTTTATCTCATGCTGTATTATATCAAATACGAGCCATATTAAGAGTAACCACTCATATACTTCAAGTCATTTCTGAACTACCAAATAATCAACCTCACCTTTTTTCTAATTGAGTTAAATCAAGCTGCAACCTACAACACATTGACCTAACTGCTCATGGAGTATAAGCATCTGGATTTTTTACAGTTTCATATGTTCAATCAGATTTTTTTAATCTTTTATACTGACTTCAAACAAAATTTTGAAAATATGGAAGACCATATTTAGCTGTCATTTCAAATAAAGCATCTATATCTGGATCATCCCAAGGAAAATCTTCTGTAATATTGTATGTAGGTATAGGAAAAGTAAAAACTCTTCAATTTCTATCTCAAGCTACATAAACATCAATCAAAGCTCTATTTATTATTCTCATTTCATCTTCAAGTTCTCAATATTTTTTTTCATAATATCAATTATCAATTCAACCTAAAAACAAAGCCTTATCCTTTAAATCATCTGGAACAGTCCAATCCAAAGTTATATTGGTAAATGGTGATTGTGTTCACCACCTACTAGGAACATTCAATCAAAAAATAAAATTTTGCATTTGTTGATAAACATATTTATAAGTTTTATTATAAATATATTTTTCTTTTTCTTCTTCTGATTTAAAACTAGAATTTACTTCTTGTAATTCTTTTTTTATTTCTTCCTTATATTTATGTACAAATGGAGCTAAATAAGTATCAAAACTTGAAAAAGCTTGAGCTCAAGCCCATTCATTTTGTAAAGTTCATAAGAAGTTTATCATTTGATTAACAGCAGCTTGCAAATTTTTAGCTGGAGCAGAATCTACTCTTTTATCAGATCAATTAAATCATTCTTCTAATAATTGTCTAAGACTCCAACCTGCACAATAACCAGAAAACATATCTAAATCATGTATATGAATATCTGCATTTCTATGGAGATTTCAAATTTCTGAAGGATATATATGGCTAAGCCAATAATTAGCAGTAACTTTTCAAGAAATATTTAATATCATACCTCAAAGTGAATAACCAGAATTAGCATTAGCATTTACTCTCCAGTCTGATTTATTTAAATATTCCTCCATTGAGTCTCAAACTTCAATTACAACATTTTTATCATTTCTTAATTGATTTCTTTTTTCTCTATAAATTATAAATGATTTAGCAACTGTATCATGACCATCTTTTATAAGAGATTCCTCTATAGAATTTTGAATATCTTCTACACTTGGTATATCTGTTCATATCTCCTCCTCTAAATATGAAATTGTTTTTTCAGTCATATCTGAAATCAAAGAAAAATCATTTCATCAAGATGCTACAATTGCTTTTTTAATAGCATTTTCTATTTTTTTTATATCAAATGTAACAATAGAACCATTTCTTTTCCTAACTTTATAAATAGCCATAATAGGAAATTTTAAAACAAATAAAAACTATATATTGTGTACACATAAATATATGATACACAATATATAGTTTTTGCAATAAATTTTATATATTTTTATTTGACTATTATTCATTTTATTTTAATTGGAAACACAATATATAGATAATATAAGTATTTTTATATACAATATATAGTATTAACCACTACAACTATCACAACTTTTTACATCTAAACTCATAGATCTAACATAATAAACTGTTTTTATTCATTGTTTATGAGCTTTCATGTAGTATTGATAAAGTTCTCTTGGTGATACTTTAGCAGGATCTATCATCCATTCAAAAGAAATAGATTGATCTATCCATTTATAGATAACTGAAACCATATCTATAACATCATTCATATTCATATTTACATATTCTTTGTAGTACCAAAAATTTTCTTGATCTAAATTTGGTGCTACATTAACACTAGGTGCAATTGCATTAGTTTCAACAAAGTATTTTTTATAAATAGGAAGAATTGATGCAGTTGTTCATACAACTAAAGCTGTAGAAGTATTAGGAGCAGGAGCCAAATGATAAGCGAATCTAACTCAATCTTTTTTAATATCATCAATTAGTTTTAACCATTTATCAGACATTTCTGAGTTATTTTTATACCAATCAGCATCTTTTCATAATAAAACTCATTTAGACCATTCTGATCATTCATATAGTTCATATGTCCCTCTTTCCGAAGCAAGTTTATTAGATGATTTCAAAGTTCTGTACGCATATTTTTCAAATAATTTATCAACTACTTCTCTAGCTTCTAGAGAATCATAAGATAATTTATTTACAGCTAAATATTCAGCTAATCATAAGAAACCTAATCAAACTGATCTATATCTTTGAGCTGTCCTTTTAGCTTCTTTTATTGGATAAAAATTTAAATCAATAACATTATCTAAAAGTCTCATAGCAACAGGTATAACCTTTTTAATATCTTCATCAGTATTTACTTTTGCTACATTTATAGAAGCTAAGTTACATACAACACTATCACCTGGTTCATATTTTATTACTATATTCCCATCTTCTAATTCTTCTTCCACAAATTTAGAAGTACTTGTATTTTGACATATTTCTACACATAATTGTGTTGAATATACATTTCAAGCATGTTTATTTGGATTTAAAGCATTAACTGTATCTCTAAAGAAAGCATAAGGCATTCATGTTTCTACAGTAGTTTTTAAATATTTTTTAAATAAATCTTTTGCTTTTATTGTTTCTTTTAATTCTAGTTCTGGATTATTTTCACATTCAACATAAAATCTTTCAAAATCTTCTCAAAAATGATCTTGAAGTTTTTTACCTGTAACTTCAGAAATTTCTTTTGGATCAAATAAAGTCCAATCTTCATCATTAGCAACTCTCTCCATAAATAAATCTGGGAATGTTACTGCTGGAAAAACATCAAAACTTTTTGATCTTATATCTCAAGTTTCTGTTTGTAAGTCTAAGAAACTATAAATATCTCTATGAAAAGCATCTAATGTTACTGAAATAGCTCATGCTCTAGCTCATAATTGATTTACAGCAACTGCAGTATCATTTATAACCTTAATCCATGGGTTAACACCTCAAGCAGCTCATTTTACTCATCTAATACTAGATCATTTTGATCTTATATTTCATAAATATACTCCAATACCACCTCAAAACTTTGATACTTGAGCCATATTTTCTATAGAATGATAAATAGCTCTTAAATCATCATCAACATTAAATTTGAAACAACTAGATAATTGATGAAAATTAGTTCTAGCATTTAACAAAGTAGGTGTTGGTAAAGATATTTTTCAAGTAGCACAGTAGTCATATATTTTTTTAGCAACTTCTAATCTTTTTTCTTTTGGTTCAGGTATAGCCAAAAATAATGCTGCACTCATATACATTTCTTGAGGTAATTCTTTTGTTACTTTATTTGGATTTAAAAGATATCTTTTTTTATACATCAAAACAGTTGTATAATTATATTCAAAGTCATATTCTTTTTTTAAATAACTTCATGCTTCCAATATATCTTCTTCAGTGTAATAATCATAAAAATTTTTATAATACTTTCCTGATTTTATATATTCATCAAATAAACTTTTATAATGTTTAGATTCATAAATTTTTTTAATATCCATATTTCTATTATATGAAGCTTCTTTATATAAATCTATCAAAGCAAGTCTACCTGCTATAAATTGCCATGATGTATTTTCAACACTAACTAAATCAACTGCTGACTTAATAAGCATTTTTGTTATATCTGAAGTTTTCATACCTTCTACAATATATTTTTTCAAACTATCCGAAATCTCTTCAAATCTACATTTTCTTGCTAATCAATAAGAAACAATTTTGTATGTTTTTCTTACTTTTTCTATATCAAAGTTTTCTTTTTTTCAAGTAGTTTTAGTTATTTTAAATGTATTTTTTTCAAGCTTTTTTTCTACTTTTTCTTTTTGTTTTTCTCTTATTTTAGATCTTTCATTTCTATAAATAATAAAATGTTTCATTACTTCAAAATGCCCTTCTTTCATAAGAACTCTTTCTATTTGATCTTGAGCCATTTCTATAGTGATAACAGCTTCTCATTCACAATCGTCTAAATAATTAGATAAATTTTCTATAACTTTATCTGTTACATCATCAACAAAATCAAAATCATTATTTCAAATAGCTTCAGCTGCTTTTTCTATAACTCTTTCTATTCTTGTTCTATCAAAGTTAACTAAATCCCCCTCTCTTGTTTTTATAAATTTCACTTCCATATAATCATCTTAAATAATAAAATGTCTAAATAAAAATTTAATCATTTTTGATTTTTTTGCTAACAATTTTAGAACAACTATGTTAAGAATTTTTTTTAAAATGTTAAAAAACATAAAAAATCTTTTATTTTAAAACAAAAAAATATTTTTAACATTGAATTAAAATTAAAAATATTAAATTGTCTAGAAAAATAAAACACTTAACATAATATTTTATTGCAATATTAGTTTTTTAACTAGAAATTAACAAAAAAAGACAAGCTATATTAGCTTATCTTCTGGCTTATCTATCTGTAAAGTTTTAATCTCATTGTTATTAGTCTCTCAAGTTATTTTAATAATATCTTTTTCTACTTGATTAAATTTTTTATAAGCATTATTATAATGATTAACACTTACTCATAAACTATTTCAAAGCTTTTCTAGATATTCTTCATAAGCAGATAAATGATTTGATAATTTTACAACTTGATTTCTTATATCTTTTGTTTTTTCTTCTACTTGCAAAGCTCTTAATCATTGCATAACTGTTTGCAGATATGCATAAAAACTAGTAGGACTAACTATTATAACTTTTTTTTGTTTAAAAGCATACTCTATTAAATCTTGTGTTGTTGATTTCATACTTCATACCTTATTAACAAGTAAATCATAATATATTCACTCACTTGGTATAAACATAAAAGCAAAATCCATAGTTCACTCTTCGGGTCTTATATATTTACTTGTTTCATCTATTCTCTTTTTTAAATCATTTTTAAAATCTTTTACATATGTTTCTTTTAACACAAGATTATCTTCTCACAATATTTTATTATAATTATCTAAAGAAAACTTTGAATCAATAGGGATAATTTTATCTTTTACAAAAATAACTGCATCTACAATTTCTCAATTTGAGAATTTATATTGTAACTTGAAATTACTAGGAGGTAGAATATTTTTCAAAACATTCTCTAAAAAGTACTCTCCTAAAACTCATCTATTTTTAGTATTTTTTAATATACTTTCTAGTCACTCTAATCATTTTCATATATCATGTATTTTTTTATTTGTTTCTTCTAATGAAGATAATTTTTTAGTTATTTCTTCTATTTTTTTAGAAGCATCTCTTGTTATAGAAGTATTTATTTCACTTTGTTTCAATGTGTTTTCAGAGTTTTTACTCAATTTGAAATCAAGATTTCTATTTAGTTCAAAAATTTGATCTTGCAACATTTTAAAACTAGTTGTATCAACATTAGTATTTCAAGATTTAGTAAGCAAATAAAAAATTATTGATAATAAGAAAAAAACTAAAAATATAAGGATTAATTCTAAAGTCATAATATTAACTTAATGATTTAATAACATAAGGTATAATTTCTCAAGCATCTTTTAAATCCTCTGGCAACTTAGATAAAACTTTATCAATATCACGAGGATTATATCACATATTAGTTAAAGTAGATTTTATAGATGACTGTAACTCTGGATTTATATTATTAGCTTTTATTACAGTATCTTTATTTATAGAAACTCCTAAATCTTTATCTTTTAATTCTAAAATAATTTTTTCAGCCATTTTTTTTCAAACTCATTTTATTCATTCCAAAGTCTTATTATCTTGGTTAGAAATAGCTATAGTTAATCTCTCTAATCAAAGAGATAATATTTGCATAGCATGTTTTCATCAGATACCTGATATTTTTATTATTTCAGAAAAAACTTTTTTTTCATTTTTTTCTAAAAACCCAAATAATGTTTGATTATTTTCTGTTATATTATGATAGATATACATTCAAACTTCTTCATGTAGTCATATATTAGAATATATTAATTCATTAATTCAAACTTCATAAGCAACTCCTCAACTAGTTAAAATAGAAACACTATTGAACTCAAGATCAATTATTTTACCTGTTATATATGATATCATTTTTGCTAAATAAAAATTAAGTATATATCTAGTATATACTAGAATATAAAAAAATCAAAAAGTTATAAATATATTTTTTGATTTATTAATCATTTTAAATATAATCTTTTAGCTTAATTTAAATTAGAAACATATAAAAAATGATAGAAAGTATTATTAAATCAATTTTTTGAGATCCAAGTGAAAAAAAAGTTAAAGAAATAACTAAACTAGTGGAACAAATCAAAGAATATGAAAAAAATCAAGAAAATTATTCAATAGAAGATATAAAAAATAAAACTCAAGAATTCAAAGCAAAATTTGAATGACTAGATTTTAAAAATCCTGAAGATTCAAAAACTATAAAAAAAATAATTGATGAAATAAAATTAGAAGCTTTTGCTTTAGTAAAAACTGCATGTAAAAATATTTCTTGAAAAGAGTTTGAATTAAAAAGTGGTAAAAAAATAACATGGAATATGGTTCCTTATGATGTTCAATTAATAGGTTGATTAGCTATAAATGATTGAAACATAAGTGAAATGAAGACTTGAGAATGAAAAACTTTAGTTGCTACTCTTCCAGCTTATTTAAATGCACTAACATGAAACCCTGTTCATATTGTAACAGTAAATGATTACTTAGCAGAAAGAGATTCAGAAGAAATGTCTATATTATATGAAACTCTTTGACTAAAAACATGAGTTATTTTAAATTCTCAATCAAAAAGTATCAAAAAAGAACAATATCTATGTGATATTGTTTATGCTACTAATAATGAACTAGGTTTTGATTACCTTAGAGATAATATGGTAATATCAAAAGATGATAAAGTACAATCAAGATTATTTTTTGCTATTATAGATGAAGTTGATTCTATATTAATTGATGAAGCAAGAACTCCATTAATAATATCAATGCCTGATAACGAACCAACTAGCAAATATATGAAATTTGCAGCATTAATTAAAAACTTACAAAACTGAATTCATTATAAAATTGATGAAAAACAAAAAACTGCTACTTTGACTGAAGATGGTATTAAGAAAGTAGAAGAAATATTAAGAGTTGATAATATATATGTTTCTGAACATTACAATGATATACACCATATAGAAAATGCATTGAAAGCTATGGCAGTATACAAAAAAGAAAAAGACTATTTAGTTATAAATTGAGAAGTTCAAATAATCGATGAACACACAGGTAGAGTTTTAGCTGGTAGAAGATATTCTGAATGACTTCACCAAGCTATTGAAGCAAAAGAATGAGTTGAAATAAAACAAGAATCAAAAACACTTGCAAGTATAACATTTCAAAATTTCTTTAGAATGTATTGGAAATTATCATGAATGACTGGTACAGCATCAACTGAAGCAGAAGAATTTTATAAAGTATATAACTTAGATACTCTTATTATCCCTACAAATAAACCTATAGCAAGAGAAGATAGATCTGATTTACTTTTCAAAAATGAAAGATGAAAATTTGATTATGTAGTATCAATGATAAAAGAACTACATAAATCAGGTCAACCTATACTTGTATGAACAGTTTCTGTAGAAAAATCTGAATATTTAAGTGATAGATTAAAAAAAGAATGAATAAGTCATAGTGTTTTAAATGCAAAACATCATGAACAAGAAGCTGAAATAGTATCTAAAGCTGGTCAAAAATGAGCAATAACTATAGCTACAAATATGGCTTGAAGAGGTACTGATATAAAATTATGAGAATGAGTTAGAGAATTATGAGGTTTAATAATTCTTGGTACAGAAAAACATGAAACTAGAAGAATAGATAATCAATTAAGATGAAGAGCCTGAAGACAATGAGATCCTTGAATAACTCAATTTTTAATATCACCAAATGATGATATAATGAGAATTTTTGGTTGAGATAAATTATTTGGAGTATTTAACTCTCCAATGTTTGCATCTCTTCCTGAGAATGAACCTTTATCTCAAAGCTCTATGCTAACTAGAAAAGTTACAAGTGTTCAAAAACAAGTTGAATGACATAACTTTGATATGAGAAAACATATACTAGAATATGATGATGTCATAAATAAACACAGAAATATTATATACACAAGAAGAGATAAAATTCTAGACAGCCAAGATATTCATGAAGATATCAAAAAAATGATTGAATCTCAAATAAAAATATTAGTAAATGCTGAATTTACTAAATCCCATAATGAAAATGAAGAAGAAATAAACAACTGAAATAAAGATTTAATAAAAAGAGTTAACAGCTTTTTATGAATTGAAGCTATTGATGATAGAATAGAATTAGATGATATTTCATCTATGAATAATCCAGAAGAAATTTCTGAATATATATCAAGAATAGCTATCGATGAAATTGAAAAAGTAAAAGAAAGAGCTAACTCTCAAGATGATTATGCTAGATTAGAAAGAAGAATTGTTCTTAGTTCTATAGATGAATTATGGATGAGACATATAGATGCTATGAGTAAATTAAGAGAATCTGTAGCATTTGAGTGATATGCTCAAAAAAATCCATTAATTGTTTACAAAGAAAAAGCTTATTTTAAATTTCAAGATTTAATCAATGAAATTGAATATAAAGTAGTAAAAGCTATATTTAGTATTTGACAAACACCAAAAGAAGTTGAAGTAAATCAAGTTGATTTATCTAAAAAAGATTTGGAAACAAATTCAAATGATAATCCCCTATTTGATAAAAACTCTAATGCAAAAGTTAATAAAATTAGAGTATAAAAATAAGTCTATTCCTATTAGAGAATAGACTTATTTTTTGTCAATAGATTATTATAGTAAAATAAAAAATAATATGCTATTATTATTTAAATATTTATTAATAAAAAATTATGATATTTGATCCTTCAAAACTAAACTTAAATGTTGAAGAAGATAATGAAAATAACTGATTAAATCAGGAATTTAAAAATGAAAAAAAAGAAGAAACTAAAATAGAAAAACCTGAAATAAAAAAAGAAGTTGAAACTCAAAATGATGTTTTAGCTGATTTAAATATTGAAAAAAATGAAAACAATGAAAATCAAATTACAGAAAAAGAAGATGTAAATGCTTTTAATGATATAAAATTGGAAAATAAAGAAAAAACTGAAGAAACTCAAAAAGAAGAAAAAGAAGTGGAAGAAAATAATGTAGAAAAAGAAAGTGAAGAAAAAAAAGTAATTTATGATATAAACATAAATTCAATTAAAGATGTTTTAACATTATTAATAGATAAATGATATGATTTTGTTACTTTTGAACCAGATGAAACAAGTGTAAAAATAAACTTTAGAAAAGATAAAGTAATAGTTGATACTAGATATATAAAATACCCTATATATTCTAATATATTGATAAAAACAAAAAGTTTATCAAAATTAAAGGTAGAAGAAACACAAAAAGAACAAGAATGAGTATGAGAAGCAAATATTAGAAATAAATGATACGATGTATTAACAAAAGTTGTACCTTGAGCTTTTTGAGAAAAAATGTTCATAAAAGCAAAAGAAAAAAAGAAAAAAGTAGCAAAAAAAGAAACAAAAAAAATGAGCTTATCACAAATAATGACTTTTTTATGAGCTTTAGCATTTATATGACTTATTGTTTGAGGTTCTTTTATATGATTTATAGCTATGAATGCAAAAACAGTTGAAGATGTTAAGTTTTTTGCTTCATTATGAATAAATTTAAATGAAATTAATAATTTTATATCGTCTTCGATAACAATTATTTTTTCTACATTAGTATTCTTTGAAACAGCTGTTTTAATTATGTTACTTTTTAAATTCGCTCTTACAAAAAAAGAATTTAAACAAAAGAAAATAAAGTATTGAATACTTTCTACTGTTGTTTTAATAATGACATTTTCTACAGCATCAGCTTGGATGATAATAGATAGAAAAGTAAATTCATTACCAAATTGGCAAGAAATGGCATTATGAGAAATTCAAATTTTTGATAATGCAAAACTAATAAGTGAGCAATTTGATAAAGTATGATCAATAGTACAAGATACTTCTAATTTGATTTGACCAGTAGAGTTAAAATTTGATTTATGATTTTTTCAAGATTCACAAGAAGCAAAATGATATAAGATAAATAAATATATATGGGATTTTTGATGAGATGATATAGTTGAAACTCCTCTATCAAATATAATAAAAAGATTTGATAAAAAATGAATAAATGAAGTTACTTTAACAGTTATGCAAGAAGATATACAAGGTAATATAATTGAAAAAGTAATAGAAGATATTCCAAGTATAAACATATCTTATTTAGTTGATATGAATGAAAGAGACCTATGAAATTGAAGTAAACAAGTTACTCTTAATGCATCTAGCTTAAGTGAATTATGAAATATAGAATGGTACTTAATGGATAATTTAGAAAAACCTGTATCTGAATCTGAAACATATATAACAAGACCAATTTTTGAAGAAACATTAATAGGAATGTATATAAGAAACTCTGATAAAGAATCTGAATTATTAGATAAAATATTCATAATAAAATCAATAGAAAAATGAGAAATAGAAGCAGAAATTGATTTTCAAAGATGAATAGTAAATGATATGGAATATACATTTAAGATATCTAATATAGAAAGCTGAGAATGAAGAGGTTTTATTGAAACATTTGAATGGAAAATATGAGATAAAGAATATACTAGAAAATGAGATGTAACTAATCAAGAAAAATCTAGTGAAATAAAACATATTTTTGAAAATTATTGAGACTATACAATATCTGTAAAACTAACAAATACTTTTTGAGATATAAAAACTCTTACAAAAGAAATAAATATACCTAAAAAATTAAAAATAACTAAGTGAATTGATATATTTGCAGATGATATAATAATAGAATCTGTTGACTACAAACAAAACTTAAATGAATATATGTTAAATAATATAGGTATACCAAATTCAATGAAGTTTGATGCTAGATTTATAGAAATTGATTCTGATTTATATACTTTAAAAACAGTTAATTGGGATTATGACTCTGATTGAGATAATGACTTTAGCTGAAGAGTATGAGAATATAGCTTAAATTCTGAATGAAACCATACAATAACACTTAATGCTATTTTTGAACATAGAAAAATTGATGGTGAAATAATAGAAGTAGAGCAAAAAATATATATTGAAGCTGTTCAAAAAGAAGCAATTTTAGACTTTTTAATAAGCAAAAATAGTGAGTATGTTCCTGTGGTTGTATGATTTGATGCTTCCAGAGCAAAAGTAAAAGATTCTAATATTGCAAAATTTATATGGGATTATGGTGATGGTGAAACAGAAGAAAGAGATGCTATTGTACCATGACACATATATACAAAAGCTTGAGAATATGAAGTAAAACTTACAATATTAACAAGTGATTGAAAAAGATATTCAACAACAAAAAACCTTATATTAAAACCTAAAGCTCAAACAATAAGTATAAAAGCAAGTATGAAAAATGCTCCAGTATACCAATGAATTGACTTTAGTTCTGAATGATCTGATTGACAAATATCATCTTACTTTTGGGATTTTGGCGATGGTGAAACTTCAACAAAAGCCAACCCAACACATGCATATAAAAAAGCATGAGATTACAAAGTAAAATTAAGATTAGATTTTGTTAATAGAAATGTTTTAAGAGAAGAAATAGATATTAGTATATACTAAAAAAAACAGCAATTTTCATTGCTGTTTTTTAGTATTTTATTTCTAATGACTTTATATTTCATGAAAAACCAATATCTTCTAAATTAAATTTTAATACTTTAGCAATAGTTAATGCTAGAATTTTTTCTTGCTTAATAGAATCTGATAAAAATTCTATATTTTTATCATTAAAATTTTTGATATAAATTCATGCTATAGATCATCTATTTATTCACTTAAACATTGCTTTATTTTGTCATGATTCTCTAACAGGAGGAACAAAAAAGATTTCTTTTTTCATAGCTTTATAATCACTTCACCTCCATATAAGATTTTCTATATTAACAGAAACTGTAACCAGAGCTTCTTTAAAATCAGGGATAAAACAATTAACATCTTCTCTTAGATAACCTAATTCTTTATAATAATTTTCCAATATATCTAACTCTTCTTTTAGAGTAATTCAAACAATATGAATTTTTTTATTATTAGAAATAGAATAATCAAATAAAGATTGGAAAATCTCAAGCTCATCCTTTGGTGAATAAACTTCACTATACATTGCAAATTTTCAATTTAAATTGCTTAATAGTTCAGTATTCTCTTTTTCTTTTAAAAGTTCTGAAATATAAAAAACTTCAATATTATCTGATGAGTAATTACAATCTAAATAATCAAATAAAAATTTATTATCAAATTTATCTGTTGCTTCTATGTTTAATATTTTATCTCTATAAACTTTCTTCATTATTTTTTTCTTTTAATTTATCTAAAAATTGTTGTTTTCAACCTGGATATGTATCACTATATATACACCCACAATAATTTTGTCTATAAATATTATGTTTTTTAGTATATTCAACACTTCTTTCAAAACCTTTATTTTTTCTAAAAGCTATTTTAAAAAAATCTAGTTTTTCTTTTAAGGATTCTCATGATTTTTCATCAAAAGTTTCTTGTATAGACCATTTATCTCATAGAGAAAACATTTTTTCTAAATCTTTATGAGGTGAAGTATTTAGAGTAGAAGTCCAGTATTTGATACCTAATCTTCTAGCTTCTAAAGCACTTCTTTTAAGTCTCATGTCATAACATTTAGTACATTTTTCTCATTTTTCAGGAGTAGCTTCTAGTCACTTAATTTCATTAAAAAAATTATGAACATCATATTCTCATTCTATATATTCAACTCATTCAATTTCACAAACTTTTATAAGTTCTCCTAATCTTTTATCATGCTCTTTTTTTGGTTGAATATTTGGGTCATACCAAAAACATATTACTTCATATTCCTTTTTTAAATCCATAATAGGTACAGTTGCATCAGGTCAACAACATATGTGAAGTAATAACTTTGGTTTCTTATTTAATACTTCTTTTACTGGTTTATAGCTAAGTCTATGAATACTAGTGACTTTTGATTTATCACTTAAATATTCTTTATGTTTTTTAGTACCATATCATTTATGATTTTCTATAGATAAATCAGGATATAAAAGACTATATTGAGACATCAATTTATCTCTAAATACTTTAGCAATTATAGATGCTGCTCATATTTCCATTATTTTTCAGTCTCAACCTATTATAAAAATGGGATCTCTTTCTAGCTCTTCAAATTTATAATTATCATTTCAATCTATAAGCACTGAAGCTATATCTTCATTTGGTATTTTTCTTAAAAGTTCCACAAGACTTCTTCTCATAGCTTCCCTATTTGCTTTTTTGATATTTATTTCATCAATTAAATGATTATCAACAACTCAAACTCAAAAAAATAATTTTGGATTATCTCATCTTGAATATTCTATTAACTCTTTAAATAATTTTTCTCTTTTAATTTCTGTTAACTTTTTAGAGTCATTCAATCTAGACAAAAAATCCTTGTCTGGCATGTTATTTGGATTAAAACAAAGACTACAGGCAACTACACTTCAAAGCCATGGTCATCTTCAAGCCTCATCTATTCATATTTTATACTTAAGTGGCATATTATTTTTCATTTTGAAAGATATTTTTATTTTTAAAATATACAATTTCAAATATAATAACGACAACTTAAAAATAAACAATAAAAATTATAATGGAATACAAAATTTTTTGATGTAAAGTAAATAAATATTATACAGATGAATGGTTAAAATCAGGTTATTTAAAAGATAAATCTGGTATTTTTGTTGCATCTTGTGTAGTAACAGATAAGGCAAAGAGAAAATGGATAAAATTTGTAAAAGATATAAGTAAAAACTTAGATCAAAACGAAAAAATTTATATAAGCTGATGTTGAGCATTTAAAAGATGAGATGCTCAAGATGATTTTTTTGAAATATACCCAGAAATAGAAAACTTAAAATGAAAAATAGAAATACTAGATGAAAAACCTAGCGAATTAAAAAAAGAAATTAAAGATTCAAAAGAAGAAAGATCTGAAAAATTAAAACAACTTAAAAATAAGATTTCTAATATACCTCAAATTTATACTAAAAAATTTTTATTAGTACAATGATGATGTGATAGTTTTTGTACTTTTTGTTTAACTGTACAAAAAAGATGATGACATTATTTTAGAGATAAAGATGACATAGTTGAAGAAATAAATGAATATGTAAACTGAGGATGAAAAGAAGTAGTACTTACTTGAGTAAATTTATCTGCTTGGGGACTTAAAGATACTAATGATATTTGAAACTCTAGATTCGCTGAATTACTTGATTATATATTAAAAAATACAAAATTAGAAAGACTTAGAATAAGCTCAATGTGACCAGAATTCATAGATGATAAATGCTTAGAAGTATTCAAAAATACAAGAATATATCCTCATTTTCATTATTCTGTACAATCTGGCTCTAGCAAAATTTTAAAATCTATGCATAGGCATTATGATTGAGAATATATGAGAAAGCTTTTAGAAAAAACTAAAAATATTCAAAGAGAAGATTGAGTTGAAGTTAGTATCTGAGCTGATTTAATTGTTTGATTTCCATGAGAGACAGAAGAAGATTTTATGGATACTTACAATTTAGTAGCTGATTGATTAATAACAAAAATTCATGCATTCCCTTTTTCTGCTCACAATTTGTGAGAAAGTGTTCCTGCAGGTAAATTCCCAAATCAAATAAGTGATCAAGTAAAAAAAGAAAGAATGTGGAAACTAGAAGCTATATGAGATAATATAAGAGATGAGTTTATAGATAGAAATATAGGAAAAGAATTTGATGTACTTATAGAAGTAGTTAAAACTGATGAAGAAACATGAAAAACAAAATGGAAATGATGGACTCAAAACTATATTGAAGCAGATGAAAAAACATTTGAAATAATATCATGAGATATTAAAAGAAATAATATTGTTAAATGAAAACTTAAATAAATATTTTATAAAAAAATGTCGATGATTTTTTACATATCACTAATATTATGAATAATAATAGATTTTATAACAAAAAATATAGCTATTAATTATATAAAAAACAATATAAATATATTTAATGACTATATATTTTTAAAAACTATAAAAAATGATGGTATAGCTTTTTGAGTAAATATGCCTTTTTTAAAAATAATAACTATCATTTTGATAATATGAATTTTTTATTATTATTTTAAAGAAGAAAAAAATAAAAAAAATCATTATATAGACTTATCATTTTGATTAATATTAGCCTGAGCTATATGAAATTGATTTGAAAGAGTATTTTTTTCCGAAGTTATAGATTTTATATGAATAAAATGATTTGCTATATTTAATATGGCGGATGTATTTATAAGCATATGAGCATTTATCTATCTAATATATATTTTAAAAGATAATAAATAATTTATGTCTTGACCAAAAAAACAAAATTTTTCTGATATACTAGTTAACTCATTAGCTAGCTTTTTAGCATGAATAGTATGAAGTATAATAATAGTTATTATAACCTTTTTTCTATCAAACTCTCTAGATATTATTTCAACATTTGAAACAGCTAGATTATGAATAAAAACAAGTCCTATATTTCCTTTGGTATTATCAATTATAACACTATTTTGAACTACAATTGCTTCTTTTCTAACTTATAAAGTAGCAAATATGACAAACCCTGAAAGATATAAAAAAAATATAGTTATATTCTGACAGATAGCTTTTTTTCAAATACTAGTTTATATATTCTTAGCTCCTATATATATCTATACAGGTATGTTAAGTTATGATAATATAATGTTTGTTTATATATTCCATATAATAATGGTAATGTTTTGAACTAGCTTAATATTAGAAATACTAAATAATTACAGATATATACTGATTTGATTATATTGAAGTTTCATAGGTTTATTTTTTAGTAGTATATTTTCTCTATATATATTCTTTTCTTTTTCTTGATGATTAGCAAAACTTATAGTATTAGTAATATTATTACCTATAGTAAATTTTTTAATAAATTTCTTTAAACAACTATTTGAATTAATTTATTATTATTATTCAAAATCAACTACTCTAGATCAATTAGGTGATATTTTTTACCAAATAGAAATTGAAGAAAAAGAAAAACAAAGAGAAGAAGAAGAAAAAGATATTATATAAATAATAAAATTTAAAAAATGTTAGATATAGTAAAACAAACAATAGATTTTTATATGAAAAATCTAAGAAAACCTGAAATCAATGAATTAAATATAAATAATAAAGACTTATTATGAGAAAGAGCATCTTGTTTTGTAACTCTTTATCATAAATGAAATATTAGATGATCAGCATGAAACATAAAAGAAATATCTCAAAATACTATTGAAGAATTAATAGAAAATACAATTCATGCTATAAGTGAAGATAAAAGATTCTCAAAATTATCTTTACAAGAATCTAAAGAACTAAAAATAAGGGTAGACAAAATTATATCAAGAGAATTAGTTGAAAAATCTAATATAAACAAAATAGAACCTACTTCTAGCTGAGTAATAGTTCTAAAAAAAGATTATGAAAAGATGGCTTGTATTTTACCAAATATAGATGCTAAAATACTTACTTGAGAAGATTATACTCCTATACTAGAACAAAAATTAAATGAGAAAAATTTCAATCCTGATGATTATCATATATATATGATAAAAACAGAAACTGAAACAGACTACTAAAAAAACTCCTTATAATTAAGGAGTTTTTTATTATTTTTTGATAACTAAAGGATTAGCATCATTTCAATTGGCTACACATGTATTAGATGCTCAAGCAGGAGTAACACAAGAAAAAGCATTAATTGTTGAAGGTATTCCATTTGCAATTGATACTTCTGTAGTTTTAACATGAGATCATTGACTATCATCTAAATCTAATCAGATTTCTAATCTATAATCATCATCTCATCCATCAGTTTCAGCTCTATTTGTAATATTACCATCATTTTCAAAATGAGTAGAAATTTCATATTCTTGTAAAGGAATAGTATTTCTATCTGGACTTACGTTATATAGATAATCAAAAACTGAATTTTCACTAGCATTAGTAGTTCTAGGATCTTCTGGTACTCATGATTGTAAGTAAACACCTATTCATGTAGTTGTATCACCAAAAGATGTACTTTTTGTAGGATAATTAGTTGTATCTTGATAAAATTGTTCTATTGCATTTCTAAGTGCATTTAAGTCAGAAATTCTAGTAGAGTCTCTTGCTTTTTGTAACTGAGTTGTAAATACATTAACTGCACCAGTAGCAAGTATACCCATTATAGTTATTACTACTAGTAACTCTATAAGAGTAAATGCTGATTTTCTTTTTTGTAATTTCATTTTATAAAAAAATTAATTTTAAAGTAACAATTAAGATTATACTCTTTTTTAAAAACAATGTCAAAAAATTAAAATACAATAAATCTTTACTTTTAGTCTTTATAGTGTATAGCATTAACTGGACAAGCAGCTATAGCATCATCTATTCCATCGGCATTAGAAGTATCCATTCAATCACGAGCAAAAGCTTTACCTTCCTCATCTAGATCAAAGACTTCTCCACAAATAGCTACACATGCGCTACAACCTATACAAGTTTCATCAACATATGGAGTTTTTACATCACCTTGCGACATATTAATTTTTATATTAAATTATAAATTATATAAAAATTATAAAGTTTTTAAAAAAAATACAAGCTTAAAATTATAAATGATTATAATTTTCCTGCTTGTATTTTTAAATATAGTTATCCATATTTATGGTCAGTCAAAGTGTTTGTGTTCCTTATTCAGGAATAATTATTAAGGGCCCATCTATCATTTTTGAAAAAAGATATTCAATTCTCAGCAAATAGATTACCAAGAACCCCTAAAGGCTTTAACATGTGTAAGGAAAAATTAGATTGACCTGCCACCTATAAAATAGACATAATCATTATAATTCTTTGTAAATATTTGTAAAATTTATATAATAAAAAAAGATAATATTTATTAATAATTAATAATAAAATGTTTAGCTATAAACTAATAAACAAGCCAAAATTTAATATAAATACAATTCATATTGACTCTATATTTAAAAGTATTTCTAATATAGTAGACATAAAACAAAAATGACTACTAAATATAGTATTTTTAGATGATGATAGTATAAAAAATTTGAACAAAAACTATAGAAATATAGATAAAACTACGGATGTTTTAAGTTTTCATTATTTCGAAGATTTTTCAAATATTGATGAAAATGAAACTGCATGAGAGATAGTGTTATCTGAATCAAAAATAATGAGTCAATGAAAAGAATATTGACTATGAGAAGAGCATGAATTTTACAAACTTATAATACATTCTGTCCTTCATATATTATGATATGATCATGAAGAAGATGATGAATATATAGTTATGAATAACTTAGAAAACAAGATATACAAAGAAGTATTTGAAAAATAAGATAGATTTGATATAATAAATGAAATTAATTTAATTTATATACTTTCATATTTTATGCAATATAAAATACCTGTACAAATAGAAAATGAAGATCCTATATTGTTATGACTTAGTGGTAGGCAACTTGCAATAATAATGATATGAGGTTGAATATGATATTCTATATTTCAATCATTAGCTCCAGTTTTATGAAATACTGTAGCACTATTCCCTGCTTGAATAATTTTAGCTATAGCAGTATGAATAGCTGTAATAAAAGTTTATGAAATGACTTTTTTAAGGCTAGTTTTAGCTTTTATAAGATACAAAGTAAACTTAGACACTAGAAAATGGACAAAATGAGTAGATAGTTTTTCTGCAATGGATATTTGATTTATTAGTTATAATGAAAATAAAGCAGAACAAAAAATAGATACTAAATCTAAAATAGATAAAATAAAAGATTTAGAAGAAAACTTAAATAAAATTTAAAATATAAATTAAAAAAAGGTGGCTGTAAAAACAAATAAAAAAGATCATCCTGATAGTTCAACTCAAAGATATTTGCCTTTTTCATGAATAAAAGAAAATATCATGATAATGAAGGATAATAGTGCTAGATTAGTAATGAAATGTTCAACAATAAATTTTTTATTAAAAAATACTGATGAGCAAGATGCTATAATAATGAGTTTTCAGAGGTTTTTAAATTCTTTAGACTTTCCTATTCAAATAATAGTAAGATCAAAAAAATTAGATATTGATAGTTATTTATCAAGATTAAATGATAAAGCTTTGAATCAAACAAATCCTTTGTTACAAAATCAAACTTATGAATATATTGAATACTTAAGAAAACTAATTGAAGTTGCTCAAATAATGAAAAAAGAATTTTATGTTGTTATACCATTTGATATGGAAGCAAATAAAAGTGTAAAAGATGATACTTTTCTATGAGTATTTCAAAGTTTTTGGAAATCAATAAACCAATGACAAGATATTTCTAATATAAAAACTCAATTAAGAAATTTTTCAAAACTAAAAAAAGGATTAAACTGAAGAGCTAATTGAGTCAAAACAAGTCTTGAAAATATATGAATAAAAGCTGAAGCTTTGACAAAACAAGAATTAGTAAAATTTTTGACAGATTACTATAATCCAAAACTTGATTCTTTGGAAACTATTTGAGATATAGAAAATTATAATATAACAAAATAATAATGAAAAAATATTTTTTTTATGCACTAGCATTTATTTCTAGTTTTAATTATTCATATGCAAATAATCCTAATACATGACTATTATGATGATCATGAATTTCTAGTGATGATATAAGAAACTGAAATATTCACACGGAACATATTCCATGAATAATAAAATGAATTATAGACTTTTGAATATGAATAGCATGAACGGTTGCAGTTATATTTATTATAATTTGAGCATATCAAGTACTTCTATGATCATTAGAACAAGACAAATCTAAATGAAAAAATACTATTTTTATGGCAATTATGTGATTTATAATAGCAAGTTTAGCTTGGTTTATTATAAGATTAATAATAGATAATTTTTGAGGATAATAACACTATTTTAATTAGTGTTATTTTTTTATTTTTAATTTTATTAAATATAATAAAAAACAAAAAGATTTGAAATCTAACTATTTTTTTTAAAACATAAAATTTTTTTAATCTTTTATTTTGACAAATACTCTTTATTGTTTTATAATAGAAATGTTTAAAAGTAATTAATCAATTATGGTAAATACTCCTAACAATTCTCCTGAAAATAATAATAACATTGAAAATAATGATAAAGGGACTTTAACTAGAATTGCAGAAGCTACAAAAACTAAAACTACTGCAGCTCTTTGAGCTCTAGCTTTAGCTACTACTCTAAACTTTAGTTCTCCTGCTCAAGCTGCTGAAACTAATATTCCAAAGTGAGCTATTCCTGTTGAAATACTAAAAGATACTAAACTTACTGATATACCTTTGGGTGCAAGAAAAGTTAATTTTAGAAATTCTGAAATTTTTGTTTGGAAAAACGAAAACTGAACTTTTTCTATGCAAATAACAAAAATGGATCAAGATTCTTGAACTGATGATATACATTTTGAAGCTAATGTTGCTTGAGAAAATTATGTATTCTCTATATCTTGAGATGACTCATTAGAGCAAATCCTTATTGCTGAAAAAGCTCCTGAAAGACAATCTCAGTTTGGTATAAACTATGATAGAATGACTAGAGGTAATTATATTATAAAAAATATTATGCTTAGTGCTGAAGCTAGATTAGCTGAGTATTTTAAAGAAGTTAAATGATATAATAAATCTCAAATATCAGATGAATTAAGTTGAATAGCTAGATTATTTTGAAGAGACACAATTGATAGAATAACTTTTGAAGACTTTAGAGCAGCTTATCCTGAAATATTAACTTCTCTTTCTTATCTAGATCAAAATAGATTTCCTAATCTTTATGAAGTAGGATTAAATCAAAGTTATAATGAAGAAGGTAATAGATTAGACGAAGAAGGTAATAGATTAAGCAATATAATTAATAAACTATCATGAAATAAATAGTTTTTTGCTTATTAAATATAATTATGATAAGATATTATAGTAATATAACTATAATATCTTTTTTTATGGTTGAATCTCCTAATAATTATGAAAATTTAAGCAATCAAACTGAATCAAATGAGAATTCAGAATTTTTAGAGTCTATAAATAATGACATAAAATCAATTCCTCAAGAACTTCAAGAATTATCAATAAAACAAATAGAAAAATACAAAAATTCCCCACAGTCATCAAATGATGAATATGATTTATTAGATTCTATAGATGCTATAAAATCTATAGAATCTATAAAAAATTCTAATGACTGATATAAAGAATTTATAGATTTATTAAATAACTCTGAAAATTTAGATTGATTGTACTTAATAATGCTTAGTAAAAAAAATGATATTGATAATTATATAAAAAATAACTGATTCCCTATAAATCAAGAAACTCTAGATGCTTTTAATAAAAATTTTTGATTAGATATAAGTTATATAAAAAAAGAAAATGAAGAAAAAGTAGAGCAAAATGAAGAAAAAGTAGAGCAAAATAATAGAAAAAAAGAAATTCTAAACTCAATAAAAAATCAACTAATAAAACATGAGGAAGAGTTTATAGATATAAATGATGAAGAATGAAATAATTTTATAGATTTATTAAACAATATTGAAAATACTGAAAGCCAAAAAAAATTAGAGGCTTTATTATCAAATCAAGAAAACCTAAATAATATACTTAGTATATTACAAGAAATAGATAGAAAAGAAGGTATAGATAGCTATTCTCCTGAAAGTAGTTATTCAAAATTCACATCTAAACTTATAGAGTTAAATCCTAGTTTTGAAGCAAAAATAAAATCTTTTGAACAAAAAGAAAATTATAATAATTTTTTAGGTATAACAGACTCTACTACTGCTAGAATATACGCTTGATTATGAACAGAAAATCCTGATGTAGAGTGAAATATTTTCAAAAACTGAGATGTAAGTATAGATATATCAAAAAGACCTCCTCAAAGAATATTATGAGATAAAAACTTTAGTTTAGAACTAGATTTACCTATATGAGATTTCTACCCAGATATACTTGAGCATGAAAGAAGCAATCAATTAATAAAACCTCAACTAAATAGTATTAATGTATTATTACAAAACAGAGACTATATTGATGATATGCTGGAATCAAACTTGGATATTAATCAAATAAAAACAAATCTAAAAAACACACTTAATATTGAAATGAGTAATATAAATACTAAAGAAGATTTAAGTGAAGATAATTTATTAAGATTAAAAAATGAACTAGAAAATAAACTAAATCAAAGTAATCAAGATTTAAAGCAAGCTTTAAGAAAAAAAATTAATGAATACAGAAGAAATTTAGAACAAAAAGATAGATTAACTCGTGAAACTTATAAGTTTTTAAAGTCTATAGGTTTTGATAAAATACCTCAAAGTATAACTAACAATGTAATACAACAATTAAATTCCAATTCAGGATTGAGATCAAGTTTAGGAATGACTAGTGAAATTGATTTAAGTAATGGTAATCTATGATTTGATAGTGATTTTGATGAAAACAATATAACATCACAAGAAAAAGCTGATTTTTCAAAGGTATTTAATATAATGTTATCATGAAATGAAGAATGACCTATAAATACAGATGCTATACTAAATGACAGATGAACTCCTATAAGTGATTATACAGTATTTGAAAACTTTTTAGAAACAAACAAATTAAGAGATACTTGATTTGCAAGTAAAATAATGATTGATAATATAAGAAGTAATAATAATGAAAACAAATAAAAGGATAGCTAAATAGCTATCCTTTTATTTGTTGGTCCAATCTAGAATTTAGTCTTTTTAAGGCTTCTAAAAAATCAAAGTTTTGAAAATCAAAATATATTTGCTCATTTCAAAAACCCAAGTATCAGATTTTTTCATTCATTATAGTATTAACTATATAATCAATTGCATCATCTTGAATTATAAAATATTTTCTAAAAGTATCTTTTATTAATTCTTGTTTTTTAGGGTATTTAAATTCAATAAATCATAAGATAGCATTAACAGCTTCTCAAGACTCTTCTATAAGCTTTTTAACTACAAAATCTAGTTCAGAATAATTTAATCTATTGTTATCAAAATCTTCATCTAAAAAAACTTTTAGATAAGAGTTATTAATATCATCAACAGTTATATCAGTATTTTTTTCTAAAAAGTTATTTAATTCTAAAAAACTTAATTTTGAGTTTTTTTCATCTATTTCAAGCTCATCAAAACCTCAAAATATTTTTACTCTTTCTGACATAAAATATATTATTATATTATAGATAAAATCTATAATATAATAATATCATCATTTGTCAACGAAATATACTAAGAATTTTAATATAATGCTAAAATATTTTTATTTGAAAAATACAATTTATAGTTATAATTAATAAAATTATTTTCAAAATTAAAATTATGGATAACTTAATTTATAAATGGACTTTTTCTGATAACAAAAACAGAGGTAAGTTTTGGTACATAATAGCAATTTCAATTGTTTTATGAATAGCTATTTGGTGAGTTTTAACTAAACAATATTGATTAACTATAATAATACTACTAGTAGCATGAGTTACTTTTTTTATAGAAAATAATTCAGCTGAAATAATAGAAGTAAAAATAAGTGACTTGTGAATAAAAATTTGAGAATATTTTTATGATTATCATAAAATAGAAAAGTACTGATTCATATATAATTGAGAAAATGCTCAATTTTTAAGAATTTATCTAAATAAATCAGCTCTAAAAAATATAGATTTAAAAATTGATAATAAAATATGCCAAGATTTAAAAAGTATTTTAGCTCAATATTTAGAAGAATCAGAAAAATCTGAATTAAGTTGATCAGAAAAGTTAATTAATTTCTTAAAACTATAAAAAATGAAAATATTATTATCAATATTCTTTAATGCCTTAATACTATATCTTCTAGCTTTTTTCTTATGAGAAAATACTTCTCTATGAGTTGAATCAGGAATAATAGTTGAATGAGGATATATAACATACATAATATGATGAGCTATATTGTGAATTATAAATGTTACTATTAGACCAATATTAAAAATATTATCACTACCTTTCTTCTTTATATTTTTATGACTTGTTGTACTTTTCATAAATGCAATAATTTTATGGTTATTAGATTATATTTTTAATCAAATTCTTGTTATTCCAGGGATTTCTTATGATATAAATTGAGCTGTAAATTTTGTAATTGCTGTTGCAATTTTTACAATTTTGAATATGTTTTATACATTATTATTTAATAAAAAATAGAAAAATGATTGAATTACTAAAATTTAGTGAAGTTATTATAGCTGTTATGCTTATTTTTATTGTTTTAATACAAAACAAAAATGTTACATTAAGCCTTACTGATATGAGTGGTGGTATGGGACAAGCAACAAAAAGATGACCAGAAAAAGTATTACATAATACTACTATAATACTTGGATCATTATTTGTTTTAAATTCATTAGCATTATACCTAGTTATATAATTTAGTTATTATTTATGTTTATAAAAAAACTAAGCAAACTTAAGAAATACTTATTTTTAATAAGTATTCTATTTTTGTTTTTATCTACGATACACCTAACATATATTTATTTATATGAAGATTCTGAAAAAGTCCCTGTTGAATGAGGGTCTATTTCTGAGTGACTTATTTGAGGGTTTCCTAGCTTAAATCCATTGGTACAATTATCTTGAAATAATGAATATGTTGTTAGCCTTCTTTATAGAAGTTTATTAAAATATGATACTAATCAAGAGAAAATAGTATGAGATATTGCGAATTGTGATATACAAGATATTTCTAGTATAGAATGTTATGTAAACGAAAATGCATATTGGTCAAACTGAGATAGAATTACTTCAAAAGATATAGTTTCAACTTTTAATAAAATAAAAGAGACTAAATCTAATCTTATAATGAGTTCATTACTTGAAAATATAACTATACAAGAATCTGATGATATTATAATTTTCAAAAATTCTCAAAATGATATAAACTCATTAAATATATTTTTTCAACCTATATTACCAAAAGTAGTAATAGATGAATTAACAAATGAAGAAATAACATGAAGTTTTAATAAAACTGATGGTATATATTCTTGAGATTTTATAGTGTCTAATATTAGTTCAGATGCTACAATATGAATATCTAAAATAATATTGGATAGAAATCCTTATTATGATAATGGTAATATCTCAAAATTAATTTTGAACATATTCCCTGATACTCAAACTTTTTTAAAAAATAGTCAATCAGTTAATATATTTAATGATAATGAAAATATAATCTGAAGTTCAAATCCTAGATTAGCTAATCATAAATATATAATTCCTCAATTTGTATGATTATTTATAAACAAAGACAATATTTCAAGTTATAACTTGAGAACTTTTATACTTAATGAAATAAGTTCTGAAAATTTAGTTGAATTATTATGATCTAATAATTTTGAAAAAATTGAAAATCCTTATTTAAATGAAACAGATATAGATTCAGTTCCTAATAATAGAAACTTTGATGAAATAATGTCATCATTATGATATACTAAAAAATCTGCTCTTATAAACTCTATTGCTAAAAAAGAGAACAATGTAATATCTGATGAAGTAGAAATAAAAATTGATGAAAATGAATTAGAAAACCTTACTATAGATGACTTTCAAGAAGAATCAAAAGTAATAACTTCACCTAGCTATGTAGAAAAATTTAACTTTATAACAAAAGATAATATATTACTAAAAGGTAATGTTAGGTCTTGAGTTGATGCTGTTTATATAAATGACTATAAACTACAATGATTTAATGCTTGAGATAAAGTGTTTAATTATAGATTAGCTGAAATATATGATTCTATAAAAGTATGAGAAAATAACTATAAAATATACTTTGAAATTAACTGAGAAAAAGAATTAGTTGATGAAGTGAATTTTTATTATAATTCTAATAGTACAGAAACAGAAAGTTATAAAAAAGAGTTAATAAAAAGGCTATATACTGATGATTTAGAAGAGAAAAAATCTCAACAAGAATTGGTAATAGAAGAAGAACAAAATACTCAAGAAATAGATGAAGAAGAATTAAAAAAATATAATGAATTAGATGATAAATTATATTATAATTCTAACTTAGAAGCTTTTACACTTAGCTTGTATTTTCTAAATTCTCAAAAAGATTTAGAACAAACTGCCAATTATATAAAAGATTCTCTTAAAAATTTATGAATTAATATTGAACTTGTTCCATATAATATAAAAGATATTTCTACAATAGTTAATGATAAGAAAAAATATGACTTAATATTAACATGAATAAATTTATGATATTTTGATTTTAATATTTTCCCTTATTTTCATTCTAGTCAATCAGATTGATGATATAATTTTTCTAACTTAAAAAGAACAAGCTTAGATTTACTTTTAGAAGAATTAAAATCAAATATATATAATGAAGAAAAAACAAAAGAACTTCAAGATAAAGTATTAGAAATACTAAAAGAAGAACAAGTAGTAAAAGCTATATATACTCCAAAAATCAATTTATTAATTGATAAAAATATAAAAAATACTAGTTTTATAGAATACTTACCTAGTAAATCTTTAAGATCATATATAGTCAATCAAGCATATATAAGAGAAGAAAGAAATATTAATTTAGAAAATAAAAGTTTCTTAGGATTCTTTAAATTCCTACTAAAAAAAATATATGAATAATGAGCTAAAAGATAAAGTCGTTCTACCTGCTCGGAAAATAATCAAGGAAGATATTAAAATAAAAAAATTCTATTTACTACCTTGATTATTATCTATTATTTTTCTAACATGATTATTGGTATACCAAGTAATATATACATATGTAGAAATATTTTGAAATAATAAAGATCAGGTACTTAAAATAATATTAAAATTTCTAGAATCAGATTATTGATTTGAGATATTATTAATTTGATTTATTTTTATTATAATCTATATATTTATGACACCTATATTTGAATGAGGTTTGATAAAATATATAGATTGTAAAAATAAATGAGAAAATATATGTAGTATTGATGCTTTATGACAATGATTATATAAATTTTTACCATTATTTAAATTCAATAATACTTTCTCAGAATTCAAAATAATGAGTATATTAAATTTTTACTTGTTTATATTGAGATTTATATGATTAGAATATATTAAAGTATTAAGTTATATATTTATAGTTATATTTATAATATGATTTATAATTAATATATTACTAGTTTATGCTAAATATTTTATAGTACTATGAAATAAAGGAGTATTTGAATCAATTTCACTTTCTTCAAAAATAGCTATATTAAATATAAATAATACTACTAAATTATATTTTTTAATGCTCTGATTAAATGTAAGAGTAATACTAAATTTTATAATATTTTTATTCTTCCCTATTGCTGTAGTAGTTGCAATATGAATAATAAGTAGTCAATTTCTATTAATACTTACAATATCAATATTATCTATAATATTTATAATATTAATAATAATAGTTTGATACTTAACAGCCGTTTTAGAAGTGTTTAAAACTTCTATATGGTATTATGCATATAAAAACTCAATAAATAGGTTAGAAGACGAATAAATAAAAAAATATATAGATTAATCTATATATTTTTTTATTTATATTCTAAATAGTGTTTTTTGTAATAATTGATTGAATATTCAAGATTTTGAATTACTCTTTCTTTATTACCTACTCATAATTCTTGAGGTCTAACTTTTAATGAAATAAATCAATTATATCAAGCTATTCTAAGTTTCATTAAGAAACTTTCTAATGGCATATAAGATATACCACCTCAAGCATTTCAAGGTAATAAAAATGATTTAGGTCATTTCTTATCACTTAGGTAAATATTTCTAACACTTGATCATAGTATTTTTTGAGCTTTTAAGATATCATTTGAAGAAGAAGTATCAATACTAGATAAATCCAATGAAGTATCACCAGTAACTCTTTTTATATCATATAAAGAAGCATTTTTATATTTTGGTATTACAAATAATAAAAATTCTGGTTCTACATTTTTTATTGCAACTCAAATATGTATATCTCTTTTTACTCTTAATAAATACTTAGTAAACCAAGTACTTGATTTATCAGAAATATGTGGAGGAGAAAAAGTAATAAGTTGTGATCATAAAGCTTTAGCTATTCTAACTATTTGATCAACTTTTTTTTCATTCATTCATCAAGTTGGTGCAGTAATAGATAAAACTGGAATTCAAATAGAATCACTTAATTCTTTTAAATAATCTTCATCCCACATATCATAGTTTAATTTATTCATTGATAAGTCTATACCATCGAAACCTGCTTCCTTAGCGAAAGAAAATATTCTATGTAAACCATATCAAGTAAGAGATGCAGTTGATAATAAAATCACGTTTTGAAAATTAAATATTAATATAACTAGTACAATAATAGCATAATTCATAAAGTAAAACAAATAAATTATTGAAAAAATACTAGATTAATTTAAAAAATATGAGATAATAAAAAAGAGCTAAGATTTTTCTTAGCTCTTTTTTAAATTTGAATAATAGATAATAAGGTGATGAGGGATTTACCCAAAGGGCATAAACTTCTCATCCCTCAAAACAAAAAAATACTTCAATCTAGTTTTAACTAAATCAAAGTATAATTAATTCTTTAATGGTGGGTGATGAGGGATTCGAACCCCCGACCCCCTGCTTGTAAGGCAGATGCTCTCGCCAACTGAGCTAATCACCCATTTTTATGTCTTCATTATATATATTTTCATATATTTTCAAGTTTTATGTAAGAAATGGTACAGGTGGCAGGGTTCGAACCTACGACCTTTGGCTTAGAAGGCCACTGCTCTTCCAACTGAGCTACACCTGCTTAGTTACATTTTTTCATAAAAAAAATTGATATCAAGATCTTGGCAGCTACCTACTCTCACACATCTACGAGATGCACTACCATCAGCACGAGTTGGCTTAACTTCTGTGTTCGGGATGGGAACAGGTGTACCTCAACCGTTATAACTACCAAGAGCCTAATATCAATTATGTTTTGTTGTATTTGCTCAATAATCTGAACAATTAAAGTTAGTTAATTAGCACTAATCAATAAATAATTGATAGTATAGTAATAAAATCCATTCGTCCGATTAGTATTGCTTGGCTGAGAATGTCACCATTCTTACACCTGCAACCTATCAACCATGTAGTCTCCATGGGGACTTATTGCTCGAGGCAGAGAAATCTAATCTTGAAGTAGGCTTCCCACTTAGATGCTTTCAGTGGTTATCCCTTCCGAACTTAGCTACTCGGCAGTGCCAGTATACCTGACAACCGATACACCAGAGGTTCGTCCACTCCGGTCCTCTCGTACTAGGAGCAGATCTTCTCAAATTTCTACACGCCCACAGCAGATAGGGGCCAAACTGTCTCACGACGTTCTGAACCCAGCTCGCGTACCGCTTTAAATGGCGAACAGCCATACCCTTGGGAGCTTCTCCACCCCCAGGATGCGACGAGCCGACATCGAGGTGCCAAACCGCGTCGTCGATGTGAACTCTTGGACGCGATCAGCCTGTTATCCCTAGGGTAACTTTTATCCGTTGAGCGACATCACTTCCACGTGTTAATGCCGGATCATTTTCGCCCACTTTCGTGTCTGGTCGACTTGTAGGTCTCTCAGTCAGGCTGACTTATGCGAATACACTATCTCTCCGATTTCCATCCGGAGATAGTCAACCTTTGCGCGCCTCCGTTACTCTTTAGGAGGCAACCGCCCCAGTTAAACTACCCACCAAGCACTGTCCCCGAATTTTCGGGTTAGAGTTACAATTTAAGAAGGGTGGTATCTCAAGGATGACTCCAAAAGAACTAGCGTTCCCTCTTCAAAGTCTCCCACCTATCCTGCACATCTTAAATTATAACCCAATACCAAGCTGTAGTAAAGCTCCATAGGGTCTTTCCGTCTTGCTGCGGGTAATCGGCATTTTTACCGATATTGCAATTTCACCGAGTCTATGCTTGAGACAGTACTCAGACCGTTATGCCATTCGTGCGGGTCGGAACTTACCCGACAAGGAATTTCGCTACCTTAGGACCGTTATAGTTACGGCCGCCGTTCACCAGGGCTTAATTTCAGAGCTTGCACTCATCCACGTAACCTTCTGGCACTGGGCAGGCATCACCCCCTATACATCATCTTGCGATTTTGCAGAGAGCTGTGTTTTTGGTAAACAGTCGCCTGAGTTCTTTCGCTGCGGCCTAGAATCATAAGTGGATTCTAGGCAGGTCTTATCCCGAAGTTACGACCGCTGTTTTGCCGAGTTCCTTAAGCATAGTTATCTCGTTCACCTTAGTGTTCTCCACTAACCTACGTGTGTTCGTTTACGGTACGGTTACCAATATCTTAACGCGTAGAGGCTTTTCTCGATACCAGAATATATTAGAAGCCATCTTCAAGTTAAGCAAGCTTAACTTTCCAATATAACTTAGCTCACCATAGAGAATTGCGGATTTGCCTACAATTCAAGATTCACTTTCGTAACACAATTAATTCAGTGTCTTCTATATCCCGATATGTCCCCCCTTAGCAAAATATTAGTAGTTCAGGAATATTAACCTGATATCCATCAGCTGCCCCTTTCGGGTTCACCTTAGGACCGACTAACCCTACGTCGACTGCCGTTGCGTAGGAAACCTTAGGTTTTCGGCGGGGAGAGTTTTCATCTCCCTTACGTTACTCATACCAACATTTTCACTTCTGATATCTCCAGCAAAGGTCACCCTTCACCTTCAGCGACATACAGAACGCTCCGCTACCACTCTTGCGAGTTTACGTCTTCGGTTAACAACTTTAGCCCCGTTGAATTTTCGGCGCAGGTTCGCTTGACCAGTGAGCTATTACGCACTCTTTCAAGGAATGGCTGCTTCTAAGCCAACCTCCTGGTTGTCTCAGCAATCCCACATCCTTTTCCACTTAGTTGTTAATTAGGGACCTTAGACAGTAATCTGGGCTGTTTCCCTTTTGACGATGGCACTTATCTGTCACCGTCTGACTCCCGGTATAATTTATACGGTATTTGAAGTTTGTCAGGGTTTGCTAAGCCGCGAGGCCCGCTAGCCCTATCAGAGCTCTACCCCCGTATAATAGTTGACCGAGGCTAGCCCTAAAGCTATTTCGCGGAGAACCAGCTATCTCTAGGTTCGATTAGCTTTTCACTCCTTCCCACAAGTCATCCAAAGGACTTGCAGCTCCTAATGGTTCGGCCCTCCATAGAGTTTTACCTCTACTTCAGCCTGCTCATGGGAAGCTCACCTAGTTTCGGGTCTAGTATGTAAGACTCACGCCCTATTCAGGCTCGCTTTCACTTCGGCTCCAGATTAAACTTCCTTAACCTTGCCTTACACACTAACTCGTTGGTCCGTTCTACAAAAAGTACAATGTCACCCGAAGGCTCCATCTCTTTATCAGCATAAAATTTCAGGTTCTATTTCACTCCCCTCCCGGGGTTCTTTTCACCTTTCCCTCATGGTACTAGTTCACTATCGATCTCGAATACTATTTAGCCTTGGAGAGTGGTCTCCCCAGATTCAACCCAGATTACACGTGTCTGAGCCTACTCAGGATATAACAGATATTTGACATAATATTTTAATATACGGGGCTTTAACCCTCTATGGCCAAGTTTCCCAACTTGTTCTCTTAATATTAATGAAAAATATTAGGTTTATTAGCCTCCCCTAATGTTATTCCTACAACCCCGTGGTAACAAAAGCTACCTATACATTATCCACGGTTTGGGCTGTTCCCATTTCGCTCGTCACTACTACGGGAATCTCTTTTGATTTCTTTTCCGTTGCTACTTAGATATTTCAGTTCACAACGTGTCCTTCTGTCTTACAGAAAATACCGATTACCGGTATTAGGTTCCCCCATTCGGAAATCCTAGAGTAATAGCGTTTCTTGTCAACTCCTCTAGGCTTATCGCAGACTTGTACGTCCTTCATCGGATATTCGAGTCAAGGCATCCATTTTATGCTTTATTTAAATTTTAATACTACAAAATCTATTAATTATTTAATAGTATTAACTAACTTTAACTATTCAGATTATTTTAATGAACAAAATAAACAAAATATTAGAAGAAAATCTCAAATCTTTACTTAAAGAAAATTATAAGGAGATAGTCCATCCGCAGGTTCACCTACGGATACCTTGTTACGACTTCAGCCCAGTCAGTAGTCCTACCATGGGCCCCCATATTACTAGGGGGACTTCCGATATTACTACCTCCCATGCCGTGACGGGCGGTGAGTACAAGACCCAGGAACATATTCACCGTGACATATCTGATTCACGATTACTAGCAATTCCAACTTCATGGAGTCGAGTTGCAGACTCCAATCCGGACTGAGATATGCTTTGAAGATTGGCTCCACCTCGCGGTATCGCTGCTCTTTGTACATACCATTGTATCATGTGTGTAGCCCCAGACGTAAAAGCCATGCTGATTTGACGTCATCCACACCTTCCTCCTTGTTAACCAAGGCAGTCTCTTTAGACATAATAACTAAAGACATGGGTTGCGCTCGTTAACGGACTTAACCGAACACCTCAAGGCACGAGCTGACGACAACCATGCAGCACCTGTCTTACCGCTCCAATAAAGGCACTCTTTTATCTCTAAAAGATTCGGTAGATGTCAAGTCTGGGTAAGGTTCCCCGTTTATTGTCGAATTAAACCACGTGATCCACTGCTTGTGTGGGTCCCCGTCTATTCCTTTGAGTTTTAATCTTGCGACCGTACTCCTCAGGTGGATAATTTAACGCGTTAGCTACAGCACTGCACCAATGTGCAACACTTAATTATCAACGTTTAGGGCGTGGACTACAAGGGTATCTAATCCTTTTCGCTACCCACGCTTTCGTTCATCAGCGTCAATATAGTTCCAGTAAGCTGCCTTCGCTTTTGGTGTTCCTCTAAGTATCTACGGATTGCACCCCTACACTTAGAATTCCGCTTACCTCTCCCTAATTCTAGAAATCCAGTTTCAAGCACAAACTCGGAGTTGAGCTCCGGTCTTTCATACCTGACTTAAATTTCCGCCTACGAACCCTTTACACCCAGTGATTCCGGGTAACGCTTGAGACATACGTATTACCGCGGCTGCTGGCACGTATTTAGCCGTCCCTTATTCCTGAAGTACTCTCATTATGCTCCTTCAGAAAAGAAGTTTACAACCGTTAGGCCTTCATCCTTCACGCGGTGTCGCTCCATCAGACTTTCGTCCATTGTGGAAGATTCCTCACTGCTGCCTCCCGTAGGAGTATGGACCGTGTCTCAGTTCCATTGTGCCTGATCATCCTCTCAGACCAGGTATCCGTCATAGCCTTGGTAAGCTTTTACCTTACCAACTAGCTGATAGACCGCAGGCTCCTCCCCAAGCAATAAATTTTTACTCCAAAGAGACTATCCGGTATTAATCATCGTTTCCAATGGCTATCCCTGACTTGGGGGCAGATACCAACGTGTTACTCACCCGTTCGCCGCTCTCAAACAATAATTTCCACCGAAGCTTCTATCATCATTCTACCGCTCGACTTGCATGTGTTAGGCGCACCGCTAGCGTTCACCCTGAGCTAGGATCAAACTCTTTCAAACTTAAATGCCTATCTAAAATAGGACTTTGATTTTTTTGTTTTTTCCTAGCAAAGAATTGTTTAATTTTCTTCTAATATTCTGTTTATTTTAATGAACTCTCTTCTCTCTCAAAAAGTAACAAGATTGTATTATTTTTTATTAGTTTGTCAAAACTTTTTTTAATGTTTTTTTGTGACTTGACTAAATAAAAATATATGTTTTCTTAAAACTTTTTAATGCTTAAGGATTTTATTAATTTTTTAATCTTTGTCAAAACTTTTTTTGTTTTTTATTACAAGCTAAAAGCATTAATATCTTCTAAAGCCAATGGATTGTATTTATATTATTTGATAAGTCAAAACTTTTTATAAAAAAAATAAATTATATAAATAATAATAAATAAATAGATCTAAATTTACTTTATAAATAGATATCAATTCTAATATAATTATTTATATAAAGCAAAAAAAACTATATTTTAATCTTAATAAAAAATATGAGATAATAAAAAAGAGCTAAGATTTTTCTTAGCTCTTTTTTAAATTTGAATAATAGATAATAAGGTGATGAGGGATTTACCCAAAGGGCATAAACTTCTCATCCCTCAAAACAAAAAAATACTTCAATCTAGTTTTAACTAAATCAAAGTATAATTAATTCTTTAATGGTGGGTGATGAGGGATTCGAACCCCCGACCCCCTGCTTGTAAGGCAGATGCTCTCGCCAACTGAGCTAATCACCCATTTTTATGTCTTCATTATATATATTTTCATATATTTTCAAGTTTTATGTAAGAAATGGTACAGGTGGCAGGGTTCGAACCTACGACCTTTGGCTTAGAAGGCCACTGCTCTTCCAACTGAGCTACACCTGCTTAGTTACATTTTTTCATAAAAAAAATTGATATCAAGATCTTGGCAGCTACCTACTCTCACACATCTACGAGATGCACTACCATCAGCACGAGTTGGCTTAACTTCTGTGTTCGGGATGGGAACAGGTGTACCTCAACCGTTATAACTACCAAGAGCCTAATATCAATTATGTTTTGTTGTATTTGCTCAATAATCTGAACAATTAAAGTTAGTTAATTAGCACTAATCAATAAATAATTGATAGTATAGTAATAAAATCCATTCGTCCGATTAGTATTGCTTGGCTGAGAATGTCACCATTCTTACACCTGCAACCTATCAACCATGTAGTCTCCATGGGGACTTATTGCTCGAGGCAGAGAAATCTAATCTTGAAGTAGGCTTCCCACTTAGATGCTTTCAGTGGTTATCCCTTCCGAACTTAGCTACTCGGCAGTGCCAGTATACCTGACAACCGATACACCAGAGGTTCGTCCACTCCGGTCCTCTCGTACTAGGAGCAGATCTTCTCAAATTTCTACACGCCCACAGCAGATAGGGGCCAAACTGTCTCACGACGTTCTGAACCCAGCTCGCGTACCGCTTTAAATGGCGAACAGCCATACCCTTGGGAGCTTCTCCACCCCCAGGATGCGACGAGCCGACATCGAGGTGCCAAACCGCGTCGTCGATGTGAACTCTTGGACGCGATCAGCCTGTTATCCCTAGGGTAACTTTTATCCGTTGAGCGACATCACTTCCACGTGTTAATGCCGGATCATTTTCGCCCACTTTCGTGTCTGGTCGACTTGTAGGTCTCTCAGTCAGGCTGACTTATGCGAATACACTATCTCTCCGATTTCCATCCGGAGATAGTCAACCTTTGCGCGCCTCCGTTACTCTTTAGGAGGCAACCGCCCCAGTTAAACTACCCACCAAGCACTGTCCCCGAATTTTCGGGTTAGAGTTACAATTTAAGAAGGGTGGTATCTCAAGGATGACTCCAAAAGAACTAGCGTTCCCTCTTCAAAGTCTCCCACCTATCCTGCACATCTTAAATTATAACCCAATACCAAGCTGTAGTAAAGCTCCATAGGGTCTTTCCGTCTTGCTGCGGGTAATCGGCATTTTTACCGATATTGCAATTTCACCGAGTCTATGCTTGAGACAGTACTCAGACCGTTATGCCATTCGTGCGGGTCGGAACTTACCCGACAAGGAATTTCGCTACCTTAGGACCGTTATAGTTACGGCCGCCGTTCACCAGGGCTTAATTTCAGAGCTTGCACTCATCCACGTAACCTTCTGGCACTGGGCAGGCATCACCCCCTATACATCATCTTGCGATTTTGCAGAGAGCTGTGTTTTTGGTAAACAGTCGCCTGAGTTCTTTCGCTGCGGCCTAGAATCATAAGTGGATTCTAGGCAGGTCTTATCCCGAAGTTACGACCGCTGTTTTGCCGAGTTCCTTAAGCATAGTTATCTCGTTCACCTTAGTGTTCTCCACTAACCTACGTGTGTTCGTTTACGGTACGGTTACCAATATCTTAACGCGTAGAGGCTTTTCTCGATACCAGAATATATTAGAAGCCATCTTCAAGTTAAGCAAGCTTAACTTTCCAATATAACTTAGCTCACCATAGAGAATTGCGGATTTGCCTACAATTCAAGATTCACTTTCGTAACACAATTAATTCAGTGTCTTCTATATCCCGATATGTCCCCCCTTAGCAAAATATTAGTAGTTCAGGAATATTAACCTGATATCCATCAGCTGCCCCTTTCGGGTTCACCTTAGGACCGACTAACCCTACGTCGACTGCCGTTGCGTAGGAAACCTTAGGTTTTCGGCGGGGAGAGTTTTCATCTCCCTTACGTTACTCATACCAACATTTTCACTTCTGATATCTCCAGCAAAGGTCACCCTTCACCTTCAGCGACATACAGAACGCTCCGCTACCACTCTTGCGAGTTTACGTCTTCGGTTAACAACTTTAGCCCCGTTGAATTTTCGGCGCAGGTTCGCTTGACCAGTGAGCTATTACGCACTCTTTCAAGGAATGGCTGCTTCTAAGCCAACCTCCTGGTTGTCTCAGCAATCCCACATCCTTTTCCACTTAGTTGTTAATTAGGGACCTTAGACAGTAATCTGGGCTGTTTCCCTTTTGACGATGGCACTTATCTGTCACCGTCTGACTCCCGGTATAATTTATACGGTATTTGAAGTTTGTCAGGGTTTGCTAAGCCGCGAGGCCCGCTAGCCCTATCAGAGCTCTACCCCCGTATAATAGTTGACCGAGGCTAGCCCTAAAGCTATTTCGCGGAGAACCAGCTATCTCTAGGTTCGATTAGCTTTTCACTCCTTCCCACAAGTCATCCAAAGGACTTGCAGCTCCTAATGGTTCGGCCCTCCATAGAGTTTTACCTCTACTTCAGCCTGCTCATGGGAAGCTCACCTAGTTTCGGGTCTAGTATGTAAGACTCACGCCCTATTCAGGCTCGCTTTCACTTCGGCTCCAGATTAAACTTCCTTAACCTTGCCTTACACACTAACTCGTTGGTCCGTTCTACAAAAAGTACAATGTCACCCGAAGGCTCCATCTCTTTATCAGCATAAAATTTCAGGTTCTATTTCACTCCCCTCCCGGGGTTCTTTTCACCTTTCCCTCATGGTACTAGTTCACTATCGATCTCGAATACTATTTAGCCTTGGAGAGTGGTCTCCCCAGATTCAACCCAGATTACACGTGTCTGAGCCTACTCAGGATATAACAGATATTTGACATAATATTTTAATATACGGGGCTTTAACCCTCTATGGCCAAGTTTCCCAACTTGTTCTCTTAATATTAATGAAAAATATTAGGTTTATTAGCCTCCCCTAATGTTATTCCTACAACCCCGTGGTAACAAAAGCTACCTATACATTATCCACGGTTTGGGCTGTTCCCATTTCGCTCGTCACTACTACGGGAATCTCTTTTGATTTCTTTTCCGTTGCTACTTAGATATTTCAGTTCACAACGTGTCCTTCTGTCTTACAGAAAATACCGATTACCGGTATTAGGTTCCCCCATTCGGAAATCCTAGAGTAATAGCGTTTCTTGTCAACTCCTCTAGGCTTATCGCAGACTTGTACGTCCTTCATCGGATATTCGAGTCAAGGCATCCATTTTATGCTTTATTTAAATTTTAATACTACAAAATCTATTAATTATTTAATAGTATTAACTAACTTTAACTATTCAGATTATTTTAATGAACAAAATAAACAAAATATTAGAAGAAAATCTCAAATCTTTACTTAAAGAAAATTATAAGGAGATAGTCCATCCGCAGGTTCACCTACGGATACCTTGTTACGACTTCAGCCCAGTCAGTAGTCCTACCATGGGCCCCCATATTACTAGGGGGACTTCCGATATTACTACCTCCCATGCCGTGACGGGCGGTGAGTACAAGACCCAGGAACATATTCACCGTGACATATCTGATTCACGATTACTAGCAATTCCAACTTCATGGAGTCGAGTTGCAGACTCCAATCCGGACTGAGATATGCTTTGAAGATTGGCTCCACCTCGCGGTATCGCTGCTCTTTGTACATACCATTGTATCATGTGTGTAGCCCCAGACGTAAAAGCCATGCTGATTTGACGTCATCCACACCTTCCTCCTTGTTAACCAAGGCAGTCTCTTTAGACATAATAACTAAAGACATGGGTTGCGCTCGTTAACGGACTTAACCGAACACCTCAAGGCACGAGCTGACGACAACCATGCAGCACCTGTCTTACCGCTCCAATAAAGGCACTCTTTTATCTCTAAAAGATTCGGTAGATGTCAAGTCTGGGTAAGGTTCCCCGTTTATTGTCGAATTAAACCACGTGATCCACTGCTTGTGTGGGTCCCCGTCTATTCCTTTGAGTTTTAATCTTGCGACCGTACTCCTCAGGTGGATAATTTAACGCGTTAGCTACAGCACTGCACCAATGTGCAACACTTAATTATCAACGTTTAGGGCGTGGACTACAAGGGTATCTAATCCTTTTCGCTACCCACGCTTTCGTTCATCAGCGTCAATATAGTTCCAGTAAGCTGCCTTCGCTTTTGGTGTTCCTCTAAGTATCTACGGATTGCACCCCTACACTTAGAATTCCGCTTACCTCTCCCTAATTCTAGAAATCCAGTTTCAAGCACAAACTCGGAGTTGAGCTCCGGTCTTTCATACCTGACTTAAATTTCCGCCTACGAACCCTTTACACCCAGTGATTCCGGGTAACGCTTGAGACATACGTATTACCGCGGCTGCTGGCACGTATTTAGCCGTCCCTTATTCCTGAAGTACTCTCATTATGCTCCTTCAGAAAAGAAGTTTACAACCGTTAGGCCTTCATCCTTCACGCGGTGTCGCTCCATCAGACTTTCGTCCATTGTGGAAGATTCCTCACTGCTGCCTCCCGTAGGAGTATGGACCGTGTCTCAGTTCCATTGTGCCTGATCATCCTCTCAGACCAGGTATCCGTCATAGCCTTGGTAAGCTTTTACCTTACCAACTAGCTGATAGACCGCAGGCTCCTCCCCAAGCAATAAATTTTTACTCCAAAGAGACTATCCGGTATTAATCATCGTTTCCAATGGCTATCCCTGACTTGGGGGCAGATACCAACGTGTTACTCACCCGTTCGCCGCTCTCAAACAATAATTTCCACCGAAGCTTCTATCATCATTCTACCGCTCGACTTGCATGTGTTAGGCGCACCGCTAGCGTTCACCCTGAGCTAGGATCAAACTCTTTCAAACTTAAATGCCTATCTAAAATAGGACTTTGATTTTTTTGTTTTTTCCTAGCAAAGAATTGTTTAATTTTCTTCTAATATTCTGTTTATTTTAATGAACTCTCTTCTCTCTCAAAAAGTAACAAGATTGTATTATTTTTTATTAGTTTGTCAAAACTTTTTTTAATGTTTTTTTGTGATACAAAAAAAATAAAATTTTAATCAATCTTTATTATATGGTGGGCCTGGTTGGAATTGAACCAACGACCAATTGGTTATGAGCCAACTGCTCTAACCCCTGAGCTACAGGCCCTTATAAATAAGGATAAGGGTCAATCCTAAGATTGGATGGCGGAAGGGATGGGATTCGAACCCACGGAATCCGTAAGGATTCACTCCCTTAGCAGGGGAGCCCGTTCAGCCACTCTGGCACCCTTCCTTACATCAATTTTCTCAAAAAAAAATGGCGGAGAAACAGGGATTCGAACCCTGGGTACCTTGCGGTACGACGGTTTTCAAGACCGTTGCTTTCGACCACTCAGCCATCTCTCCACACTTAGAACATTTAATTTAAAGAACTGTGTTGCTAAATTAAATTTTTAATGGCTCCCCCGACTGGATTCGAACCAGTGACCAAATGGTTAACAGCCATCTACTCTACCACTGAGCTACGGAGGAATATATTTGTATATCTGATTTAGCGAGACTGATTTTATATTTTTTTTTTATATTGTCAAAGTTTTTTTTAACTTTTTTTTAAAAAAAATATTTAAGCCTTATTTAAGGTTAAAATTATAGGATTTAATAGCGTTAAATCCTATAATTTTATTTATATTAAACATCTAAATTTTTAACATCTTTTGCTCTTGTTTGTATAAACCTTCTTCTTGGAGCAACTTCTCCTCACATAAGTATTTTAAATATTTCATCTGCTTTTTCAGCATCATCAATACTAACCTTGTACATTTTTCTTTGTTCTGGATCCATTGTTGTTTCCCATAATTGTTCAGGATTCATTTCTCACAACCCTTTATACCTTTGTATATTATCTCATAAAATTCATTCAGATTTAACTATTTCAATTTTTTCATCCTCAGTATAAACATACCAAGACTTTTTTCATTTAGTTAATTTATATAAAGGAGGTTGAGCTATATATAAAAATCATCCTTTTATTAATTCTTTTAAATATCTAAAGAAAAAAGTAAGAAGTAAAGTTCTAATATGAGCACCATCAACATCAGCATCCGTCATTATAACAATTCTATGATACCTAAGTTTAGATATATCAAATGATTCTCATATAGAAGTTCATAATGCAATTATAAGATTTTTTATTTCTTGGTTTGCAAATATTTTATCAATACGAGCTTGTTCTGTATTAAGTATTTTACCTCTTAATGGAAGTATAGCTTGAGTTTCCCTATCTCTACCAGATTTTGCTGATCATCCGGCAGAATCTCCTTCGACTATATATAATTCAGATTTATGAGGATCTTTAGATGAACAATCAGCAAGCTTACCAGGTAAAGTCATCCCCTCCAAAGCACCCTTTCTAATAACAGTATCTCTAGCAGCTCTTGCAGCTAATCTAGCTTTTGCAGCTAAAAACACTTTTTCAATTATTTTTTTTGCAGTAGCAGGATCTTCTTCTAAAAACTCCATAAATTTTTCACTAAAAACACTATCAACAGCTCATCTAGCTTCTGGAGTTCAAAGTTTTCATTTAGTTTGTCATTCAAATTGAGGATCAACTACCTTTACAGATATAACACAAGTAAGACCTTCTATAACATCATCATTAGTTAAATTTTGATCTTTTTCTTTAAGTATTCATTTGTCTCTAGCATATTTATTTATAGTTCTTGTTAATCAAGTTCTAAAACCAGTTAAATGACTTCATCATTCTGGAGTATGAATATTATTAACAAAACTTATTATATTGTTAGAGTATTCTTTATTATATTGCATAGATATTTCAACTAAAATATCTTTTGCTTCTTTTTCAACGTAAAATATATCTCAAAGAGTATCTTCTTTTTTATTTAAAAAGTTTACATAAGATTTAATACCTCATTCAAAATAATATTTATATCTTTCACCTGTTCTTTCATCATTTAGATATAAAGTAATTCATTTAGTAAGATAAGCCTGTTGTCTTAATCTATTTTTAATAGTTTTATAATCAAAGCTAGTAGTTATTTTAAATATACTAGGATCTGGATAAAATTTAATAATAGTTCAAGTATGATCACTTTCTCATACTACAGATATATCTCAATCTGTTTTTCAAAGAGAAAAAGATTGATAATGAATTTTTCAATTTCTATGAACCCAAGCCTCCATTTTTGTAGACAATGCATTTACAACAGAAGATCATACACCATGTAATCAACCAGAAACTTTATATCAACCTCAACCGAACTTACCTCATGCATGAAGTACAGTTAAAATTGTTTCAAGAGTTGATTTTCATGTTTTTGCATGTTTTTCAACAGGTATTCATCTACCGTTATCTTCTACAGTACAAGATCCATCTGCTCATAAAGTAACACTTATAGTATCACAATATCAAGCCATAGCTTCATCTATAGAGTTATCTACTATTTCCCAAACTAGGTGATGTAATCATCTTTCATCAGTAGATCAAATATACATTCAAGGTCTTTTCCTAACTGGTTCCAATCATTCTAAAACCTGTATATTCTCAGCTCAATAATTTTGTTCTGACATATTAAAAAATCAATTATTTAATAATTTACAAATAATATAATAAACATTTAAGGCTCAAAATCAAGATTTTATGAAGTCATAGACTAAACAAAAAAAACAATAGCCTTAAAATTGAAATTTTTATATAAAAAACAGTAAATTTAAAAAATTTACTGTTTTTTATATTTTTCTGAACATACGAGAAGAAAAATAAAAGCTCTTAAAAATCAAAATATTAAGTTTTTAGAAATATTTTTTTATTTCTTCAAACATTTTATAATCACAAAACTTTGAAGCTAGGTTAAATTTTCATAATCTTAAAGCTTTTCTTAGATTAGTAGCAGAGATTTCATATTTTTCTCAATCAAAATCTACTAAACTATCTTTTCTAGATTTTTCTATAAAATTTAAATTATAAGATATTAAATGATTTTTATGATTATTTAATACTCTATAAGCGCTATCATTAGAAAAATCTCATCAATAAAAATTAATAGTTGTTATTCACTGAAAGTTTTCATACAAAATCTTATATATACTAAAAACCCAAACCAAATCACTACTATCATCTTTTAATTCTATAATTTTTAATTTATTATTAAAATTATACTTAATCGAAAGAATTTCTTTTATTTGCTTAAACTCTAGAGGATTTTTTTCATCTCTATTTTTCATAGTACCTACAAGAACCAAAACAAAATCATTCTCTTCTATCATTTTATCTATTATAGATAAGTGACCTATATGCGGAGGATTCATTCTTCATATAAATAATCACAAATTCATTTTTAAATAAGTTATAGTATAAATAAAAAACTAAACATAAGTTTAGCTTTTATATTTGTCCTTTTCATGCAGCCTCTAATTTTGCCTGTCTATCAGCTAAAGCACAAGATTCTATAATATGTCATATCTTTCACATCATTATTTGAGGAATTCAAGAAAAGTTTTGACCTATTCTATGATCAGTAACCCTATCTTGAGGGAAATTATAAGTTCTGATTTTTTCAGATCTATCTCAGCTACCTACTTGTGATGCCCTTGCTTCTCAAAGTTCTTTTTGTCTTTTTTCTTCTTCAAAAGCATAAAGTTTACTTCTTAATATAGTCCGAGCTTTTTCTCTATTTTTATGTTGTGATCTACCATCTTGACAAAAAACCATTATTCAAGTAGGTTTGTGTTTTAATTGTACAGCTGAATCAGTCGTATTAACATGTTGTCAACCAGCTCAACTTGATTTAGTAAATGACATTTCAACATCAGCTTCATTTAACTCGATATCAATATCATCTACTTCAGGCATTATAGCAACTGTTATAGTACTAGTATGAACTCTTCATTTACTTTCAGTTTCAGGTATTCTTTGAACCCTATGAACTCATGATTCATATTTAAATATAGAATAAGCTCATTCTCACTTAACTTCAAAAATTATTTCTTTTACTCATCAAGCTTCACTTACCGATTGTTCAGTTATTTCAGTTTTAAATCATTCAGCTTCTGCAAAAATCATATAAGACTTAGCAAGTTCTCAAGCAAATAATGCAGCCTCATCTCATCATGCTCAAGCCCTTATTTCAACAATTATATTTTTATCGTCGTTAGGATCTTTAGGTAAAAGAGCTATTTTTAATCACTCTTCTAGTTCTGGTATTTTATTTTCAGACTCATGAATTTCTTCTTTTAAAAGCTCTCTCATTTCTTCATCTTTTTCAATATTTAACATTTCTTTATTTTCATCTAAAGAAATATTTAAAGCCTTATATTCTTTATATATATTAACAGCTTCTTCGATTGATTTTTTTCTTGAAGATACCTCTCTTACTTTTTTCTGGTCTTTAAAAATTTCAGGATCTCATAATTTTTGTTCTAACTGAGAATATTCTTCTACTAAATTATCTAGATTAAATTTCATATATTTTTATAAAATTAGTGTTTTAATTGATTTATATAATATAAATTTTTTAGCTTTTTTCAAGAAACTATAAATTATATTTTAATTTATCCAGAGGTATTTCTTTTCAAGCTATTATGATTTTGGGAGCAAAATTATCTTCATCTTCATTACCCTCAAAGAAAAAGCTATTATCTTTTCATGATTCTCACATAATTGAATCTAACTCTTTTTGAACTGTTTTTAGTATCCCCATTTTTTCCATAACATCATAAACCCTTGCAACCGCTTCTAAATTAGTAAAATCAGTCATTCTTACTATTTGCTCTATTCTAATTCATGAAGCTTTAAAAGTATAACCATCAACGTATTCTATACTATATTTTTTCGGATCTACATCATCTTTTAAATCATATAATTTTATTTCTTTTGGTTCATTTGAAGGCCCCTCAGAAGCAATTATAGATTCTCTTGAATAATTATCTATTAAATAATCAACCAAATCATCAACTCATTCTCAAGTTGCAGCTGATATAACAAATACCTCTTTATTAAATTTAGACTTAAATTCTTTTACAATAAACTCTTTCATTTCAGTATCTAATAAATCAGCTTTAGAAAAAACAACTAACTCTTCTTTTTCTGCTAATTCAGGAGAGAAAAACTCTAGCTCTTTTCTTATATTAGAATAATCTTCAAAAACTTGATCCATTCTATACATATCTAATAAATGTAATAAAACTCAAGTTCTTTCTATATGTTTTAAAAATTCGATTCATAGACCTTTTCATTCACTAGCTCACGGTATAAGACCAGGAACATCTTCTAATACTAAAGATTTACCTTTATGATCTAATACTCATAAGTTTGGAGTCAATGTAGTAAAAGGGTAATCACCAATTTTTGCTTTTACATTAGTTATGTTTGATATCAAAGTAGATTTACCAGCACTTGGAACCCCTATAATACCTATATCAGCTACTAGTTTTAATTCTAAATGAAGATTTATTTCTTCATTAACATCTCATAGTTCAGCAAAGGCAGGAGCTTGTCTAACAGAAGAACAAAAGTGAGCATTTCAATAACCACCTCTACCTCATTTTGCAACTAATAATTTCAAATTATTTTCATTTAAATCTGCAATTAAATCACCTGTATCAGCATTTTTAACTATAGTTCAAACTGGTACTTTTAGAACTAAATCTGGAGCATTTGCTCAATGCATAGTATTAGTTCATCAACCTTCTCATTTTTGAGCTTTTAATAATTTTTTATGTCTGTATTCAGATAAAGTGTTTAAATTAATGTCAGTCAATAAATAAACATCTCAACCTTTTCATCCATCTCATCCCCAAGGACCTCATTTTGGAATATATTTTTCTCTTCTCCATGAAACCAATCAGTCTCATCATTTACCTGATACAACTGTGATTTTTACTTCATCTATAAACATTTGTATGATTTGATTAAATTTTATATAAAATTGATTATAAATATTTTTATTTATTTTTCAATAACTGCTGAATTTTATTCAAATATACAAAAAAGCAAATAAATATTTTTAATATTGACTAAAAATAAAAAATACTCCTAAGATGTTTTATCTTAAGAGTATAATTTTTGCTTTAAACATGGTGTCAATGAGTGGAGTTGGTCTCTATTACAAACTACTTCGTAGTTGGTAATTCCCGACCCGTCAGTAATTGTTCCTATTCGTCACAATTAATTTTTTTCTTGGCTAACCACCAGAAAAAAATCACAGCTTCCATTCAACTCCTAAAAATAAAAAATACTCCTAAGATGTTTTATCTTAAGAGTATAATTTTTACTTTAAACATGGTGTCAATGAGTGGAGTTGAACCACCGACCTCGGGGTTATGAATCCCGCGCTCTAACCAACTGAGCTACACTGACATAAAAAATAATTGCTGAGTCTTTATATTTAGAAAGAACAAAAAGTCAAATTTTTTTTGACTTATTTCTTTAATTAAATAAAATGTTGCCACTTTGTTAAAAGTATTTTATATCCTTCCAGTTATTAAATTGGATACTAACCCAAAGGAAAATATGGCAAATTATGAATTAATGCTAATTATTAACCCTACTATATCTGAAGAAGATAGAAATTCTTCTATAGAAAATTTAAAAAGCTTATTTGAAAAAAATGAAGCTAAAATAGAAAAAGAAGATATATGGGGAGACAAAAAATTAGCCTACAAAATCAATAAATTAGATAGAGGTTTTTATGCTTTATATGATTTAGATTTAGACGGTAAACTTATTAAAGAATTATCAAGATTAATAAACTTAGATAAAAATATAATAAGATATATGTTTACTAAAAAAGAAGCTTAATTTTAAACTTCAAAATTTTATACTATTTATAATATAAATGAATATGAGAACAGTTAATAAAGTTATACTTATAGGTAACATAACTAGAGATCCTGCAGTTAAAACTACTGAATCTAATAAAAAAGTTGCACTATTTACAATTGCTACTAACAGATACTTTAAAACTGCTGATGGTGAACAAAAATCAGAAAGTGAATTCCACAATTGTGTTACTTGGGGAAATTTAGCTGAAAGATGTGAAAAACACCTTACAAAAGGTAAACTTGTATATGCTGAAGGTAGATTGAAAACAAGAGTTATTGAAAAAGAAGATGGTACTAAATCGTATAAAACTGAAGTTGTTGTTTCAAACATAATCTTCTTAAATAAAAAATCAGATTTTGACGAATTAACTGATGACTCAGGAATTGATTTTGATGAAGATGACAAATTTTAATTTTAAAAATTAAAAGATAAATTATCAAGTATTACTATACTTGGTTGCATATCCAAAATTTATTACATAAAACCAAAATACTATGACTAAAAATGTATGTCCATTAGAAGGTCAAAACATAGACTATAAAAATGTTGAATTATTAAAAAAATACATCACTAAATTTGGGAAAATTACTCCTAGATATTACTCTGGTGTATGTTTAAAAAATCAAAAAAAATTAGCAAAAGCTATTAAAAAAGCTAGAATTATGGCTTTATTACCTTTTGTTAAATCATATGATCCAAATTACGAAGGATAATTAAAAATAAAAATAAGCTTTAAGATTAAAGCTTATTTTTATTTTTAAAAAACTTTACATTTTTTATTTTGCACATATAATTGCGCGCGTAAAATTAAGTTCAGCTAGATTTTGCTGAACTTAATTTGTTATTTTAACATTTTAGAACATAAATTTATGTCTTTTAGAAATATTGCAATCATTGCCCACGTTGACCATGGTAAAACAACTTTGGTTGATGAATTATTAAAAGCTGATGATAATTTTGATACTAGAGTTGGTCTTGAAGAAAGAGCTATGGATTCAAACGCTCAAGAACAAGAAAGAGGTATCACTATTTATTCAAAAAATACTGGTATTACTTATAAAGGTAATAAAATTAATATAGTTGATACTCCTGGGCATGCTGACTTTGGTTCAGAAGTAGAAAGAGTACTTAGAACAGTTGATTCAGTTTGTTTAGTAGTTGATGCTTATGAAGGTCCTATGCCTCAAACTAAATTCGTATTAAAAAAATCTTTAGAACAAGGGTTACATCCTATAGTTGTTATAAACAAAATGGATAAACCAAGTGCTAGACCTGACTGGGTAATAGATCAACTATTTGATTTATTTGTACAATTAGGTGCAAACGATGAACAATGTGAATTATTAAATGAACCAGTTTATGCTATTGCTAGAGAAGGTAAAGCTTGGACTGATTCAAGTGAAGGAAAAGAAGATATAAGTGCTTTATTAGACTATATTATGGAAAAAGTTCCTGAAGCAGCTAATGACTCTGAAGCTCCATTTAAAATGCAAGTTGCAAATTTAGGGTTTGATAACTTCCTAGGTAGACTTGGTATTGGTAGAATATATGAATGAGTAGTAAAAGTTGGTCAAGAAGTTTTTGTTACTGCTAATAATGGTACTGAAAGAAAAGGTAAAATTACTGAAATTTTAACTAACCAAGGTCTAACTAAAGTTAAAGCTAAAGAAGCTACTGCTTGAGATATAGTTACTATTGCAGGTATAGCTGATATATTCGTAGGTGAAACTATCTCTTCTATATCAGGAGCTGAACCAATGCCACCTATAACAATAGATGAACCTACTCTAAAAATGGAATTCTTAGTAAATAATTCTCCATTTGCTGGTAGAGAAGGTAAATTTGTTACTTCTAGACAAATTAGAGATAGATTAGAAAAAGAATTAGAAACTAATGTATGATTAAAAATCAATTTTGATACTTGAGATAATTATGAAGTTTCTGGTAGATGAGAATTACACTTATCTGTTCTTATTGAAACAATGAGAAGAGAAGGTTTTGAATTACAAGTTTGAGCACCAGTAGTAATTATGCATGAAGAAAATGGTGTAAAAATGGAACCAATTGAAAAAGTTACAATAACTGTACCAGAAGGTACTGAAGGATCAGTTATTGCTGCTTTAGGTAAAAGAAAATGAGAAATGCTTTCAATGATGCCTGAAAATGGTTTAGTTAATTTAGAATTCAAAGTTCCTACTAGATGATTATTAGGATTCAAATCTGAATTTACTACTATGACTAAAGGTGAAGGTCTTATATCAAGTGGTTTTGAAGAATTTGCTCCTTACAAAGGTGCAATTGAAAAAAGAGATAGAGGTTCTATGATTTCTATGGAAAATGGTAAAACTATGGCTTACTCTCTATTTAACTTACAAGATAGAGGTACTATATTTGTTGAACCAGCTACTGAAATTTATGAAGGTATGATTATTGGTGAATCTAGTAAAGATCAAGATTTAACAGTAAATGCTACTAAAAACAAAAAACTTACTAATGTAAGAGCATCTGGTACTGATGAAGCATTAAAACTTACTCCACCAAAATTGATGACTCTTGAAGAAGCTATTGACTATATATCAGAAGATGAATATGTTGAAGTTACTCCTGAAACAATTAGATTAAGAAAAAAATACTTAAAAGAAAGTGATAGAAAAAGAAATAAAAAATAATAAAAAAGACTGTATTAATACAGTCTTTTTTTTGTATTTGATAATTAAAAATATGGACTTTAAAAGTCCATATTTTTAACTCCATTTATTTTTAATCCATTTTTTCAATAAACTAAGATTATTTATTGTTAATTTAGTATCAATTTCTTGTCATTTTAAATTTATGAATACTTTTGTATATCAACTATCATGATTAGATAAAAACTCCTTTAAATCATGTAAATCTTGTTTCACAGCATTAGATGGAATATCAATTATATATTTAGGAATAAGTTGATCTTCTAATTCCTCTTTATTTTCTATAATTTTTGATTCTAAATTTTCTTCAAAATTTTCTTTTATTATAGAACAATTATCATCATTTTTATCTTCACATAATTCTTCTTCTTGTATTTCATTTAAATCTGTATTAACATATCTTTTAGAATTATCAAAAAGACCTAAATCTTTAGCTTGTGATCTAACCATAGTTATACTAGCTATTTTTATATCACGAGCTCTTATTGATTTTCTCTTATACTCAAAATTTATATCTAAACTACCATTTACTATAACTATTTTATCAATAGCTAATTTATCTTTGTAGTTATCAACATCCTTAGGAAATATAACAACTTCAAAATCATAATCAAATCATTCACACTTCAAAAACATCATTTGTTTTCATGTTTTTGTTACTATTTTTCTTAAATCGACAACAACTCAAACAGCCTGAATCATTTCTTCTGTATTTTGCTTTTTTTCTTTTTTCTTTGGTTTCTCTCATTTTTCATCCAGTCACATTTCCAAATCTGGTTCTTCGTATTTTTCTGGATTTTGTTTTTTATCTAATTCTAATAATTCATCAAATCACATTTTTAATTTTTTTGTTTTTTGTCATCTTCTAGCACAATATCTTTTTAATCAATCTAGAGCATGTCATGAAACAGAAAATCAAATCATTTCTTTTTCTCAAGCAAGTTTTTCTTCAAAACTAAAATCTTCACATTTAACAAGTTCTAATTTATCTTCAAACTCATCACTATTATCAAATAGTCAAATTTGACTAGTTTCTTTTTGTTTTTCATCACGACGACAATATTTGATTATATCATCAATAGATTTGTACATTTGTTTTCTTATTCATAACTCATCCATTGCTCATGACATAATTAATGCCTCAAGAGACTTTTTATTAATAACTTCTTTTCAACAAAATTCTATAAAATCTTCTAAGCTATTAAATTTTCAACCTGCTTCTTCTCTAGCTTGAATAATTTTATCAATTGGTCAATCTCAAATTCACTTAATAGCCTTTAATCAGAATCTTACATTTTTATCGTCTATATATGTAAAATGTTTTAAAGATTCATTTACACTAGGAGGTAATACAGATATTCATTTAGATTCACATTCTCAAACTTCTAATACTATCCTTTCCATATTTTCTTCGTCTGATACCATCAAAGAAGTTAAAAATTCAGTTGGATAATATGCTTTCAAATATGCAGTTTGATAAGCAATAAAAGCATAACAAGCAGCATGTGATTTATTAAATGAATAGTTTGCCGCAGGCATTATCATTTCCGTATATATGTAGTTAGTAGTTTCTGGCTTATATTGTTTATAAGCAGCTCATTTTTCAATAAACTCCTTTTTTAAGGCTTCTACTACATCTAATTTTTTCTTTCAAACTCATCTTCTAAGAAGGTCAGCTTCTCAAAGACTAAATCATGCCATATACTGTACTATAAACATCAATTGTTCTTGATATACAGATATACCATAACTAACATCTAAAATAGGTTTTAAATCTTCTTCTAGTTTTCTTTTTTCTTCTAATATTTCCTCTTCACTATATCATGCTCATTCTAATATTGATCTTAATTCATCAGTTAAGTATTTCAAATCTTTTCTTCAATATTTTACATCAATATATGTAGGTATATATGCAAGTGGACCAGGTCTATATAGAGACACCATTGCTATAAGGTCTTCAAAACTATCTGGTCATAAATCTTTTAAATACTTTCTCATTCAGTCAGATTCAAACTGAAATACTCAAGTTGTATCTCAAGCGGCAAAAACATCAAATACTTTTTGATCATTCAAATCAACTCACAATATATCAACATCTATATTTTTATTTGATTTTATAATTTTTTGTGCTCTTTTAATTACAGTTAAGTTTCTTAATCATAAGAAATCCATTTTTAATAGACCTAGATCTTCTAATGGATTGGCACTGTATTGAGTTACAACTGCTTCTGCATCTTTTGGTGGATGTTGTAAAGCAGTAAAATTTGTCATTGATTCTGGAGCAATAATTACAGCACAGGCATGTACTCACAATTGCCTAACATTACCCTCTATTTTTAATGCATTATCAATAATTTCTTTATATTTAGGATTTGTATCATAAGCCTCTTTGAACTCAATTGATTCTTCTAATGCTTTTATTAGTTTTGTACCTGGTTTTTCTGGAATAAGTTTTGCTAAATCATTCATCTCTGCAAAAGGTATACCATAAACTCTTCATACATCTTTAACAGCAGCTCTAGCAGCAAAAGTACCAAAAGTACATATATTTACTACTTTATCTGATCAGTATTTTTCACTACAATATTTTATTACCTTATCTCTATCTGTATCAGCAAAATCAGTATCTATATCTGGCATCGACACTCTGGCTGGATTTAAAAATCTTTCAAAAAGTAGACCATATGGTAATGGATCTATATCAGTAATTCATGATAAAAATGCCATCAATGAACCAGCAGCTGATCATCTTCATGGTCAAACTGGTATATCATTATCTCTAGCCCAATTTATATAATCTGCTACTATAAGGAAGTAAGCATCAAATCACATTTCATGAACTACTACAAGCTCATATTCTAGTCTTTCAATTTTATCTTGTATATCTTGAGTAAATCATGATAGAATTTGTTTTTTTTCTTCTGTATAATAAGTCAATGATAATCATTTTAATTCTTCAGGAGATGTTTCAGTTAGTTTTTTATCCAAACTTGGTTTATCTAATTTTTGTACAAGCTTAAATATAACATCCCTTGGAATTCAAGCATTATATCTCCAATTTAATCATTCAAAAGAAAGATACCTTAAATACCATTCATCACTTGTTAATTTCTTTATATAATCTGTTTTTTCTCAAGTCTTATCTTCATTATAATAATCACTAGCTTCTTTTTCTAAAGCTTCTTCATAAATTTTTTGATGTTCTTCTGGTAAATCAAACTTTGGTATCAAAATACCTCATGTTTCTATTTTTATATCTACCATAGAAGCAATTTTTTCAGTATTTTCAATTGCTTCAGGTATAAATCAAAATAATACTTCCATTTCTTCATGACTAAGAAATGAATAATCTCAATTTATCATTGTAGGCCTATCTGGGTTTTCTAATTCATGCCCCGTTCATAAAGCCATTATAACATCTTGAGTTTTTGAATCTTCCTTATTTATATAAAAACAATTATTAGTAGCCACAACTGGTATAGAATGGTTTTTATTAATATCTATTAATTTATCTGTAATTAATTTTTGTTTTGGTATATCATCATGATACATTAATTCCAAATAATAGTTATCTAGACCAAAAATATCTTGATATTCTTTTATCCTAGATAATATTTCAGATTCATCTTTTCAAGATAAAATAAAAAAAGGTATCTCTCATGAAATAGGTCATGACAAACAAACAATTTCTAGATCTCATACCTTTTCTTTTAAATCCTTTATGTCTTGAAAAGATATTTTTGGTTTTTTTCAAGCATTTTCTAAAGATGCCTTAGTAGTAAGAGATATTATATTTTTATATCAATTAAGAGATTTTGCTAATAAAACTAATTTATGATTTATATTTGAATCTATAGAAGATTCTACATAAATCTCTGTACCAAGTATAGGTTTAATACCTGCTCATATTGCTTCTTTGTATAATTCATGACATCAATGTACATTTGAGGTATCTGTTATAGCTATTGCTTGCATTCACATTTCAAGTGCTTTTGCGACATAATCTTTTGGCTTTGGTAAACCTTCTAATATAGAATAATGAGAATGGTTATGCAAATGTACAAACATCAAAAAAAAATTATAAAATAATATATTAAATCTTAGATTATTCTATTCATTTTTTATAAAATGTCATTATTTTGACTAAAAAAAATATATGTGATAACATTTTATTAATTATAAATTTAATAACAATAAATATGTCAGCTGAAAGCCTTAATCAAAACTTTGAACAAAATAAAATTGAAACTAAAGAAAAACATTATCTAGAAGAATGATTTAACGAATTAGGTCAATATGAAGTACAAAAAGAAGATTGAACTGAAACCTTATACTCTATACTTCCAGAGTTAATAAATAGGAATTTTGAAGTAAAAGATAGAACTTTTTTGAGAAATATGATTTTATCAAATATAGAAGAAATCAACAATATTCAAAAAGGAGATATTATTGAAATAAATCAAATTGATTCTAACTCATATGAATTAAGAGTAAGTGAAGATTTTTTTGTAATAAATTTACACAATGAAAGCTTTACAAAAATGGATAATGAAAATGATGTAATAAATAATATAAATAAAGAAGAACTTGATCAATATAAATTAACAAACGAAGAAATTGAAACTTTAATCAAAGCAATAAATATAGAAACAAATAAAGCAGAAGTTTGATTATTTGCATGACAATTAGATACATATACTATAAAAGTAGGAAAATTTATAGAATGGAATTTACCAACAAATGCGGAACCTGTAGATTTGATTGTAGCAGTTGATCCAAATAAAGTTATAGAAAAAACAAAAGATGTAATGATGTGACAAGATATAGATTCAATAAATGTTAATGATCTAACATTTAGTTGAGATGAAAAAATGAGAGAAGAAACAGCAAAAAAAGTAATACAAGAATTTAAAGGATTTGTAACTTCACTTATAGAATGAACAGAATATAGAGTTTATAGATCAATATGAGCACTAGATTAAAAAAAGAAGAAAACTATATGTTTTCTTCTTTTTTTTCTTCAGTATTTAAACTTTTCATAAGTGGAAATAATGTAACATCTCTAAGATTTTCTTGTCATGTTAATAAAGAAAATACTCTTTCAATTCACATACCCCATCCAGATTGACATGGCATACCATATTCCATAGCTAAAACGAAATCATCATCTCAACTAGTAGCTTCTTCATCTCATCTTTCAATTGCTCATGATTGTTCATCAAAGTTTTGAGCCTGAATTCTAGGATCAACTAATTCAGAATAAGCTTTTATAATTTCCCAACCATTCACAACTACTTGAAATTGCTCAACTATTTCAGGATTAGAATCACTTTGTCTTGCTAATGGCTGCATTGTTTTTGGATAATTATATACAAATGCAGGTCATACAATACTTGGTCTTAAAACCTTTTTGTATAAATAATCTATAAGAGTTGGAACTCACATTTTATCCATACCTTCAAAAACTACTCATGCATCTTTGATATCTCAAATCAATTTTTTTTCATCTCATACCTTATAGTCAGATACATCTATTCAACATGCTTCTTTTACTCAAGCAACATAATCTATTCTTTGCCAAGGAGTTTGAAAATTTACCATTTTTTCATTTCAATTTTTATCTTTTACCATAACTTCTTTATTTAATTCTGGTATATTATTAAAAACGAAATCAAACATATCTTCAGTAAATTTCATATTATCTTCAAAATTCCACCATGCTGAATAATGCTCAATAGCAGAAAATTCTTGCATATGAGAAGGGTCACTTCATTCATTTCTAAAATTTCTAGTAAATTCTACTACTTTTTCAAATCTACCAACAGTAGCTTTTTTAAGAGCTGTTTCAGGAGAAATTCTTAAATAAAAATCCTCATCAAAATCATTATGATGTGTTATAAAAGGAGCAGCAGCAGCTCATGATGCAGCATTACCTAATACTGGAGTTTCAATTTCTATAAATTCATTATTATGATAAAAGTCTCTTAATGATTTAATAAATTTACTTCTTAATTTAAATCTTGAAAAACTATCTTCATTCATTATCAAATCTAGATATCTTTGTCTATAAATAGTTTCAATATCTTGAACTCAGTGAAATTTTTCTGGAAGAGGTCTAATAGCTTTAGATAAAATTTGAAATTCATTAACAAAAATTGTTAATTCTCAATGCTTAGTCAAAAATAAATCTCATTTTACTCAAATATAATCTCATACTTGGCAAAATTTTTCAGCTATTTTAAATGATGATTTTTCTTCACCTCATAATTCAATAGAAGTTAAAATTTCTTTTCAAGTATTAAATACTACCTTATCTCTAGAAAAACATAATTGAATATCTCAAGTATTATCTCTTAGTTTTGCAAATAATAATTTTCACATACCCCTACTAGATATAATTCTTCAAGCTGTTTGAAAAGTGTTTTCACTTCAATTTTCCATCATATCTGATGCTTCTTTTATTGAATTTTCTTGAGATCTAATAAAATCAATATTTTGTTTTCATCTATAATTATTAGCATAACAAATAACTCAAGCATTTTTCAAATCTTCAATTTTTTTAATTCTATCTAAACTCTCTTTTGAATAGTCCATTATAATACTTAATTACTAAATAAATTTTATTTCTATTTATAACAATTTTTTACAAAAAAACAAGATAAAAACAATAAGTAATTATTAAATAAATATATTTAAATAAGTAAGTAATTAATTGTCAATCTATTATAGTTTAAATATATAAATAAATATGCTAAAATAATACAAAATAGTTAATAAATAAAACAAACAAATGAGAAAAATAATTTTCTTTATAATCTGATTTTACTACTCTATAAATAATACATTTGCTAGAGTATTAACAACTAGTTGACAAACCCCTACAACAAAGGAACAAGTAAAAGAAGAAACTTGATCAATGACAGATTGAACTTTTTTAGATGTTACTGATTGATGACTTTTTTATGATTTAGCATGATTTGCTCTATTAATTATTGCAACAATAATAATTCTATTATTTATAAGGAAACTTTTATGACTTATATTTGAATTATACTATGCAAAAAATCTTAGATATCTAAAAGTAACTTTGCCTAGAGCCGATTCAAAAATGGATAAAGAAAAGGAAACAAAGAAGGATTTCAAGGAAAAAATTTGAATAATGAGTATGTTTTATAAAGCTATTCATAAATTAAGTGAAGCTTGATTGCATGACACTCTTTTAAACATAATTTTCTGACATTCAAAAATTTCTTTGGAATTAGTATATGACAAATGACAAGTATACTTTTACATAGTTACATTTAAAAATTATGTAAATCTTATTAGTCAACATTTAACATCAAATTATAATGATGCTGAAATATTAGTAATAGACCCTAAAGATTGATATGTAGATCTAAAAGAAAAATGATACAAAATGAGAGCCGCATCTTTATGAAAAGAAAATGATGATGTATATCCAATAAAAGTATTCAAATACCTTGAAGATGATCCAATAAACAACTTTACAAATGTTTTTTGAGGATTAGCAAAAGATGATAAAGCAGTTTTTCAATTAATTATAAAACCAGAATCATCTAGATACAACAAAAAAGCATTAAAAGCAGCAAGATTAGTAGCAAAATGAAAATATAAAAAATGAAAAAAATGATTATTTAGTTTTTTAAGTTTTCTACGGAATCCATTAGTTGCATTGATAGAATGACCTGAAGATATGGTTTCAAATAATGCTCCTTGAGCATCAGAATGAGATGCATATAAAATATTTAACCAAGCAGAAACAGAGGCTCAAAAGACAATGTGAGAAACTGCAGCCCAACCTACTTTTAAGTCATCAATTAGAGTATTGGTATCAAGTAAAAACAAACAAAGTAGTGAAGACTGAGTTCATGCTATAGTAGCCGCAGCTTCAATGTTTACTGATGAATATAATAATGCATTAGATAATCCTCAAATTCTTGAAGATGCATTTCCTTGGTTTTTTACACCTGTTAGATACTTTGCATTCAAAAATAAACTAGTTTGATTTTTACAAAATGTATCTTGGTTTTCGTCAGATGAAATATCTACTTTATATCACTTACCAGATATAAATTACAATAGATCATCTATTATAAGCTGGTTAGATTATAAAAAACTTCCTACTCCTCATAATTTAAAAACTCCAAGTGATGCTACAATACTAAAAGAAAAAATTGAAGTTTGAGTGGACGAAAATGGAAAACCAAAATATGAAGAGATAGATAAACATAGACATTTATGATGATTTCCTGTCTATAAAGATTGAGTATTATTATGATGGAATGAATATAGAAATAAAAAAACTCCTATATATTTCAATAGAAAAGATAGAGGTAGACATCATTATATAATATGAAAATCATGAGGTTGAAAATCTGTTTTTGTATGATATTTAGCAAGACAAGATGTCCGGAATGGTGATTGAGTTTGTGTAATTGATCCACATGGAGATTTAGTAGAAGATGTATTAGCATTTACACCTAAAGAAAGAGCAAAAGATGTAGTTGTTTTTGATCCTGCTGATTGAGATAGACCAATGTGATTAAATATGCTAGAAGTAATATCTACTGATCCTGATTTAAGAAAAAGAGAAATGGACAGAGCTGCGATGGATGCAACTGAAATTTTTATAAAAATATTTGGTGATGAGATATTTTGACCAAGAATACAACACTACTTTAGGAATGGTTGTTTGACATTAATGGAAGATGTCGAAGATGGATGAACTCTTATAGATGTACCAAGATTATTTGTAGACGATGCTTTTATGAAATATAAAGTATCAAAAGTAAAAAATCCTGTAGTAAAATCTTTTTGGGATCATGAATATGCAAATACTTGAGAAAGAGAAAAACAAGAAATGATTCCTTACTTCTCTTCTAAATTTTGACCATTTATTACTAACACAACTATAAGAAACATTATTTGACAACCTAAATCTGCTTTTAATATTAGACAGATAATGGACAATCAAAAAATACTACTTGTTAACCTATCTAAAGGTAAAATTTGAGCACTTAATGCACAATTACTTGGTCTTATATTTGTATCAAAGGTAAATATGGCGGCTATGTCTAGAGCCGATATTCCAGAATCTGAAAGAAAAGATTTTTACATGTATGTTGATGAGTTCCAAAACTTTGCAACAGAAACATTTTGAGAAATATTATCGGAAGCCAGAAAATATCACTTAGCATTAATAATGGCTCACCAATTTATTGCACAAATTTGATGAAGTTGATCTCAAAAATGAGATAAACCAAGTATAAAAGATGCTGTATTTGGTAATGCCTGAACAATTATGAGCTTCAAAGTTGGTGCTGATGATGCAGAATATATGGAAAAAGAATATGCTCCTTTATTATCACAACAAGACATTATAAGTATTGCCAACTTTACAGCATATTGTAAATTAAATATTGATAATGCTACAACTAGACCTTTTGACTTAAAAACTATACGGGATAATAATTATAAAAATCAACAAATAGCTGATATTATAAAAGAATATTCTAGAAAAAAATATGGTAGAAAAAAGAAATATGTTGATATGGAAATAGAGGCTAGATTATGAATTGATCCAAACTAAAAGTAAACACTCCAAAAAAGTGTTTACTTTTTTGTTAAATAGTAAAAAATATGTTAAAATATTATCAAATATTAAATAAATAATAATTTATGAAAAAAATATTAATTTTATTGGCTATAATTTTTAGCTTTGTAAATATAGATATTGCTTTTTGAGAACAAAGTTGTTTTATAGATTGAAATTTTATACAACATTGAAAAACAATAACTGCATATGAATCAAGTGTATCTTCAAATTGTCAAAGCACTTCAAGAACATGTAATGATTGAACTTTAAGCTGAAATAGCAATTATAATAGTTTAAGTTGTCAAGAGTATAATAATAATGAATTACCAAATTCTAATAATTTAGATATTTGACAAACATCAAATAAAAACTCTACAACAAATGATTATTTAAAAGAATTATGAAAAAGTTGAGATTGAGATATAAGAGTATGAAATGAATGAGAAAAATCAATAGTTAGATTCTTATATAACATAGCTAAGGATTTAAAAACAGTTATATATATAATATCTTGAGTTTATTTCATGATAATAACTATAAAATTAATACTATCTAGCAATACAGAAGAAGAGATATGAAATTTTAAAAAATGAATTATATGGATAACTATTGGTATCATACTAATGCAAATAGTATTCTTCTTTGTAGAAATATTATATGCAAAAGAAGTTTGAGCTGCATTAGCTGCAAACTTAGCAAAAAATATAATTGAACCAATAATAAAGATATTAGAAACAGCTGCTTCATTTTTCTTTTTATTAGTTGCTATATATGCATTTTATAGAATAGTAACTGCTAATTGAGAAGAAGATAAAGTAAAATCATGAAAAATGAGTATAATATATGCTATTATATGATTTATAGTAATAAAATTATCAAAAGATATAGTATATGCTGCTTATTGAAGAGTAAACTGTAATGAATCTAGTTTTTTATGAGTATTTCAAGTAAATTGAAATAATTGTGTTACAGAGAATCAAATATCAGGTATAAGTCAAATAATTGTTCAAATAATTAACTGGGCAAATAGTTTTATATGAATTATAATTATCTTGATGATTATATATGCTTGAGTTCAAGTTCTATTCTCATGAGGTGATGAAGAAAAACTTACAAAAGCTAAAAAATCAATAGTTTATATAGCTATCTGAGTAGCTATACTAGTACTAAATTATTTTATATTAACTTTCTTCTTAAGACCTGAAGTTTCAATAACTATATAATAAAAAAACATGAATAAAATAAAAAAAATAATAATCTGATTAATCATATGATTGTTTTGATTTTGTAATATAAGTTATGCAGCAAATATTCAATGATTAACTTGATGAGCAATAGATAGTACATCTAATGGTAATGTTTCTATTCAAATAACATGAACTGATTCTACAAGTATATCAAAAACAGTAGAAAATGTATGATTGAATTTATTAACAAAAATAAAATATATATTTTCATGAGTATTATTAATATTTTTGGTATATGCTTGAGCACAAATGGTAATGTCAATGTGAACAGATGAGGATGCTCTATCAAAATCAAAAAGAACAATATGGTATTCTATGATTTGATTGGTATTTATAAATATGCCTTGAACTTTATATGAAGCATTAAAATGAGACAAAACAAGTGTAGCATGATGAATATGAAGTTCTTGGGCAAATGAAATTAACTCTACAACTACTAATCTATTTATAAATCTTGATATATTTGCAGTAACTCTAAACGATTATATAATTAAGTTTTTACAAATAATATTAGTTTCTGTTGCTATACTAGTTATAATAATTGCTTGATTAAAAATAATTACATCTAGATGAAGAGAAGAACAAGTAACAGAATCAAAAAATAAAATTTTATGGTCAATTGTATGACTTATATTCATATGATTTATTGAAGTATGGCAAAAATTTGCATATGGATGAGAAATTAGTGATTGACAAGATATATTTGAAACTATTGCTAACCTGCTTTTATTCTTGGCATGACCAATAGTTATATTCTTCTTAACTATGGCAGGTTATTATTATATAACTGCTAATTGAGATGAAGATAAGGTAAAAAAATGAAAAAATATAGTAGTAAATGTACTATTAGCTACTGCAATACTACTTATATCATACATATTTTTAAATGATTTAATTACACTATAATGAAAAAAAAGATATTAATAATAGCAATGCTATTAGCAGCTATATTTTGATTAAATATAAATAATACGTTTGCTAACTCATGAACAACAAATGAAAAAGTAACAATAGTAATAGTTAGTGAAAAAGTTCCATGAGCAAAATGTAAAGGTATCGATAAAGCATGAAATGAAACTAAGGATAACGAAAGTATAATATCTTGGAAATGTGAAGTATGACAATGAGCAAGTACAATTGTATGAATGCTATGAGATATAATAAGATATTTTACATATCTGGCATGATTAGTATGAGTATTATTTATAGTATATAATGGTATATTATATAGTATGTGATGAGCTGATCAATCATTAAAAGAAGAATCTAAAAAAAGAATTATATGAACTCTTATATGATTAATTGTATTACTATTAAGTGGACCAATACTACAATTAGTTGCACCATGGATATATAAATAATTCCTGAAAAAATAAAAAAGCACTGTTAAATTAATAACAATGCTTTTTTTAGTTTTAATTGGTTGCGGAGACAGGAATTGAACCTGTGATCTTCGGGTTATGAGCCCGACGAGATACCACTTCTCCACTCCGCGATAAAAAAAAATTGCAATAGTTGTTTATAAGACATATAAACAAATGGTACGGCTACGGGGAATCGAACCCCGGTTGCGTGGATGAAAACCACGAGTCCTAACCACTAGACGATAGCCGCATATCTCTATTGCGAGACTTATTATATTCATAAAAAAAAATAGTCAAACTTTTTTTTGACTATTTTTTACTTTTTTTATATTTTTATTTTGATGTCATAACAGAAATCCCTTCCCAATCAGCTTCTGGAGGATTTTTTATATAAATTTCACACATATCTAAATAAGTTAAACTAGGCTTATCTCATAGGTTTTTTAATTTTTCGAAGTCATTTTTAGCTCAGATAAAATCTCTATCTAGATATTTTTTTACTGCATTCTCAAAAGAATTAACAATTTCTTTTTTAGAGTCATCTAATTCTCATTTTAAAGATAAAAGTTCATAAATTTTGATAGCATTATCTTTTCATTTAACTTTTATTTTATCTAAATATCTAAATTCAAAATACTCTTTAGATTCATTGTAAACCTCTTCACTAACACAAATATATGTTCAATAAAATTTATTTACTCATTCTAAACGAGAAGCTAAGTTTACATTATCACCTAGAGCTGTATATTCCATTTTTCTACCTGCAGATCAAATATTTCATACAATTGCCTCTCATATATGTAAACCTATTCTAACTTTTATTTCATTAAAACCATTTTTTGACCATTTATTATTTAATTCTGATAATCTTTCCTGTTGTTTTAAAGCTGAAAAACATGCATGATATCATCATTTATCATAATCTATAAATGATCACCACAAAGCCATTATTGCATCTCACTCATACTTATCAATAAATCATTTTTCATCCATTATTATGTCTGACATATTTGATAAATATTCTCTCAAGAAAGATACAAGTTCTTCTGGCTTAAACTTCTCAGAAATAGTTGTGAATCATTCTATATCTGAAAAATATATAGCAAGTTTTTTTATTTCTCAATCTAAATTTATTTTTCATGAATTAGATAATACTTCATCAGCAATAGCAGCAGAAACATATTCAGAAAGTGCTTTATTTAACTTATTTTTGTTTTTATTCTCAATTAGATACTTTACAGTATTAGATAATGTTAAAGACACTACAAGAGCAAAAAATAAGTGTGCTAAATAATTTAGTAAATATGGTGTAAAAACAATTATAATTAATGGGAATATTATCAAAAATATAAAAATAATTGATAAGTTAGAAAGTATCAATACTAATCCTGAACGAGATAAATTAAAATATACAGAAAGTATTATAAGCAAGAATATTAAACTAAACTCTATTGAATAATCTAACTCTATTAAAAAACTTTTAGTCAAAACTGTATTTATAGCATTAGCTAAAACAAAAACTCAATATTCTATACCATTATATGTTATAAAAGTATCATCCATTCACTTTGCAGTAGCTCATACTAAAACTATTTTTCATTCAAATACTTTAGGATCAATCTTATTTTCTAAAACATCCAAAAATGAATAATATTTAAAATTAGATAGTTTACCTGTTGAAGGATCTGGTAGTGGTATATAATTTATCAGTACTCATTTTGTTTTAGTATTTTGAAATGGAACTTTTAAATCAGGTCTTACATAAAAATAATCATCATTTGTTTCTTTGTAACTTAAGTAATCCTGTTTAAAAAGTTTAGAATAATAAGCCTTTAATATTGAAATAGAAAAATGATTATAATCATTTAGATTTTTATCATAGTCATGAATTTTCATGCTAGGAAAAAAAGATGTAGCTATTTTTGTTCTTTTATCTACATTAGGAGCATAAAATCAGTGTGCAAAAACTCAATTATAAAATTTTTCTAAAGGCATTTCTATAACTCATAGAATTTCTCCTCAAAAATTTTTAGTTGTAGTAGCTGATCATAAAACAATATTTCATGCTTCTTTTATGGTATTAGCAAATTTATCATCTCACTCTAAATCACTATGGCTATTATTTGCAAACATGATATCAAATCATATAACTTCAGCTCATCATGAGTTTATATTTTTAATCAAGTCTGAATAATATGATCTAGAAAAAGGAAATCATAGTTTTTCTAAAGTTTTTTCATCTATAGTAACAACCACAATTTCATCACTAACAATTTTTGAAGATGAGTAATTCATCATATTAAGTATGGTATATGACTTTATTTTTTCATTAACTATACTTAATATTCATGACAAAGGTATTATTATAAATAAAATAATAATAGACAAAAATATAGTAAGAAAAATTCTAGAGTTAAATAATTTAGAAAAATTCATAATTAATTAAATAAGTTTTTAAATAAATTCATTATAGAACCTCAAAAAGATTCTTTGAAGCTATCTTTAACTTCATTTGCATTATTAATTATTGCATCTGTATCAATACTAATAGTATTAACAAGAGTATTATAATTATTTTGCAATGAATTTCTTAGTTCTGGACTTATATTATCATAATTTATGTTTTCTACATAATTTTTAATACTATCATTTATATTAATATTATTTTCATTTATTTTTCATAATATATTATTTAAATATTCATAATTATTAGAATCAGAAACATCCTTAACATCATATATAAAACTTTGTGCAACTAAGTCTTTTTCAGTTCATTCAGATAATAAATATAATTTTTCTTTTATATCCATTTTTAATTCAAATAAAGCTCAATCTTCTGAACTAAATTTATTTAAATCTTGATATGTAGATAAAACATTATTATATAATTCATCTTTCTTTGCAGGATCTATTTGTCATATTTCTATAGTTGCAAGATCTGATATTTGAGCTAATTTTTCATTTATATTACTTTTTAATAACTTTATTAATTCACTATCTAACTTTCTATTAACTTGCTCAAAAAGAGAGTCTTTATAACTAGATATAAACTCTTCTAATTTTATAAAACTAAAATTCTTTATATCAAAAGGTTCTTTTTCGTTTATAGAATATGTATTTCAAAGATTATCTATTAATTCAACTCAATGATTAACTACATATAAATAATTATTTTCTAAATCAACATTATAAACAGTTCATCTAACAGCAGCTTCCATATCCATAAAGCTTTGCTTAAAATAAGAGTCTCATGGTATATAGCTTAATACATTTGACCAAGTTTTTCATGAAAATAATTCAAAAGCTATATTTAATCTATCCTTAGATTGTGAAACAAATAATTCATTAACTTGAATTTCAGTATTTCATCACAATCTAGTAACACTTCAATCTCACCATTCAATAATAGCTAAAGAATTCTCTTTAGTAGTTTTTATTACATCTCAAACAGTCAAAGATTTTTTATCTCATACTACAAGATTTGATTCATTTAAATATCATTCTCATTCAATTAATGATACATATGAGCTCCTATCAACTCCTGGCTTTAATAATCAACTAAAAATAATATAAAATATAATAAATATTATTATTGTAATGATAATAAAAATAAACTTATGTTTATTAATGAATCTAGTATTATTATCATTTGAAGAAAAATCACTTTGTATTTTTTGCATTATAGATATTATAATAAAGTAAAATCTAAATTATAATATCTAAAAAATAACAAAATTCAAAATATATGAAAAAACAATACATATTTCTAGCATTAATTTTGATAATATTATACTCTCTATACCTAATAGGAAGTTTTAAATATAAAGAATACAAAATAAACTCACATATAGAATATATAAGCCAATTAAACAAAGAAATATCTCAAAAAATAGAAGAGGCTAATAATATAATAGAATACAAAGGTTCAAATTCATATAAAAATATGATACTAAAAGAACAACAATGATATAAAAATAAATGAGAATTAGTAACATATTTAACAAGTGAACAGATATATAATACATATACAAGTGATATAAAAGACTCTATAACAGAGTTAGCAATTGAATCTATTGAAGATTGAAACCAAGAAATAAAAGAGATGACAATATATGAAAAATGGATTTACTTACTATTTAATAAAAGCTAAAATAATAAAAAAGACTAGATTAAATCTAGTCTTTTTTATAAATCTGAAAAGTCAGCTGGTAACTCATCGATTGTATTGATATTAGTAGGATAAGTAGAAGTAGTTCAAAATATATTATTTCAAATATCTTCTATTTTTTCAAAAATTCTTTTTGGTTCAGCATATTTTTCTACATCTAAACCTAACAATCTTCATAAGATAGGAAAAAGGAAAATAGTTAATATAGTAACTACAATACCAATAACAGCATATCTTATTGTATTAATAGCTGGTTTAATTTTATCATCCTTTCCTCATGAAAGTATTAGAAGAAGACCTCACCATAATATAAAAACAATAGAAAATATTCAAGCAACTAAAACAAATAATGAGATTATCAATAATACAAAATCTCAAAATTCCATATTAGATGAAAATAAAGATCATCCTGTTTCTATTGCATGTACAGTATCTACTATCATTTTTTATACTAATTATTAATCTAAAACTTTTAAGTTGACTCTTTTATCCATTTTTACTCAATATAATCTTAGAATGGATCTAATAGAGTTTATATTATTTCAAGCCTTTCAGATAATACTTCACATATCATTTTTGTCAACTGATAATGTTAAAAGTATTCCTAATTCATCTTCTGTTTTTTCTATTTTTATAGCTTCTTTATTATCTACAATATTTTCAATAATAAATTGTAAAAAATTTACTTCATTCATATTAAAATTTTAATTAAAAAAATAATATCCCTCAACTTTTTAAAATTGAAGGATTAGATTATTATATAGAAACATTATTAGCTTTCATTAATTTTTCTACTCTTGGTGAAAATTGTACACCGTTAGATACATAAGATTTAACTTTATCTAAGTCTTTAATTTTAAATTCTTTAGATATAGGATTATAAAAACCTAATACTTCTTTGTATCCGTGTTTAGCAGCAGCAGTGTGTTCAGTTAAAACTACTCTAAAAAATGGCATATTTCTTTTTCAAGCTCTAGATAATCTTATTTTTAACATAATCAGGTATAAATTATAAATTAGTTTTTTATTTTTTTTAAATTGAGAGTTTAAAACCAAAAATAGATTTTTAGCTCAATAACTATCAATTTAGATTAGTTTATCAGTTTTGTTATAAGTTTTAGTATGGTGCCCAGGGCGGGAATCGAACCCGCACTTCCGAAGAAACGGGATTTTAAGTCCCGCGTGTCTACCAATTCCACCACCTGGGCAAATTTATAACACAATTGAGAAGTGTGCCTCGCAAAAGCGAGGCTTTATTTTATATTAATCATTTTTTTCTAAGAGTTTTTAAACCTTTAGCTGAAACTTTTATTTTATAAACAATTCCAGTTTCTGGATCTCTTATATTTTTATAAAAAAGATTTGGGTAAAATTTTCTTTTTGTAGCTCTCATTGAGTGAGATCTATTATTACCTACCGCAGTTCTTTTTCATGTTATTTCACATATTCTTGCCATAGTATCAATTTTTTATTTAAATAATTTGTTAATTAAGCTTTTATTTCAATACCTACACCATTAGGAATAGATAAATCTTGTAACATATCCATAGTTTGAGAACTTGGTTCTAAGATATCAATTAATCTTTTATGTCTTCTTATTTCAAATTGTTCTCTAGCATCTTTATTAACAAAAGTTGATCTATTAACAGTAATTTTTTCAATTTTTGTTGGTAAAGGGATAGGTCCAACTACTTTAGCTCCAGAATCAGAAGCTATAGTAACTATTTTTTTAACAGCTTCGTCTAATATTTTGTGTTCAAATGCTTTTACGCTAATTCTAATTTTATTTGCAGCTTTTTTTGCCATATACTTTTTAAATAATTAATAAACTTATATTTAATATATTCTAATTTCTAAGTATTAGACAGAGCTAATACTTAGTTTATCAGATTATATTAATTCAAATTATGCGCTAATTTTAGCAACAACTCCTGAACCAACAGTTCTACCACCTTCTCTGATTGCAAATCTTAATCATTCAGTCATCGCAATTGGAGATTGTAATTTAACTGACATTTGGATGTTATCACCAGGCATAACCATTTCTACACCAGCTGGTAATTCAATATCACCAGTTACATCAGTAGTTCTGAAGTAGAATTGAGGTTTATATCCTTTAAAGAATGGAGTATGTCTACCACCTTCGTCTTTAGTAAGAACATATACTTCAGCTTCGAAATCAGTATGAGGTTTAATTGTACCAGGTTTAGCTAATACTTGTCCTCTTTCTACATCATCTCTTTGAGTACCTCTTAATAAGATACCTGCATTATCTCAAGCTTGACCTTGATCTAATAATTTGTGGAACATTTCTACTCATGTAACAGTAGTTTTTTGAGTATCTCTGATACCTACGATTTCAACTTCTTCACCTACTTTAATAATACCAGTTTCAATTTTACCAGTAACTACAGTACCTCTACCTTTAATAGAGAATACATCTTCAATAGGCATTAAGAAATCTTTATCAGTTGGTCTATCAGGAACTGGTACGAATTCTTCAATAGCATTAAATAATTCTACTATAGTTTTAGCACCATATTCTTTATCCATATCAGCTGGGTTTTCTAATGCTACTAAACCAGAACCTCTGATTATAGGAGTATCATCACCTGGGAAATCATATTTAGATAATAAATCTCTAATTTCCATTTCAACTAATTCTAACATTTCTTCATCGTCAACCATATCACATTTATTCATGAATACAACGATGTAAGGAACACCTACTTGTCTAGATAATAATATATGTTCTCTAGTTTGAGCCATAGGACCATCAGTAGCAGCAACGATTAATATAGCAGCATCCATTTGTGCAGCACCAGTAATCATGTTTTTAACGTAGTCAGCATGCCCAGGACAATCAACGTGAGCGTAGTGTCTGTTAGCAGTTTCATATTCTACGTGAGATGTATTAATAGTAATACCTCTTGCAGCTTCTTCAGGAGCGTTATCAATAGAAGCAAAATCTCTAATTTCAGCACCATTCATAGTACCTAATACAGTAGATATAGCAGCAGTAGTAGTAGTTTTACCGTGATCAACGTGACCAATAGTACCTACATTCATATGTGGTTTAGATCTATCAAAAGCCATAATATTGTTTTTTAATATAATAAAATAATTTTGTATTAAAACTTTAATAATTTATTTGGGAAAATCAAATTTTTATCTTTTAGTCTTTTTTACTTTTTTTTCAATTATGTTCAGAGCTCTTCTTAATTTTTTGTGAGCGTATCATGTTAATCTTGGCATATTATATTTTGTTAAGATTTATTTGATATTTGTTCAGTTTTGCTGTAACAACCTTAACAGCATTTAACAACCATTTAGTTTCTCATTCAAATTCGATTCTTTGTTGCAGTTTTTTATAATGAGCTACAGCCTTACCAACTTTACCTCATGTTTTAGGTCATTTTTTGTTAACTGCATAATTTAATCTTCTAGGTCTTTTATTTGCAGGCATAATTCTTTATTATGTAATATAAAGTTCAATTATAACTCAAAACCGAATCACTTTGCAGTAACTCGTAAAGCTTAATTGTAGTCATTTTAAAAAAAATGGTGGAGCCTAGGAGAGTCGAACTCCTGACCTCCTGCGTGCAAAGCAGGCGCTCTAGCCAACTGAGCTAAGGCCCCAAATTTTAAGCATCAAATTTTAAGCATATATATATTGTCAGTACAGAGGCGATTTTAATTACAATAATAACAATCACTTTAGACTCTCTACTTGTTAAGCAACTTTGTGCTACATTAATGGCGGACACGACGGGGCTCGAACCCGCGACCTCTGCAGTGACAGTGCAGCGCTCTAGCCAACTGAGCTACGCATCCATTTGTTTAATGCTTCAGGATTATATAAAAAAAAATTTAAAGTGCAAACTTTTTTTTAACTTTTTTTAATAAAAAGTCTGTTTTAGGCTTATTGATGCTAATAAAATAATAAAAAAAATCAAGTATTTTTTAAAAAATACTTGATTTTCAACTATCTAAGATATCTTTTTGAAGAAAAGAATCAACTAAGTCATCATATAACTATAAATAATAGTAATTCAAAAAATAAAACCCCAAAACTAAAATTAAAAGAATATATATGACCAAACATTCAATTCAAATGATTAAGCATTATACTAAATAATATAAAATTTAGTATAAATGATATTATAGAAAATATAATTCATTGCATAACAAAAGGTCAATATATAAATATATTTGAACCTCAAACTAATTGAGTTATATATATTTCATCTCTATAATAAAATATAAAATTTGATATAACACTATATATAATAACAGCTATAGAGAAAACAAATATAAATATGATAATGTTTAATCATAGTTTTAATATATCTAAAACATTAGTTATATCTTCTATTTTTTGATATTGAGTTGAATAATTAGCAAAATAGTCTTCTTTTGTTTCATCATTTGCCAACAAAAACATTCTAGATTGTATTAAGTTATTTACTCTATCATAATCTTCCAAATTTATATTTGATAAAGCTATAGTATCAGGTAAAGGATTATTTCTTTCTAGTATTTTTACCAAATTAGGTTCTTTAGCTCTTATTTCAGTTAATATATCGTCTTTTGTTTTATATTCCGAAACTATTGATGAATTTATATCTCCTATATCTCTAATAAGATCTGAAACCTCTAGAGAGTTTCTTGAGTATTCATCACTCAAATATAATGATATAGTTAATTTAGAATTTATAGAATCAATAAGTTTATAACTAATATCATCTAGTATTACTAATATATTTATAAAAAACATTAACAAAGTCAAAACCATAACAGAAGATATACTCAAAAATTTATTTCTGAATATATTTTTTAGTGAGTATTTTGTAATACGTTCAAACATCTTTAAATACTAATTATTAATAACTTTTTTTAGTTTATATATTTAAATTTTTTTTGCAAACTTAATAAATTCAATCACAAATCTATTGACAAAAAAATAAATTATGCTAGATTAATAAAACTTAAGATTTTGTAACTCTGCAGATTACAAGTTTTAAGAAAAAATAAAAAAGGATGGATAATGCATAAAGCAATCTCTACCAACAAAGCAAGAAAAGAACTTGCAGGTATTTTTGGAATTAAGAACTGGAAAAAAGTAAGTAAAAAAGCTGTTGAAAAATATTTCAACCCTACTGAATTTTTCGGAGAAACACAATATTGGGAAAAGAAAAATAATTTTGTATTATTAATTGAAAAATCTTTAAAAAATTTCAAATTAAAACTTACAAAAAATGAAGCAATAGAAACATTAAAAGAACTAGGCTTAACATCAAACGTAGATTTAAATCTATACTTTGATAAATCTGGTGAAAATTTTTTCACAAAAAAATATGATTTTGATAATCTATTTGAATTAAGAACTTTTGTCAAAGAAAGAATTAAGTCAAAAGTAAAAAAATACTATGGAAAAAGTTTTGAAGAAATAATTCCACAAGAACAAAAAAGATTAGAAATATACAAAAAAGCTTGGGAATTAAGAAAATTAAATGGATCTAAGCTTGCAAACAATACTGTTGTTGAGTTTCTTATAAAAGAAATTGGTCACTGGAGTCCTAAAAATAAAGGACATAATTTATGCAAAAGAGCCTCATAAAAAGAGGTTCTTTATTTTTGGAAAAAAATTAAGTAAAAATAAAGTTTTAATTTTTGATTTAAATTTTTAAATATGTTAAAATAAATATAAATAATAATTTTATAAATATTTAAAAATGAGAAATAATCCTGAATTTAATAGTTTTCAAGAAGCAAGAGAAAAAGATTTAAGTTTAAGAGAGATAAAAGAATCAATAAAAAAACTTTCTATAGAACAAAGACAACAATTGTCGCATGAGATAAATAGACAAATAATATCAGAACTTCATAAATGAATGGAGGTTAAAAGATGAGATGAATTAAATTTTTTGAAAGCTTTAACTCTAGAATGAAATAGAATAACATGGACAAGTCAAAGAGAAGCTGATACAATTCATCCATGAGACATAATAAAAATAGAATGAGATAATATATTGAAAAATTGAAATTCTATATGAAAAGTTGAATGATTCAAAATAGAAGAAAATCCTCAAAGTCAAGAAAACACAACAATAGAAGCAAATAATCAATCTAATAACAATCAAGAAACAGAAAGTCAATCTCAATCAAGCCAAGAAACAAATTCATCAGAAAATTTAACAGTACAACAACAAGAACAAACTGTAAATCAAGAAAATTGAACTAACCCAACTATAACTGAAACAATAACTCAATGAGCAACTGATGTAAGAGATGATTTTCAAGAAATTTTTGATAATCTAACTTGAGCTAATCTTTCTGAAGAAGAAAGACTAGATGTAAGAGCATATTCTCAAGATTGAAAATATTATATAATCTGAGAGAACTGAGAACCTGTATTATATAGTTCATTATGATTAAATGAAAACTTTAGAGAATCTATAGAAACCATATGAGAATCAAATAAAAAAATATGAAATTTTGAGCTTATAATTTCTGCTCTTGTAAACTCAGAAGAAGATAAATACAAAAATATAAAAGAAGAATTTAATAATAAAATACAAGACTTAGACATATCATCTATGGATTCTATTAACAGTCTATTATTATGGATAGATGAAAAAAATAATGAAATAACTGATTGAGAACCAGTAAACTTAAACGATAAACTAGAAGTTATAAGCTTTATAAGAGACTTAGATAGTAATTGAGCAAATAATTTACTAGTTAATGAATTATTTAATTTAACAAATATAAGTGAAGAAGATTTATATGCTTTTATAGACAACCCATCTAATAATGCTGAAAATATTAGAACTTTATTATGAGAAGAAAAATATAGAGAAGTAAGAGAAAAAATAAGAGAGAAAAAAACTCAAGCAGATAATCATTTTGATGACAATAAAGACTTATTTATAAAACAGCTTATAGAAAAAAATTGAATGGATATTAATCAAGCCACTGAATTAGTTGAACAACAATATAAACAGTCTATAATAGATAGTTTTGTATGAAGTTACGCTAGAAATGAAATATTGCTTTCTTATGTTGAATGATTATCAGAAACATGAAACTGGCATTGATATAAATGAGAAAACAAATTAATGGAAATGTTTTCAGATATACAATGAATAGGTTATTTAGATGCTAGAGATAGTACTTTGGCTTCAATTGCATTTTGGTCAAAAGAAGGTTTTTATATATTAGGGACTCAAATAATAGCAATCGCAGCTTGAGCTGTAACTATGTGAGCTGGTTATGTATGAGTTAATGCTGCTGTTTGGTGAACAAGATGATATAGATGAATAAGAGCATTACAAACGGCTAGTAACTTTGCAAATTCTTGAACTAAAATGGCAAGATTAGCACAAGTATGAAGATGGTGAGCTATGAGTACTGTATGATGAGCTAGCTTTTATACTTGATATGCTTGAGTTCAATCTATAGCAGAATGAGAAAATATGTATTCATGGGAAGGTTTATGAGAGTCTATATTGTACACATGAGCATTTAGAGCTTTATCATCTATACCATGATTAAGAATAGACCCTAGCAAACCACTAAGTCAACAAAAATTAAAACTAGCAATTGCTACACCTTTGGATGCAATAGCATTCTCTTCTATATGATTAACTTTGGAATGAGTAATATTAGAACCAGGTGAATGGAATGCAGAACTAATAATGCAAGCAATAGTTATGGCTGCAATATTTAGAACATGATGAGCTACTCTACAAAGAATGAAATTTAAAACAAATTGAAACAATGTAGAAATACTAGAATGAGCATCTAGCACTCCAATAAGATTCTTCAGACATAGTCAAACATGAAAAACATATACTAGAACTCTAGACTGAAAATTCCGTAATGAAAATTGAAGAGTAGTAAGTAATTTAAAAGTAGATAATTTAGTTGAAGTTCAAGTAAATGAACAAGTAAGAAGATCAACTATGGATAGAATAAGAACAAGTTCTAGAGAATCTATTTCAAATGCTTGAGAAAGAATTAGATGATCTCTATGAAAAATAAATGAAAGTGAATTGATATCATGAGCAGTTCAATGATTAAATCATAGAAGAAAAGTTTTATTTGAAAAAGCATTAAATTGATTAAAAAATAAATGAATAAATACTGTTACATGAACCAAAAATTTCTTGGCAAATTTAACATATAGAGGTTTTTGAGAATGATGACCTGCTTTTAGAAATTGGGTTTTTTATACATGATGAACTATATATAGTTCATGGGAAGAATTAAACACACTATTTGACGCTTTAAATAATAAAGATGACACAATATGGAAATTAGAGCATATTGATGAAGTATGAGAAATAATACTTAACTTAACTTTATTTAAAAGTCTATGATTAATCCGTGCATCAGCTTATACATGGGCAATAGAAAAACTTTTCTGAGATGCAGAAACTTTAGAACAAGAAACTACTGAATAAATCAGTAGTTTTTTTGTGTTAATGATTAAATTATGATAAAATAATTATAAATTATATATATAATAAAAACAAAATGCAACTAAGTAATAGACCTAGTAATAACCCTAATTCAAATACAGAAGAAATAAAATTATGAAACTTGGAGCAAAATACTTTTACTCAAGAAGAAATAGAAGAATACAAAGAAGTATTATTAAATAGAGAACAAGCTGAGAGAGTTAGACAATGAAGAATAACAATAGAAGAAATATCTAGACTAGCAAGAGAGCAACTTAAATTAAATATGGAATCTGAAAGATCTGTTGAACAAAGTCAATTAAGATGAAGAGAAATAAATAGAGAATGAAACGAAAGCCAAGAAATTGATAGAGAAGATGCTGATAATACATTATCTAGCCTTAATGAAACCGTTCAAAATGCATGAGAACAAGTAAGAGAAAAAGCTAGTGAAATAAAAGAAAATATAGCAAAAGTAGAATGAGCTTCTGGTATTTTAAACTGGTTAGAACAAGCTAAAGAGAAATGATGAATAATGTGATTTATAGCAAGTATAATTCTTTGAATAGCTGGGGTTTTTTGATACAAAAAAGAAGTAAATGAACAAATTCAATCTGTAAGAGAAACTGTAGAGAATGGCTTAAATCAAGAACAAATAAGCCAAACAAAACAAACTACAAAAGATACTATAAATCAATCTCTATGAGAATATATAACAAATGAAAATAGAGAAAGATTAAATAGCGCTATAGATTGATTATCAGAAGAACAAATAAGAAGATTATATCACTCTATAGAGTCATGAGAATTTTGAATAGATGATATAGAAGATATAGCTCCAAGTATATTTTTAGAAGTATTAAACGAAGCCCAATTAGAACAAATAAAACAAAATATAGAAACAACTATTATAGAAAATCTATCTAAAACAATAAAAGAGGAATACTGAATTGATGTAGAGTTAAATCCAGAGAAAAAAACTGAATTAATAAACTTAGTAAGAGAGAATCTAAGATTAAGTGATGATAGAATAATGGAAATAAAAGAAATAGTAAAAAAAGAAGAGTTCAGATACAAAGATTTATCTGAAATATGAGGTGAAACAATTATAAATGGTTTAAGCATAATGTTATGACTTATATCTAGATGAATAGTTCCTCTTTCTAACTTTACTTTTAGTTTTGTAGAAGCTGGTTGAAAAATAATAGCTATTTGAGCTTGAGCATTATGAATAAACGAAAATATAACATTTGAAAATTTTCATAATCAACTTGAAAAAATGAGTGATTCAGAAAGAGCAATGTTTGTATGAATACTTTACAGAAAATGATGATTATTCCTATGATTGGTATCAAGTATGATGGAGCATGCTAGTAAATTTACAATATCATCAATTACTAATACTACAGTATCATGAATAGAACTAGCTTGAACATCTTTAACTAACAACTTTTCTGCACAAGCAGAAAATATTGATAAAATAGCAAGAACAATTAATCCTTCCAATTTGACTGACCATAAATGAGTTTTAAATGAAGCAATAAGAAACTTAGATAAAGTTAGAGAAAATTATAAAATGATGGATCTAATACAACAAGTGGATTGAAACTTAGATGATGCATCTAAATTATCACAACTAAAATGACTTTTATCTACAAATAATATAGATATTCCTAACTGAACTAATAGTTTCGATGATTTAATAAGAGCTCTTTGAGAAAAAAACAATATAGTTACATCTCTAAATAATAGATGATCTATATCATCTAGCCTAGGTTTTTGAGCAAGTGCCGACTTAAATAGATTAAATAGACAACTAGAAAGAATATCTAGTTCTCAAAAAAGAATGTTTAATCCAAACTTTTTATTGAATTGATTTTCTAGAATGAGAGAAGCTATAAATATAGCAGAAGTTTCTAGAATGTGAGACAGATTAGCTTTTCATTTTGATAGTCCAAGTCAAGCAAGAGATTGATTAAGAAGATTAAATACACTAGCTAATAGATTTCCAGAATTATTAAAATGAGCAATAGATAAAGCTCCAATAATAATGGTTGCATGATTGGCTGCAAACGATGATAAACCATTTTTTGAATCTCTAAAAGATCAATTACCTACACTTATACCTATTGTATGACCTATATTGATACTTAGTGACTCATGATGGTCATGGTCAGATTGATTTCCTAAGCCTATTGATCCATTAAATGTATGAATATGAGCTGCCTTATTAACTATAGATTGAGCAATATTATGAAAAGAGATTTACACTTGATGAGCTAGAGCATGAGTATGATATATATTAAAGCCTTTTAGAGATATATACTCTATGTGAAGATGAACTTTAGATATGTGATATTCTGTTTCTAGAACTATAGCAAGATGAAATCCTTCTGCTATGTGAAATATAATAAAAGAATGAGCTAGAAGAGTAAAAAATATACCTGGTTGATCTAGAGTAAGAGCATTAGCATTAATTTGAGCTGTTTGATATGTTTGAGTAAACTATTTATTAGAAGGTTGAGAACAAATAGAATGAATAGAAGAATTAATGGTAAATTGAAAAGTAGATAGAGAAAGAGTAAGTCAAGTTGCTTGAGAACTTAGCGATTGACAAAAAGAAGAAGCATTAAAAGCTATAATTCAAGAAGAATGATTAGAATGATTAGAAATAAAAGTAATAGCAAATAGAATTTCTATAGTATCAAATAACCCTAGTATAAAAGCTGATTGGTTTATTGATAGTGAATTATTTGAATTATTTAAACTAGATTCAGACTATAGATTTGTTTATGAACAAGCATAAAACACCCTTTACAAAAGGGTGTTTTTATTGACTAAAAAATTAAAAACATATAATAAAACAACCAAATTAATATTGAATATATTTGTATTAATAAATTAAAAAATATGAAACTATCAGATTTTGATTACATTTTACCAGAAGAATTAATAGCTCAAACTCCTATAGAACCAAGAGATCATTCTAGATTATTAAAAATAAATCCCAAAGAAAAAAAAATAGAAGAATCAAAGTTTTATGAAATAATAAATAATTTATGAGAAAATGATGTTTTAGTATTGAATAAAACAAAGGTTATTAATGCAAGATTACACTGAAAAATAGAAAACTCAGAAAAAATAGCTGAAGTTTTTCTTCATAAACAAATAGATGAGAAATCATGGGACTGCCTTGTATTTCCATGAAAAAAGTTAAAACCATGAAAAGAAATATATTTTTATTTAGAAAATGAAAAAAAGCCAGTATTAAAAGCAATAGTTAAAGAAGTTTCTCAAAACTGAAGAATAATAGAATTTGATAAATCATGAATAGAATTTTTAGAAATAATAGATTCTCTTTGAGAAATACCACTTCCTCCATATATAAAAGAAAAACTTGAAAATTCTCAAAGATATCAAACGGTATGGAGTGAGATAGAATGAAGTGTAGCAGCTCCTACAGCTAGCTTGCATTTTACAAATGAATTAATAGAAAAAATAAAAAACAAATGAGTTAAAATAGAAAAAGTATTATTACATGTATGATTATGAACTTTTATGCCAGTAAAAACTGATAATATACTAGAACATAATATGCATAGCGAATACATAGAACTAGAAAAAGAAGTTTCTCAAAGACTAAATAAATATAAAAAAGAATGAAAAAGAATAATAGCTGTATGAACTACCTCTATAAGAGTATTAGAAAGTTTTAGCAATGAAAATTGAGAAATTGGTTATGGAGAAAAAGATACAGATATTTTTATATACCCATGATATAAATGGAAGTTTGTTGATGCTATAATAACAAATTTTCATTTACCAAAATCTACTTTATTGATGCTAGTATCAAGCTTTGCATGAAAAAATTTTATATTAGAAGCTTATAATTTTGCTATAAAAAATAAATTCAGATTTTTTTCTTTTTGAGATGCTATGTTTATAGAAAAAAAAGAATAATTTGACTTTTAATAAAATTATGTTATTTTATATAACACAATTATTTATTTTTAAATAAAAAATATGAAAAATACCAGCTCTTCTGATTTAGAAAATCTTATAAAAAATGATGACGTATTCAAAATAAATGAAAGAACAATAAAACAATTTTCTCGCATATCAAAAATATCTCAAATGGTAAGTTTAGCTTCTTGAGAAGAAGTAGAATGATTAGATGAAAGAAACTTAGATAAATCAAAGCTTAAATCTCCAGAAGTAATAGAAACAGCCAATATAATAATAAGAAAAATAGAAGAAGTTTTATGAGTAAATGCTTCTGAAATATGATGATCTAGCATAGAAAAAGTTGCTATAAAAGTATGAGATAAATTAATATCATCATGAAATGTAGAAGATTTTATAATATGAAACTATGTAAAAAGAATAGCATACCAAGTATCAAATATTCATCTAAGATATCAAAGATATACTAAACATATAGAAAATAGAGAATTAAAAATAAAAAATAGAATAGATAATCTAACTTGATTATTAACAAAACAATCAATTAATAACTATATAGATTATATAGTAGAAAGAAAATCTCTATGATCTGATAATTGAAATTATTGAGTTATATTAATGGATATTGATTATTTCAAAGTATTAAATGATAATTTTTGACATGTAGCATGAGATATTGTACTAGAGGAAATATCAAATATATTCAAAAAACTATTTAGAGAAACAGATAAAGTTGCTAGATGGTGATGAGAAGAATTTTTAGTAATTATGAAATGATGAGACACAAAAAGCTATACAAAAAAAATAAACAGAGTAAGAGAATATATAGATAATAATCTTTTAAATATAGTAAATTCAAGAATAATAAGAGAACAACAAATAAAACCAATAACACTAAAACACATAACAATAAGTGCTTGAATAACTATGTTGGCTAATGATGACTGTTTAACAAGTGTAACAAAAAGAGCTGATGAAGCTCTATATAGTTCTAAATGAAGTTGAAGAAATTCAGTAACACTTATAAGTAAATATAATTCAGATAAAGAAGAAGATTGTGAAACATACTGCCCAACATGATGCCAATGAAACGAGGAAATAAAAGAAAGACTTGTAAAAAAAAATCCAAATCTACATGAATTAATAAACTCTAGATGAGAAAAAAATAATAGCACCTATCAATAGGTGCTATTATTTTAGTTTAAGAAATATCGACTATTTCTATATCAAATTTAAGTGTTTTTCCTGCTAATTTATGATTTGTATCAATAACTACATTTTCATCAGTAACATCAATTATAGTTAATGGTCAAAATTGAGTTGGTAAAACATTTCAAGCTTTTAATTCAATACCATTATCTTCAAAAGTTTTAAGATCAAGTCTAGGAACTACTTGTCTATTTTCTTCACTATATTCTCAATATGCTTCTGATGGAGCTAAAGTTATAGATTTTTTTTCTCATATAGACATTCCTAATACAGCTTTATCAAAACCAGGAATCATTTGACCTGATCAAGCTACAAACTCTAAAGCATCTCATCTATCATAACTAGAGTCAAATTTTTCTCAATCCTCAAAAGTTCAAGTATAGTGAACTTTTACTATTGAATCTATTCATATTTTCATAGATTTTTTAGCCTCTTTTTTTGAATCAAGAAAACTTTCATAAGCTTTTAAAGCAGCTTCTTTATCAAAAACATAATCCTTAAAACTTGTTCAGTTATATTCTTTTATTTTTACTGAGATAATCTTTACTTCTTTTTCTGGTCTATCACTAGAATCAGTTTTTACTTTTGATAATTTATCAACATTATCAACTCAATCAACTACTTCTCAAAAAACAGAATGTTTATCATCTAAGTAATTATTATCTGCAACATTTATAAAAAATTGACTTCAATTTGTGTTTGGTCAAGCATTTGCCATAGATATAGTATATTTGAAGTTTCTTAATTCAGGATGAAATTCATCAACAAATTTTTCTCAATAAATACTAGTTCCTCACATTCATGTACCATCTGGATCTCATCATTGAATCATAAATCATTTTATTATTCTATGAAAAATAACTCAATCATAATATCAACTAGTAGCTAAACCTATAAAATTATTCACAGTAATAGGAGCTAAATCTTTTTCTAACAATATATTTATAACTCAAGAATTAGTTTTAACTTCAGCTATAACATCTCATTTTTCATATTTATACATTCTAATATTTCCTTAATTATATAATTATTTAGATATTTCCATTAACTCTATATCAAAATTTAGAGTTTCTCATGCTAAAGGATGATTCATATCAACAGTAACATCATCTCATGATATTCATACAACTTCAAAATTACCATACATTGTTGGTAATATAGCTCATGTTTGTATAACTATACCATTTTCTTCAAAAGAAGATAATTCTTCTTTTTTAATAACATCGTAATTATCCTCAGTTCTCTCACCATAAGCTTCTTCTGGTGGAAGACTTATTGATTTTTTTTCTCAAATAGCCATTCATATAACAGCCGCATCAAATCAAGCAATCATTTCTCATGCTCAAGCAGTAAATTCTAAAGGCTCTCCTCTATCATAACTAGAGTCAAATTGTTCACCATCTGTTAGAGTTCATTTATAATGTACTTTTACTATATCTCAGTTTTCTACAACATCAACTGTAGAACAAGAAGCTATAAATATAGCTAAAAAAGATAGTAATAATGCTTTTTTCATAATATATATTATTAGGTTTTAAATTTTTGCTTTTAATTTTATTTTTCTTTTTCAAGAACTTCAATTAAAAATCAACAGTAAGTATTCTACAAATTTTTCATCATGTGCAAAGTTTTTTATAGAACTTCTTAATCTAGTAGGACTTACAACTACAAAATTTGTATCTCTATCCATATCTAAAAATTTCCTAAGATCTGCAACCTCAATATCTAAATCAAAATCTATTTGATAGTTTATACCTATTTTCTTTATAGAACTAATTTTATATTGACTAGATAATATTTTAAGTCTTAATAAGTTAAATAAATTTAAAGTCTCTTTTGCTAGAGTATTATTTAATTCTTCAAAATCTGATATAAGATTATTCAAATCTTCAAGAGTTCTAATACTTTCGATTTCTCTATAAAAGTTTATTTTATCTAATTCTCAAGAAAAGTATTCATCAGATATATAGGATTCAATATTTAAATCAATAGTTGTATTTATTTTTTTTGTTTTTATTTCATCTTCTCAGATATAGATATTTTGTTCGTTTTTTAATTGCTCAATTTTGTCTTCTAGCATTTCCAAAAATAGACTAACTCAAACTTCAACAGAACTTCAAGACTGTCTTATTCATAAAATATCTCATCATCACCTTATTTCTAAATCTTTGACAGCTAATTCAAATCAAGCTCAAAGATGACTATAATCAACTATTGTTTTTAGTCTTTTTGCAGCATCTTCCTTTATTTTGTCTTTTCTAAATAATAAATAACAATATCAATTATTTGCTCATCTACCTACTCTTCATCTAAGCTGATGAATTTGGCTAATTCAAAAATTCATAGCATCATTTATAAAAATAGTATTTACATCTCTAAAATCTATTCAGTTTTCAATAACTGTTGTAGCTAATAGTATGTCATATTTTTTTTGTTTGAAGTCAATTATTCTTCTTTCTAAAAGATCACCTCATAATTGTCAATGAGCTATAACAACTTTTTTTCAAGGTAGTAGTTTTTCTAAATAAGAAGCAAATCAAGATATTGTTTCAACTCTATTGTGTATAAAAAATACTTGTCATCATCTAGAGAACTCTCTTTTACATGCCTCTATTATTAACTTATCATCTAGAGAAGAAACTATTGTTTGAACTGGTTGTTTTCAAACTGGAGCAGTTGTCAACATAGACACTTGTTTTAATCAATTCAAAGCCATATTTAAACTTCTTGGTATAGGTGTAGCAGACATAGATAATATATCAATATTACCCTTAAATCATTTTATTTTTTCTTTATCTTTTACTCAAAACTTATGTTCTTCATCTATAACAAGTAATCATAAATCCTTGAATTCAACATCTTGACTAAGCAACCTATGTGTACCAATTATCAAATCTATTTTTCACTCCGCTAATTTTTTTAGAGTTGATTTTATAACAGAAGGCTTTTCAAATCTAGTAACAACTTCTATATTAAAAGGGAAATCATTAAACCTTTCACGAGCTTTTTCAAAATGCTCATAAGCCAATACAACCAATGGTGAAATTAAAGCAGCTTGTTTTCAGTTTATAAGTGACTTATATATGGCTGCAAAAGCTACTTCTGTTTTTCAAAATCATACATCTCAACTAAGAAGCCTATCCATAGGGTTTTCTGACTCCATATCTTTGTATATTTCATTTATAACATTATACTGATCTGGTGTATAAGTGTACTCAAAACTATTAAAAAATTCAGCTTCAAGTTCTGGTTTTGATTTGAAGCTATGTCATATTTCAAGCTTTCTTTTTGCAAATATATCTAAAAGTTCTCATGCTATTTGTTCGACATCTTCTGACACTTTTTTCAATTTTTTAGCCCAATCTTTTGTAGACAATCATGTCAATTTTGGATTTTCTACTCATACATATTTTGATAGCCTATATACCTCAGTTATAGGAACAAAGAGCTTGTCATCATTTTTATACTCTATTGTCAAATATTCTTTTTTTATCAAAGCTCAATTTTTTCAAGAAGGAAATTCTTTTGTTATAATTTCCTTAAAAACTCATATTCAATGATCTATATGTACAACATAATCTCATGATTTTATTTGCATTAACAAATCCATATTTTCACTAATACTTCTTTTTACTCTTTTTTTGATAAAGATTCTAGAAATATTGTCATCACATATAACAAATATACTTTTAGATTTAAAACTTTTTAAATTATTTAGATTAGACTCAAAAACAATTACATCATCTAAGTTATTTAAATCTAAAAAGTTATTAATAGTTTTTTTATTTTTTGTAAATATAAATTTTTTTATATTTTTGTCTTCTAATTTCAACTTTAAATCATCTAGATTTTGAATAAGCAAATCACTATATCATAAATCTATTGAGTTTTCATGATTTCACAATGATGAAAAAACTATATAATTATCTAATCATGAATATATATCATCAAAAGAAGCATAAAAATCTATATTGTCAATAAGAGTAAAAATATTATTTGAAGATTTATATTTATCCAGAAAATAATTATTAGAGTTTCTAGTAAATTCTAAATCGTGTAAAGATTTATTAAATCAAAAAACAAAATAGTCAAGATTCTTATCTCAATATATTATTTGATCTATTTCATTATCCCAAAAACTTATTTTTAATAATTGTCAAGTTTTGTCTGTATAAGTTAAAGTATCTCACATTATAAAAAATGTATATGGATTTTGACTGTCTGAAAATTTTATATTTAGTTCATTTAACTTTTTACTAAGTTCATTTATTTCTATTTGTTGTCACTTAGAAATCTTAAAAATATTATTATATTCAAAATTAGATATATTCTCTGTTTCTAGATTAAAAATTTCTTGAGTAGCTATATAATTAGATATATTGTTATAAAAAACATTAACAAAATCTATAAGATTATCTAGATCATAAAGCTTTAGTCATAAAAAAGATGATATCTTTATATAATTGTTAACTTGTTTAGAGTTTTCTACTACAACTAAAAAACTCTTATCAATAGACAAATAATCTTTTGATAAAAGTAACTTATTAAAGTTGTTTGAAAGTCATGTGTAAATATTATTTTTTTCTAGATTTTTTAAAATATCAATCACTATATTTCATCTTATATTATACAAATTGTTGATAAATTATATAAAAAAATTAAAATAAGAAAAATTATTATTTTAGTTAATTTAAAAATGAATTTATTTATAGATACTATATCAAAAAATTCAACAATGATATTATTTGATGATGCTAGAAATATAGTAAAAGAAAAACAATTTGAGATAAAATGAAATGAATCTAGTTTATTAATACCAAATATAGACAACTTTTTAAAAGAAAACAATATAGAGTATTTTGATTTGGAAAATATAGTACTTGTAAATGGGCCTTGAAGCTTTACATGAGTTAGAACAAGTGTTTTAGCCGTTAATACTATAAACTATATAACTAAAAAAGATTTAACATGAATGAGTTATTTTGATCTATATAGAAACTACCCTATAATAAAAACAAGCTCTAAAAGAGACTGCTTTATAAAGTTTTCTAAAGAAGATGAGATAAAAATAATAAATAATGAAGAAATAATACAAACATTAAAGCAAAAAAATATTGATAAAATATATTGAGATGCTTTATTTGATTGAATACAAACTATTGAAAAAATAGATTTTTCTGCTATAATAAAGGATATAAACTTGCAAAAAAATAAAAAACTAGAAGCAATGTATATAAAAAAACCTAATATTTGTTAATAAAACAAAATGCTAAAACTGGAAAATATGAAAGAATGAGAAAAAATTCTCATGGTTATTAGAAGACACTGGTTCATATATGTAATGTTATGACTATATTTTTTATGAGCATTAATTTTTAGTATAATATTATACTTTTTATTATGAATTAATACATTAACAAATATAGCAAATATAATAATATGGATAATATTTTCACTATTTTTATATTTAGAATGGTTAAATCATGAATTAGATTTATATGTTGTAACTGATTCAAGAGTTATATGAATAGAGCAACATTGATTTTTAGACAGAACAGTTAGTGAGTGTAATTTATGACAAATACAAGAAGTAAATTCTCATACTAAATGACTAATCCCAAATCTACTTGATTTTTGAGATTTAAAAATACAAACAGCATGAAACATAACAACAATGAGTATGCAATATGTACCTGTTCCTATGCAAAATGCTAGAAAAATATTAAATATAGTAGATGAATACAGAGAAAAATATCAAATATCTAAAAATAGCGAAATATAATATATAAAATAATAACAAATTAATGCAAGAATTAAACCTACAAGACATTTTGGACAATACAAGTGACATGTCAAAACAAAAAAAAGTATGATATGTAGCTATAATATGAAGACCTAATGCTTGAAAGTCGACATTTATAAACTCTCTATTATGAGAAAAAGTTTCTATAACAACTAACACACCTCAAACAACTAGAAGAAGAGTATTAGCAATATACAATGATGATGATAGTCAAATAATATTTTTTGATACTCCATGAATACATAAGCATGCAAAAGATTTCAACAAAAAAATAAATGAAGTAGCTATAAATTCTTTCAAAGAATCTGATTTGATACTGTATTTTATAGATTCAACTAGAGAATGATGAGAAGAAGAAAAATATATTAGAGAAATAGTAGATATGGTAAATAAACCTGTTATAAAAGTATATACTAAAACAGATTTACCAAACAAAATTCAAATACCGGAAAATGATAATGTACTAAAAATATCAAGTCAAACAAAAGAATGATTTGATGAATTACTAGAAAAAACAAAAAGTTTTCTACAAGAATGACCTTTATTGTTTCCTGAAGAATACTATACAAAACAAGATATTTATTTTAGAATAAGTGAAATCATAAGAGAAAAAGCTTTTCTAGAAACAAAAGAAGAACTACCTCACTCTATATACATAACTGTAGAAGAAATAGAAGATAAAGAAGATATATTAAAAATAGTAGCATATATATATACTGATACAGAAAGTCAAAAATACATAGTAATATGAAACTCTTGAAAAAAAATTCAAGCTATTTGAAAACAAGCTAGAATAGAACTAGAAAAAATATTTGAAAAAAAAGTTTTTCTAGCCTTAAGAGCAAAAACACATAAAAACTGGAGAAAAAATGAATGACTTATAAAAAAGATATTGAACTAATCAATATCTTTTTTTATATAAAAAAATACTGATTTCAAAAATCAGTATTTTAATTTTAGTCTACTAATAAATTATCTATTAAATCTTTGAAATAATCAAATGGATAAGCTCATGGTAATACTTCGTATTCACCAGTAGTATTGTTTATTAAAAAATTATTTGGAGTTCATTTAACTTTGAGTTTTTCTTGTCCAACATACATATGGTAATCTATTCTAGTTGAAGATCTTTTTTCTGATATACAAGTATCAAAATCATCTTTATCAACACTAGATGAAACTAAGTCATAAAATTGATTAGCATTAGATGAAGATTTGGCAAAACCTTGGTCTATAGCTGTATAATAAGTATCAGATCAAGCTAACTCTCCTATACATTCGATTGCTTCAGAAGCTTCTCTATTTCTAAATGGCATATTCATAAATATAATATTTACTTGATCACCATATTCTTCTAAAACCTTTGCAGGAGTTTTATCTGTTGAGTGCATTTTTTGACAATAAGTACATCCAAAATCACTAAATTCTAACCAAGTTACTTCAGCATCAGTGTTACCTTTTGTATATGAGTTGGTTTTTATATCTTCTAATAATCATTCTTCCATTATTTTGAAACCTCTTTCACTTATTTCTACAAATGGATCATGTGTAGCACCTATCTCTAAGTAATATTCTCAATTGGGTAATAATTGTAAGTATTCATTTATTTTATATTGTTGTCCTAATTCAAGTGGATCATTACTAACATCAAATTTATTAGTACTAAATACAAATACTGGTAAAGCTTCTATATTATTTTCTTTTAAGAAATCAACCACACCTTCATCAGCAAAATCCTTCTCAACTATATCTACTTTTTCTATAGAAGGCAATTCTCTTAACTGAACTAATATACTATCAATAGAAGTAGTTAAATCTCTAGAATCTGTTATAACTTTTATAGTTAAATCTTCATAATTAGATGTTATTTGTTTATTTTCATACTCTGATATATATTTATCAGTAATTCATAAAACTTCTACTATAAAAGCATAATTTTTTGAATCTCTATCTAATTTTTGTAATAATTTAGCAGCATTATATTCCAGCATATAAGCTTTTTCTGGATTTTTATCAAAAATATTATATACAATTTTTTCAAACTTATCTAAATTTTGTCTATCATTATTTGTTAAATTATAAGAGTTAACACTAGATACAAAGACAAAAAATAAGGTAAATAATATAAATAATTTTTTCATAATATATGTTTAATTAATAATTATATAATAAAGATATTATATAGTAAATGTAAAAAATAAAAAATCTTTATATTTTTAAAAATATTAAAAGACTGATTTCAAAAATCAGTCTTTTAATATTAGTCTACTAATAAATTATCTATTAAATCTTTGAAAGAATCAAATGGATAAGCTCATGGTAATACTTCATATTCACCAGTAGTATTGTTTATTAAAACATTATTTGGAGTTCATTGAACATTAAATTTTTCTTGTCCAACATACATATGGTAGTCTATTCTAGTTGAAGCTCTTTTTTCTGATATACAAGTATCAAAATCATCTTTGTTAAGACTAGATGAAACTAAGTCATAAAATTGATCAGCAGTAGATGAAGAATTAGCAAAACCTTGATCTATAGCTGTATAATAAGCATCAGTTCAAGCTAATTCTCCTATACATTCAATTGCTTCAGATGCTTCTCTATTTCTAAATGGCATATTCATAAATATAATATTTACTTGATCACCATATTCTTCTAAAACCTTTGCAGGAGTTTTGTCTGTTGAGTGCATTTTTTGACAAAAAGTACATCCAAAATCACTAAATTCTAACCAAGTTACTTCAGCATCAGTATTACCTTTTGTATATGAGTTAGATTTTATATCTTCTAATAATCATTCTTCCATTATTTTGAAACCTCTTTCACTTCTTTCTACAAATGGGTCATAAGTGGCACCTATTTCTAAGTAGTATTCACCGCTTGCAAGTGGATATAAGTACTCATTTATTTTGTATTGTTGACCTGGTTGAATAGGATCATCACTAACATCAAATTTTTTAGTACTAAATACTAAAGCTGGTAGAGTTTTTATATCGTTTTCTTTTAAGAAATCAGCTACACCTTCATCAGCAAAATCTTTTTCAACTATATCTGCTTTTGCTATAGAAGGTAACTCTTTTAGCTCCTCTAGAATAGTATCAACAGGAGTAGTCATATCTCTAGAATCAGTTATAACTTGTATAGTTAAATCTTCATAATTAGCTTGAATTTGTCCATTTGGAGAAACAACAGTTCAAGATTGTTTACCTAACATAAAAGCCATAACAACAATAGCTACAAACATAACAGCAATTATAGCTATCAAAGCTATAATTTTTGTATCCATACCTTGTTTTTCGTGCATAGAATTAATTAATAATAAAATAAAATCTTAAACATTTTATAATTTAACTATAAAATGTAAAGTATAAAGCCAAAAACATATTTGACTTAATAGTAATATATTTTTTTATATATAAATAGAATAGAATAGTAAAATAATTCTATTTTTTTTTGTTATAAATGCAAAAGATAAGAGATATTTAGGTTAAAATATAAAAGACTTATTTTTTAAAACCTAATCCCAAACATGTCATATAAAAATATAAAACAATATACAAAATATAACAAAAAAGAAACTGATAGAATGATTAATTACATATCAAATTTAGATAAAAATACAGAATTATATTTTTGATTTGATATAGCTAAAAGTTTTCATTATTTGAGTATTATAATAGACAGTTGAGAAAAAGAAATTTTTGATATATGAGAAATAAATAACTCTATAGAATGATTTGAAAAAATAAAATATATAATAGATAATTTAGAAAATATATGAATAAATAAAGAATATATATATATATGATTAGAAGTAACCTGAAGTTATTATTTTTCTCTAATTAATTATTTTAAAAAACTAAATTTAAAAAATATTTATGTAATAAATGGTAGTAAAATAAAAAACTTTAACCTTTCTATAAATAACTCTCAAACAAAAAATGATAAACAAGATTCTATAATAATAGCAAAATATATAAATACCTACAAAAATAAACTTCAAAAAAATGATAAAATAGAAGATACTCATATAGCTAAAAATAATTATTTAGAAATATCTAATCTAAAGTTTTTATATAGACAATTAAGAAAAGAAAAACAAGAAAGAAGAAGATTAATGTCAAAAATAAAAGAGCTTACAAATAGGGTTTTTCCGGAAATATATGATGTATTTAAAAGTGCTAAATCAAGACCTTGAGAACTAGAATATTTTATAAAGTCAAACTATACAAAAAAAGAGATAATCTCTATGAAAAAGGAAGAATTTTATAATGATGTAATAAAAAAATCAAAAATAATAGACTCTTTTTGTAAAAATAAACCAAAAATTTTTATATTACATGAAATACTAAAAAACTCTATATGAATATGTGATGATGATTGATTTTATAAGTTTCAAATGAAAATATTAGTTGATAAATATTATCAAACAGATAAAAACATAAAACAAATAGAGATTTTTATATTAAAAGAGCTAAAAAAACAAAACATATATATACCAAAAATTCCTTGATCAAGTGATATCAGCATAGGAGCATTTTATTGTGAATTATGAGACTCAATATTTACAAAAGATCATAAACAAATTGCATGATTTATATGATGGTACCCTAGACAAAACTCTAGTTGATGAAAAACTATTTCTAAATCTAGACTAGAACAAAGATGAAACAAACTATTAAGAGAACAAGTTTATCTAATAGCATATAACTTGTGTTCAAAAATAGAAGAGGTAAATCAGCTCAAAAAAAAATTAATGAAACAAAAAAATATAAAAGCTATAGAGGCATTGATAATAATATGATCTATATTTATAAGAATAATATCAACACTATATAAAACTTCACAAGATTTTGATTTAAATTTATTTAAGACAAATTACCTAGAATAATTTGTTTATAAATAAAAAATATTTTATAGCTTATTGATAATTATTATATTGTTGAAGTAAGGACATAGATCCTATAAGTAATTTGATAGATAATTTATTAAAAGATTATTATAAAATTGATATAAGCAAAAAATAAAAAACATATATAGAAAATAAGGACTTTTTGATCCTATGAGTAACTTGATGAAATTTTTATAAAATATTAGCTAGAAGAAACCCAAATTGAACAATTACAATTTGGGTAAGGGCTATATATAAACTATAACAATATATGCTAAGTTAATAGAAAATTACTTTAAACCCAATGTCACCTAACTCTCAAACTGTACCAAATACTGGTTTAGTTACTTTTGGTAAATTTGATATAACTGCTGGTTCTGAAGATGCTGCTATCTCTTCTATTAAATTAGAAAGATCAGGATTATCTCAAAGATCAGATATATCTAGAGTTTACTTTGAACAAAACTCAAAAAGAATTTCTTCTAGAGGTTCTGTAAATATCGATGATGAAGTTACTGTTTCATTTACTCCTGCTTTAGTTGTTAAAGCTGGTTCTACTGAAACTGTAGACTTAGTTGTTGAATTAAAAGCAGGTGCTACAGTTGGAGCTGAACACAGATTCTCAATAGTTGAAGTTGAATCTTCTACTGAAGTTGCTAACAACTTACCAGTTGTTACTAACACTATGAAATTAGGTTCTTATACTGTTCAAACTGTTACTTTTGATACAACTGACGCTGATTCTAATTATGAATTAAATGTTGGTGATTCAGATTTAGTTATTGGTGAATTTGAATTATCTACTGTTGGAGAAAAAGATAACTTATTCAAATCAGTTACTTTCACTAATAATGGTGGTGCTGATATGGAATCAGTTTTTGCTAACATCGGATTATATAACGACGGTGTTGAAGTTTCTACTGAAGTAATTATCGAAGGAAGAGAAATTACTTTCATCGTTAATCACGAAATAGAAAATGGTAGAACTGAATTATATGAAATCAGAGCTGACTTAGTATCTACTGATAGAGAAGGTGATGATTTTGAATTAGAATTAAGAAATGAAACTGACTTAAACGTAGTTGAATTATCTACTAATTTTTCTGCTCCTATAGCAACTATTAAAGATGTTATGGAAGAATATTCTTTAGTTGGTGGTGAATTATTATTAACTAGAGATACAGAATATACTACTACTGATACTGTTTCAGCTTCTACTAATGATGTAGTATTATTAGCTGCTGAATTAAGAGTTGATGAAGCTATTACTATAGAAGACTTATCATTAGGATATGAAACTACAGTTGTTCCATTAAATGATCAATATACAGATTTAAAATTAGTAGTTGATGGTAGAACTATATCTACTTATACTCCTGCTACTACTGGTTTAGATAACGTTGTTACTAATACTGGTGTTATAGCTTTTGATGGTACTTTCTTAGTTGAAAATAATTCTTCTATAAAAGTATTAGGTAACTTAAAAAATAATGTTACTAACAATGCTACATTCTCATTAGATGCATTTGTTTTAGATGGATCTACTACTAATGATATGAGATACGTTTCTAATGATGAAGAAGTTACTGAAATTTCTGGTTCAGTTCAAGCTGTTACTGTTACTGTTGCTTCTGCTACATTATTAACTACTAGAAACGACGGATTAAATTCTGAAACTTTAGTTTCTGGTTCTAGAGATGTTGAATTATTTGGATTCTCATTAAGAGCTAATGATGTTTCTGATATTAAAGTTACTTCTTTAAAACCTACTGCTGCTTATACAGGTACTGGTTTTGATGTATCTAATGTTACTAATGTTAGATTATATGAAGGTACTACTTTAATTAAAACTGAAAATGATTTTGATTTTACTAGTTTAAATGTTGTTATACCTAAAAACGGTTCTAAATCATTTAGAATAGTTGCAGATTTTGATACTTCAGTTGTTGATGGATCTACTATTTCATTACAATTAAATAGTAATAATATCTCAGCTAGAAATATTGAATCTAATCAATTATTAACTTCAATTAATACTTTAAATTCTGTTACATTTGATTTCGCTGCTCAAGGTACTTTATCTGTTACAGCTAATTCATCTTCTAGAGATTCTTCTATAGTTACTCCTTCTGATAGTGAAGTTGATGTATTTACATTTGACTTAGAAGCTAAAGATGATGTATTAAAATTAACTGATTTATATGTAACTCAATCTGGAACTACTACTGCTGTAGCTTTAGGTACTGGTACATTAGATTTTGCTAATGCTGTTAGATCTGCTTCTATTACTGTAGATGGTAGAACTATAGATGGTGCTGTTGTTTCAGCTGATACTATCTATTTCCCAATTGGTAATACTTCTCCAGTTGTATTAGAAAAAGATGAAATAGTTGAAGTTAAAGTTAACTTATCTTTCAATGATTCTGATACTAGAGCGTCTACTCCTTTCCAATTAAAATTAGGTACAGGTAATTATGCTGGTGCTGTTAATGGTACTCATGAAGGTATGAGAGTTATTTCTGATTCTACTGGATTAGAAGTTGATGGTTATACTCCTTCTTTAGTATCTGATGAACATATGTTATCTAGATCAAAAGTTACTGTTGCTGCTACAAGTTTTGCTGCTTCTGAAACTGATTTATATGAATTTAATGTAACTGCAGATTCTAATAGAAAAGTTACATTAACAGATATTAATTTGGATTTATGAGGTTCAGCTGATTTATCAGGTGCAACTATAACTGTATATAAAAATACTGAATCTTCTTCAAATATAGCATTTGAATTAACTACTACAGGTTCTGTAGTTACTGTTGGTGATTTATCTAATAGAGAAATTTCTGCTGGAACTACTGTTAAATATATAGTTAAATTAAAAGATGTATCTAATGCTTATAATCTTGTTCAAGCTGGGCAATCAGCTTCTAGAGAAACTAGAATTGATTCATTATCATTCTTAACTGATGTTACAGGTGATTCAGCTGTTGCTGTTGAAAACTATAATGTTGGTGTTCCTACAACTACTAGTTCATATACTTATGAATAATTAGTATTTTCTATCCCCAAAAAACCCTAAGCTTTATGCTTTAGGGTTTTTTTGTTTTTTTAAAAATATAAAGACTTTTGATTTTTTATATTTGCTATATATAATATATCTATATAGATTATTAATTAAAACAAATATTATGAAAAAATTGACTATATTATTTGTCTTATTTTTTGTCTTTTCATCAGGTGTTAATGCTTATGATTTAACAAACAATGATAGACAAAACTTAGATAAATTTGAAAAAGTTGTCTATAATGTTTTTGATAAAAAACCTCAAAAAGCTTATGTATTACAATATAATGCTTCTAGATTATTAGAAAAATTAGACAGAGATTCAAAAAACTATGCTCTTATAGTAGAAGTTTTGAGACTTACTAATAAATATATATCTGAGTATATAGAAAATACTAAAACAGATAATTCTGGAGAAGAAGACAATTATCATGAACAATGAAACTCTTCTACTTGAAGTCAAACAGATTATGATACTGGGGATTCTAGTCAAGAACAAAATGACGACTATATAAAACCAACTTATGAATCTAGTACATCAGAACTAGAAATACTATCATGAGATGATTATAAAACAATGTCTTCTTTTACTCTAGAACCAAAATTAGACAGTGTGTATTTAAAAAATATATATATGCAAAATATATGAAGTTTACAACATATGTGACCAATAATAGATGAATTATATTTAGTTGATGATAATAATAAAATATTATCAAACTGATATGTGATAGATGATTATATATATTTTGATTTATTTTGAGAAATACTTCTAGAAAGAAAAGAATTATATAAAATCTATGTTGTAGCAAAATTATGACAAGCTGATAACAAAATGGAGACTTGAGAAATTATCTTTGATTTTGCAACTCCACCAGATGCTCTACAAGGTGCTTCAAATGGTATAAGGGCTATATCATATAGCAACTGACAATATATCACTTCTGAGGCTCAAATAAATGATAAAATAGAAACTTTTGTTAGTTATAACTCTACAATGATATCAAGTATTGATTTTGTTCCATGATATAGACAAGCTATGAAGTTTAGAGTCAATAATAATTCAAAACAAAATCTTAGTTTAGATAGTTTTGAGTTTTGAATATTTTGAAGCTTTATGAATAACTTAGATCCAAACACAAAATTTATTTTAAAAGTTGATTGATCAAACCAAATATTTGGTGAAGCTAACTTATCTGATTTATCTAACTGATATTTGACTATAAATCATACTTGAAACTCTTTTGATTTTATATCTAGACAAACATATACTGACTATGTACTAGAAATAGAACATATTTGAAACCCAGACTGATCTAGAGAAGTAAAACTACAAAACATAGTTATTTGAGATTGATTTTGATGAACTATAGACAATCTAGATGATTATTCTAATACTTGATTACCAGGTGATTATTATAATTATAGATACTAAAAAAAGACAAACTTAATAGTTTGTCTTTTTTGTTGTCTAAAATTAGATAAAACAAAAAAACCCTAAAGCATAAAGCTTAGGGTTTTTTGGGTATAGAAAATACTATTTAGTATATTCAACACTTCTATAATCAGTTGGTAATCCTGAATTATCATAATCACCAGTATTAGTAATTTGATCAGCAGTATCTAAGTCATTAGAGAAAACGATATTAGATAATCTCATTTCTCTTGTCCAAGTATCTGAACCTAAATTAGATAAACCAGGTAATTCAACAGTAAATTCTTGTTGAGTTCCAGCATTTAAATATTCAGCATTATCAAAAGTGAAAGTTAATTCATCACCATCTACATTAAATGCAAAAGTACCATCAATAGTAGTGTTACCTTTTTTCATAACCATAGAACCAGTTAATGAACTAGCATCTTGACCAATATAATCGAAAGTTACAGAATCTAAATCAACTCTTCTATTAGAATCAGCAGAAACAGTAAATTTTTGAGTAGATAAAGTAGCAGCACCGATAGTAGCTACAACTGAACCTCTAGAATATAAGTGAGCATCTGATTCAACATCAATAGTATAATTGTCAACAATTAAACCAGTAGATTCAGAAACAACTCTCATACCATTTTCAGAACCATTTACTACACCAGTATAACCACCATCACCGATAGTTAATTGGAATTCAGCAGATTCTCTAGTAGTAGAATCATTGAAAGATAATCTAACTTCAACTTCAACAATTTCTTCTTTTTCTAATACAACTGGAGAAGTATTACCAATTGGGAAGTATAGTGTATCAGCAGAAACAATAGCACCATCAATAGTTCTTCCATTTATAACTAAAGAAGCAGATCTAACAGCATTTGATAAATCTAATCTATCAGCAGCAGGAGTAGCATCATAAGCAGTAGTTCCAGATTGAGTGATATATAAATCAGTTAATTTTAATACATCATCTGAAGCTTCTAAATCAAATGTAAATACATCAATTTCGCTATCAGAAGGAGTAACTATAGCAGAATCTCTAGTAGAAGAATTAGAAGTTACAGCTAATGTACCTTGTTCAGCGAAAGTAAATTCTACTGAATCTAAATCAGAAACTAAAGAAATAGTTTTATTTGATTCAACATTTCTAGCAGTTATGTCAGATAAAGTTAACATAAAAGTAGAATCTTCTTCAATAGAAGTATTAAAATCTGCAACTATTCTAAATGATTTAGCACCATTTTTAGGTATAACTATATTTAAACTGTTGAAATCAAAATCACTTTCAGTTTTTAATAAAGTAGTACCTTCATATAATCTAACATTAGTAACATCGTTAGAAGAAACACCATTATCAAAATCTGCAGTAGGTCTAATAGAAGTAACTTTTACATCAGAAACATCATTAGCTCTTAATGAGAATCCTAATAATTCAACATCTCTAGAACCAGAAACTAATTTATCATCATTTAAACCATCGTTTCTAGTAGCTAATAACGTAGCTTCTGCAACAGTAACAGTAATACCTTGAACTGAACCAGAAATTCAAGTAACTTTTTCATCATTAGAAACATATCTCATATCTTTTGTAGTAGAATCTGTTAATTCAAAAGAGTCTATAACAAAAGTAGAATTATTATCAATAGTATTATTTAAGTTACCTAATACTTTTATAGAAGAATTAGTTTCAACTAAGAATGTACCATCAAAAACTAAAGTACCAGTACCATTATTTTCACCATCAGCATGGTCAGTAGAAGTATTAGGAGTATAAGTAGAAACAGTTCTACCATCAACTACTAATTTAAAATCTCTAAATTGAGTTTTTAAAGAGTTTTCTGTAACTTCATATTCTAAAGATAAATCTTCAATAGTAATAGCTTCATCAACTTTTAATTTAGCAGCTAATAATACTACATCATTAGTAGAAGCAGAAACAGTATCAGTAGTAGTATATTCAGAATCTCTAGTTAATAATAATTCACCACCAACTAAAGAATATCTAGTCATAGTGTCATTTGAATCATTAAAAACATCAATTGGAGCAGAAAAATTAGTAGTTAATTCAACTACATTTAAATCAGTAGTATTTCTTAATTCTAATTCAAAAGAATCATTTTCTCTTTCAGTAGAGATAAAATCAGCTCTAATTTCATAGTTTTCAGTTCTACCATTTTCGATTTCGTGATTAACGATGAAAGTAATTTCTCTACCATCAACTATTACATCAGTAGAAATTTCAACACCATCGTTATATAATCCGATGTTAGCAAAAACTGATTCCATATCAGCACCACCATTATTTCTGAAAGTAACTGATTTGAATAAGTTATCTTTATCACCTTGAGTTATTAATTCAAATTCACCAATTAATATATCTGAATCACCTACATTAATTTCTGTAGAATCTTCATCTTCATTATCATCAGTTGCATTAAAAGTAACAGCTTTTACAGCATAAGAACCTAATTTCATAGTGTTAGTAACAACTGGTAAGTTGTTAGCAACATCAGTAGAAGCTTCAACTTCAACTATAGCGAATTTATGTTCAGCACCAGTATCAGCACCAGCAGCTAATTCAACAACTAAGTCTATAGTTTCAGTAGAACCAGCTTTAACAACTAAAGCAGGAGTAAATGAAACAATAATTTCATCGTCGATGTTTACAGAACCTCTAGAAGAAATTCTTTTTGAATTTTGTTCAAAGTAAACTCTAGATATATCTGATCTTTGAGATAACCCTGATCTTTCTAATTTAATAGAAGTAATAGCAGAATCTTCAGAACCAGCAGTTATATCAAATTTACCAAAAGTAACTAAACCAGTATTTGGTACAGTTTGAGAGTTAGCTGACATTGGGTTTAAAGTAACTTCAACATCAGTTCCATAACTAGGAGTAACAACAACATCATCTTCTTCATTAGTGTTATTATCTTCAGAAGAAGTATCTTCGTCATCTAATAAACCTTCTAATAAGTCAGATAAGATATCGTCTTCTTCTTCTACAGAAGAAGTCATAGCAGCAGCACCAGCTTCAAATACGAAACCTCTAGTAGCAGGAGTATCGTAGTTAGTAAAGCTAGAAACTACACCGTTCATAGCAGCAAAAGCAACTACTTGTTCTTGCCAAGAAGTACCTTTTGATTCGTCGTACATATATTCGTCTCCGAATGCAGCTTTAACCATCATACCAACAGCTTCAGCTTTTGTAATGTTAGCTTCAGGTCTGAAGTTTTCATTAGCAGCAACTAAACCAGCATCTAATAAAGCTTCAACTGAAAAACAAGCCCAAGTATTTGGAGTTGTAGCAGAAACATCAGCAAAAGAATTATCACAAGTAGTTTTTTTATCAAGACCAGCAACACCTCTAGCAACAGCAGCGATTTCTTGTCTTAATACATTTTGATCTAAGTTGTATCCTGCAGGATCAGCTGAATGGTTGTTAATTATACCAGCAGCAGCTAATTCGTTAGCAGCATCAACTTCAGCAGTACTGTATGCAGATACTCCAGTAGAGAAAATCCCTGAAACAAGAGTAACTAAAGCAACAGTAGCAGTAGTTTTTCTAAATAAGTTCATGTTTTGAAATTATTATAAATAAAATAATATATTATTATTGTAATGAATAAAAAATATCTTTTAATTGTTTATCAAAATTCTGACTTCAATATCTATTAGTAATAGAAACAGAGTTTTTTGAAAGTTTATCATGTAATTCATCAGATTGTAATATAGACAATGTTTTTGACATAAACTCACTAGGAGATTTTACCAAAAATCAATTTTGTCAAGATAATATAATCTCATTTGATGCATTTACATCAAAAGCTATAACAGGAACTCAAACAGATAGAGATTCTATCATTGTCATACCAAATGAATCTATAGTAGAGCTAAAAAGAAAAATACTAGATTTTTCTAAATTTTCTATAATAGACTTTTTGTCTAACAATCATAAGAATTTTATATCAGAATCAGATTTAAATTTATTTTGAAAATAAATCTGATCATCTCCTACTCCTCAAATCAATAATTGTACACTAGGTATATATTTTTTGACATACAAGTAAGCATCGAGAACTTGTTTTAAGTTTTTTCAAGTTGTCCATCTAGCATAGCTAAATATTATAGGACTACTTTTGTTAATAGTTTTTTGTTTGTGTTTTTGAAATTCTTCTTCGACAACTGGGTTGAGAATAAGAACTTGTTTTTTGTAGATAGCTTTCAAATTGCTTTGTAAATATTGACTATTTGATAATAGTAGGTCAATAAAATTGATAGACAATTTTTCAAGTATTTTTTTTATCCATATATAAACGTTTGTATTTTTACTATAGTACCAAGGATAATGATGATGCCACCATATAAGTTTAGCTTTTGAAAAAAATAATACTTTAGATAAAACTCATACAAAATGCATTGGAGAGTTTCATATAAATATGTAATCACTATTTCTTATAGAATAAGCTGTTTTGAGAAACCCAAAACATTTTACTTCAAAATCTGTATTAAACATTTCTTGATTATGAGAAAAAGTATACATTGTAACATTGTTTCAATTTTGTTTGAGAGTATTAGATAGATAAACCATCATATTTACAGCTCATCATTTCTTATCCATATATGGATGAAGAACACTAAAGCTTTTATTAGTTGGTATCATATTAAATTAGGTATAGTAAAAAATACAAGGTTAAAGCCTTAACCCAAAAGTTGTACACAACCCTGGGAGCTAATCATCAATAATTAAATATTGATAACTAACTCCCCAAAGCTTGTATAACGAACTTTTTAGATTAAAACTTTTATTAGTTTTTGTTTTAAAAAATTTGTTTGGCAGTTTATGTTAAAGACCGCTAAATAAATAGTGAAGATATATTAATAGATTTACTCTATAAAGTCAAACACTTAAGAGTAAATTTCACACTATCTTCACATAACTCATAAAAATCTTCACATTTCTTAAATATAGCTTTTTCTAGACAAAAAAATCTAATAATGGCTTAATACAAAAAACAACCCAATATATTGACTTTTTTATATATTGGATTGTAATTTTTTTTATTTAATATTTGTGAAGATTTTATTGAGTAACAGTATCTGCCAAGTTCATTATTGGTTGCATTATAGCTATTGCAATAAATCATACAACAACTGCCAATGTAACGATAATAAATGGTTCTAAAAGTTTGTTGATTACTCATATAGTATTGTCAACTTGTTCATCATAGAAATCAGCTACTTTTAAGATAGTAGTATCTAGTTTTGCTGTTTCTTCTCATACTTGAATCATTTGAACCATCATATCAGGAAATAATTTGTCTCAGTCAAGAGATTCCCACATCTTGATACCTCAGGCTATATCTTCTGATAAAAGTATGATTCTTTGTTTGTAAACTTCGTTACCTACAGCATCAGAAGTAATCTTTAGTGATTCAACTATAGAAACACCTGAACCAACTAATCAAGAAAATACTCTAGAAAACTTTGACAAAACTAGTTTTTGGTTTATTTGACCAAATACAGGAACTTTCATCTTTATAGAATCAAACATATACTTACCATCTGGTGTTTTTTTCCATACATTTACTCATGCTATTATAACTATAACAGCTAATAAAAGTAAATACCAATAATAAACAAAAAAATCAGAAACTGCTATAAGTGCTTGTGTTGATGCTGGTAAATCACCTTTACCATCAAATATTTCCAAAAGCTTAGGAACAACAACAATCATCATAACTGATATAACTCAAATAACTACTACCAATATAAACATTGGGTACATCATAGCAGATCTGATTTTTCATGATATACTTTCTACTTTTTCTATTTGATTGGCAAGATCAGTTAAAACCGAGTTCAATTGTCAAGTCTTTTCTCATGATTTGATTATTCAAACTTCAGCATCTTCAAAACTAGCAGGATATTCTTCCAAACATTGTGAAAGTTTATCTCATTGTTTTAATCTATAAGTAAACTCCCCTAACATTTTTTTAAATACTGGGTTTTTCTCTTGTTTTTCTAGAATAGAAACTGCTTTCATAACTCACATTCATGCATTGGTCATTGTTGACAAAAGACGATAGAAAACTACCTTTTCACTAGTTTTTACTTTTTGAAAAGACAATAGTTTTTCGTTTATTCTATCAGTCAAAGTCATACTTGGACCAGAATTTTGATGTTTGACATTATTGTCAGATTCTGATTTTTTATCATCATCTAAGATTAAAAAATCTGCCATAATATTATTTTATAAAAATTTAAATTTATTATCAGTTTTGTGATTTTGCTACTCTATAAACTTCTTCTAGAGATGTAAGTCAGTTAAGTGCTTTCATAATACCATCTTGTTCTAGAGATATCATACCATCTTTTATAGCCTGTCTGTTTATATTGAAGGCACTAGATCAATTAAGTATCATTTCTTTTACTCATGGAGATATTTCTAGTACTTCATATAATCATACTCTTCATTTATATCACATATTATCACATTTTTCACAACCAACAGCTTCATAAAAAGCTGGTGCTTTTAATTTATCTCAAACTCTTGACATTAATTCTTTTTTATTTGTCAGGTTTATTGCATTTTTTATGTTTTTTAAAGTTTCTCATCATAATTCATTTAGTCAAACTCTTTTCTTACAATGAGGACAAAGTCTTTTTACAAGTCTTTGTGCTATAATTGCATTTACAGATGCTGGTATCAAAAATGGTTGCACTCACATATTAAGAATTCTGGTAATAGTTTCTGATGCATTATTCGTATGTATTGTTGACAATACTAAATGTCATGTCAAAGATGCTTCAATCGCTATATCTACAGTCTCCTTGTCTCTCATTTCTCATACCATTATAATATCAGGATCCTGTCTAAGAGCAGTTCTTAATCAATAAGCAAAGGTATATCATATAGCTGGTTTAACTTGTGATTGACTTATTCAATCTACTTGATTTTCTACTGGATCTTCTAGCGTCATTATATTTACATCTATTTTATTCAAATCAGTTAATGCTGAATATAAAGTTGTAGATTTACCAGATCATGTAGGACCAGATGTCAATATAATACCATTAGGTAAAGAAATAGCTCTTTGGATTATTTCTAAGTTTTGTCATTCTATACCTAAATCAACCAATTTTGGAATTTGTTTTGTTTTGTCTACAATTCTCATTACCACCTTTTCTCAATGAACAGTTGGTAGAGTAGAAACTCTCAGATCTAATTCTTTTCATTCAATATTGGTACTTATTCTACCATCTTGAGGGATTCTCGATTCATCTATTTTTAAATCAGACATTATTTTGAATCTAGCAACAATTCATGAATGTAAAAAGTTTTGATACTCAAGTATTTCTCTTAATTCTCAGTCAAGTCTATATCTAAGTCTAACAAAAGAACTAAGAGGTTCTACATGGATATCTGAAGAGTCTCATAATACTGCAGCCAAAATGATATAGTCACAAATTTTTTGTATATCATCTCATTTATAAACAAGCTCTTTCAATTGCTCTACAACTTCATTGTACTTCATTTTGTAAATATTAATTATTATTTTTAATTATTCTTGTATTTCCTCTGTTTCTTCTGTTTCTTCTGTTTCTTTTTCTTCAACTAATGTTAATCAAACTTCATTAGCATATCTTTCAAATGTTTCTAAATATTTAAAAGAATCTTTATATGCTTCATCAATAGAGTCCTTAGTAAAAAGACTTTCTCTTATTTTTGGTATAACTGTAGTTTCTAATTGAACAAGAGTTCTAAGTCTAGATTCAGCTATTTTTTTAATATTAGATGGTGTATTAGGATCTCATATTTTTTCACCTAATAAACCTTTTAATTTTGAATGTTGGTCTATGAATTTTAATATATTTTCTTCAATTTTATATATAGGTAAACCTTTAACATAAAATCTTAAACCAATTTTTATATCAATAATTTCATTTCATTGAGTATTTTTTATAAAACCTATCATATCAGAATAATTATTATTCATTTCATATGATGAATCTGGATATTTAGGTATTTCTATAAATTCAATATCAGTAATTTGATTATTAAATAAATCATAAGCTTGATCTGACTCTTGTCATGATATATACTTAACAGCCAAATTTTTAAAATTATTATCAACTCATTGAACAAATGTTATATCAAAAGTACCCTCTTCTTTGTTTTCATACTCATTTATTTGACCTACTCTTTGTATAAAATAGATAAAATCTAAAATAGATTCTTTTCTTCATCTAAGATCAAGTTCAAGAGGTATATAATATATATTAGTTTCCAAAGAACTATCATTAGTAGAAGTAGAATAACCATCAACTAAGTTAACTTCTTTTATACCAATAGAGTTTCTAAAGTTTATATTAAAGGTATTAGTAAGTGATTCTATATAATTAATAAATTTGAAATCAGTTAAGAAATCATCTCAAAAATCACTAATTTGATCTGAATAACTAGGAAGAATATTTCATAATTTTTTTAATTTATTATCAAATTCAGTAGTATCAGAATATTTATCAGTAATATTTGAAATAAAATCTTTATAAGATTTATATTCAGTATTTTTTAGGTGTAGATTATAAAAATCTTCATCTATATCTTCCAATATTTTTTTTGTATATGTATTAGATGAATTAGATGCTGAAGTTGAAATAATAGCCTTAAAATCATTAAATGATTGCCCTTCTTTTTGAATAGTTTTATAATCATCATAAACTACTTTAGCTTGTTGCTTTAATCATTCAACTTTATTAAATCAAGGTATTATATAAACCAATGTACTAATAACTGATGCAATAAAAAGAACAATTATTATTGAAAAATTTATGATTATGGCATTTTTTTGTCTTTTTGTTTTTGTCATTTTTTAAAAATTAATTTTTAATTTAAGGTCAAAATCTGTTTTACTTGTAAGTCAACTTCTTTCTCAAGTTACACTTTGATTTGAAAAAACTTTTTGTCTTTCTAGTATTTTAAAATCATTAGTTTGTTTTTCTATGTAGTTTAAAAAACTATTTGCTATAGACATAGATGTACCAACTAATTTTGTATCAGTTTTTTCTCAAGTATATCATATTATTTCTGATTCAAATCATCTAGAAAAAGATGAACACTTCATTGACATAATCATTTCTTCTGAATCAATTATTAAATCTCTACATTCTATCTTATCCTTATCTAATCATACATAATCATTTTTGATTTTATCAAACCTTTCAAGTATATCTAATACATCTAATTTATTTTCACTTTTATCTAACAGAAAAGAAACCTCTTTAGTTTTAGTGAAATTCTCTTTTTGATATATGTTAGTTATCAAAGGTAAAACAGCATCAGATTGTTCTCTTTTTAATGTTCTAATATATTCATTGTATTTTTTAATAGTAAATGACACTGATGAACAATTACTAATAGATGAAGGTATAGGAACATCTCAATTCAAGAGATTACACACAGGATTTAGAAATGTTTTATCACTAAATGTATCATTTGATTGTAAATAATTATATCAACCTACAAATATATTTACAAAAAGCAATATAACAAAAATAGATTTTAATATACTTGTAGCCAAAGATAGATAATAATAAGAATCTCTTTCACTTTCATCTTTAAGTTTTTGTACTTCTGATAACAAATCAGAATCAGAATCAAATTCATCAAATATATTTGATGTGTTTATTGTTTCACTCTCAGAAGATTGAGTATTTTTTAAGTTTTCTGACATAAATAAATGTTAGTAAATTAATAACTAATACAATATTAACACATATAATTTTAAAACTCAAAAAAAAGACTTTACAAATAAGTAAAATCTTTTATCAATTTTTTTCTAATATATCCAAAAATAAATCCTTAGATCATTTTTTTATATTAATATCGTTAGGAAAAGCTTTATAAAAGGCTTCTCACCACTTTGTATTTATTCTATCATCTAGTAAAATAACTAATCATTTATCATTTTTGCTCCTTATTAATCTTCAAAATCATTGTTTTAGTTTTATAATAGCTTTTGGTATAGAATAATCCCTAAAACTATCTTCAAAAAAAACACTTCTAGCTTGAAAAATAGGATCAGTAGGGACCTGAAAAGGAAACTTATGTATAACTAAATATTTTAAGTCTTCTCATGGTATATCAACTCACTCCCAAAAACTATCAGTTCATAGTAATATAGAGTTATGTGAAGATTGTGTGAAGTTTGATAATAACTTTGTTTTACTTCAACCTATAGATTGAGCATATAAATTGATTCATTGTTTTTTTAATTTGATATTACAAGAAGTATATATCTTTTTTATAATATTAAAACTAGTTAGTAGAGTCAAAGTTTTTCATTTTGTAATAGAATAAAATCTATATAGAAAATTAACTATTTCATTTGAATTATTTTTTATACTTCATATATCTGTTGGTATAAATAGTGTAGCTTGTTTTGAATAATCAAAATCACTATTAAATGATAAAAAGTCAAACTCATCTAGTCTCAATATTTTTTTTACATAATCAAAGCTATCTCAAATACTAAGAGTAGCTGATGTTAATATACAAGAATTTAGTTTTTTCCATAGAGATTCATTTAAATATTCTGCTGGATTAAGTAAGGTATATTCAAATGTAATTCAAAATCTATCATTATAACTAAGTATTTTTATATAAGTATTTGAATTATTTTTGTCAAAAAAGTTTTTTATATTATTGGCTAAAGATTCAAAAAAACTAATCTCTTTTGAAAAATCATATTCCTCTTTTGTTTTTAAAATGTCTATAATGTCTATTAAATCTAAACTTATTTTTTGAAGTATATTAGAAAAATCTAAGTCTTGAAAAAAATCTTCTTTTAATAATAAAACTTTATATCATTGATCACTTGGAATTTTTTCATCTAAATAATTAAAAGCATAATCATCAACTACTTCCAAATTTGATAATAAAGATTCTTTTTTAGTTAAAATATCTAAATATTTTATTGTTTTTGATTTAAATATTTTTTCCATATTTACAAAATGTTCTCTTGTAGTATATAGACTATATCTTTGTTTTAAAGAGTCTGTAACAGAATCTTCTATAGAATGAGCCTCATCTATTACTAAATTTTTTAAATCCGGTAATAATTTTGATTCAGAAGCAAGATCAGAATACAATAGACTATGATTTATAACTACTATATTAGATTTTTTAACTCATTCTCTAGCTTTATAGATAAATTCATAATCTCTATATTGATTCTTTTCAGAAATATTCACATAACCTTCACAATTAAGATTTCTTAGATAAAAATATTCATCTGGATAAAAAGTAAGTTCATCTAATTCTCAATATTTAGTTTCTAATAACCATAAACATATTTTTGAATATAAGTTTACTTCATTATATGATAGATTTCATAAAAATACAGAATCAAAAAATGATTTAAGACTTATATAATTTTTTCTTCATTTTAATTTAGAATAATAAAAATCATATCATAAGTTTTCATTTAAGAACTTTAAATCTTTATCATATAATTGATCTTGTAAGTTTTTTGTCTTAGTTGTAATATATACCTTTTCACCTGTTTTTAATGAATGTATTATTGATGGTATCAAATAAGCATAACTTTTTCATAGTCAGGTAGGAGCTTCTATAACTGTCTTTTTTTTGTTCTCATAACTTAAATAAACTTGTTTTGTCATCTCTAATTGATTTATCCTTTTTTCTACTTTTCATCAAAAATCAAAGTAAGATTCCATATCTGAACTATCTATATTTTCATTTATTGGAAGCTCTTTTTTTATATCTATAGGTCAAATAGTTTTTAATATTTCATTTTCAAAATTTTCCAAATCAATAACATAATCAAATTCTCAAAAAATAAACTTTTTTAAAAAATTCACATTATCTTCACTTGACAGATTAAATATATAATACAAAAGCTTCTTTTTCATACTTGACATTTTACTAAAATCAATTAATTGATTTTTGAATAATTCTATAGTAGCTTTTACATCATTAATTGCCCTATGAGCTCATTCAAATTCAATATTATAATGTTTACATAACATTTCTAAATTTAAAGATTCATTATTAAATGTAAGTATGTTAGCCAAAAAGAAAGTATCAATTTTTAAATTTTTACTTATATCTATTCAATTATTAACAAAAAAATCAATATCAAAATTAACATTATGTCATAATAAAACTCAATTTCATATAAAGTTAAGTATTTCTTCTCTTAACTCTTCTATTTTTGGAGCTCAAGCAACATCATGGTCAAATATATTAGTTATATTTGATATTATTTCTGGAATTTCAACTCATGGATCAACAAAACAACTATATGTTTCTATTATTTCAAAAGTTTTTTCATCAAACTTTATCATAGCTATTTCTATGATTTTATCATTATATTTATCTAAACCTGTAGTCTCTAAATCAAAACAAATTATCATTTTAAAAAAAATTTCTTGAATAAAATAAGTATAAATATATAATACTCAAAATAATAAATAAAAGAAACTTAAATGAAGAATTTAGTAAAAATATTGATTATAGTTAGTATATTGATTTGATACAACAATACTTTTTCTTTTGATGATTATAGTGATTCAAAAAATAACAAAGAAAGAGCTATTTTAATAGAAAAATATTTAATAACTCATAAAAAACAAATATCTAATTTTACTAAAAAGTATAATATAGAATGAGATTATGACATATCCAAAGAACTTGACAAAATAGATTTTTTAATTAAATCACTTAAAACTGTTCAAGAAAAAAATATTGAAAAAGATAGGGAAGATCTTATTATAAACACAATAGTAAATGAAATAAAAACTGTAAATGATAGATTAAAAGTTATTTTACAAGAAAAAAAGGATGAACATGAAGTAAACCTACAAAAAATTAAAAATAGCTATTGATTACTAGGTGAAAGACTATCAAAAGAAATAACAAAAATAACTAATTCATTAAGTTATGTAGACAAAAAAGATTCTTATATGCTTAGTAAAAATGAAATAAAGATAAAAAAATCTAATGATAGATTAAAAGAGCTATCATATTTATTGAAAATATTTTGAAAAATAAATTTTTCTAGCGAAGAAGAAATGAAAAATACATTTAAAAAGATAATATTAGAAATAAGAAAAGAAATGAATACAATAAAAAATATAATATAAAAAAGACTGCTAAACTGCAGTCTTTTTTATATTCATCTTATCAAATAATCAATTAACTTCTTTGTTTGAAAGATGTTTATATTCTCAAAAATCCAAATTAGATAACTCTATATTTTCTATTCTAATTCTTTTTAGTTTTTTTACTTGATGTCATACCTTTTCAACCATTCTTCTAATTTGTCTATTTCTTCATTCTGTTATAACAATACTAAACTTTCAGGCAGCAATTCTTTTTATTTTTGCTTTTTTAGTATAACTTCAAAGTATAAAAAGACCATTACTCATTTTTTCTAAAGATTTATCATCAATAGGTCAAAATGTTTCAACAATATATTCTTTTTCATGCTCATATTTAGGATGCATAAGATAATTAGCAAGTCTTCAATCATTTGTCAATAATATTAAACCTGTAGTTTCTTTATCTAATCTTCATATAGGGAATACTCTTTCTTTTACATCTATTATATCAACTATATTTAAATCATCGTTTTGAGCACATGTAGTAACAATTCATCTAGGTTTATTTAACTTATAATAGACAAGATTATCTTGTTCTTTTATGGCTTTATTAAGCAATTCAACTTTGTCTTGTCATGCAATTATAGACATACCTATTGTTGCTATTTGTCAATTTACTTTTACTTGACCTGCTCATATATATTCTTCAGCTTTTCTTCTAGAGCATATTCAAGCCTGACTCATGTATTTTTGTAATCTTATTTTTTCCATTAATTTTCTAAACTTTTAATATAACTATCATATATGTTTATATATGTATCTTTTGAATAGAAAAATGAATCTTTTTCAAAAAGAAAAAAATCTTTCTTTTCACATAACATTTTACTATCTCATGGTAAAGCTCTGCTTCATGAACAAACCAAAGTATTAGCACATTGTAGATAGTCATCACTTCTTATATAACAAAACCCATCTAAAAAGTACTTATAAACCAAAAAATAAACACCTAATATAACTAGCACTGAAACTAAAAGTATCTCTATAAACTTTCTCATAATACTATTTATTATATATTATTCTAACTTCAGGAGATAATTCAAATCAAAACTCTTTTTTTATTTTATTTTGAGCTAATTCTATCAATTCTAATAAATCTTTATAAGTAGCAGTTCAATCATTCATTAAAAAATTTGCATGAAGTGGAGAGAAAAAAGCTCCTCATATTTTATATCACTTAAGTCATGCTGATTCTATCAAAAATCATGCTGAATTATCTTTATTAGGATTTTTAAAAAAACTACCACATGTATTTCATTTTGGCTGTTTATGTTCTCTAAAATAAAGATTATCAACATCACTATGATATTTTTCTATTTTTTTAGATAAATCAAAATATGCTGATATAATAAAGTATTTATTAATATTTTCTTTTATATAAGAGTTTCTATATTCAAACTGCATATCATTTTTATTAAAAACTTCTATTTGTCAAGTTTCAAGATTATATAAATCAGTTTTTAAAAAGTTACTTTCAGTTTCCAAGCCAAAACATCAGGCATTTCAAAATATAGCTCATCATACACTTCATGGAAGTCATATAAATCTATGCCATAAATCTTGTCAATAATCTTTTTCTAATGATTCTGCTATATTACTAATCCATTCATTAGAATATGTGTGAAGAATATGTGAAGATTTATCATAAGACCATCATTCAAGTGAATTTTTTATTATTATTCAATTATATTCATCAAAAGCAAATAATAAATTTGTTCATCATCAAATAAATAACAAATCCAAACTATTATCAATAGCAAAATCTTTTATTTCTTTTAATTTGTTTACATCATCCAATGTTTTTATTTCAAAAAAGTATTTTGATTTAGCAGGAGTTTTAAAATTTGAAAAAAATGATATATCAACATTTTTTTGTAAATAATTTAACATTTTAACATTTTATATAATAATTACTAAATATCATTATATATATAATAATATTGTTTACAACTATAAAAAATAAATAAAGATTAAGTTAAAACTTAATCTTTATTTACATATTTTTCAATAGCTTGTCATGTAAAACTATTTTTACATTTCATAATATCTTCTACTTTTCATTCTGCCATTAGTTGTCATCATTCATCTCATCATACTGGTCAAATATCTATTATATGATCAGCATTAACTATTACATCCATATTATGTTCTATAACTAAAACAGTATTTCATTTATCAACTAAAGAATGAAGTATTGTCAATAATTTGTCTACATCTTGAAAATGCAATCAAGTTGTAGGTTCATCTAATATATAAAAAGTCTTTGTTGTTGATCTTTTTGCTAATTCAGTAGCAAGTTTTACTCTTTGACTTTCTCATCAAGAAAGGGTATTACTAGATTGTCATAATCTTATATATCACAATCAAACATCATCTAGAACCTTTAATATTTTTATTATTTTTGGGTGATTAGCAAAAAACTCTAAAGATTCTTCTACAGTCATATCTAATACATCAGAAATAGTTTTTCATTTGTATTTGATTGTCAATGTTTCTGCATTATATCTTTTTCAAGAACAGGTTTCACATTCAACATAAACAGGTGGTAAAAAATGCATTTCTATTTTTTTAACACCATCTCAATCACATGCATCACATCTTCATTCACGAGTATTAAAACTAAATCTACCTGGTCAAAATCATCTTACTTGTGCTTCTTCACTCATAGAAAAAACATCTCTTATAGCTGTAAAAACTCATGTATAAGTAGCCGGATTACTACGAGGAGTTTTTCAGATAGGTGATTGATCAATTATAACAGTTTTATCTAGATTTTTTAATCATTTTATTTCATCAAACTCTCAAACTGTTCTTTTTGCTCTATTTAGTTTATTAGCTAAATAGTTAGCTAATATATCATTAACAAGACTAGATTTTCAACTACCTGAAACTCATGTAACAACGACAAAGTTAGATAATGGTATAGTTACATCTATATTTTTTAAATTATGTTCTTTTGCTCATAATATTTGTAAAACTTTTCAATTCTTTTTTAAGTCTTCAAAACTTGGTCTAAATCATCTTGGAACTATAACTTTTCTGTTTCAATTTAAATATGGTCAAGTAATTGAATTTGGGTCATTAATTATTTCTTGCATTGTTCATTCTGACACAACTTGTCATCAATGAACTCATGCTCATGGTCATATATCTATTATATGATCACATTCTCTCATAATATCTTCATCATGCTCAACTACTATAAGAGTATTTCAAATATCTCTCAATTTCTTTAGATTTTCAATAAGCATATCATTATCTCTTGGATGAAGTCCTATAGAAGGCTCATCTAAAACATATATAATTCATTCTAATCTAGTTCATAATTGAGTTGCTAATCTTATTCTTTGAGCTTCTCATCAAGACAAAGTTCATGCTCTTCTTGATATAGTCATATAATCTAGTCATACTCAAGCTAAAAAATCTAGCCTTTCTAAAGCATTTTTCATAACTTTTTTTGAAATATGTTCTTGTGATTTTGTTAATTTCAAAGATTTTAAAAAAATTATTGCCTTAGAAACAGACATATTAGACAGTTCTCAAATATTTAATCAATCTAAATATACACTTAAACTTTCTAAATTTAATCTATGTCAATTACATAAATGACAATCCATATCAACTACAAAGTCATCATAATGTCATTTATCAGCTCATCAATCATAATATCTTCTAGTAAGAGTATTAATAATTCACTCAAATCTAGTATTATATGTGTTTTTTATTCAATAATCATTTAAATAACTTATCTTATATTTTTTTTCTCAAGTTCAATAAAGTATTATATCTCTTTGTTTTTTTGGTAATAATTTATACTTAGTATTCAAATCAAGTTTAGCTGTTTTTGATACTTCTTTTAATAATTCAAAAAAGTAATCTCATCAGAATCAAGGAGCTATTACTGCTCACTCTAATAATGTAAGATTTTGATTTATTATATTTTCTTCTAAAAATACTTTTTTAACTCATAATCAATGACATTCATGACAAGCTCAAGAATGACTATTAAAAGAAAAACTTGATATATTTAATTCACTAGGTATATGTCAACAATTAGAACAAACAAATACATTTGAAAAAGATTTTTTATCAGAAAGATTATCTATAATTAATTGTCATTTTCAAACTTTATAAGCAAGATTTATAGAATCTTTTAATCTTTTTGTGTCATTTGATTCATTATCTAAGTAATCTTTTTTTACCAATCTGTCTATAACAATTGAAATATCATTTAATTCTTCTTTTTTTATTTCAACTTTATCATTTATTGTATATATATTTTCTCATATACTAAATCTTATAAAACCTAAATCTAGAATTTCTTTTTTTAATTCATCAAAAGATTCTATATCTATTTTTAAAGGTGATTTTATTATAAATTTTTCATCATCTTGAAATCAACTTATATAATCAATTATATCAGATATAGTATCTTTTTTTACTTGAGTTCAACATTTAATACATTTTCTAGTTCATATATTTAAGTATAATAATTTATAATAATCATATATTTCCGTAATTGTACCAACAGTTGATCTAGGGTTTCTACTTGTAGTTTTTTGATCTATAGAGATAGTAGGAGATAATCAATTAATTTCATCAACATCAGCCTCTTCTCACATACCTCAAATAAACATACGAGCATAACTACTAAGACTTTCTAAATATTTTTGTTGTCAAACATTATATATAGTATTAAATGCCAAGCTAGACTTTCAACTACCTGATACTCAAGTAATAACAGTCATTTTATTTTTTGGAATTTTTATTGAAACATTTTTTAAATTATGGCTTTTAGCTCATACAACTTCTAAAAATTTAGACATTTTTATATATTTATTAAATATAATATATTATTATCTTTTTATAATACTCAAAAAAAAAGATATTCAAATATTTTGAATATCTTTTTTCAATTATAAATGTAAATTAAATCTAGTATCTAATAAAATTATCATTACATACTTTTTTAAATCTCTATAATTTACAAAAACTTCTTGCCAAGATCATGATTTATATTTTTTTATTTTTCATATAAATCTAATATTTTTTATTTCTTTTATATCATCTTTTTCTTCTATATCATAAACTAAGTTCATTTTTAACTTAGCTCAATCGACTTCTATTTGTATATTTGCTTTTTCTTTTTCAATTCTTCAATAATAATTATAAAAATTAAATTTTTTTCATCAAATAGTAGATAATTTATATTTTTTTCAATTTCACTTTTGAGATAGAGATAATTTTTCTTTTTTATCTAAAATATCTTCTTCTTTTTGTTTTTGTTTATCTAAAAACTCATCTCAGTGTCAATATCAACAAGTATCTAAATTTTCACACATTCAATCAAATAAAGAAGCTCAACAATTAGGACAAGTTTGTTCAGAAACTAAAATCCTTATATCTTCTTTTACAGATTCGCTATATAAATCTAAATCACTTGAGGAATTAACTTCATCAATATTTCCATTTAAATCATTAATATCATTTAATTTATTTGCCATAATAATAAATCATAATTATATTTTTATATATTATAACATATAATTAATCAGATGCAATAATAAGTCATATAATTTTATTTGATTGATTTTCTTTCAATAAAAAAGATAACTCATTAATAGTAGCTCAAGTACTAATAACATCATCTATAATAATAATATTTTTTCATTTTATTATAGATTTGAATTTGTTATTAAAAACATAAGCTCATTTTAAATTAATAAGTCTTTGTTTTCTATTTAAATCTGATTGTTGACTTGTATTTTTTATTTTTTTTAGAATATTAGGTATATATTTTATTCAAGATATTTTTGAAAAATTTTTAGCCAGTATTTGTGATCAATTATATCATCTTTTTATTTTTTTTATAAAATGACTTGGTACTCATGTAACTATATAATCAGATTTATATATAATTTTTTCATTTAATAAAAATTTTTCATATAAAAACTCTGTAAAATCATCATAAATACTTGTTTTATTATAAAACTTAGAATCCCTTATAAGTTTTTTTGTATATTTTTGTTTATAATGATTTAATATTATTATTTTATCATAATAAATATCTTTTTTACACAAATCATGTACTTTATAGTTTAAAGTATTTCATTTACAAACATAACAAACAGAATCAAATTTATATTCTGATTTTTGACATTGTGGACAAAAAAAGTGTCATTCTTTATTGCAAGAATAACACTTTTTAGGAGCTATTACATCCAATAATAATTTAAATATAGTCATATTTTATAATTATATATATTATTGGGAGAATATTTTATTTTAAATTTTTTAATATACTAGATATAGAATCAACTCAAAATCAAGTCATTCATTTAACTGTATATCAATATGGTTCAAATCAATTTAAAGCAGTTCAAGCTATATCTAGGTGAGTATATTTTTCATTATTCATAAGAAAATTAGCCAAAAAAGCTGCTCACATTGTAGATCAAGCATAAACTCATCTATTTAAGTTTTCTAAATCAGCAATTTTAGATTTAGTTTTTTCTATAAAATAATTATCAAAAGGTAATCTATTATATTTTTCAAAATTGTTACTAGAATAATTTAAAAATTCATTTATTAATTTTTCATCATTTCACATTATACCAGCATACCTAAATCATAATGCAACCATACAAGCTCAAGTAAGAGTAGCCACACTAATAATTCTTTCTAATTTATAATTATCGCTTAAATAACTAATACCATCTGCTAAAACAAGTCTTCATTCAGCATCAGTATGAATAACATCTACAGTTTTTCAACTATAAGATTTAATTATATCACTAGGTTTATAAGATTCTCAAGAAATATGGTTTTCTGCTAATGGAATTGCCGCTACAATATTTACATTTAAATCTTTAGTATCTAATTCTTTCATTGTTGCAAAAGTAGTTGCAGCTCAACACATATCTCATTTCATTTCATACATACTATCTCATGGCTTTACTTGAATTCATCATGTATCAAAAGTTATTCATTTTCAAACTAATCAAATAGTTGGTAACTTCTTATCAATAATTCTTTCTAATATAACCATATAAGGTTTCTTAGAACTTCATTTTCAAACATTATATAATAAACCAAGTCAAAGTTTTTGAATCTTGTTAGAATCCAAAATTTTAACTTTTGTATTTTTAAATTTTGTATTATTAATAATATTAGCAAATGATTCTGGATATAAATCATTTGATGGCATAAATCATAAATCTCTAGCTAATATTATATTTTTTATTGTAGAAACTCTTTCATTTATAATTTTTTTATTTGAATCTGTAGTAATTATATTTATAGTTTCTTCTTCTTTTTTTGATTTATATTCTTGATATGAATATCTAGATAATAAACAATTATTTAACAAAATACTAACATTTTTATCATTTTTTGTTAAAAGAGTTAAATTATTAGGAAGAGCTCTAAATATATCTCATAAATAATAATTTATATCTTTTCATTCATTTTGTGAATAAAAAATAACAAAAACTTTTTCATAATTTTCATTTCATAAATAAAAATCAAAACAAAAACTTTTATTTAAATCTATATCATTTTTTATTTTATCTAATATTTTTTTTGATATAGATAATCATCTTAAAACACTAAGTTCAGATTTTTTTTCTACATATACAAGTAAATTCGATTTTTTGGCTTCACTGTGGTTTTTTATTTTATTAATCATTGTCTATATATTAAAAATATACTATTAAAACAATAGTATATATAAATCTATTATTTTCAAAATAAAATATAAAAATAATAAAGTGGCTATAAATAAAGAATAAACAAGTGATATATAATTTATATAATTTTTATGCACTTGATAATTAAAAAATATTAAAAATAATACAATAAAGAATAAATAATATGAAAATTCTATTATATAAATATAAAATAATGAACTAATTCATATTAAATAATTTAATATTAATCAAAAATATTTTAAATCTAATTCATATTTTTTTAAAAAAGGTAATTTTGGTAAATGATTAAAACTAAAATCTCATATTATAAATAATATAATAAAAAATATTATTAATAAATCATAATTAAAAAAACCAAAATATAGTGGTGTAATAAGTAATATATAAAATAAAGAATAATATAATATTGATTTATCAATTTTATATTTATTTGTATTTTCTGATATCTTAAGTGGGCTAAAATATATAACAAATGTTATTGCTATAGTTAAAAATAATACACTTAAAAAAAGTAATGAAATTCAAGTTTCTAAACCTAAATAATTAAATATACTTTCTAATTCAATAGCATATCTATCATTTCATAATATAGTTTTTCAATTATTTAAATTATAAAAGCTATAAAATATAAATGAAAACAAGGAAGAAACAAAAAAAAGGAGTAATCTCATTTTTAATATAAAATTAAAAATTAATTACTCCAAATATAACTATATTAATTAAAAAAACAAAACTAATAACTAATAAAAATATATTTTTTGAAAATTTTAATAAAATATAAGTAATAATAATAACTAAAAAATAAAATATTCATCAAAAATGATAATCTTTAACTTCAAATACTTGAGAAATATTTAGATAAATTATAAAAAATAATGTATATATAAATATTATAAAAAATATATAATCTCTAAGTCATTTAAAAAACATTAATATTTCATCTAAAATAGTTTCTATTCATTTTTTTATATATGTATAAGAAAATGAGATTCATTTTTCTCTAGCTTTTAATAGTGCAATATTTTGTTTAATTACAATTCTTTTTAAAAATGTTTCTTCTCTTAATTCTTTATTAAAAGCTAATTTTAATATATTTACAAAAATAAATTTTGTATTTTGATTCAATCTTTCTTTATATTTTGATAAATATAATAAGCTCTTTATATAAGAATGTGAATGTCTATCAATTCAATCATCTTTTTTTTCTTTTTTTAATCATTTTAAAAAATTTGAAAAATTATCACTTAAATTTTTAAATTGATAAACTACATCTCTATCTTTTTCTATAAATTGATCTTTTGATCATAATTTTCTTAATAATTTATTTGTATCTTTTAATAACTCTCTATTTTCTTTATTTTTTGTTTTTTCTAACTCTTTTAATTCAATTGATCATATTTTTACAAGAGCTAATTCTCAAACTTCTCTTAGTTTAGCTATATTTGTTGATTTTTTTAATTTTATAATTTCATTATAAACATTTTTCAATTTTTCTCTTTTTTCATTATCTATTTCTATAAGATAATTTCATGATGTTATTTTTTCTAATTTATTTAATACTAATTCTATAAGTTTATTTGTTTCTTCAAGCTCTTTTTTAAGATAAAAACTCTCTAATTTTTTATTTCAATCTCTTTCTTTTTTTATTTTATCTCTTAATTCATCTATTTTTTCTTTTTTTCAATGGCTGTAATATAAATCATATTCTTCTTCTAATTCTTTTACTATTTTTTTCTTTTCTTCTAATGATTTATTTTCATCACTTTCAGAATAAATAAGATCTATACTATATTCTAAATTTTTTCTTAATTTTACATATGCCTTAAATATATCATTTCAAACTATTTTTCAGTGCTTAAATTCATTATCTTTATATCATTCAAATATAAAAGTGTTTCAAATATCTCATTTATCAAAAATTTCTTCCACACTCAAAATAGAGTATCATTCTTTATGAACTCTATTTCTAGCTACTGCTTCATTTTCGGCTTTAAAAACAATATTATATTTTTTACCGTCTTTTGATACTGATATTTTATAATTATGCATGGTTTAATTTAATATAAAATTAAGCAAATTTTCAAATTGGATTCGATACATTTTCACTAAATGCTCTTTGAAAATCTAATCATTTTTTTTCAAATTCTTCTAAAAAGATTCTATTAAGCTTTGTTGTTTGATTTTCTAGATCTACTTTTTCTACATTTGGTAAAAGACTTTCTAGTTTTTCAATATTTACTGACTCCAATCTATCATTTAAATTTTCCGGAGTTTTAATTTGTTCTTTTATTTGTTCTGGATTATTTTGCATGATATTATAGATTATTAATTAAAAATGAAAAAGAATTTATTTCTTTTTTTCTTTCTTCTGCTTCTTTTCTTCTCATTCAAGAAATAACAGAAAAATTAGTTTTTTGTATTTGTTCCAATTCTTTTATTTCAACTTCTTCTACAAATTTTACAAGACTAGAATAAATTCTATCAATTCATTCCTCATCTAAAATATCTAGAGCTTGAATATATAATGATTTTTGTTCATCTGGTATTTCCAAATTCATAATCATTACTTTTGTAAGTTTTATTTTTTCTTTTAACTTATCTTGTTTTTTTAAAAAATCAAATAGCATATTTTTATATTTATTTATTATATATTTATATATTAACATATATTTTTTTATAAATCAAAAATGTTAATTACTTCTTATATATATATGTTTTTTTATATTTTATATAATATATTATTATTATTAATCATAAATGTTAAAATGTTAAAATACCTAATTCTAGCTATTTTTTTATTTATAATGAATTTATTGTAATTTAAAATATAATTTTATTTATATTATTTAAGCCATTTTTATATTTTATAACATTTTTTTAACAATTAATAAAAAAAATTATTGACTTGTATTTTTTTCTATAAAACTTATATTTAGAATTAATTATTTTTAACATATATAAATTAACAATAAAAAATGAATGATAAAAAATTTAACAATAATTATAAAGTTTTTATTATTTTTTTAACAAGTTTTGTTCTTTGAATTATTTTTACCGCATTTATAGGGAATTATACGAATATAGCTTTGTTAAAAACTAAAAATTATCAAATAGAAAGTACTTTAGATGACCAACTTGATGTAGATTTATCAAAATATGATAGTGTTTTTAATTTAATTAAAAATTATTATTATGATATTGATAATTTAACTAATACTTGATTAATAGATTGATCTATTAATTGATTAGTAGATTGAATTTGAGATAAACATTCAGATTATCTTACAAAAGAAGAATATATACAATTTAATGAAAATTTATCTTGAGATTTTGAATGAATTTGAGCTGTTATAGAATTACATCCTTTATGAGTACAAATAGATAGGATATTAAAATGATCACCTGCAAAAAGTAATGATTTAAGAACTTGAGATATTATTATTACAGCTAATTCTATAGAATTATCATGATTATGACTTATAGAAGCTGTTGATAATATTAAATGACCTGCATGAACTAATGTTGTATTAGAAATAATTAGAGAATGAGAAACAGAAATATTAACAAAAGATATAATAAGAAATAAGATAAAAATACCTTCTGTTGAACATGAATTATTAGATGATAATATTTGATATATATCTATAAATATGTTTTGAATAGATACTTTTGTAGATTTTCAATCTGCTTTATTAGATTTAAAAGATACAGACTGAATTATTATAGATTTAAGAGATAATTGAGGTTGATTATTGATGAGTGCAGTTGAAATACTTAGTAAATTTATAGAAAATTGAAATGATTTAGTAGTAACAAAATATAAAGAATCAAACAATAATCATAGTTATAAAAGTAATAATTATTGATATTTATATAAATGAAAAATTGTTATACTTATTAATGAAAATTCAGCTAGTGCATCAGAAATAGTTGCATGAGCTTTGAGTGATTATGATAAAGCTATTTTAGTTTGAAAAAAATCTTATTGAAAATGATCAGTTCAAGAACCTTTTGAATTAGATGATTGAAGTATGGTAAAATTAACTATTGCTAAATGGTTTACTCCTAAATGAGTAAATATAGATGAAGAATGAATTAATCCAGATATAGAAGTATGATTTGAAGATGAAGATTTTGAAAATAATTATGATAGACAAAAAGAAAAAGCTATTGAGGTTTTAAAAAACTTTATATCTAAACAAAATATTGATTTAGTAAAAAGTGATTATTTAGTAGAATAATAAATAAAAGAAGTAAAAACTTTAATTAGTTTTACTTCTTTTATTTAATTTATATAATGATTCCAATTTTAATATTTAATTATATTATTATGAATTATACTAAAACAGAAAAATTAATTTTATTTAAGAATTATTAGTAAAAAAAAATAATTTTAGATTTTAAATAAATAATACATGTTAAAAAATACAGATAAAGATATTTATGATTTGATTTTAAAAGAAGAATCAAGACAAGAAAATGAAATAGAATTAATTGCTTCAGAAAATTATGCTTCATTAGATGTATTAGAAGCTGCTTGAAGTATACTTTCAAATAAATACAGCGAATGATATCCATGAAAAAGATATTATGCATGACAAGAAAATATAGATAAAATAGAAAATATAGCTATAAATAGAGCAAAAGAGCTTTTTTGAGCTGAATATGTAAATGTTCAACCTTTATCATGAAGTCCAGCTAATTTAGCCGTATATTTATGAGTATTAAAACCAGGAGATACTGTTTTATGACTTAGTTTAGATCAAGGTTGACATTTAAGTCATGGTCATCCAATGAATTTTTCATGAATATTATATAATATTGTTCCTTATTTTCTTGATAAGGAAAAAGAAATAATAGATATGGATGAAGTTGAACGTATAGCTTTGGAAACAAAACCAAAAATGATATTGGCTTGATTTTCTGCATATTCTAGAGATTTAGATTGGAAAAGATTTAGAGAAATAGCTGATAAAGTTTGAGCAATTTTAATGGCAGATATAGCACATATTGCATGATTAATAGCTTGATGAGTATTAGAAAATCCTGTTCCATATTGTGATATAGTTACTACTACTACTCATAAAACTCTTAGATGACCAAGATGAGCTATTATTATGTCTAAGGAGAAATATTCAAAAGATATAGCAAGAGCAGTTTTTCCTTGAGTACAATGATGACCACACGAAAATCTTATTGCAGCAAAAGCGGTTGCTTTCAAAGAGGCTTTAGATCCATCTTTCAAAGTCTATGCTAGACAAGTTGTAGACAACGCAAGGTTTTTAGCTGATTTATTAATGAAAAACTGATTTAAAATAACTTCAAATTGAACTGATAATCATTTAATACTTATAGATGTTTTTTCTAGTTTTTGAGTAACATGAAAAGAAGCTGAAATCGCTTTAGAAAAAGTAGGTTTATCTACCAATAAAAATATGGTACCATATGATGTTAGAAAACCTATGGATCCATCATGAATTAGAATTTGAACTCCTGCAGTTACTACAAGATGAATGAAAGAAGAAGAAATGAAAATAATAGCTGATGTTTTTACTAGAGCTATCAAGAATCATAATAATGATAATATTTTAGAATGATTAAAATCAGAAATATTAGATTTATGTAAAAGATTTCCTATTTATAAATAGGAAATCTTTTTTATTTTAGACAAAAATTTTTATTTAATGTCAATGTAAAAAACTTGATTATTTAAGTAAAAAGTATAGATTATAGACAATATATTATATACTTACCTGTCTAAAATGTACAATTTAACAAGACAAGAAGCAGCGGATTTATTAAATGTATCAACTAGAAGTGTTGATAGATATATAAAATCATGAAAAATAAGATCAAAAAAAGATTGAAAAGTTGTTTATTTGCATTCATGAGATGTAGATAATTTATGAGATTGAAATAATACTAAACAAGAAGTTATTGTTGAAAAACCAAAAACTTCTAATTATACTTATACTAAATCAACTATTGATAATTCATCTAAATCTATAGACTTAGAATCAAATTTCAAAAAAACAGCTTTAGATGAAGTTTATAGTGATTTGAGAAATGAAATAAAAGAAAAAGATAATATTATTAAAGAATTATCTATAAGAGTATGAAGAGCAGAAGAAATTGCTAAAAACTCTGTTTCTTTGATGGATTTTAAAAAATCACAATTTATTTTAGAAGAATCTAAAAATAGTTTAAATGAATCTATTAGTAAATTAAGTGATGAAAATGAACAATTATCATGAGAATTAAAATATCAAAAAACAAATAATATTATTCTTATAATTGCACTTATAGTTTTATTTGCTATATCTTGAACAATTTTTGTTTTAACTATATAAAAAGTTTGTAAAAATTAAAAAAATGCTTATTTTTTATAAGCATTTTTTATTTGTCCCTATAGTTCAACGGATAGAACAAACCCCTCCTAAGGGTTAGATGTTGGTTCGATTCCAGCTGGGGATACCAAAACTAAATAAGAATCGAATCTATAATAAAAAAACAAGCAATTAGCTTGTTTTTTTATCTTTCATATTTATTTTTTAATTCTTCTAAATCAATATCAAAAACTACTGGTCTTCAATGAGGACAAGTTGCAGAATAATCTTCAACTGCATCATTTAATAATTTATTCATTTCAAATAAGTTTAATTTATTTCAAAACTTTATTGCAGATCTACAAGCTGTATATGCAAATATTTTATTTTTTACTTCATCTAAAGTTTTTGATTTATTAAAGCTATGTTCTCATATATCATCAAGAATTCAAGTAAATATATTATTTAAGTTTTCTTTTTTTATAAAATCAGGAATTCAATTTATTATAACATTATTTCCCGGTAATAATTCTAAATCAAATCACATTTCATAAAAAGTGTCTATATTGTCTTTTAAAATATTGGCTTCATTTGGCCTAATATTTATACTTTCAGCTATTAATAATCATTGAGTTGATACTTTTTTGTCTGCTTTGACAAGTTTTTCATATATTATTCTTTCTGCTAAAGCATGTTGATCTAAAAACTTTATTCAAAAATTTGTTTCTACTATAATATAAGAGTTATGAGCTTGTCATATTATTTTTCACATCTTAGTATAATGTAAATCATTTGAATTTTGTTCATTATTTGTATTTAAAAAATCATTATTTTCTCCTTTATTTAAGCCAAAACTTAAATTATTTCATATATTGATTTGATTTGGATTACTTTCTATATTTTTGTAAGGAGAGTATGATTTAAACTTTGTACCTGATCAACTATAGTATTCTTTTTTTTGTTCGAAATTATTATTATTGTTTGATATTGTACTATTGTGAGTACTCATTTTTCATAAAAAATAACTATTTATATCATTTTGTTCTTTTATTTGATTTGATACTAAGCTTACTGATTCCAATTTTTGGTTTATTGAATGGTAAACAGCTCTAAATATTGATTGCTCATTTGCAAATCTTATTTCAAGTTTTCTTGGGTGTACATTTACATCTATTTGTGTAGGATCAACTTCAATATCTAAAATATATGCAGGATGAGTTCAATGAGGAATATATCTATTATATGCATCATTTATTGATTTAGAAATCAGATAAGAGTTTATAGGTCTTTTATTTACATATAAATTTTGTCTATTTTTATTATTATAGTTTACTTTTGGGTCAGATATATATCATTTTATACTTATTCATTGCATTCAAAAGTCAATTTCAAGTATATTATCAGATATATCATTAGAATAAATATTATATATTCTTGTTATTTTATCTTCATTTTCTTTGTATTTGAATATTTGTTTTCAATCAGATATAAATTCAAATCATATTTCTGGATATATAAGGGCTATTTGATATAAATAATTTAAAATATGATTGTATTCTGTTCTAGCTGTTTTTAAATAATTTAATCTTGCAGGAGTATTATAAAATAAATTTTCAATTATAATTTTAGTTCATTTATCTCTTGGGCAAGTTATTATTTTTTGTTTTTCTCATCATAAAACCTTTATACTAGATCAAAAATCATCAACTTGGTTTTTTGTTTCAATTGTCATATCTGATACTGATGATATAGATGAAATAGCTTCTCATCTAAATCAAAAAGTCATTATATTATGAAGATCTTTTATGTTTTTAATTTTAGAAGTAGAATACTTTTCTACTGCTAAGTCTAAGTATTTTTTTTCTATACCATCTCAATCATCATCTATATATATTTCTTTTATTCATCATTCTATTATAGATACTTTTATATTTTTTGAATTAGCATCTATAGAGTTTTCTATTAATTCTTTTATTACAGAAACAGGTCTTTCAACTACTTCTCAAGCAGCGATTTGATTTGATAAAACCTTATCTAATTTTATTATTTCAGCCACTTTGTTTTAGTATTAGGAGATAATTATTTTTTATTACTAAATAACAATTTGTTATGTTCTTCAAATTTTTCAATTACCATATGTAAAAGTTTGAATTTTTCTCATTTTTTTAAGTATATATATCATGTAATAGATGCTATAAGTGCTCATAGAGCATCTATCATTAAGTCAAACATTGTATCTCTAACTCATAATCTAGTATCCATATAACCGTATATAGATTCTAGTGCTTTTGCTTTTTGCATATTAGCACTTGTAAATTCATCTATCCAGAATTCAAATACTTCCCATATTGCTCATAGCATCATTGCAAAACTAAATGCAAATATTGCAATAATTATTTTTGGAGCAATTAATTTTCATGCTTTATATAGCATATACATTATAAGGAAACCTATAAATCATAATGCTATTCATGCAAATGTATGTAGTAAAGTATCCCACCAGAATATTTTTTCATAAAAATCATTTACTTCTCATAGAAATAATGAAAAATATATAAAAAATATTATAATTACTTGTATTTCTTTAGGTATAACTATTTTATATTTTGCAAAAATTAAATAAAAATAAGTTAACAATAAAGTTAACAATGTAATAAATACGGTAATCCAATTTTTTTCATAAATTCATATAAATGTTGCTAATACTAGTGTAAATCTCATTAACATAGTAAAGCTATCACTAAAAAAAATTTTTTTAGCTAGGTTAAAAATTCTTCTCATTTATTTTATTTAACTATTTATTATATATTTATAGTATATAAATTTTTGTTTAAAAAAAAAGATAAATCTCTTATGATTTATCTTTTTTATCTTTGAATATATCCATAACTGAATCTTTTATTTGTTCTGGTATAGAAGCATAAGCACTAAAAATTTGTTTTATTTTATTATAAAACTCTACTATTTCCATTACAGGTCATAGTATTTTTAATACTCTTATAATCAAAACTATAAGAAGAGTTCAAATTATTGATGAAAATACAATTAATACTAAATAAAGTATTTCTAATATAGTTAATTCCATAATATATATTTTTTTAAATTAAATCTATCTCTTTATTTATATCTAATTTAATAGATTTTACAAGTTTTTGAATATTTTCTTTTCAAGAAATTATTTTTAATTTTTTCGCATTTTCAAATACAACTATAGATGGAATTTCTTCAACTCACAAATCTTTATAGTCATATCAATCTATTTTTTCTTTTGATAACTTTAGATATATGTTTTGAGAAAATGTTTTTGTTACTAAAATAGGGTATTCATAAGTAAGGCTTTTAAAAAAGTCACTTTCTTCTTTTGCTATTATTAAAATAGATCTTTTTACAAATACTTTATGTTCTCAAGTTTCTTTGCTAGTGAATTCCTTATTTTTTGATTTTTCTATTAGTAAATCTAGTCATTCTTTATCTTTTATAGATGCTTTAGAATTTATTATAGATTTTCATGTGCTTTCCAATTTTTCATTAGCTAACTCTCAAGCTTTTTTTGTAGCTTCAGTTAATTTATCTTTTATTTTTTTAAAATCCATTTTTTTATATTATTTAATAACTTTTGTATTATTTTAACATTCTTTTAAAAAAATGTAAAAAAAATATAAAAAAATTTGCAATTTGTTATTTTTTTTATATGATATGCCCAGTTTTTAACTATTTTTAATTTTTTAAATAAATTTTATGACAAATTCAGAACTAATTAAAAAGGTTCAAGCTCCTTTTTTACAAGAAGACAGACCTCAAATAAGAACAGGTATGGAAGTAGAAGTATACCAAATTATTAAAGAAAACAACAAAGAAAGAGTACAAAGATTTAAAGGTTTAGTTATTAAAACTGCTGGTAAATCAGAATTAGAAAAAACTATAACTGTAAGAAGAAAAATTGGTGCTTTTGGTGTAGAAAAAGTTTTTACTATACATTCTCCAACTATTCAAAAAATTGAAGTATTAAGACAATTTAAAGTTAGAAGAAAATCTATTAAATTTATCAGAGACCTTACTGGTAAAGCTGCTAGACTTAAAGAAGTTAGATAATTATAAACCCTTTATTATAAGGGTTTATTTTTTTATTTTAAAAGAGATGTTATATAACATCTCTTTTTTGTAGATTTAATTGGAGCTTTTTATATAAATAGTTCCATCTTCATCTTCGTAATCCATTTAAGGATCTCCTTTTTTCTTTGTTTATGGGAATGTTATTTTATGATTTTATAAAAAAAATCAAATTTATGTTTTAAAAAATTAGTTTTTTATTATAATCTTTATTAAATTAGTTAATTAATAATATAATAATGAATTTGAAAGATTTAAGTTTAGAACAAATTATAAAAAAAATTGAAATATGAGAAATTTCAAGAGAAGATACTTTTAATTATTTTATTAAAAGAATTGAAAAATACGATGATAAAATTAACGCATTTAATTTTATAAATACTAACTGATTAAACAAAGAAGATGGTATTTTAAATTGAGCGCCTATAGCTGTAAAAGATATATTTTGTGAAACATGAATTAATACTACATGTTCGTCAAATATGTTAAAAGAATTTAAATCTCCTTATGATTCAACAGTAATAAAAAACTTAAAAGATGCTTGAATGAGTTCTTTGGGTAAAGTTACAATGGATGAGTTTGCAATGTGATCAACAAATGAGTCTAGTGCATTAAAAAAAGCAATTAATCCATGGTGAACAAATAGAATACCTGGTGGATCAAGTTGATGATCTGCAGCTGCAGTAGCTGCATGATTAGCTCCAGCTGCTTTAGGTACTGACACAGGTTGAAGTATAAGACAACCAGCAAGTATGTGTAATGTAGTATGATTTAAGCCAAGTTATTGAAGAAATAGTAGATATTGAGTAATGGCAATGGCTTCTAGTTTAGACTGTCCTTGAACACTTACAAAAACAGTTAAAGATTCAGCAATATTATATAATGTTATGAATGGTTATGATGAAAAAGAAAATACATCATTACCAGGTAAAGATATTATTGATGATAAAATATGGGATACAAAAGATCTTAAATGATTCAAAATTTGAATACCAAAAGAATATTTTGAAGAATGATTAGATGAAGGTGTTAGAAAAACTATAGAAGACTCTATAGAAAAATTAAAAGAATTATGAGCTGAAATAAAGGAAGTTAGTCTACCTATGACTAAATATGCTATAGCTACTTATTATATTATAATGCCAGCGGAAGTATCTACTAATATGAGTAGATATGATTGATTAAGATTTGGTCATTCATCAGATAAATGATATGAATCAACAGATGAATTATTTATGAATAATAGATGAGAATGATTTTGAGATGAAGTTAAAAGAAGAATAGTTCTTTGAAGTTATGTTTTATCTGCATGATTTTATGATGCTTATTTTAAAAAAGCTACCCAAATTAGAACTCTTATAATAAAAGATTTTGAAAAAGCTTTTGAAGAAGTAGATGCTATAGTTAGTCCTGTTTCTCCAAATGTAGCATGGAAAAGTTGAGAAAAAATAGATGATCCTGTAAAAATGTATTTGAGTGATGCTTATACTATACCAGCTTCATTAGCTTGATTACCATGAATAAGTGTTCCTGCAGGTTTTGCTAAAAGTGAAGATAGTGAGGAAGAATTATTACCTGTATGAATGCAAATATTAACACCAAGATTAGAAGAACAAAGACTTTTTGAAATAGCTCATGTTTTTGAACAAAATACAAAATATTGAGAAAAAAAACCAGAAGGTTTTGATGATTAATAAAATTTGCAAAAATAACTATAAGTATGTTAAAATACCTATAGTTATTTTTTATTTATAATAATTATGTCATCACCATTAATTCCAAGCTCAAATATGCCTTGATTTGAAAATCCAGAAGAAAGAAGAAGAATAGATGAGGATAATCAAAGGTTTAAACAATTAAATGAAAGTGCTACACCAGAACAAACAGAACAAATTAAAAATGAAGCATCTGAAATTTTTTGAAAATCTTTTGATCCAAATGAAAATATAATTGATGTTTCAGAATTAGAAAAACAAGATGATTTTGAAAATCCAGATGATATATTAAATAATCTTGATTCAGTTGATTCTAATATTCAAAATTTAGATAGTGAACAAACATTAGTAAATGAATCTTCTAATAATACAGATGAATTAATTGTAGGGAGTTCTTCAAATGATGAGTCTAATTCTATAGAGGAAGCTAACACAAGATCTTCAGACTCTATATCTCCTTATTCTCCAGTAGTTGATAGACTATTATCTATAAATGAGATTACAGAAGAAGAACACCAAGAAATTTTATCTAAACTTAACTCTTATACTAGAGAAGAAGGTAAAAACTATTTTTTAGCTATGGTTGAAAATATAGATAATAAAGATATAAAAAATAATATTGTTGATTCATTTGAATCCAATAGTAATATAAATGAGTCTAATTTTGATAAATCTGATTTTTATAAAGATTCTACAGATTTAAATATTGATCTTGATAATTGAGTTTGAGGTTTGGAAATAATGCTTGCAAAAAACTATATTGATATACCTAGTCCTGAATGAAAATCAAACAAAGATGAAAATATTAATCAATCAATGGATGTAACCTTAAATACAATTTTGACAAACAATTCAAAAGATTTTATTCAAAATAATTCTGATTTAATAGATGAAATAAAGTCTCAAACAAATCTTAATGATAAATATAATTCTTTAAAAAAATTATACAAAGAAGATTTAAAAGAAGATGCTAAAATAGGTTGAAAAAAATGATTAGAAGAATCTAAAAGAAAGAAAAACTCTTTAATAGAAAAAGCTAAAAAATTAAATGAAGAAATAAAAGATGCTAAAAATATAGAAGATAATGAGTTAAAAGAAAAAAAATTAGAAGAACTAAATAAACAAAAACAAGAAATTATTGATGAATGAAATTGAATAGATAATTTTGAAGCAGAAATATTATCATTGTCTTGATGAGATATAGATAAATCAAATGAGTCAACAAAAAACAATGAAACTAATTAGTTTCATTGTTTTTTGTTGATTATAAATATTATTACTAAAAAATATATAAATACTAATAATCCTTTATATATTCATAAATCAACAGAAATAATTGAGTTAGGATTGCTTCAAAAATAATTTACTATATTTATATCCCATTTTAGTAATATATATGCTAGAAATCAAAATAAATATCAAAAAATATATATAAAATCTAAAAATATAATTGATAAAAATCAAAATAGCATAGCTAATGGTATAGTCCATGCAACTAAAACATTTGTAATAGGTGATATTATAGATATTTGTCAAAAATTAGTTGCCATAATAGGTATAGTAAAAATATATGCAGCTAATGTTATAGAAATAGCATTTCTTATTTCTAATGTATTTGGTAAAAATTTTAAAATTTTATCAAATCAATCTTTAAAATACATTATTCATAATACAGCTAAAAAACTCAAATGTAGAGATACATCATAATTTAAACTATATGGATTTATAGTAATCATAATTATTAAAGCAAGTACTATAACTGCCAAATTATTAGCTTTTCTACCATTAATTATTATGTAATATCAAATTACTCACATAATAGCTGCTCTTATAACTGGAGCACTAAATCATACTAAAAAACAAAATAACAATATAGAAATTGATATTATAGTTAGTCTCATATATTTATTTAATCATTTTATTAAATATGATATAAATAATATAATTATTGTTATATTAAATCATGATACAGCAATAAAGTGAGTTAATCAAGAATTATTGAAATTATTATTTAATTCTTTAGGTATTGATTCTCTTGCTCACAATAGTATTCATCATAAAAAGATTGCTTCTTCATTAGGATATAATTTATGAATGTTTTTTAATAAATATTCTCTTGTTCTTATTATATTTGACTCAATAATATTTATTTTTTCTATTTTTATTTTTTCATATGTATATGGATAAGATTTAAAATATATTCATTTTGAGTACATATACTTTTTATAATCAAAACTATCAAAATTTTTAATTGAGTAAATTTTTGTTTTAGTTTTTATTATTGTTCACTTTTCTAGTTTATAGTTTCATTTTATATATATTTCTCATTTTATATTTTCATTTATTAATAATGTTTTATATATAGTATATTTTTCATCTATTTTGTTAATTCATATTATTTTTATTAGATAATCTTTGTTTATTTCTTGAATATAATTAACTTTGTCTATATTAATGTCTATATTTATTTTATTTATCTCTGAAACTATTATTCATATAAAAAATCAAATCAAAATTAATATAAATATATAATTTATTTTTCTTTTTATAATAATAAACAATAAAAAAAGCACTACTAAAAATAGTAGTACTAGGAGAGATGTAAAAAATAGGAGAGTTATATTATTGATATATATTCATGATAAATAGAAAAATCATATCAATATAAATATTTTTGATTTATTCATTATATTAGTTATTTATTACAACTTTTTCTTTAGGTTCTTCTTTATATATATTATACAATCTTTTTACACAAAAAATAAATAATATTATTGCTCATATTTGAGTAAAGTTAATTCATATCATATCTTTGAATATTCAATACTTTCAACTAAAAAATTCTAATATAAACACTGTACAAGAAATAAGCATTAAACCTAAGTATCATATAATTTTATTATAGTTTAGATACATAGAACTTATATATAATCAACAAAATATAATAAAGAAAGATATAGAATAAATTATAGGTAAAGGAAATACCGGTACTTTATATGGTACTGGAGTAAAAGGGTGATTATACATTATTTCAATACCTAGAAATGTTTCTTTTCAATATACTTGTCATCAAAGTAATGCTCATATATATCATATAGGAAGTATAAATAAGAATGAAATAACTAATCATGTAATAAAATTATCTAATTTTTCTTTTCTTATTCTAAGTAATATATAAAATACTACTAAAAATCAAAATATAGCTCAAGTTAATGAAAAATGATAATCATTCATTATAAAAAACTCAATAGGGTTTTCTATATGTTTTAGATCATTCCATCTAGATATTACATAAAATAATCTAGAAAAGAAAAATATTCATATAAAATACCATAATAAATTTTTTTTGAATATTATGAAGTCAAATCATATTTTAATAGACATTTTTTTTAACATCCATACAAAAAGAAAAAAACTTATTGTAATTGTAAGTCAAAAAGTATATATCAATACTCATGTTATTGGTTCTGTAATAAATGGATACACTTTTATTATTTTTATTAATAAAATATAGACTATATTATAAATTTAATCAAAAAAAGCAAAGATTTTTTATCTTTGCTTTTTTTGATTTCAAAAATGTATATTGTATTCTCTGTCTGACTCGTGTTTAGAATCAGATGCATGTATCATATTATATAATTTTGAATTATTTCAAATATATTTATCTCTCATTTTTAATGCTATTTCTCTTATATTTTTTATACAATTTTCTCAGCTTATCAATAGTATTTCAGAAACTTCACTAGATATATAATCTAGTACATCATTAAACAAAGGGTGATCTTTTTTTTCTTCATAATGTATATATGCAACTTCTTTATTTATTCATTTTTTTCTAGAAATTACATTGTATTTATCTCTAATAATTCTCTCAAATATTTTCTTAAACTTTTCTCTCTCTATTCTTGGTTTTTCTCAGAATTCTTGCTCTGGTATATCTGGTTTTAATATGACAATAGTTTTTTCTATTTTATTCATTTTATTAATAATATTATTATGCTCTAGATCTGTATTCTTTTGTTCTTGTGTCTATAACTAATTTATCTCATATATTTATGAATAAAGGAACTTGTACAACTAATCATGTTGTCATTGTTGCAGGTTTTTTACCTCAAGTAGCAGTATCTCATTTTTCCCCAGGAGGAGTATCAGTTACTTCTAAAATACAAGTAGGTTCTAAGTTTATATTTATAGGTGAACCATTAAATTCTTGTAACATAACTTTGTCTCAATCTTGTAAAAATAGTTCTGCTCAGTCTAAGGCTTTTTTATCTAAGTCTACTTGTTCAAAAGTTTCATTATTCATGAAATAGTATCTTTCACCATCATTATAAAGATATTCATAGGTTTTAGTTGCTATATCAGCAGGTTCAAATATATCTTTATCTGAAAATGTTCTAGGAACATTACCTCAATGTAAAAGGTTTTTAGCTTTTATATTTATAATAGAACCTCATCTTCACATAACTTTTTGTGAATAACTTACTACTTCAAAAGGTTCTCATTCCATCATAAATTTTTTTCAAACTTTTAATTCATTTGCATTTAACATAGTTTTATTTTAAATAGTAAAAATTACGAATTACAATTATATTTATAATCGTAATTCGTAAAAAAGTCAATAGTATTATTTAGCTACCTCTATAACTCTCATTTCTCTTATAAGATTAACTTTAACTTCTCAAGGGTAAGATAATTTTTCTTGAATATTATCAGCTATATCTCTAGCTAATTTTTCAGCTTGTAAATCTGATATAGTTTTTGCATCTACAAATACTCTTACTTCTCTACCAGCAGATAATGCATAAGCTTTATTAACTCAAGAAAAACTTGATACTAAAGCTTCCATCTCTTGTACTCTTTTTAAATAATCTTCTATAACTTCTCTTCTAGCTCAAGGTCTAACAGAACTAATTGCATCAGCAACTTGAACTATTGTAGCTTCTAATGATATACTAAATTGTTCACCATGATGGTTTTCAATCATATCAATAACTTTTTCAGGAAGTTTATATTTTCTTGCTAAAATTCATCCTATTTCTGGGTGAGTTCATTCATATTCTTGATCTAATGCTTTTCAAATATCATGTAATAGTCAACCAATCTTACACATCATAGGGTCAGCTCATAATTCTTTTGCTAATGCTTCAGCAATTAAAGCTACTTCTTTAGAGTGTTTTATTATATTTTGACCATAACTAGTTCTAAATCTAAGTTTTCAAATAACAGGTATTATTTCATCTGGAATACTTGTTATTCATAATTCATCTAGAACTTTATTTCATAACTCTTTTAATAACATATCAGCTTCTTCTTCTGTTTTTGCAACAACTTCTTCTATTCTAGCTGGTTGTATTCTACCATCTTCTATAAGTTTTTCTAAAGATTTTTTAGCTATATATCTTCTATATAAATCAAAAGCAGAAATAAATACTGTATCAGGAGTGTCATCTATAATTAGAGCAACTCATGCAGATCTTTCAAAAGTAGTTATGTTTCTACCTTCTTTTCATATAAGTTTTCATTTTATATCATCGCTAGGAATAGGTATTACTGTAGTTGTTACTTCACTTGTAACATCTCAAGCATATTGTTGTATTGATTTTAATATTATATCTCTTGCTATTTCTTTTTTATTATCTTCTGTTTTCTTTTTGTGTTTTATTATTAGATTTTTTCAATCTTCTTCATATTTTTCTTCTATTTTTTTCATAAATAATTCACGAGCTTCTTCCTCTGTGAGTCTAGATATTTCTGATAATTTTCATTCTAATTCAAACTTCTTATCTTCTATTTTTTCTTTTTCTTCTCTTAATTCATCTTCTTTTTGTATAAGTTTTTCTTGTCTTTCTTCTATATTTTCTAATTTTTTTTCAATTTTTTCTTCTTTTTCTAATATTCTTTCTTCAGCTTTTTCAGCTTTTGATAAAGTTTCTAGACTTTCTTTTTTTGCATTTGTTATTAATTCAAACGCTTTATTTTCAGCATCTTTTATTATTTTTGATGCTTTATCTTGAGCTTTATTATTTTTTCTGTTTTCCCAGAAAAAGAATAATATAACAGATATAGCCATTCAAACAATAAAAGACATTATTATTTCTAAATACATTGTCCTTTTTTATTAAACTATAAATAGATAAAAATCCGTTCTTTAAAAAATATGTAAATTATTTTACATATAAAATATCAAATATTTTATTGAATATAAATGAAGTTTTTTGGATAATTAAAGAAAATTTTATTTTTTCAAATTTTTATTTTATTGGGAACTTATAATATTATATAAGCTTTTATAGTTTACACATTTTTGAGATAATGCAATAAAAAAAACTATTACTTTTTTAAAAGTAATAGTTTTTTTATATTAATCTTCATCAGGTAATTTGAAACCTCTTTCTTCTCTAATTTTAGTAGCAACGTTAGTTGGAACTTCTTCATAATGATCAAATTCCATAGCATATGTAGCTCTACCTTGAGAAGCAGATCTTAAATCAGTCATGTAACCAAACATTTCTGATAATGGAACAAAAGCAGTAATAATTTTTGCCATACCTCTGTTACCCATTTCTTCAATTCTACCTCTTTTTGAGTTTAATTGACCGATAACATCACCCATATATTCTTCAGGAGTATTAACTTCAACTTTCATTATTGGTTCTAATAAAGTAGCTTGTGCTTTTCTACATGCTTCTTGGAAAGCTTTAGAAGCAGCTAATTTAAATGATAATTCAGATGAGTCAACATCATGGTAAGAACCAAATGTAAGAGTAGCTTTTATATCAACCATTGGATAACCAGCTATAAAACCTCTTGCATAAGCTTCATTTAACCCTTTTTGAACACCAGGAATATATTCTTTAGGTATTGTTCAACCAACTATTTTATTAACAAATTTATTTGATGGTTTTTCTTTTAATTCAGCTTTAGTGTCATCTTCATCCATTTCTTTGTATGGTTCAAAAGTGATAACAACGTGACCGTATTGACCTCTACCTCAAGTTTGTTTAGAGTATTTATGTTCAACATCAGTAGCTATTCCTTTTATAGTTTCTCTATATGAAACTTGAGGTGCACCTACATTACATTCAACTTTAAATTCTCTTTTCATTCTATCAACAATGATATCTAAGTGTAATTCACCCATACCAGAGATAATAGTTTGAGCAGTTTCTTCATCAGTTCTAACTCTGAATGAAGGATCTTCTTCAGCTAATTTTGATAATGCCATACCCATTTTTTCTTGATCAGCTTTTGATTTTGGTTCTACTGATATAGAAATAACTGGTTCAGGGAATTCAATTGATTCTACTAAGAATTTATCATTTACATCACAAAGAGTATCTCAAGTTTTTGTAGCTTTTAAACCTACTATAGCTCAGATATTACCAGCAGTTATTTCTGGAATTTCTACTCTATCATTTGCATGCATTTGTAATAATCTACCAACTCTTTCTTTTTCTCAAGTAGTAGCATTATAAACATAAGAACCTGATTTTAATGTACCAGCATAAACTCTTGTAAAACATAGTTTACCAACAAATGGATCAGTAGCAATTTTAAACGCTATTGCAGCTAATGACGAATTATTTGCAACATCAATTTGTTTAAAGTTTTCACCTGATTCAATATCTTTACAATCAATTTTTGCATCATTTACATCAACTGGAGAAGGTAAGAATTCAACAGCAGCATCAATAACCATTTGTACACCTATATTTTGTAATGCAGAACCACAAACAACAGGATATAGTTTATTGTTTATAACAGCTTTTCTTAACCCTGCTTTTAATTCTTCAACAGTTAATTCACCTTCTTCAAAATATTTTTCCATTAATTCATCATCTTGAGAAGCAATTTTTTCAACCATTTCTTCTCTTAATTCAGAACATCTTCCAGCTATATCAGCAGGAATTTCAATTTCAGTAATATTTTCACCTGAATCACCTTCAAAATGGTAAGCTTTCATTCAAATTAAATCAACTATACCTTCAAATGTTTCAGCAGCTCCAATAGGATATTGAATAGGACAAACTTTATCTCAAGCTAATCTTTTTTTGATAGTATCAACTGACATTTCAAAGTCACCACCCATTTTATCCATTTTATTAACGAATGCTATTCTAGGAACTTTGTATTTATCAGCTTGTTTCCAAACAGTTTCTGATTGAGGTTCTACTCATTGAGAACCGTCAAATACAGCTACTCAACCGTCTAATACTCTAAGAGATCTTTCAACTTCTATAGTAAAGTCTACGTGACCAGGAGTATCAATGATATTTATTTGATGATCTTTCCAGAATGCAGTAGTTGCAGCAGAAGTAATTGTAATACCTCTTTCTTTTTCTTGTTCCATCCAGTCCATTGTACCTTCACCATCGTGAGTTTCACCGATTTTGTGAATTCTACCTGTATAGTATAAAATTCTTTCTGTACAAGTAGTTTTACCTGCATCGATATGGGCAATAATACCTATATTTCTAATTTTATCTAAAGGAGCTTGTTTATTACTCATTATATAAAAATATTAAAATTTAAAAATAATCCTAAAAACGCAAATATAATCCATCTAAATTTATCTATATATAATATATATAATTTTCTTAGATAGACGTTTTTTGGTTCGCGCGAGATTTTACTTAATACTTTTATAAAGTCAAATTTTATTTATTTAGCCATTAAATTTGTCAATATACAGAAAAAAGAAGTTATTAAACTTCTTTTATATCTAATTTTTTTATATTATTTATTACTTCAGAAATTATAAAATCTGATATATTTAATGCTTCATTTTTTGATATAGATATATTTATATCTTTTAAAAAGAATATAAATATTAAAGCTATATATTGATTTATTACTTCTTTATCATTTTTTAATAATTCTATTATTTTTTTTGTTTGAATATTTGAGTATTCTATTGTTAATGAATCAATAATATCTTCTATCCATTGATTTATTCTTATTTTTACTTCTTCTGATAGATTATTATCACTAAATTTTATATTTTCTTCTGATTTATAATTAAAATTTACTTTTTCTTTATTTGATAATTCTCTTATTTTATTTGAAACATCAATATTTATTATAGACATTATTCATACAACAAAATTAGATGTATATCAATAATCCATAGTTTTAAATAATCTTTCTAATATAGTATCATATTTTTTATCAACTATTATAGCAACCAATAAATTAGCCAACAAAAAATCATATTTTTTGGCTTTTTTTTCATCCTTTTGAGTTCTTTTTATTCATGCGCTAGATTTTTTAGAGCTTTCTTTGTATTTTTCAGATATTTCTTTTGATACCTCAGAACTATTTCAAGATGATTCACTAGATTCTATATTTGGAATAAATTCATCTAAAGACATATTTATTTTTAAATTATTAATTATTTTTATTATAACATATTAAAATGAAATTAAAAAATTATTTTAATACATCTATCTATTCATGAGTTATCTTTATAATAATAATTTTTTAAATTTTTATTTTCAAGATATAATTTAGAGTATTCTTTTTGATCAAATCAAATTTCTATAAATAGAGTTATATTTCATATTTTTTTACATTGTTCTATTAATTTTTCATACAGTTCAAATCATGTTTTTTCTCATCAATATAATGCTAAATCTGGTTCATAATTTATTGTTTCTATACTCATATTATCAAAATCATTGTTTTTTATATATGGTAGATTTGCTGTAATTACTTTATAATTAGAAGATTCCTTATATTTTTCTAATAAGTTAGACTCTATTTGTGTTATGTTTTTTATAGCATGTTTTTTAATATTTATTTTACTTACTTCTAATGCTTCTTTTGATATATCAATAACACTAGATTTAATTATTTTATCTTTATTTATATTTTTTATAACACTAATAGCTATACAAGAACTTCATGTTCATATATCTATATATTCTATTTTATCTTTTTTGTTTATTTCTTTTATTGTTTCATTAACCATTATCTCAGTATCATTTCTAGGAATTAGAACTCTAGAGTCTACATAAAAATCTAAAGAAAAAAATTCAGCTTTATTTACTATATATTCATAAGGTACTTTCTTTTCTAGTAATTTCTTTATCTCATTTATTTTTTCTTCTTTTATATCTAAATCATCACAAAAAAACAACTGGTTATTATTTAAACCAGTATATTTTTTTATTATTTCATTTACCTGATAATTATTTAAATATCATGATAGAATTTTATTTATTTCTATTTTTTTCATTTTAATTTTCAAATTTTTTTCTAGAAAATATTAATACTGTAAAATATATAATTATAGCAAGATATAAAATAGAGTAAAAAATATTTAATATAAAATATGTGTTAGTTAGATTTGAAAAACTTCAAACTAGATCTTTTGTATTAAGTGCTTCAAGAGGAGGAAATAATAATTGAATAGATTTTCAAATATTTATAATTAGTTCATTTTTAGTTTTTACTAGCATGTCTAATATTAAACTATAGCTATGTGAAGCTAAATATAACATTAAACTACTTGCTATAACAAGTATGTTAGACATAAAAGTCGACATAAAGAATACTATGGCAAGAAGTATTTCTAGTTTTATGAAGGTATTAATTATTGACCAAATAATAATATTTGTTATCTCTATATCTTTAATCAATAGTACAGCTAAAAATACTATAGATTGAAACAAAGTTATTAAAAATATAGTAGCTGAAAAACCAAGTATTTTTCCAAGTATAAAATCACTTCTCTTAATAGGTTTACTTAGTATTAAAAATATAGTTTTTCATTCTACTTCTTTAAAAAGTAGTTGACTTCATACAAATAAAACTCAGATTAGTCAAAAAACTTCTATCATTGCTAATCAAAAATCTGTTATTATTTTTGAATCCTCTCATAAGCTCAATTGAGCTAATATCATTGAAAATGCTATAAAAATTAATCAGAAAAAGACTATCATATATAAAAATCTATTTCTAACTATTTCTTTAAATGTATTAATTGCTATATTAAGCATTGTTTAAAAAATTATATTCTAAAAATTCTTTATTTCAGTTTATAAAAGTATTTATATCCATTTCTTTTTTTCATTCAAGCTTAACTTTTTTTAAAATAATTGTTCAGTTTATAGTACTTACAAATATTTGTTTTTCTTTTTTTATTATTTTTCAAGCTTCTGTATTTATTTTTTCGTCTAAGTAGTCAATATCTTCAAAACTTATTTTTTTGTTTTTATAGTAACTAAAAACTCATGGCCAAGACTTATATGCTTTGAATTTACAAAATATTTGTTTTGCTGTTTCTTCTTGCCAGTTTATTTCTCAATCTTTTTTTTCAATTTTTGAACAATATGTTGCTTCGTTTTCATCTTGTTTTATAGCTTTTATTTCTTTTTTTATTATTCATTTTAATGTTTCAACTAAAACATTAGGAGCTATTTTTTCAAATTTTTTGAATATATCTTCTGTTTTATCATATTTTTCTATTTTTACTTTTTCTATTTTTAAAATATCTCATTCGTCCATTCATTCTGACATATACATTATAGTCACACCAGTTTCTTCATCTCATGATTTTATAGATTCTTGTATAGGGCTAGCTCATCTATATTTTGGTAATATAGATCAGTGTATATTTATACATCAATATTTTGCAGAATTTAAAACTTCTTTTGGAACTATTTTTCAATAAGCAACAACAACTATAAAATCAAGATCTAAATCTTTTAGATTATCAAAAAATTCATTATTTTCTTTTAGTTTTATTGGTTGTAAAACATTTATAGAGCTTTTTATTGCAAGTTCTTTTACTGGAGTAGCTATAATTTCTTTTTTTCTTCAAACTGGTTTATCTGGTTGAGATACTACTAGTTTTATATCTAAATCTTCTTTTTTTATTAAATCTTCTAATATGTTTTTAGAAAACTCTCATGTTCAAAAAAATGCTATTTTCATTTTTATTTGTTTATATTAATAAATGATTCTGCTCAATTCTTTTCAAAATAAATAAATGCTTCACTTATATCTGATCATGAGCTTGTTAAATATTTTTTACCTCAAATATTTTTTATTTCTATTTTATTTATATCTGATCATCAGATAGTTTCTGTTATTTTAGTTATGATGATTTCAGATTCTTCCTTGTCTATTTTTTTTAATTCTAAATTATTTAATGTTTTGTTTATAGCTCAAGATAAGCTTCATGATATTTTATAGTCATATCATACTTCATTGTCAAAGTTATAACTATTTGTTCATACTGTTGTTGCAACATTTATTTTGTGATCTTTATATATATTAATTTTCCATTCATTTCATGGGTTTCAATATATTTCTAATTTAGCTATATTATTATTTATTTGAGATATTTCTTGTGTTATATCTTCTCAAGCAATATTTTCGTGAACTATATAACTGCTATTACTTATATTTTTGTCAAATTTTACTTCATAATCAAATATTTCTTTGTTTTTTATTTTTCTATCAAGTTCTTCTATTTTATTTATTATTTGAGAAGTCTTTAATTTTATAGTATTTTCTTCTAAAAAATTTAAAAATCAGTTCAATGTTACAACTGAAATTATAGATACAATACTTATTGATACTAGTATTTCAATTAATGTAAATGCTATTTTTTTATTTTTCATTTTTTTAAAATTAAGGTCTCCATTATTTTGTTGATAAATATAACAACAAAAACTATTATAATAAAAACTATTATTTTTCATGTTTTTTCTAAAAACAATGCAGTTAATCAAAACATAAAAGATAAACTATATACTGAAAAAAGTACTTGTTTTTTTGTTAATCATATATCTAATAGTCTATGATGCAAGTGAGTAAAATCTCATGATAAAGGATTTTTTTTGTTTATTAATCTTCTTATTATAACATAAACTGCATCTACACTATATATACCAAAAACAACTAATACTGTTGCTATTTTTCATCATGCTATTATTGCTAATGTTGCAAGCATAAATCATAAAAACATTGTTCAACTATCTCACATTAATATTTTTTGTTTAAAATCAAACCACCAAAAAGGTAATATTATCGCTAGTAGTATTAATGTTAGTTTCATTATAAATATAGCATTTTCAATTCATCAAGCATAGTTATCTTCATAGAATAATATTGTTCATAATAGAAATAATATTAAAAATGATATAAATGATAATCCTGAAGTATTTCATTGTATTCAATCTGACCAGTTTAAAGCATTAAATATAAATACATACCAAACAATAGTAAAAAATAATGGTATTAAGTATATTGTATAGTTAAAAACTTCTATAAAATATGTTTCTAAATCTATTATTCATCAAAAAATATTGCTTACATATCATATTTTTATTGATGTTATTCAAATTACTGCTCATATTATTATTTGAAAGATTAGTCTTATTTTTGCACTTACATTAAGCATATCATCTATAAAACTAATAGCAGTTATAAAAAATCAAAATGTCCAAATAAGTCATAATTTGTAATTATAGTCTACAAAAAAGTAACTTATAAGAAAAAAACAAACAAAAAAGATAACTCACATACTGTAAGGTATAGGAGCTCTTTTTAATTTGTATTTTTTTGGATTATCTAATATGTTATATTTATAAAATAGTTTTTTAAATCCTATTATTGTGAATAATGATAATAAAAATCAGCTTATAAATATAATAAAATATTCTATCATTTTGTTGTGTATTTTTTAAGTAATTTTGTATAAAAAACTAATACAGTACTAGTTAGTATAAAGTATCATAAAGCTACTCAATCTATATTTCAATTTACATAGCTTAAATATAATCAAATACCTGATCATAATACTATTCATATAACTCAAAATAAGTTTAACCAATATCTAAGTATGTCATTTGTACTAACTAATCAAGTTGTTACTAAAGAAAATCATAGTCACATGATTATAGCAAAATATTCAGCGCTAAAATTTATTGTTGTAAATCATAGGTTTATATCTTTATTAGAAAATGTTATAAAAAATATCAATAAAGCTATATTTAATACTCATAGACTTGCTGCATTTATAATTTTTATATCTTTGTTGAAATTATAAAAAGTAAAAGCCTTAAAAGCTGATAATATATATGCTAATTGCCATATGATATATTGAGATTGATTTAGTGCTAGTAATCAATATATAGAAATTGTTGTAAATATAGCAGTTGCTGTAACATGATATATAGCTCATACTTTGTTGTTTTTTGAACTATAATTAGCTTGCATAACCATTATAAATAGATTTCATAAAAAATTAGCAAAGAATAATATTATTATTTCTAATAAATTACCTTTTCATGTAACATAAACTATTATTAAAGCAATAGCTAATAGTAAATATATCCACCAGTTTTCTTTTGAAAACTTTTTCAGTTCTTGTATTAACATTTTTCTAAAATTAAAGAATATACTTTTACAATATAATTTTACTTTGCTTTTTAGCAAGAAAAAAGAAGCAAAATCTTTGCTTCTTTTAAAATTGTTCGTTTAGTTTTAGTTTTGATTTTCTTTTATTGTTTCTAGTTGATGTATGTAAATGCTTCATGTAGAATTATTTTGGAAGTCGTTACTAGTAGATTATTGTTTTAAATAGAAATAATATCTAATCCTGACAAGGATTAGATATTGTTTTATTAAACAAATAAAAATTAATATCATCTCTACTAGGTAAAAAATATTCATAAGGAATATCATACTTAGGATATGCAAAATAATTTTTTTTATAAAGATATATATTAAATAATGATTCTAATTTAAATCAAAAAATATAAGGAACTCTATCTTCTGATTTGTAATTTCTTAAATAATAACAATTTTTTATAGGTTTTATATTTTGATTATATATTTTATTAAAATCTTTTAAATATAGAAATTGCTCATCATTTCTTTTTAAGTCTTTTAATACTATTTTAACTTTTTCTAATTGTTTAAAATTATAGTTATCTATATATAGTCAATATGATTCTCTGACAATAAACATTACTAACAAAATTAAAAATCATATCTTAAATACTTTTATATCTATTTGTTTAATTATTTTTTTTATATTTTCTTTCATATTTTAATTAATTATTTTTTATTATTTCATTTTAAAAATTTATTCTTAAAATCTAGATTTACTATATTTTGTCAGTTATTTAGTTTTATTTCAAAATAATTATTAGTTGGTTTTTCTTGTTCCCAGTTTGGTTTCATAACTATTTTTATACTATAATTTCATCTTTCTAAATCTTTAAATTCATAATATCAATTATTATCTGTAACTACAAATGATTCTTGATTTTCTTGTAGTTTTCAATCATTGTTACTATCTATATAGATTTTCCATCATGCCATATTTGAATTTCATGGAGAATTTATTCATTTTAGATATCATGATATACTTCAAGTTTCATTTTCACTCTTTGGGAGTGAATTAAAGTAACTTTGTATATCATATAATCAATCATTATTTGTATCTATAGAATATGATATACTATTATCTTCTTCATTTATTACTTTATTCCAGTTAATATCAAAATTTTGATTTTCTTTTATTGTTTCTAGTTGATGTATGTAGATGCTTCATGTAGAATTATTTTGGAAGTCATCTACTAATATATTGTATGAATTATTTTCGGTTTTATTATCATCAAAATCTATTTTAATATTTTCTCTTGATATATTAAATGTATCTGTTTGTCATAAGCTAGTACTTATTCACTCCAGTTTTGTATAATAGTCTCATCATGCTATCATTATGTCATACTTTTCTTCAGCTTTACCATTTATTTCTATACTTAGATTTTCTAGTTTTTGTGGTAAGTAGATTTGTTTCCAATTATTTTGTTCTAAATCACCATTTAATGGAACTAAAAGTCTAGCTCAAGGAATTTCTTCAAAAATATTTCAATCTTTATATCATACTTTATTACCATCTTTATCTTTTAATAAAAAATCAGAATCTCATTTGAAAGTATATAATATATCAACTACATTAAATCAAATAGGAAAAGATTTATTTCAATTATTGTTGACTTCCTCTATATCCATTAATCATATCAATGTTAAACTTGTTTCATTAGCATCTTGTCTAGAGGTTATTTCAATATTTCAATCATTAATTTCTATATATTGTTCATATGATTTTAACTCTCAATATTCCTCACTATTAAAAAATGGAAACTTAACTACATTATCATAAATATATATTCTATTTCATTCTATTCTATATGGAATCACAGAGTGTCAGGTAAGTTTTCAATCAGATTTTTTCCATTCAAAATTAAGTATATATTTTTTATCTGGATTATTTTTTAGAGTTTCAAGTATTTTATTTGGATTTAAAGTATGAATTCAAATAATATTTTTAGGGATTCAATCATTATTTAATTGATAATTATTTTTATTGTATTGAGATAAATGAAAAGCAAATATATCTTCTAAATCATCACTATATAAATCCCAATTTTGATTTAAATCAGAGCTAGGATTACTAATCAAATCATATATATTACCATTTTTTATTTTAGTGTATAATCTGTTATGATTTTGCTCTAGATAATTTGGTATATTTTTACTTTTAAAATAATCATCTTGATATTTTAATAATGATAAAGTTGATAATCAAAAACAACTACCATTATTTATAAATGTTATATCATTATTTAATCATAATGATTCATATGCTCTAATTCTTTTAATTTCTCATTTTTCAAATCAAGTTCAAGCTCTTGTATCAAAAGCTTTATCAAATATTTTCCATTTTCTTCAATCATCTTCTGATATTTTATAAAAAGGTTTATTATATGTAAATTTTATATCATATGTTCAAGTTAGTATTCAAGTAGCTGGACTTCAATTCACAAAATTAAACCCATAAGGATAAGGTTCAAATCATTCAAAAAGTGAAAAATCTATTTCCCATGTTTGGTTTGTAACATAGTCAACTACTTCACTTTCATTTCAATTATTGTCAGTTATTTTTGCTTTCCATATATAATTTCATTCTCATATATATGGTACTATAGTAGTTCATGTTCATGAAATAAGCTCTATACTATCAGTATATAAAGGAGTTTTTTCTCATTTTCTATATACTTCAAATACCATGTTATATTTAGTTGTTGTATCGTTTTGTATACTTGCTTCCAATATTATTCAACTTCAAGATTGAAACTTACCTATACTACTTCATAGTTCTATCTCTTCTTTTTCTAGAAGTGGTGATTTTATATATTGTTTTAAGTTTGTTGGTAATGGTATTTGTACTGATTCTGAACAGTATTTATTGTGATAATTACATAAATTATATCTTTCTTTATTTAACTCGAAACTAGGGTATATTTTTTGTGTATTTGTCGATGCTGGTGATCAAGCCGCAGATCATGTTTTGTATAATTTTACAATACATTCATAGTTTATTTTATATTTATCTTGCAAGTCATCTATAGATATTAAACTACATCATCATGATCTAAAATATGTTGTAGAATAAACCCATCATCTTGTTTTTGCACTTTGAGATTTCCATATATCATCATAATAAATTTCATTATCTACAATTTTTCAATTATTAAACAAATTTAATTTAACTAAATAATGCATAGGTTTTCAAAAAGTTGATATACTATAGTTAAAATCATCTATATTTATTTTTCAAATTGTGAATACTGTTTTTCAATTATAGTTATTAATTCAACTAGAAGAATTGTATTCATAAGATATTTCAAAACTATCATTGTCTCTGATAATTTCTGTAATTTTAGAATATCTTCAATTTGAAAAGAAATCTCAATATGAATATTCATTACCTGTAGAAAAAAATACAATATCATTATAGTCTAATAAAATTCAGTCTTTATATATCTCAGTTCTTCCTATGTTTCTTGTTAGGTCTGCATTTTTTGTAAAATGCTTAATTTCATATCAATCATCATATTTATATGTTTCTGTGAATCTATAGTCAGTATAATTATTACTTTCATAGATAAAATCAGCATTTACATTTACAAAAAAAGACCAAAATAATAATAAAATACTAAAGCATCTTAAAAATATTTTGGTCTTTAACGGATTATTTTTCATAACACTATTTGTTAATAATAAAAATAGCGGGAGATATAAAAAATATATTTGTTTTTTTTATTAATGCAATATTAACTTTAATAAGAAATAAGAAAAAAGAAGCAAAATCTTTGCTTCTTTTAAAATTGTTCGTTTAGTTTTAGTTTTGATTGATAAAACATTCTACTAGAACTTACTCAAAATCTTTGAGCTGCTATTCTATCTATTCACATACCAAATGCAAAACCTGAATATTTTTCTGGATCAATCCCTGCTCATTTAAGTACTTTTGGATGTACCATTCATGCTCAAAGTAACTCAACCCAACCTGTAGCAGAACACATACTACAATTTTTACCATTCTTTTTTCCTGTTCAATTACAGATTTGACAACTTACATCAATTTCTGCACTCGGTTCTGTAAAAGGAAATATACTAGGTCTAAATCTTAGTTCAGTTTTTTCTCATAATAGTTTTTTCATAGCTGTATCTAAAGTTCCTTTTAAATCTCAAAAAGTTACTTTTTCTCATACAACCAATCATTCTAATTGGTAAAAGTTACAAGTGTGACGAGCATCTTCTTGTTCATATCTAAATACTCTACCAGGAACTATTACTTTTATTGGTAATTCTCATTTTAGCATTGTTCTTATTTGTACTGGAGAAGTGTGAGTTCTAAGTAGTAATTTTTCTCATGCTTCTTTTGTATCATTTATTTCATCATTTATCCAGAAAGTATCCCATACATCTCTAGCAGGGTGATTATCTGGAATGTTAAGCATATCAAAATTAAGAGTTTCGTTTTCTACTTGAGGACCATCTTCTACTTTGAATCACATTGATATAAATATTTCTTCTAAAAGATTTGAAGTAATACTTATAGGGTGTTTATGTCATTTGTTTTTATCTTCAAATTTTGCAGTTACATCTATTTTTTCTTCTTGCTCTATATTTTTAAATATATTTTCCTCTACTTCTATTTGTTTTTTTTCAAGTTCTTCGTTTATAAAATTTTTTAGTTTATTTGCTTCAGGTCATACTATTTTTTTCTCATCATTTGACAAGTCTTTTATCCCTTTTAATATATCTTGTAATTTTCATTTTTTTCATAAAAAATCTTTTTTTGTTTCTTCTATTTCATCAAAGCTTTTTAATGTTTCTATTTTTGCTTTAAATAATTCTTTTAAACTATTTAATTGTTCTTGCATTTTTTTTACTTTAGTATCTAAATTTTTTGTATTATAAAAAAAGTATATAATAAATCAAAATAATATCAATTTATTATATAAACTTAAAGCTATAATTGAATTTATATTAGAAATATTTTTTTAAAAAAAGCAATTAAAAATATTTTTTTTTTGACATTTTATTACATATTAATATAATCACGTGGCTTTTTAGAAATTCATGAAAAGTTTTATTAGAAGAGGTTAAGTTAGACTACTTGAAAATATCAAGAAAAGTTTAACCTCTAACTTTATATTGTAAACTATATTTTATATGGCTTGAATTATAGCTACTAAGTTGGAAATGACTAGAGTTGTGAAAGATGAAAAATTCATCCCAATAACTTTATTACAAGTTCCAGAACTTAGAGTGGTATGATTTAAAACTCTGGAAAAAGATGGTTATGAAGCTATCATAGTATGAGTTTTAAAAGAAGGGGCTAATGTAGAATTAGCTGAAGGAAAAGCTACGTTAAGTAAAAATGCTTTTTCAAGAATAAAAGAATTTCCAGTTTCTGAAGAAGAAAAAGGAAAATACAATGTTTGAGATGTTGTAGAATTAGATGTTTTAGAAGGTGATATCAAAGTATCTATTGAAGGTATTTCAAAAGGTAAATGATTTACAGGTGCGATGAAAAAACATAATTTTCATGGATGACCTGCTACTCACGGTTCTAAATTTCATAGAGCACTAGGTTCTATCGGTAATAGAAAACCTACTAGAACTCATAAAGGTAAAAAGATGCACGGACATCATGGTAATACTAAATTTACTATCAAAAAAGTACCAGTTGAATTAGTTAATAAAGAAATTGGTGTTATTGGTGTTAGATGAGGTGTTCCAGGAGGAAGAAATTCTTTCGTAAATATTATTTTTTAGTTATTAATGTTAAACTCTAATGAAAACTAATTTATTTGATCAAGCATGAAAAGAAATTTGAGAAATCGAATTAAATTCTTCAGTGTTTTGATTAGAACCAAATGAAGGACTTGTTCATAGAGCTTTAGTATATCAACTAGCAAATAATAGAATGGTAGTTGCTCATACTAAAACTAGATGAGAAAGAAGAGGTTCTACAAGAAAAATTTACAGACAAAAAGGTACTGGTAGAGCAAGAATGTGATCAAATAGATCTCCTGTTAGAAAAAAAGGTTGAGTTGCTTTTGGTCCTAGAAATACTGTAAATTTTGAAATATCAATGAACAGAAAAGAAAGAAGAAAAGCATTATTTAGTGTTTTATCTTCAAAATTAGCTAATAACCAATTAGTAGTTGTTGATAAAATTGAATTAAAAGAAGCTAAAACTAAAGATATGGCTCAAATTATTAATTCATTAAAAATTGAAAAAACTGCTTTATTAGCTATATCAGCTAGAAACGAAGTTATTGAAAAATCAGCTTCAAATTTACCAAAAGTAAAAACTATTCTAGTTGACTATTTAAATGTTAAAGACTTATTAAAATATAATACATTAGTATTATTAAAAGATTCTTTAGTAAATTTAGATAATTTAGCAAAATAATTTTAATCTAAACAATTATAAATATGAGATTATTTAGAATAATAAAAAAACCTATCACTACTGAAAAAACTTCTAACTTAAGTTTAGTGAAAAATACTTATGTTTTTGAAGTTACAAAAGATGCTACTAAAATAGACATCAAAAAAGCAGTAAAAGAAATTTACTGAGTAGAAGTTGATAGTGTTAATGTTCTTCATACAAGAGAAAAATTCAAGTATGGAAGAAAAAAATGAATGCAACTTAGAAAAAGATCTGCAAAAAAAGCTTATGTTACTTTAAAAGATGCACAAGCAAAAATAGATTTTACAATCACAAAATAATTTAGTTCTTAAAAATTAGACAGTGGGAATTAAAAAATTTAAACCTACTACTCCGGGTAGAAGATGAATGACTGTTAGTTCTTTTGAAGAAATTACAACTTCTTCTCCTTATAAAGCACTTACAGTAAAATTAAAAAAACACTCAGGTAGAAATAATACTTGAAGATTAACTGTAAGACACCAAGGTGGTGGTCATGCACAAAGATATAGACTAGTAGATTTCTACGGAGTTGATAAAAAAGGAATCGAAGCTAGAGTTGAAACTATCGAATATGATCCATATAGATCAGCTTACATCGCTTTAATATGTTATAAAGATGGTGAAAGAAGATATGTTATCGCTCATAAAGAAATGAAAGTTGGTGATGTTGTTGTTACTGATGTAAAAACTTCATTAGACAATGGTAATAGAATGGAAGTTGGTAATATACCTACATGATTACAAGTTTATAACTTAGAATTAATTGTTGGACAATGAGCATCTTCTATTAGATCAGCTTGAGCTTATGGTACTATCTATTCTCAAGAAGGTGAATATACACAAGTTAAAATGCCTTCAGGTGAAATAAGATTAGTTCATAAAAAATGTTATGCAACTTTAGGTCAAGTTTCAAATATTGATCATAATCAAGTTGTTATAGGTAAAGCTGGTAGATCTAGATGGATGTGAAAAAGACCTACAGTATTAGGTAAATCAATGAATCCAGTTGATCATCCACATGGTGGTTGAGAAGGTCATTCTCCAATCGGTATGAAAGCACCTAAAACTCCATGGGGTATGCCTGCATTAGGATACAAAACTAGAAATAGAAAAAAAACTACTTCTAAATGGATTCTAAGAACAAGAAAAGGTAAATTAATGATGTAATTTAAATTTTATTAAAAACAACTTATGACAAGAAGTTTAAGAAAATGACCTTATATTGACGAAAGACTAATGAAAAAAGTAGTCGCTATGAACGAGTCATGAAAAAAAGGTGTTATTAAAACTTGGTCTAGAGCTTGTGTTGTAGCTCCTGAATTCGTAGGACACACTTTTGGTGTTCATAACGGTAAAGTTCATACTCCAGTATTTGTTACTGAAGATATGGTATGACACAAATTATGAGAATTTTCAATGACTAGAACTTATAGAGGTCACGCTTGAAATAAAAAATAGGCCCACGAGTTAGATTTATCTAACCATCCCTGAAAGAGGGGTAAACAATAATATTAATTATTTAGCCAAATAATACAACTTATGAAAGCATACGGAAAAAACTTAAGAATTTCTCCAAAGAAATTAAGAGTAGTTGCTGAAGTTGTTAGAGGTATGGATGCTACTGAAGCTTTAAATTTTTTAAAATTTGCTCCTAAAAAAGGTGCTGATTTAATGTATAAAGTTTTAGCTTCAGCTGTATCAAATGCTGAAAACAATGATTCACAAAAAAAAGAAAATTTAGTAGTTGGTACATTAATTATTACTAAAGGTATAGTTTACAAAAGAGGTAATCCTGTATCAAGAGGTAGAATGCACCCAATTCTAAAAAGAACTTCTAATGTAAAATTAGAATTACAAGTTAAATAATAGATTTAACAACAAGTAATATAAATAATTACTGGTAGAATAGCTCCGATTTATTTTAGAGTTATTAATTATAATTATTAACACATTAAAAAATATGTGACATAAAGTTAATCCAATAGCTTTTAGAATTCCATATATTAAATCATGGAAATCAACTTGGTTTGAAGATAAAAAAGCTTATAAAAACTCTTTATCATTAGATTTAAAAGTTAGAGAAATTTTAACTAGAGAATTAAAAGGTATTCCATTAGGAGACATTTTAGTTTCAAAAAATCAAGATGTTATAGAAGTTGTTGTTTATACAGCTAAATCATCTTTGATATTAGGTAAAACTGGTGAAAATAAAGAACAATTAGTTTCTTTATTAAATAGAAAACTTTGAACAAAAGTTAATTTAGAAGTTAGAGATATAAAAAATCCTGACATCAATGCAAAAATAGTTTGATTTACAATCGCAAATCAAATTGAAAAAAGAATGCCTTATAAAAGAGCTATTAAACAAGCTATTTCTAGAACAATGGAAAAATGAGGTAAATGAATAAAAGTAAAAGTAGGTGGTAGATTAAATGGTGCTGAAATTGCTAGAAAAGAAACTTTTAAAGACTGAAATATCCCAACACAAACTATCAGATCTGATATAGACTATGTTGCTACTAGAGCTGAAACTGTTTATGGAACAATCGGTATAAAAGTATGGATATACAAAGGAGATATCTACAAGAAATAATAAGATTTGACATTTCATGTTTTTTTATATAATTAACTCCTGTAAAAATGTTACAACCAAAAAGAACAAAATATAGAAAAACCCACAGATGAAGACTTAAATGAGTTGCGGTTAGAGGTTCTTCTATAGCTTTTTGAGATTACGCTATTAAGGCTACAACTAGAGGTTTTATAACATCTAGACAAATTGAGTCAGCGAGAAGAGCTATGGTTAGATTTATTAAAAGATGAGGAAAAATCTGGATAAGAGTTTTCCCTGATAAACCTTATACTGCAAAACCATTAGAAGTTCCAATGGGTTGAGGTAAATGATCTGTAGAGATGTACAGAGCCCCTGTAAAACCTGGAAGAGTGTTGTTTGAAATAACATGAGTTTCTCCAGAAGTTGCTAGGGAGGCTTTTAGATTAGCTTCATACAAACTTCCAGTAAAAACTAAAATTATAGTTGATTAATCATTTTTAAAATGAAAGAAATTAAAGACTTAAACTTAAAAGAACTTAGTAAATTAAATGAGATGGATGAAAAAGCTTTAAAAGCTGAATTGTCTGCTTCATCTAAAAATCTATATACATTAAATATGAAAAAAGAGTTAGGTGAACAAAAACAAACTCATTTGATTAAAACTTTGAGAAGATATATTGCACAAATTAATACTGTTGCAAACTCAAAAGGTTTAAATATAGGTTAATTATTTTTAAATAAATATTAAATTTATGAGAACAAAAAGAGGTGTAGTAACAAGCACTAAAATGGATAAAACTGTAGTAGTGTCAGTTTATACATATAAAAGTGACTCTAAATATAAAAAAAGATATAGAGTTACAAATAAATTTTATGCTCATGATGAGAAAAATTTATGTAATGAATGAGATACTGTTACAATTAAAGAAACTAGACCTACGTCTAAATTAAAAAGATGGGAGGTTGTTGAAGGTAAATAGTTACCACAAATTATGTTTAACATTTAAGAGTCGTATTCTATGATACAAACAGAAACAAGGTTAGTTGTTGCTGATAATTCATGAGCTAAAGAAGTACTTTGTATAAAAGTTCTTTGAGGATCTCATAGAAGATATGCATCAATTGGTGATATTATAGTTTGTACTGTTAAAAAAGCTGCTCCAGATGGAACAGTAAAAAAGAAAAAAGTAGTAAAAGCTGTAGTAGTAAGAACATCAAAAGAAGTTAAAAGAACAGATGGTTCTTACGTAAGATTTGATGACAATGCTTGTGTTATTATCGATGATAATAATAATCCAAGAGGAACTCGTATTTTTGGTCCTGTTGCAAGAGAATTAAAAAACAAAGGTTTTCAAAAAATAGTGAGTTTAGCTCCAGAAGTTTTATAATTCAATAAAGAAATAAAATTATGAAAATAAGAACTTGAGATAAAGTACAAGTTATGTCTGGTAAAGAAAAAGATAGATGAGTAGTTTCAACTGTAGTTAAAGCTTTCCCAGATACTAATAAAATCATTGTAAAAGATGTTAATATGGTTACAAGACATCTTAAAAAATATGGTACAAATCCAGGTCAAATTATAAAAATGGAAAAAGCTATTGATGCTTCTAACGTTATGTTAATTTGTCCTTTTACTGAAAAACCAACTAGAGTTGGATTCGTAAAAATTGAAGAAAAAGGAAAAACTAAAAAATTTAGATTTTCTAAAAAAGCTTTACAAGAAAAATGAGGTGAAGCTTCAAAATATATAATTAAATAGTTTAAAAGTTTATTTTGTAAAACTTGAGACAAATGCTTAAGGAAAAATATGAAAAAGAAATAGTTCCTGCTCTAAAAGAATCACTAAAAGTTTCAAATATAATGGAAGTTCCAAAAATTGAAAAAGTGGTTTTAAATATGTGAATTTGAACATATGTAAGAACAGGTAACAAAGATTTTTCTTCTTTACAAGAACATTTATCATTAATTGCTGGACAAGCTTGTACTGTTAGATATGCAAAAAAAGCAGTTTCTAACTTTAAGTTAAGAGCTTGAATGCCTGTTTGATTAAGTGTTACACTTAGAGGAGAAAGAATGTATGATTTTCTTGAAAAACTAATTCATGCTGTTTTACCTAGAGTTAGAGACTTTAGAGGGGTTAATAAAAATGGTTTTGATAGTCAAGGAAACTATAACTTCTGAATAAAAGAACATACAATCTTTTTAGAAGTTCCACAAAATGATGTAGTAAAACCTCACGGTATTCAAATTACAGTGAAAACTACTGCAAAAAACAAGGAAGCTTGAAAGGAATTATTGACACAAATGTGATTTCCTTTTTCTAAATAAAAGTTTACTTTAATAAAAATTATAAAAAATGGCTAGAAAAGCAAAAATCGCTAAAGCTAACAAATTAAAAAAGAAATTTTTACAAGCAATTTCTGATTGAAGAAAACCAAAAGAAGCTACAAAAGTTTATAATTGTTGTACTGTATGTGGTAGAACAAGAGGTTATCTAGGAAAATTCGGAATTTGTAGAATTTGTTTTAGAGAAAAAGCTAATGCCTGAGAATTACCAGGTGTTAGAAAATCAAGTTGGTAATAATTAGTTAAAAAATAAATTTAGTTTATTAATTTTATTGTTATGATAATAGATCCTATTGGAGATTTATTAACAAGAATTAGAAATGCATATTTAGCAAGAATTGAGGAAGTTAAAGTTCCTTATTCAAAAATTAAATCTGACATTGCTAAAATTCTTAAGAAAAATAAATATATAGCAGATTTTGAAGTTGTTACTGATGATAACAACAAAAAATCTATTATGCTTACTCTTAATAACGTTAGAACAACTAAATATGTTCCAACTTTAAAAAGAATAAGTAAACCAGGGCAAAGAATTTACGTATGATCAAAAGATATTAAAAAATCTAGAAATGGTCAAGGTATTTATATACTTTCAACTCCAAAAGGTGTTGTTACTGGTTACGAAGCAAGAAGTTTAAATGTAGGTGGTGAAGTACTTTGCGAAGTTTACTAATCCTCTTTAACATATAAACGAGAAATGATTATTCATTGATCCGATTTATATCTGTAATTATATTAAAAATGTCAAGAATTGGTAAATTACCTATTGTCTTATCTGATAAAGTAGAGGTTACTTTGAACGGTAGAGATATTAAAGTTAAATGACCTCTTGGAGAATTATCTTTTTCACACTCTGATAAAGTTGAAGTTGTAAAAGAAGATAATAACTTAATAGTAAATCCTGTTTGAGAAGATTCAAGTGCTTTATGGTGAACAACTAGAGCTGTATTGAATAATATGGTTGAAGGTGTAACTGAAGGTTATACTAGAAGTTTAGAAATAAACTGAGTTGGTTATAAATTCGAAGTATCTTGAACTAAATTAGTTTTAAGTGTATGATTCTCTCATAAGGTAGAAATTGAAGTTCCAACATGATTAAAAGTAGAATTAGATGAAAAGGCTAAAAATGTTTTACATATCAAATGAATAGATAAACAATTTGTATGAGAATTTGCTGCTAAAATAAGAGCAATCAAAAAACCTGAACCATACAAAGGTAAATGAATCAAATATGTTGGTGAACATATTAGAAGAAAAGCTGGTAAAACTGGTTCTAAATAAAATTTAACTTTAAATTATAAATAATATAAGATGTTAAAAAAAACATTAAGAAGATTAAGTAGAAAAAACAGAATCAGATCTAAAGTTAGCTGAACAGCTCAAAGACCTAGATTATCTGTTTTCAGAAGTAATACTCATATTTCTGTTCAACTTATCGATGATACTGCATGAAAAACTCTAGCAGCAGCTTCAGACTTAAAAATAGCTAAAGATGGTAATAAAACTGAAATGGCTAAAAAAGTATGAGCTGAAATGGCTAAAAAAGCACAAGACTTAAAAATCGAAAGCATAGTTTTTGATAGAGGTTGATTTGCATACCACGGTAGAGTAAAAGCTTTAGCTGAAGCTTTGAGAGAAGGTGGACTTAAATTTTAATTATTTAATACTAAAAAAGTATGGCTTTTTCTGGAAAAGACAATAGAAATAAAAAATTTCAAAAACCAAGAAAAGAATTCAAAGAAGAATTATTAGCTATCGATAGAGTAACAAGAGTTACTTCTTGAGGTAGACAACTAAGATTTAGAGCTGTTATGGTTATCGGTGACGGTAAAGGTAGAGTAGCTTTAGGTACTGGTAAGTCTTGGGAAGTTGTTGATGCAATCGCTAAAGCAGTTGCTGATGCAAAGAAAAATTTAACAAATGTTAGAATTGAAAACTGAACTGTTCCATATAATGTTGAAACTAAATACAAAGCTGCAAAAGTTATGGTTCATCCTGCATCTGAAGGTACATGATTAATTGCCGGAGGTGCTGTGAGAAAAGTGTTAATGGCTGCAGGTTATACTGATGTATTAGCTAAAAGATATGGATCATCAAATTTAATAAATAATGCTAGAGCTACTATTCAAGCATTATCATCTTTCAAATAATAAATACTTATTAACATTAAAAAATTATGTTATCATTAAATAACGTAAAAGCAAATGCATGATCAAGAAAATCTTCAAGAAGAGTAGGTAGAGGTAATGCTTCTAAATGAACTTACTGTGGTAGAGGTATGAATGGTCAAAATTCAAGATCAGGTGGGTGAGTAGCTCCTTGGTTTGAATGAGGTCAAACTCCTTTATTCAGAAGAATGCCTAAGCTTAAAGGTTTTTCAAATGCAAAATTTAAAAAAGAATACAATTTAGTTAATTTATCTGATTTAGAAGTTTTATCTTCTAAATGAGTAACAGATATTAATAAAGAAGTTTTACTTGAAAACTGAGTTATTAGAAATAAAAGCTTAGAAGTAAAATTATTAGCTAAAGGTGAATTAACTGCTAAAATTACTGTTGTTGTAGATAAAGCTTCAACTTCAGCTAAAGAAGCTGTTGAAAAAGCTTGAGGAAAAATTGAAACTAAATAATAATAAAACCTAAGCTTTTAGTTTGGGTTTTTTATTTTTTTAGTTATAATCAATTATAATAATTTATAAATAATATTAATCATATGATTAAGAGTATAAAATCTGTATTTTCTAATAAAAATATAAGAAAAAAAATAATTGCTACTCTTTCTTTAGTTCTTGTATATAAGGTTCTTGCAGTTATACCTGTTTATGGTGTTGATACAACTGCATTATCTACTATAATGGAAGAAAATAAAGGTCTTGCTTTTTTTAGTGCTTTGATGTGAGGAGGTTTAGAAAGTTTTTCTATAATTTTAATGTGATTAGCTCCATACATTAATGCATTAATCATAATTCAACTATTATGAGTTATAGTTCCAAAAATTTGAGATTTACAAAAGCAATGAGAACAATGACAAAAAAAGATTACTAAAATGACTAGATGGTTAACTTTACCTTTAGCATTTGTACAATCTTATTGAATGATTGTTTTATTGAATAGTTTAGCTTGATGAACAATTATTGATTTATCAGATAAACAAACAGTATTAATGGCAATGACTATTGTAACTGCAGGTACTATATTCCTAATGTGGTTATGAGAAGTAATGACAGAAGTTTGAATAGGTAATGGTATATCTATAATAATTACTGCTTGAGTACTAGCTTGAACTCCTTGAGTTATTATGTGACATATTAATGCTGCTGATTATGCTTTATTTGCATGATTACTAATCGCAACATTAATTATCATATATATAATTATTAAGTTTACAGAAGGTAACAGAAGAATTCCAGTTATTTATACTAGAACAGGTAGAGATGAAAAATCTTATTTCCCAATAAGAGTTAATCAAGCTTGAATGATACCTATTATATTTGCTGTTTCATTAGTTACATTTCCATCTATTATAGGTCAAATTATGTCATCTTCTTCAAATGTTACTTTATCAGAATTAGGAGCAACTTTATTAAAATATTTTGATATGACTAATCCTTCTTGGATATTTATAGCAATATATTTCTTATTAGTTGTATGATTTTCATTCTTTTATGTATCAATTACATTTAATACTGAAAATATTTCTGAAAATATACAAAAAAAAGGTTGATATATTCCTGGTATTAGACCATGATCTGAAACATCTGCTTACTTAACAAAAGTTTCTAATCATTTAAATTTATTTGGTGGTTCATTCTTAGCTTTAATAGCTGTACTACCATATATAATGTGAAAATTTATGTGAGGTGAATCAGTAGATTTTATAATTTCATGAGCATGATTGATAATTATAGTATCAGTTATATTAGATATTATAAGAAAAATCAATGCAGAATTAAAAATGTTTGATTATTCAAAATTTAATTAATAAAAAAACTTAACACTTAGTGTTAAGTTTTTTTATATTATTATTTTTTTACTAATTATCATTTCTTCTAATTGTTTAATAGTTTCTTCTGAATTGCTATCTTTTTTTATTTTTAAACTTACTGTTTTATTTCATTTAATCTTATTTGAATATTTATAATATAAATCAACCATAAGTAGTTCGATTTGTGAAACTGCATCTTTGATATCTTTTTTATCAATATCTCTAAATATATTTCTAATATTAACTTCTCTTGTTTCTATATTATGAATATTATCTAATATTTCGTCCTGAGAGCTATTTATTACTACAGGATATATAAATATATATCATTCTTGTTTTGTTACTCTTAAAGCTTCTTTAATTGCTTTTATTTTATCTTCTTTATATAGAATCCATGAGATAGACCATAAATATAATAATTTATCAAATGATTCATCTTTAAATGATAAATCTCTCATATCACTTATTACTCAGTTTTTACTTTTTATGTCTGTGTTTATAAAAAATGAATTTTCTATTCATAGTTTTTTTAATTCATTTTCTATATTAGAATTTCATGCTCAAACATTTAAGATATTTTCTCAATCTATATTATTTATATTTAATCATAATAATTCTTTATAGAAAACTAGACTTCTAGAAGTAACTCTAGCAACTTTTGAGTTTATCTTATCTAATAAGTTTCTAATAGAATTATCATTTTTTCTGTTTATTTCTTCTTTTATTTCTAATTTTTCCATAGTTTTATTTTATTTAACTATTTTATATTATCATATTATTTAAAAATAAAAAAAGATAAGAAACTTTCTTATCTTTTTTTATAAATAATCTGTAAATAATTTACCATCTAGATGATCTATTTCGTGTTGAACAATTCTTGCACTTAATCATTCTAATATAAGTGTTTTTTTAGATTTTTTTTCATCTAAAAAAGTAAGTTTGATTTTATTAAATCTTTCAACATCTCATTTTTCTCATGGAATAGATAAACATCATTCAGTATCACAGTTTGTTTCATCTGAATGTTCTTCTATTTCAGGATTTATCATCATTAATGTTTTAAAGTTTTCATCATCCCGATCTTTTAATAAGCTTACTACTATTAGCCTTACTGAATAACCAACTTGAGGAGCTGCTAATCATACTCATCAATTTTCAGGGTCTTTTATATGTTTTACCATTTCTTTTCATAGTTTTACATATTTTTTAAAATCTTTATCATTTATTTTTTCAGCTACTTTTCTTAAAATCGGATTTTCTTCTCAAGTTTCAATTTTTAACATTTTATAAAAATTTATTAATAATAACTATTCTCATTTTAATTATTTTTTGTTTTATTGCAAAAATATTGCTTATTTTTATTTTGTCTTTACAAAATTTACTATATCTATAATATATATACAAAATATATAACTTTTAAATAAAATATGATTGAGTCAAGTAATAAACAAGAATCAACAAGAATTGTATCACCTGTAGAAAATATAGAAGATAAGGTTAATTGATGAAATGTTCTAAGACCTTTAAGACTTGAAGATTATGTTTGACAAGAGTCTATTAAAAAGCATTTATCTGTTTCTATGGCATCATCAAAAATTAGATGAGAAAGCTTAGATCATGTTTTATTTTATGGTCCTCCATGATTATGAAAGACAACATTGTCTAATATAATAGCTAATGAAATGGAAACATCTCTAAAGTCTACTAGTTGACCAGCTATAGAAAAACAATCAGATTTAGTTAGTATATTATCAAATTTGGAAGAATGAGATATTCTTTTTATAGATGAAATACATAGACTTAAACCACAAGTAGAAGAAATTCTTTATACTGCTATGGAGGATTTTGAAATAGATATAATGGTTTGAAGTTGAACTGGTGCCCAAAGTGTTAAATTACCATTAAAAAGGTTCTGTCTAGTATGAGCTACAACTAGATTATCATCATTATCTAATCCTTTGAGAGATAGATTTTGAAATGTTTTAAAATTAGATTTTTATAGTCAAGAAGATTTATCATACATAGTTCGTAATAATGCAAAAAAATTAGATTTAGATTTAAAAGACTTTGTGTTTGATATAATATCTCAAAAATCAAGATGAACTCCTAGAATTTCAAATAGATTATTAAAAATAATAAGAGATTATATAACTATATGAAAAGATTTGTGAAATATAGATATTGTAAATGAAATATTTAATGATATATGAATAGATCATATAGGTCTTGATTATTTAGATAGAAAATATTTATCAACTATAATGGATAAGTTTTGATGATGACCTGTTTGATTAAATACATTATCAAGTGCTATTTGAGAAGAAGAAGCTACTCTTGAGGATGTTGTAGAACCTTATTTATTACAAATAGGTTTTATAGAAAGAACTCCAAGGGGTAGAAAAATAACAGGTGCATGAATTAATCACTTAAAATAATTATTATGATTTTAAAGAAAAAAAAATTAACTTTTACTTTAGATGAATGAATTGATAAAGTAAAAGATTTAGTAAAAGAAAAACTAGATAAAACTCAATGAGTTTTAGTTATTTTAGTAGCTTGATGAACTGCGAGTTGAAAAACCTCTGCAGTTGCAAAAAAAATTAATGATAGCTTCCCAGACTCTCAAATACTATCTATGGATAATTACTATAGATGACCTAGTTTTATGAAAGAACATCCTGATTATAACTTTGATCAACCTGAAGTTTTAAATTTAGAGTTATTTTTTAAACACTTGAAAGAGTTAAAAAAATGAAATGATGTAAAAATACCAAGTTTTGACTTTAAGAATGATCCAATTATGGAAGCTACTCTTATAAAATCTTCAAAAATAATTATAGTTGAATGATTATTTGCTTTAGATAATAAATTATCTAAATTAGGAGATTTAAAAATATTTGTAGAGTTATGAGAACATAGTCAAATATTAAGAAGGTTATTTAGAGATGTAGAAAGAACATGAAATAAGCCAAATGATATATTAAAATATTTTTTGGATGTAGTTTGACCTATGCACAAAAAATATATAGTTCCTACAAAAGAAAATGCTGATATAATTTTGCTTAATGATTATATACCAGAACTTGAATCAAAGAATGCAAAAACTAAAGAAACAAAACTTAGATATAAAGCAACACAAAAGGATATAAAAGAAGCTCTAGATGAAGTTATTTATAAGCTGGGTTGAAATTATGTATGAAAAATTGAACAAACAGATTTTTTCTTTTTTCCTACGGGTGCTAATTATAAAAAAACATGAGAAATATTAAAAATAAGAAAAGTAGGATTTAATAGATATTATTTTACTTATTTTTGACCTCAAGATAATAAAAAATCATATGAAGATAGATATACTATGAGATTTTTTGTTGATTATAATACCTTACTTAATTTTAAAGAATTATATCCAACTGATATTGTCGAAATAACAAAACTAAGAAGGACATTTTTCTTAAAATGAGTTTTAATATGCCTAGATCAATTAGAAAATTGAGATACATATATAATGTTCAAATTCGAAGAAAAAAACGGTAGACAAATAATTTTGGATGTATTAGAGCATTTAGAGATTGATGCTAGAACTTGATTAAAGAAATCTTATTTTGAATTAATAAACAAAAACTAATTTATGTCTATATGGCAAACTAAAAACTGGCAAGAAATGCTTAAGAAATCATGACAAGTTGAATCTTATTTTTTAATAGACAATGTCTATATAGAAAAAAGACAAATAGCTTTATGAAATTATGCATTATTTGTTATATGAGTTAATTTATTGGATATACAGACATCAACATATAAAAAGGCTATTGAGTTATCTAAAAAAGAATGATGTTTGTTTATACAATTTGAAACACTACATTATTGAGCTAAAATTAATAATAGTTTCAATAAATTAAAGTTATGATATTATAAAAAATTTATTACACCATATACTAGTGTAATTGATTTAGATCTTTCAGAAGATGAAATACTATCTTTTATGAAACCTAAATGAAGATATAATATAAAACTCGCATGAAAAAAATGAGTATATATAGATGAAGTAGAAAAAAATGATGAAAATATAAAAATCTTTTATGATTTAATGATTGAAACAACATCAAGAGATAATTTTAATTGAAATACTTTTGATTATTATAAATCATTTTTAAATACTATTTCTGAATCTAAACTTTTATTTGCATTTGTAGATGATAAGGTTATTTCAGCTTGAATATTTACTTTTACAGATGTAGCTATTTATTATTATTGAGCTTCTACTAGTGATAAACAATATAGAAACTTAATGTGACCATATCTTCTTCAATGGGAAGCTATAAAAATATGAAAAGAAAAGTGATGTAAATTTTATGATTTTTTAGGAGTTGCAACTCCTTGAGATAAAAAAAGTAGTTTAGCTTGAGTTACTGATTTTAAATTAAAATTTACCAAAGATGTAAGAGAAGTAAGTGAAAGTTATATTTATATAAATAATAAAATTAAGTATTTATTATTACAGTTATTAAGAAAAATAAAAAGATAAAATATTATTTTATCTTTTTTCTTGATTTTAAAATGAGAATGATTACTATTTTAGTAATATTTTAATTGATAATTATGAAAATATGTTTGAATTACCAAAACTACCTTATGAAATGGATGCATTAGAACCATATATCTCTAAAGAAACTTTAGAATATCATTATGGTAAACACCACCAAACTTATGTTACTAACTTAAATAATTTAGTTTCATGAACTGATTTAGAATGAAAAACTTTAGAAGAAGTTATTAAGTCTAGTGAAGGATGAGTATTTAATAATTCTGCTCAAGTATGGAATCATACTTTTTATTGGAATTGTATGGCTCCTAATGCTGGTTGAGAACCAAAAGGAGAAGTTTCAGAATTAATTAATAGAGATTTTTGAGACTTTGAAACATTTAAAGAAAAATTTTCTACTAGTGCTGCTACTAATTTTGGTTCAGGTTGGACTTGGTTAGTTAAAACTCCTGAAGGAAAATTAGAAATAGTAAATACTTCTAATGCTTCTACAGTTATAACTACTGAAAACACTCCATTAATGGTTATAGATGTATGGGAACATGCTTATTATATAGATACAAGAAATGCTAGACCTAAATATATTGAAAACTTTTGGGCTTTAGTAAATTGGGATTTTGTAAATGAAAATCTTAAATAATAAAAAGAAACCTTTTATAAGGTTTCTTTTTTATTTAACAACTATATTTATTATTCTACCTGGTACATAAATTTCTTTTACTATTTCTTTTCATTCTATCCATTTTATAACATCTGGATTATTTTTAGCTATTTCTAATACTTTATCTTTTTCTTCATCTTTGTTTATTTCTATTTCTCATCTTACTTTACCTAATACTTGTACAGCCATTTTTATTGTATCATCAATAATCATTTCTGGATCATATTTTGGCCAAGCTTCTAAGTGAATAGAATTAACTTTTTCTTTATTCATTCTTTCCCAAAGTTCTTCAGCTAAGTGAGGAGCAAAAGGATTAAGTATTATAAGGAAGCTTTTTCTAAATTCTCTTTGAAGTTCTTTATCATTTGGTAGTCAGTTATTAACTAATATCATTAATGATGCTATCGCAGTATTAAATTTATAGTTATTTATATCTTCTTCTACTTTTTTTATAGTTTTATGAAGAAGTTTCATTGTATTTTTGTCTTCTTCTGTTGAAATTTTAGCTTCACTAGTAAATAATCTTTCTGTTTTTTCTAAAAATCTTCTTACTCCTATAATTCATTTGCTATCCCAAGGAGCAGAGTCTTTAAACTCAGCCATATACATTTCATATAGTCTTAAGCTATCAGCTCAAAATTCTTCAACTATATCATCTGGGTTTACAACATTTTTTAAACTTTTTGACATTTTAGACACTATTCTGTCTACTTCTAATCAAGTTTCTATTTCATAAAACTTACCATCTTTTTCTTCTACTAGGTCATTAGCTAATAGTCATCCATTTTTTCTTTGAAAAGCATGAGCTAATATTAATCATTGATTTCTAAGCCTATAGAATGGTTCATCATAACTTACTACTCATATATCATATAAGAATTTATGCCAAAATCTAGCATATAATAAGTGTAATACAGCATGTTCTGCTCAACCTACATATGAATCAACTTGTCCCCAGTATTCTTCTATATCTTTGTCTACTAAGTATTCGTTATTAGTATTATCCATATATCTAAGGTAGTACCAACAACTTCCTCACCATTGAGGCATTGTATTTGTTTCTCTTTTACCATTTAGGTTTTCTGCTAATTTTACATTAACAAAGTCATCTACTCTTGCAAGAGGTGAGTTACCATCTCAAGCTGGTTCAAAATTGTCTACTTCTGGTAATTCTATAGGTAACCTATAATCACAAACTATTTTTCAATATAATCAATCATATATTTTTGAAAATACTTTTCATCAAATAATTAGTTCTCTTACGCTACCACAAGGACATTTGGCACCTTCACAACTTTCTCATTGTTTTTCTTCTCTTTTTAAAATGTAGGCTTTATTTAAATCTTTTACTTGATCTAATGATGAAATATGTTCTAATTTTTGAAGGCTTTCCTTTTCTATGTGTATTAATGGAATTGGTTCTCACCAATATCTTTGTCTAGAAAATAACCAATCTCTAAGTTTATAATTTACAGTTTTTTTACCAAAATTGTTTTTTTCAGCATATTCTGCTAATTTAACTTTTGCTTCATTTGATTTTAATCAAGAGAATTCTCAAGAGTTAGTTAATATTCAATATTGAGTATAAGCTTTAGATAAGTCATTTTCTTCATTTTTTTCTGATTTTATTGATTCTATAATTTCTAAATCATATTTTTTAGCGAATTCAAAATCTCTTTCATCATGTGCAGGAACTGCCATTACAGCTCATGTACCATAGTTACCTAATACATAGTCTCAAATCCATAAAGGGACCTTTTTATTATTAAATGGATTTAGTACATATGAACCAGTAAATACTCAAGTTTTTTCTTTGTTTTCTAGTGTTCTATCTTGATCTGATTTTTTAGATGCATTATCTATATATTCTAAACAAGCTTCTTTTTGTTCTGTAGTTATGAAATCTTCTACATTTTTATGATCTGGAGCTAATACAGCATATGTCATACCAAAAACAGTATCTATTCTTGTAGTATATACTGATATAGATTTAGTTTCATCATCTGATTTTTTCATATCAAATTCACAACCTTCAGATTTACCAATCCAGTTTTTTTGCATTTCTTTTATACTTTCTGGCCAGTCAAGTTTATCTACATCCTTAGCTAATCTATCTGCATATTTTGTAATAGCTAAAACCCATTGTCTTAGTTTTTTCTTTTCTACTTTTGTACCACATCTTTCATGAGTAAAGTCATTTAGTACTTCTTCATTTGCTACAGATGTTTTACAATGAGGACAATAGTTTATAGGTAAGTCTTGTTCATAAGCTAAACCTTTTTCAAATAGTTTTAAGAAAATCCATTGAGTCCATTTAAAATATTCAGGACTAGTTGTGTCTATTTCTCTATCCCAATCATAACTAAATCATAGTTCTTTTATTTGTCTTCTAAAATTATCTATATTTTCATCAGTTGTAATTCTTGGGTGAGTACCTGTTTTTATAGCAAAGTTTTCTGCTGGTAATCAAAAAGCATCCCATCACATTGGATGTAATACATTATATCAATTAGCATTTTTATATCTTGCTACTATATCGTTAGCTGTCATTCATTCAGGATGACCTACGTGAAGTCATGCACCTGAAGGATAAGGGAACATGTCTAAACAATAATATTTTGGTTTAGCTGTTTTATTTTTTATTTCTTCTTTACTAGGAGAATTAACTTTAAAAGTTTTATTTTCTTCCCAATAAGTTTGCCATTTTTTTTCTATTTCTTTGTGCTTATACATTTTTTAGTTTTATTATATATAATAAAAAGTAGTCAATGACTTGATTATATTTTAAAAATTATATTTTTCTAGTTTTTGTTTGAAAAAAACTAAACTTTTTTTATAATAGTAAATATTAAAATATAAATAAAAACAAATGTTTAATAAAATACTTGTTATTTGATGAATAGCATTATCTGCTATTCTTATTATAGAAAATATGGTTATTCCTAATACAGCGTATTTTTTTATAGATAACTCTTCTAGTTCTTGGTTTGTTGCTTTTGCTTCTACTATTATTTGAATAGGTATTTGATATTGAATAGCAGGGCTTCTTAAAAAAGATGGTATTGATGATGATGATCATTTAGATTTTTAGTAATAAAAAAAGACAAGTTCTAAACTTGTCTTTTTTTATTCAGTTAATATTCATTCTTGTCCAGATCATTGTCATATTATAAATTCAACAATAGGTCAAGCTAAAAATATTACAACTACTCATAATAATGCTCTTATAATGATTTTTTTTCAGTCTTTTACTTTGTCATCATCATCTTGAGCTGTGAATATTAGGAAACCTCAATATAGTCAATATAAAACTGCTAACAAATACAAAAATCATAGTAGTATTTGTATATAGCTTTGAACAGTTATATCAACAGTTTGATCGTCTCAGATTAATCCTTCATTAATGTTTTCTACTCAAAAAGCAGCAAATAATGTATTGTCTACTACAAAAAAAGTAGACAATACCATTATAAATAATATTGTCTTTATTTTTTTCATAAATTATACTAGGATAGCATTTATTAAGAATTCTACTATTGTACCTACTAAGAATATAACAACTATTCAAATTAAAGCATTAATAATAATTGTTTTACCTTTTTTAACTTTGTCTTCATCACCTGAAGCAGTTAATATATTGAAACCACCCCATAAACCGTATAATACAGCGATTAGGTATAAGAAAGCTAAAGTGTTTTGTACATATCTTTGTACTACTTCATCAGCTCTACCTTGAGTTACTATACCTTGGTTAGTAACTGTACCAGGGTTTATAGCAGCATTAGCTGAATTTATAGCTGTTAAACTTACTCATGCAATAGCATATAAACTTTTTTTCATATATAATTTATTATTAATTAAAGTTCTATACGGGATTATTATAATTAAAATTATAAAAAAACGCAAATTTATTTTGGCAAAAGATTGCAAAAAAAATATTTTTAAATAAATTATAGCACAATTTTTAAATAAATAAATTATGAACAGAAAAGAATTTATAAAAAAACTTAGGCAATATGGTATAGAAAATACTATTCCTAATATAAGTGACGTTAATTCAAAATTACTAGTAGATTTAATAAAAATTCAAAAAACTAAAACAATGCTTGAAATCTGAACAGCAAATTGATTTAGCACTATTAATTTTGCTGATCAGTTAGAGAAACAAGATTGAACTATTATAACAATAGATTTTTCTCCAAAATCTCACTTAGAAGCTCTTGAAAATTTTAAAGAAGCAGAGCTAAATAATATAGAAGCTATACTTTGAAATGCTTTAGATGAAATACCTAAATTAAAAGATGATTTTTTTGATTTTGTTTTCATTGATTGAATGATGAGAAGAAGTAGGGATTTCCTAGAATTATCTCTACCAAAAACAAAATCTTGATGAATAATTATAATTGATGATGTTATAAAATTTAGAGAAAAAATGATATGACTTTGGGAATATTTAGAAGAGAATAATATAGAATATAATATTTTACCAATTGACCCAGATGATGGGATAATGATGATAATAAAAAAATAATTATGAAATTTATAATAAAACCTTTTGCTGAGATTATAATAAAATCTAAACCTGTAAGAAAAAGATATTTAAACTTCTTACAGGTTAATATTAATTTAGCTTTAGCTAATATTTGATGAAATTGATATTCAAAATTTAGTTGGGATAAATGAGAAGTATTTATTGATGATAGTATAGATGAATATACATATAACAGTTTGATAACTATTCTTTCAAGAATGCCTTGAGTTGAGAGTTTTTTAGAAGTTGTCGATCATGAATTTTCTAATTTTGACGATATTTTTAATGAGGCTAAAAAAATATATTGTGATTATGTGGAATGAAAAAGTTTTGCTGTTAGAGTAAAAAGATTTTGAAATCATGACTTTAAGTCTACTGATTTAGAAAGATATATTTGATGATGATTAAAACAACATACTAATAGTTCTGTTGTTAAACTTAAAAATCCAGATGTTACTGTAAATATTGAGATAAGGGAAAATAGATTTTATTTAGTAAAGTCTAAATTTTTATGAATAGGTTGATATCCTACATGAACTCAAGATAAAGTTTTAAGTTTGATATCTGGTTGATTTGACTCTACTGTTTCTTCTTTTTCACTTATGAAAAGATGAGCTAAATTAGATTATCTTTTTTTTAATTTAGGATGAAATTCTCATGAAATTGCTGTAAAACAAGTTTCTAATTATTTGCGGAAAAATTTCTCATCTTGATATAAAGCTAGATTTACTACAATAAATTTTGAAGAGATTATTCCAGATTTAATAAAAAATATAAATCATAAATATAGATGAATTATATTGAAAAGATTATTTTTGATGGCAGCAGATATATTGTCGAAAAAGAATAACTATTATGCTATAGTAAAGTGAGATAGTTTAGGTCAAGTTTCTAGTCAAACATTAAAAAATATGTTTGTTGTAGATAAAGCTTCTGAAACACTTGTTCTAAGACCTCTTATAGGTTTCAATAAACAAGAAATAGTTGATTTAAGTAAAAAAATATGAACTTATAGTTTTGCTTGTAATATGCCGGAGTATTGTGGTGTTATCTCAGATAAACCTTCTACTTGAGCAAAGCTTGAAAAAGTTTTAGAAGAAGAAAAAAAGTTTGATTTTAGTTTACTTTATAAGGCTATAGATGAAAGAAAAACCATAAAAATTGATCAAGTTTTAGATTCGTTAAAAGATGATTTAATTCATATTGAAACTTCTTATATACCATGAGACAATGAAATCGTTATTGATTTAAGAGAAGAGTTAGATTTTAAAAATAATCCTTTAATATTAGATTGAATAAAGGTTCTAAATATACCTTTCTTTGATGTGAATTATGATTTTGAAAATTTAGACCAAGCAAAAACTTATCTTTTTTATTGTGATAAATGAATTATGTCAAAAACTCATGCAGAATTTTTATATAATAAATGATATAAAAATATTAAGATATACAAACCAATATTTGATGATTGAGTATGTAGAATAAAAACTTGAAAATAATTATATTTTTATATAATTGTTCTACCTGTTTTTAATTATAAAAAAAATATATGAACAAAAAAATATTTTTATTTTGGATTTCTTTAATATCAGTAATCAGTATTTTATTTGGTTACACTCTTGTTTTTGCTTGAAATTGAACAAAAATCGAATTCAAATCAAGTTCTAATATATTTTTAGATAGTTTATCTTTAAATAAAACTCAAGTTATATTCAGCTCTAAATCATGAATAGATAAATTAAAAGTTTATTGAGATTGTTGAGTTAATTGAAAATTAGTAACTCAAAATTCTTACTTATATTGATATGAGTTAAAATTTTTAGATAAAGATTGTGATAAATCAAAAGCAAATGTAGTTTTTGATTTTTGAGATACAAAATTAACTACAAGTTATGATATTAATTCTAGATTTAATTTATATAATAAGTATTTGGATTATTCTACTATTTATTTATCAAAAAGTATTATTAATTTATCTAAAGCTATAGATTCTTTATCTTGATATAAGATTTATGATAATTCTATACATAATAATTTATATGACTTTAAGTCTAATAATAGAAGGTTAGAAGAATTAGAGTATATGAAATCATTTTTACAAAAAATATTAGATGATAGAAGTCAAAAATATAAAATACCATTAAATAACGGTAAAATGTCTACTATATCTAGTAAATTACCAAATGCATGAAGACCTTATAGGGCTGATTATACAGATTGAATTCATGAATGATGGGATTTTGATTGAAAATTTTGAGAAACAGTTTATTCAATAGATAATTGAATAGTTGTTAGAGTTGTAGATACTTTTTATTTTTCTGATTTTGATAATATAGTTAGATGAGATAATTTAACTAATCTTGAAAGAAGAAAAAATCTTGATATACTTAGATGAAAACAAGTATGGATAAAAACTATGAAAGGAGATTTAGCTTTTTATTCACATCTAGACTCTGTTTTTTGAGATATAAGTGAATGAGATGTTGTTATGAAAGGGCAACCTTTATGAACTATAGGTATTACTGGTGTTCCGGATAAAAATTATAGTGACTATCATCTTCATCTAGAGCTACGTAAAAATCCATATATTAATGAAAATGCATGAAAATATTCTTTTATAGACTATATGTGATGGGATTGGTATTTTAAATGAGAAAAAGAAATCTATATTTTAGAAAATCAAGATAATATTTTTAATTAGTATGAATAAAAATAATAAAAATACTTTTATAACTAAAAATAAAAAAGCCTATTTTGATTATGAGGTTATTTCTAGTTATGAAGCTTGAATTGAATTAAAATGATATGAAGTTAAGAGTATTAGACAATGATATGTTAATTTAAAGTGATCATTTATAGTTTCTATTAATTGAGAACTTTTTATAAAATGAATGCATATTTCTGCATGGAAATCTTTATCTAATAAGCAATCAATAGAAACAGATAGACAAAGAAAGCTTTTTTTAAGAAAAAAAGATATTATTTATTTATCTTGAAAAATTAAAGAAGCAGGTTTTTCTATTATATGACTAGAACTTTATTTTGTTTGAAGTCTTATTAAGTTAAAAGTTGGTCTTGCAAAATGAAAAAAACAATATCAAAAAAAGCAGCTTTTAAAGGAAAAAACTATGGATCGTGAAGCTAAAATAGCAATGAAAAAATTTATATAAAGTATATTTTCTAAAATATACTTTTTTATTTTACATTTTTTATTGTTTTTTTATAATTATAAATGAACTTATTCCTTAAGATAGATAAAAGTAAGTATGTTAGACATAAAAATAATTAGAAATAACCCAGACTTGGTTAAAGATAACATTACTAAAAGAAACCTAAAATTAAACTTAGATGAATTTTTAGAAGTGGATCAAAAAAAACTTGACTATATTGTAAAAGTAGATGAATTAAGAGCATTAAAAAATAAAGTAAGTAAGGAAATTCCTACTCTTTCAAATGAAGAAAAACCTGCAAAAATAGCAGAAATGAAAAAAGTTTCAGATGATTTAAAAGTTTTAGAACAAGAACAAAAAGAAATAGAAGATAAATGGAAAGAATTGTATTATCAAGTACCTAATTTGTTAGATGATTCTGCTGCTATATGAAATACTGATGAGGATAATATTATTGATTCTACTTTTTCTCAACCAACAAAATTTGATTTTGAAGCAAAAGAACATTGGGAAATAGGAGAAAAAAAATGATGGATTGATATAGAAAAATGAAGTGAAGTTTCAGGTGCTAGGTTTTGGTATCTTAAATGAGATATAGTATTGTTACAATTTGCTATAATGAACTTTGTTATATCAAAACTTATTTCAAAGTGATTTGAGCCAATTCTACCTCCTGTATTAGTAAGAGAACAAGCTATGTTTGGTACATGATTTTTTCCAGCATGAGAAGATTGAATATATGCAGTAAATCCATGAGAAGATGACTTATATTTGGTAGGTACTTCTGAAGTTCCTGTTACTTCTTATCATTCAAATGAAGTTTTAGATTTAGAAAAACCAAAGCTATATGTTGCATATAGTCCATGTTTTAGAAGAGAGGCATGATCTGCTGGTAAAGATACTAGATGAATATTAAGATGACATCAATTTGATAAAGTAGAAATGGTAGCATTCTGTAAAAATGATGAATCTAAAAAATTACATGACTTTATGGTTTGAGTAGAAGAAGAAGTATGGCAAGAATTAGGAATTCCTTATAATAAAATGAATGTTTGTAGTTGAGATTTATGAAATCCAGCAATGAAAAAATTTGATTTAGAAGCATGGATGCCATGACAACAAAAATTTAGAGAGGTTACAAGTTGTAGTAATGTATGAGAATATCAATCTAGAAGACTAGGTATAAAATATAGAGATGATGAGGGAAGTCTTCAGTATGCTCATACTTTAAATGGTACTGTAACTGCTATTTGAAGATGTTTAATAGCTATTATAGAGAATTATCAAACTAAAGATTGAGATGTAAAAATACCTGATGTATTAGTTCCTTTTATGTGAGGTAAAAAAATAATATAAAAAATAGTGATTTTTGTATAAAAAAATAGTACAAAAATATTGTAAAAAAGAGTTTTTTTCATAAAATGTTAAAAACTCTTTTTTGTTTATTTATACAATATAAAAACTAGGTTATGAGATATACTAAATTTCAAAAATTTATATCAAGTTTTTTAATTTTTCTTATGCTTTGAAGCATAACTATTAGAATACCATTTTTAGAAATGGTACTTTATGCTGATTCAGATGATTTTTATGACCTAGTTTCTATTATTGTTGATGAAAATACATATGATTGAGCAAAATCAGAAATAGATAGGTATTCAAAAGATATATCTTGAGTATTAGACAATACTAGAGTTGTTATTATGCCTGTTCCAGAAGATGTTACTGCATATGAGATTGCTTCTATGAATGAAGCTTTATATTTTGATTGATATAAAGAGTTTTCAAATGTTTCTTTTGAATCTAAACTTGTATGAACAGTTTTGATTTGAAATATACCTTTGGCTTATGCTGAAAAAGATGGTCAAACTTCAAAAACTATACTTCCTTATACTGACTTTGAAAATAAGTCATATATTTATGATAAAAGTAAGTGATACTTTTCATATAATTCTGAAAATATTGAATGAATAAAGCCAGAAATATGGCATTGAGTTATTTCTCCAAATACTTGAGATGATAACTTGGATTTAGATTATATAAAAAGTTATTTTGATAAAAATAATGATTATTATGAATCTAATTGAATCTATTCAAATACACAATTATCAATGAATTGAAAAGATTCATCAATTTTATCGGATGAATATGAGCCATATGTTTTTTATTTTGATTCATTTAGAGAGTCTAGTTGATTAAATTATAATTCTTATATTTGATATAAATGATACTTAGAAAATAAAGAAGATATAACATATAAGAGATTTACAAAAGAATTAGCTAATAAACTTAAATCTCAAATTTTGTGAAATTCTAATTCTCAAATTTCTGATTTGGCAAAAAAAGTAGATCCTAATATTAGTCAAGAGTTACTTGATTCAGTTGATAATTCTTTAGATAATGTTCCAGATATACAGTCTAGATATATAATAAATAATTCTATAAAAAGTTTTGTTGAGACATTTTCTAAATGAGCTATATGAGAATTAAGAAAAAATGTTTACAATGCTGGTAGATATAATTATTGACAAGAAGTTAATGTAGACTTTATACCATATTTGATAACTATACTTGATGTTTTAAATGATGAAATTATTAAAGACTTTAATGATGACTTTGAAAATCAAATAGATGAATTAGTTAAGAATTGATTATCAAGAAATATTGCAGTACCTACTACTTATTATTATGAAGATGGTGATGAAAAAAGTACTTATACTAATTATTTGTTTTGAAATAAATGAACTAATTTAGTTTCAGCTGAACAATGTAGTATTTATAGATGAAGTTTAGATAATTGATGAACACTTGTAGAGGCTAATAGAGGTTTAAATATTAATAATATACAAGTTGATCAATGAGTTTTAGATTGATTGCCAATTAGTTGAACTCAAAAGGCTCAATGTTATTCAAGAGTACAAAGTTGAACAGCAATGAATTGAATAAATTGAATGAATACTCCATTTAATTTGGATCAAGATGCTTCTGCTGATTGAGAGCTTAAATTAAAAAACTCTAATTATAAAGGTTCTATAACACCATTGTTTGATATGGGTTGAGCCAAAGCTATAGATGATGAATCAAAAACAAATAATCCTTTTTATTGTATAGATAATAACTATTTATTATCAAATAAAGAAGAATATCTTTCAGAATTTTGGTGAGATTCAAGTTCTTGGGCTACTACTTATAAATTGGGTCAATATACATCAAATGTTGCATGATATTTTTGATGAATGCAATCATGGTCATGTAATAGTACAAATAATGCAATAAATAAGGTTTATAGTTTTACAGATACATTTGATCAAAATTATATTAATTTTGATTTTTGATTTTGTGAAGATAATAAAATATATTTAGATTGAGTTTTAGTTAAGTCATGAAGATATGAACAACTAACTTTTACTAATGATTATGATTATACTAGTGAGGTTTTTGATGAAGATTTATGAGAAAATGTTTTTTTAACTACTACATTTTCATGAGATACTTATGAGTGTGATGGTTATTATATTACTGATCCAGACTGAAATGTTGTTGATAATTCATTATCATTACGGGAAATAAACACTTATAGATATAAATCTATACCATCTTATATAATGCATAAATCTCCTGAGCCAGAAGATTTAACTACTCAATTGGATGTTAAAGTTACACCTAGTTTACCAGTTGATAAAGATAGATATATAGATTTCATTGCAGCTAATGGTTCTTATCAAAAAATAAAATACCCATATTTATATAGATTAGAAATTGATGATAAATCAGATTTAAGTATAGAAAAAGTTTCTGAAGCTTTAGATGAAGTTTTAGATGAAAAATCATATGAGATTAATCAAATTATACAAGAATCAATACCTAATTCATGATGAAGTACTTCTAATAATAATTCGACTTGAGAGACATGAAGTATAGCTGATTTTTTCTCGAGTTTATGAGATGTTTTTGATTGAAGTGTTGATAATCCATGAGAATATACTTCTTGATTAACAAATAATTCAAAGTTTATTGATAATCCAGAAATTTATGAATTATTAAAAACATGAACTTATCCTCAGGCTAATTTTGATTTAAAACAATATTTAAAATCAAAATGAACTACTACATTAGAATTATGAGGTGAATCAAAAACACTTAGTTATTATGATGTTTTAGTATTTGCTATATATTGGAATAATTTAAATTCAGTATCTGCAAAATATTGATTTGTTTTTGAAAATTATTTATCAGATCAAAATTTATGATGAGAAGAATATTTTTTACCAAAAAATAAATCTCAATATGAAATAGCTTATTTATGAGCTCCTGGATCAGTAACAGATATGTATATATGACTAGATCCTGAATCTAAATGAGAAAATCCTTATTCAGATATTATTTGAAATAATCAAGATATATCAACTAAAATACTTTGATTAAATGTTTGAACTTCTAATTCTTATGATGAATGATTGTTTAAATGTGCTCCACCTGAATGAGTTCCTATTTGGGAATGGATTCCAGCAGTTATGTGTCGGTTATGAGAAATGTTACCTCCTACAATAAAAATTTCTGATTGAGCATGTTGACCTAGCCTTTTATCAAATGAAGAAAAAGAAGAGTTAGAACAATGTAATTGAGATGTAAATAAAAATTGAGTTAATGATTGTTTAGAAACTAAATTATCTTCTTGAAATATAGTTTTAGAATCAGATAGTAGTAAATATAATTATAATAAAAATATTTCATTAAAAGCCTCTATAAAGAGTGAAGATTGAAATGTTTTAACATATTTATGAGCAACTGATATAAAATTTGAATTATTAAAAGTTGAAGCATCAGTTTCTAGTGAAGAATCTATAGATTCTTGATCTAAAGAGATTATATTTGATTCAAGTTCTTCAACAAAGTCGGATTATTCTTTACTAGAAGGTTATTTATCTTTTGAACCTCTTACTATTAAGTCTAGTGCTTGAGTTTCAAATCATATGTTGACTACTAAGAATAGAGATTTAAATATTTATTTAAAAGCTAGTATTAATATTTATGATTCAGAATGAAATTTAAATATTTCAAAAGAGTCTGAAGAGTTAGAAATAAAAGTTAGATGAGATAGATTATTTAATTCTAGTTATAAATTAGATAATTCTTCTTGAAATCTTGATATTATAAGTTGAAGTAATTTTGTTAAAGCAAATAGTAATTCAAATATATATTTATTTGATGGTAACATAAATTCAATTGAATCAATTAAAAATCTTATTAATAATAATTCTACTTCGCAAGAAAAACTTGCTATAAAATTAGAAAATTTTGATAGATGATGAAATCCAATAAGTATAGCTTATCCTGTTAATATTATTTTATCTAAAGATTGAGAAACTATAGAAGAAAGAGAGTTAAATGCATCAAATATTTGATCTTTTGCTGAACTTTTTTCACTGACTGAGTCATGAGAATATAAATTAGTAATAATTGATTCTAATTGATCTTCAACAAATAGAAATATTGATGTTACAGCTTGAAATCCTTCTAAAATAGATTTAGAACTTTCTACCACAATTATGGAAATTTGATGAAATGTTTCTACTAATTTCCTTACTATTTTAGATGAATATGATAATCCTGTATCATGAAATTTTTATGATTTAAGATTTAATATTGATTGAAATTGAGTTGTTTTTAATGATAGTAACTCTAAAGATTTTTTAACTACAACTTATGAATGATATAAAATATTTAGGTTAAAATCTACAAGTAATAAATGAAAAAATACAATTAATGTTGCTTTATTAGATAACGATTGAAATTTTATAATTTCAGAATCAAAAGACTTAGATGTTTTAGATTGAATAAATATAAATATAAAAAGTTTAACATGAGATTTTAATGTATGATGAGAAGAAAATACTCTTCAAATTGAATTAAGGGATTGAAATTGAAATATTATAAAAAACTTTAATTCAAGAGTTTATCTTATTGTTGATCCAATGTATCTTGATATAGATAAACCTTATTTTGAAATAAATGCTTGAGTTTGATTAGCTAATTTTAAAACAAAAACTTTAGCGTGACAAGATATTCCTATTGAAATACAAGTAGAAGGACTTTCTACTATTGTAAATGATAGTATTACTATATTACCAGATAATGCTATTAAAATGGATTTGGTTCTTTCTAAGTCTAGAATGGAAGCTAATCCAGATATTAACTCTAATGTTAGTGTTGAGTTAAAAGATAAATATAATAATTTAGTATTTACTGATAATTCAACTATCACAGAAATTGAAATACTACCTGAATATTCTCATATTTTGAGTTCAGATAAGGATAGTCAAGTTGTTTCTAATGGTAAGTCTATTTTTAAAATATATGGTACTGTTAATCCTTGAGTATGATATTTTAAAATATCTACCAATCCTTCACTTACACAAAATAGTTTTACAGTAGAAGATGAAAATTGACAAATTACAATTAATTGAGTTGGTGAAAATGCTTGAAAAATAGAGACTTTTTATGTTTGGAATAAAGATAAAATTTCAAATAAATTTTATAATTCAATATATACTACTCTTTTGGGTTCAAATTATTGAGATATTGATACAAAGGATTACTTAGCATGATCAATAATTTTTGATAAAAATAGTAAATGATTGGCCGTTACTTCTTTGATTAATAATCCTTTTTCATATGATGATACTTTTGGATTTTTTAATAATGGAGCTTTTATAAAGAAATATTCTGATTCTGATTTATCACAATACATATCTTCAAATATATCTTTTGATAAATGAAATTTATTTGTAACATTGTTTAATAATTCTTTGAATACTTATATATGAAGGGTTCAATATAACTTGTGAGATGACTTTGATTTTGATACTTGTGATAAATTAACTAATTGTTGAACTTGAAATAAAACTAAATTATTTTGAGTTAATACTAATGAAAACTTTAAATTTTATACAAGTAAAAATAGTCTTGTTTTACAAAATAATGTTTGAAAAAGCTTATTAGAAGTTAATGAAAATTGAACAATAGAAAGAAAAGGTTTATTGACTTTTGATTTATGAGAATCTAATAGTTCTGGATTAATAATAGATATAAAACAATGAGATACTAAAATTGCATCTTTATTTTATAATTTTGTCTGAGCAGATATAGATATTTCTAGAGATGAAACTTCTTTTAGTGCTAAAAAAGATATTTCAAAAAACTCTATACTTATTTATTTAAATTCTTCACAATATTGAAGTTATAAAAACTGAAATAATGACTCTTATGAAGTTAATATTTTTTATAATGATCCTTTTGCATCAGATAATGTATTAAATAATTTTTCAAAATGAAATAATTATTCTTATGAAAATTTTGAAAATAAATGATGATTATGATGGTATGAATGAAATAAAACATTGTTATCATTTTCTTCATGAGAATCAGTTTGAGAATCTTTAAAAAATTATGCAAGTTTTTCTAGTATTAATTTATGAGACCCTGTTGTTAGTCTTAAAAAAATTAGAAAGAAATTTAATAATTCTGAAGAATATAAACAATTTGATTCTACTATATGAAAAGTTTTAAATAATGATGGAGATATTAGAGATTATAGATTATTAGATTATAATTCTGATTTAAGAGATGATATTATATTAATTAAAAATGATTGATATATACAATTATTAGAAAATATTGATACAGAAAGTAATTATTTGGATAAGTGAAATCTTGCTAATATAGTTGACTTAAAATCTACAGAACTATTAAAAACTTGAGATTTTACATGAGATTGATTTTTTGATATTTTCTTTGTAGGTGATGATTGACAACCTTATATGCTTAATAATATAAGCAAAGATTTTTCTAGATTATCATTATACAATAAATTTAGATTAGATTGATCTATAATTAGAGCTGAGGTTTTTGATATGGATAATGATGGAATAGATGATATTATTACTCTTGATGATGCTTGAGAAATAAATATTTTTTACTGATCTTGACCTAGTGCTAATCCAAATTTTACTAAACTTACAGTTAGTGATGATTATTGAATTAAAATAAGTTCTGATGAAAGAAGTGATTCGGCTTATGTTTATTTTGATTGATTATATCAATTAGATTCTTGATTAGATAATACTGATAGAATATCAGAAAATGAAGCATATTTGAATGATTTAGTTAATCAAATCAATTCACAAAGTGAAACTGATATGCAAGAAAAAATAGATTATGATCTTATTAATAGTATAATTTATGAACAAATAGCTTATAATAAGCCTGATAATTTAGTTGATTCAGTATCTTTAGATGATTTATCTAACTTGCCAAATTCTATAGATCAAACTACTTTTATAAGGTCAGAGTATTCTAATTCAGCTTGAGTTGAAATTAAAAAAATATACACTGATAGAAATTGATGATTTTTAGCTTCATGAGATATAGTTGATATTGAAATTAATATAAGAAATAACTCTTTATCAACAATTGAAAATATTGCATATATAGAAGATGTATTAGAATATTTTACTTTAGATACATCATCTATCCAAAATAGTAAAGATTTAGAAATAAAAACACCTAGTGTTTATGATTTTATGATTGATGAGTTTTCTTTATCAAGTAATGAAACTTTAACTATAAATTATTCAGTAGAAACAAAAGCTTTAAAATACTGACATATTCAAGTATGACTTTTTGAAGATTGAGAAGCTTGAGATGATTTATTTTGAGATATTTTATTAAAAGATAATGAAGAAAACTGTTGATTAGAGTTAGAGATTTTTAGATCTACTTCAGTAAGAACTTACCAAAAAGGTATAAAAGAGCCTATTTGTGATGATGAGATACCAGAAGAATTAAGCCAAAATTGAGTTGATGAAAACAATAATTGAATACCTGATTATATAGAAGAATTAACTTGAAGTACTCAGGCATTACAAGATTATTCAGAAGAAACATTAAATGATATGTTTCTTGATAGTGATTGAGACTGATTGCCTGATGAAGAAGATTTGTTTAATTGATGATGAACTATTTCTATTGACTTATGAAGTTTATGAGATGATATAGAAAATTGATTAGAATCAGTTGAAAACTTGATCAACTGAATGAGTTGTTGATTTAATAATTGAGCATGTTTTGCAAGTCCATTAAACTGGGCTCCACTTGCTCCTTGAGGAGATCCAACTTTTAATTGAATGATGATATGAGATTGACTTAATATAGATGAAGGTTTACCTATATTTTCAGCTATAACATGGACACCTATTTATGTTCCTGCTTGTGTTCCAATACCTACTGTTTGGCCTATGTCTTCATCTGCTATATGGTCTGCTTGTTCATCATGACCAGCATGAATGGATTGAGCTTGAGGTTCTCTATGAGTTTATTCTCCTACAAATACTTTTAGACTTTTTGTTACTCCTACACTAACATGATGAATTTGAGTTGCTGCTTGTTTTTGAGCTCCCCCTATAGTTGCTTGATACTCAAACATGCCTTGAATTTCACCATTATTTCCAGGATGAAACTGTATAGTAGTAGCTAAGCCTTTAATATGATGTAGTAATGATTGATCTGATTGAAACCCTGCTTCTATGTGACAAGTTATAAATTGATGAAGTTTTTGATTTATAAACTGAAATTGTAGTGTTGATGATTCTTGAAATTTATCTGTTGATAATTGATATGTTGATAATTACTATGATCATTTAGTTAATTGAACTAATTATGAGTGATTAAGTTCTGCAAATGAAGCAATTTCTGATCATTCTACAGCTTGAAATTGACCGCTTTTTGCTATAGCTTGAACTTGAAATGAAATATCTGTTACTGTTGATCCAAATAGTAAATCTGTAGACTTTTCTGATATAACTGAATTAGTTCAAAAAAGAATTCAAGCTTTTCCTTGATTTCTTATGAATTGGGTTACAAGACAAATAGAAGAAATAGTTACTAAATTAACTGATTTTCCGACTATTTTTGTAATATTACCTGATTTTTCTTGAATTTTTGATACTGACCTTACATGGGAAGAAAATAGAAAAATGTGGTTTGAAAATTCTTGAAATAAAAATAGAGCTGAATCTATGAATTGAGTTACTTTAGATTCAGATATAACTAAGTGAATTAATACTGATAATATTGAAAATGAAAAATTAAGGAATGCTTCTGAAAGTATAAACAGTGCAAGTTCAACTTTGAATGAAGAATTTAAAAAGGTTGATTCTTGAATTAAAGAAGCCTATGAATTTATTGGTAGTTTACCTTTGGTAAAAATAGAACAAGAACCAGTAGATATTCAAGTTCCTTGGATTTCTGTAACAGAAATAGATAAAACTATTTTAACACGGGAAAAAACAATAGAATCTCGGAGAACAGAAATTAGTAATTTTTCTGATTCTTGGACTTATTGAGCTACATGTGATGAATGAGATCAAGAATGTTTAGATAAAAATGCTGCTTATGAAAAGATTATAGTTGACGCAAATGCTTTAGTTTCATCATTAGAAGCTAATTTAGATGCTATAAATGACTACAAAGAAATTCCAGAAAAAATAAATAAACTTATTACAAAAAAGGAAGAATATTTAGAACAAATATTATGTAATATTGAAACTATTTCTGAAATTTTGGGATGACGGATAGGTAAAAACTGAGAAAGATTTAAAGCTTGGGTTGAATTATATGTTTTAATAAAAGCTATTTTGAAATCTTGGCAATTATTAATCGATGTATTTGTTGATTATGAAGAAGAGTGTAAAGAATGTAAAAATGAAAGACAAGATTTACTAGGTTCACAATTCGAATTAATTAGTATGGTTGTTCCAGATATACCTGTTATTCAATTTCCAAAATGGCCTGATATTATTATTGATTTACATAATATAAGGGCATGAATGACAGTATTATTACCAGAATTTAATATATCAACTAAGCCTATATTATTACCAGAATTACCAAATCTTTATTTACCAGAATCTCCAAGTGTAAATATTAGTCTGCCAAGTTTACCAGTAATTCCTACTTTAGAAATACCAGAATTACCTGACTTACCAAGCTTGCCAACAGTAGAGTTGCCTGATTTACCACCACCACCAACACTACCAAAAATGTTTGCACAATTAGAAGCTATACTTGATGTATTGAAACTGATAACTAAAGCTATGTGTATATTAAAATCTTCACCATTCCATCCAGAATGGAGGGCTTGAGATCAAATTGCTTTCTTAACAGAAAGAAACTGATATCTACCTACTGATTTTCTTAATATATCAATGCCACAATTCTCATTTCCATTTATTGATGCAATAAAAGTTACAACATATGTTAATTTAGAATTTGAAACAGAATTTATTGTTGAACTTGCTAGACAAGTTGCAATGCCTATAAATAGTTTTACTTCAGATTTCACTAATTTGTTTAATATTAGTACTAATGATTTAGATTTCAGAGGTTATACTCCTAGTCAAATTGATATTGAAATTTGAACTGATGGTTGAGCTGATACTAATATATGATTAAATGAATCAAATAATTCTATTTCTGAATTAGTTACATTTATTCTTACTAAAAATATATTATTAGGTAATGATTATATTAAAGATAATAAAGATGTTACAGTTACTAATTTAGAATTTAAACAACTTATTTCAGAAAACTTATCTTCTGATAAATTTACTTCTGATCCAAGATTTGATGAATTAAGAGAACTTTGGAATAATGTAAATAATTATTCTTATTCTTGAGAAAATAAACTAATAGATGAGTTACAAAAAAATAATTTTGAAAAATTTGAAACTTTAAAAGATATTGTTAATACAGAAATTATTAAAAATAAATCATTTAAAGAAGATTTTAATGATATTATTAATAAGAAAACAATAAAAACTTCTTTATATAGTGATACTCAAGTTGAAAACTATAATAATATGTTGGATACTTATAATAAGAAGTTTTATGATACTGCTATGAGTTTAGTTTCTTATGATTCAGTAAATGATAAAAATAAACAAGATATTATTAGATCATGAGAAAAATTAATCACACAAGTTAATACTGCATTATCTTCTTATACTTCTTGAATTAAAAATACAAATAATTTAATTGCAGCAAATACTACTACTTCAGATAACCAATCTTATACTTGAAACAATTATCTTAATAGTGCTGAAAATTCATGTTCTTCTTGAAATAGTAATTCAGATTATTCTTATGTTTATGAATGAATATATATAATAGAAGATGATAAATCATATAGATTATTTGATTATCTTAGTGAGTTAAGATGAGATGAAGAAGTTGTTATTACTGATAGTGAAAAAGATAGTGATGAAGATTTATTATACTTATCTAATGGTACATTATATTTAAAAAATAATTTAGATATAATTGATGAAAATGATGGAAGTAAATCAAATCCATTATTTGTAAGTAAAAATGATAATAAATTTTTAAATGATAGTAACTTTATTTCTTCAGTAAATAATGTTAGAGAAAGAAGTGTTTGATCATGAGTTATTAATTTATGATTTACTGGGGTTCCAGGTATATATAATTATAGATTTAGCTTTTATACTTTAGTTGATAGATTTTTAAATGAAGATAATACTTCATATACACCTATTTTTAGAAAAAAATCTATTGTTGATTCTTTTGCTTGAGTAAATGAAGTAACTTTTGTAGAAGAAAATGATAATTATATTATTAGTAAAAATGTTGTTTCTATTGATAATTTATGAGATTTAAGATGAGTTAAAATTGAAACAGACGAATTAAAAAATATAACTAATGATATAATAGCAGGTAAGGTAATAGTTTTATCTAACCAAACTAAAGTATATTCTTGAGATTCTACAGCTGTAATAAGTTATCTTGATGATAATAATGACTTAAAAAATGTTGTTATATCAAAAAATAGAAATATGGAAGTAAAAGGGTCAATGAAAGTTGTTTCTATAACTTGAAATGCATATGTAAAAACTTGAAATGATCTAATACTTGAATGAACTGATATTTTATCATTAAAATGACTACCTCTTTTTGAATGAACTAAAATATCATATATAGGTAATGATTACGAAGTAAGAGATAATACTTATATTGATTTAAAATATTATGATGGCTCTGAGTTACCAATTTGATTTACAAAAATTTCAGATTGGTCATATAATGATTTATGAAATATTTCTACTAATTATCTTCTTTCTATAAGTAGAAATAATGATTATTATTATTGAGTAATAAATTGATTTAAAGATTGATTAATATCTACTAGCTCAAAACAAATACTATTATCACCACAAATTCGTGCTGATAATAGTATTCCAGAAATTAATTTTTCATCTATAAGAATTCCTGTATATCAACAAATGGATATAAATTTAACAAATAGTATTTATGATAATAATTGAGTAGCTCAAGTTTATATCGATTTTGATTTAGATATTGATAGTTCATGAGATTGAGATCCAAGAAATGACAATGATAGTTCATCTATGGATACTTTAGATATTTATAGAAATTCTGATTTAGATTTTGTTTTAAAATTATGAACTTTCAAAGAGTTATATGACAAAGAAATTTGAATAATTGCAATTGATGATAATTGAAACGAGGCTTTTCAAAAAGTAAAATTTGAAGTATATAGCCCTATACCAAAAATTGTTAATTATGAAGATAACAATATAATTTGAAATATAAATGAAAATTTAAATCAAGAACCTATCTCTCTATATAGATATAGATGATGAGTTATATCTAAACTTACATGAGATGAAAATTGAAATATAGTTTATACACAAGATTGAGAATATAATTTTTGATTAACTGAAAATACTACTTGAAAAGTAAATATATTTAGTGATTGAGTTGTAATTGCAGAGATTAATGAAAATACTGGTTTAATTAACTTGAATGATTCAAGTTATAATATTGATGTTTTAGAGTCTAATAATATAAATAACGATACTGTTTATCCAAAAATGGTTTTAAATAAATCTTGAGAAGAATTATTTTATCAAACTATAAAGGTTAAATCATGAACTAAAGTTAATATTGTTACTGATTTTTCTGGTATAGAAGAAAATGGTATTTATGTACAATTTTTAGATAAAGTTAATTATAATTTTAATTTAATACCTGAAAATGCTAGTTATAACTGAGGGGATATGATGATTTATAGATTAAATGATTCTAATAACAGTCCTTTATTTATAATATTTAAAGATTGAAGAATAAATACTTTAAATAACAACTATAGCTTAAAATATGATAGTTTTAATGACTATATAGTTATAAAATTATTTGATAATAATTTTAATAGAGAAGTAGCCAGTGTTCTTTATAAGGTTGATAGTGACTTTATAATAAAATAAAAAAAGAAAGCTTTTATGCTTTCTTTTTTTATTTATTATAATATATAGTTATATATTTTGATCTATAGTATATATTTTGTAGTAAATTATATTTTTTTCTATCATTAAAATTTAAAAAAGATTTCTCTTTATATTTTATTAATGATTTTTCCAATCTTTCTTCAAGTTTGTTTAATTTAACTATATCTTTTTTATATCTAGCATCCATAAAGTAGTTATCTAGTGCTTTGTTTACTGCTTTTCAATAATCTTCTTCTACTTGAGTTGTAGTTATAGCCATTTGTTTAAAAACTTTTATTTCATCATTATTAGCATATGAATAATTTATAAAGTTAAAAGTTATTCATAATAAAACTATAGAACTTATTAATATTTTTTTCATAATAATTATTATTAATATTTAATTACTTATTTAATATACATAAAATAATTAATATGTCAATATATTTTATATTAAATAAAAAAAGAGTTAATTTAACTCTTTTTTTTATTTTTAATAATCGTAATAATAATCATCGTAATAATAATAATTATTTTCTTTTATTCAAAAAGCTTCTTTATAATCTATAAAATTAGAAGGTTCTTTTATTTTTTCTTTATTTTCAATAGTTTTAGAATTGTTTTCTATTTCTATATTAAGCATTTTAGAATTTCATTTTAATATTTCAAATAATACTGATATCTTGTTTATATTATCTGTTTTATAAAAATCTATATTAAAATTAGCATCGATTTTATTATTTTTTCCTTCTATATTTGATCAGCTTAATATTGCTAAATTATCTGATAATTTTTCTGACAATGATATATTATTGTTTAATTTTAGATGGTTTTTAGAAAAATCTCCACTTGTTGTAATTTCTATATCTTTTTCTTTATTTTTTCAGAAAATATCTAGCTTAGAGTTTATTTTTTTATTTACTATTTTGAAATCAAGATCATATACTTTAGAGAAATCGTCATCATATATATATTCCCATGTACTATAATCATAACTTCATTTTTTTATTTCTAAACTAGATTCCAAATTCATATTATTTAACATGAATTGATTATCTAAACTAGCATTAGATTTTAGTATAAAGTTACTATAATCATCTTTGTAAATAACATCTAAAGATAAATTCTTTTTGTCTAAATATATATTTCATAACAAGTTTTCTTTAGAACTTTCTATTTCTTTATTTGAAAAATCTATTTTTAAACTATTAAAACTATTATTGTAATCCGTAGTTCAATTTATATCTCAAGAAAATATATATTTATCACCATATTCCCATGTATCATAATTATATCATTTTTGAACAAAGTAAAAGCTTCATTCAATTTTTTTATTTTCTAATTTTAATTTAGCATAATTTTTATCTACTGAAAAATTAAAATCAATATTAGAAAACTTATTATTATCATCTAGTTTAGAATTAAATATAAGTATTCAGTTATCATATTCATTTATTTCTAAATTAAGTTTTTCATTTGCTATATAATCAAGACTAATATCTCAATAATAATCTTTATAAGAATAATTAAATTTTAGTATTTTAGAATTATTAAAACTAAGTTCTCATTTATTATATACAAAATTATCAGATTTTCATTCAAATCATATACTTGTAGAATTGTTTTCTATTATCATATAGAATTCTCAGTTTTCACTTAAATCACTAAGTAAATCTTCATATTGAGAGTTACTACATTCTTTTCAATTAAATGGATCAAATTTATTTGATATTTCTTTTAGAGTATCACAAGCATATTTACTAGGCTTTACATAATATTTATTTCATGATTTTTTATATGCTTCTAGCATAGGTTTATTAAGATATCTGTTTATATCACTTTTTATATTATCTATTTCTAGATTGTTTAATAGATTCATTACTTCTTGAGATTCCTCATCACTATATTTTATGTATTTATTTTCTTTTGCCAATTCTTTTAATTTATCTATGTATTCTTCATAATACTCTAGGTCTTCATTTGATATTAAATCTAATTCTTTTAACATTATATATATTTCTCAATCTTTAGAAATCATATCCAATATAGTTTCAAGTTTGAAATTTATATCTTCTCAGTCTATATTTCAATTTATTTTAGTTGAAATATCTCATTTTATACTAGAATCAAAATTATAATTTTTTGCTTCATAGTTATTAAATCAGAAATCAAAATCTAAGTTTCATAATTCTTCTTGATTGAAGCTTCATTTTATATTAAAATTACCTGTTTCTTTTATGTTGTTAGTTTTTTCAAACTCTGATACCAATTTATCTATAAAATCATTGCTAGAGTTGGCTATATTGTTTTGTAATTTTAATATTTCAGAGTTAACTATTTCTTTGTCTTCTACTGTTATATTTGATTCAAATATTTCAGCAGTTTTTGATTCTTCTAATGCTAATAAAGCAATATTAACTTTTGAATATAAATATATAAGTGTATTTTTTATTTCATTATTATTTATTTCATCTATATTAATTTTTTCTAAATTATTTTTTACAGTTTTTAATTTAGAATAATTGTCTTTTAGTCAATCTATTAATGAATCGATAGTTTTTATATATTTTTTTCATTTGATTGATTTATTTAATTCTCATTTAGAAATTATAATTTCTTTAGTATAAGAATTTTTTTCGTCATAAGCATATATATTAGAAAAAGATAGTATATTTATACTAAAAATAAAAACCAATATATAGCTAACAATTTTTTTCATAAAAAAAGGGGTTATAAATATATTATACCCCCTTATTTTATTTTTTTGCTATCAATAATCAAATCAAAAGAAATGTTAGTATTGACAAATATGTTGTTTCAAATGTATGTAAAAATATATTCATAACTATTATTGCTGATAATACTCAAAAATATATTTTAGAAACTCAATATAATCTTACTAATGTAATTCACAAAATTGATAAAAATGTTATGAAGAATATTATTCATCATTCTGTTAATACTTGTATAAACCAACTTTCAGGAATATAGTATTGTTCATCTTCTTTTGTTAATTTTTCAGGATAGATATTTCTATAAGCAGGTCATGATTCAGCTAGTCATGCTCATAGTGGTTTTTCTTTGAATCTATCTATTCAAATTTCCATTCTATCAAAATGTCATGTTGTAGATGATGTTCTAAATATTATATTTTTTAACTGATCTTGAAAAATAAAACTAAATGCTCATATTGTTATTATAAAAAATATTGATATATGAATTAAATATTTTTTTAATTTTCTATATATAAATTTGAAATTTAATAATATAAGTATTCATACTGAAGTTCATATTCATAAAATAGCACTTCTAGAATAAGTTAATACAACTAACCATAGAAAAAATAACATAGTAGCTACAACATAAAACTCCCATTTTTTCTTTTGTAAGTATAAAAAAGTTCAAGAGAATAGTATCAAAAAGTATGCCATTGCACTTGGACCATCAAATATTCACTGAAACCTTCTTATTCAAGAGTTTTCTAATCAATGGTATATAGGAACTCATCATTGATACACCCAGTTACTTATGTAGTCAATATATCAAAACTCCATTAAAAACTCTTCTTTTAATCTAAATTTAATTAAAAAACTAAACAATAAAGCTCCAGCTCATGAATATAGGAAAGTTTTAATTATATCTATTGTTTTTATTTTTAGAAATTGTTCTCAGTGTTTATATATCAATAAAACAATTAGGAACATAAAATCATATCTTCAACCATATATTATACTGTTTAATCATAATCAATTATATATGGTTATTCATACTCAATATATTATATAGAAAAATACTAGATAATCTAAAATTTCGAACTTTGGAAATTTTTTAGCTTTGATGAATTCATAAATTAAACTGAAAAAAATTATTACTAATAATCATTCTTTAAATATAAATCATATTTTATCTATTCAAGTTAGGTGATTTAGATATACTGATAAAAAAACATAAAAAGGTAAAACTATTACTGCAAACCTTGTAAGTATAGTAAATAAGTTCATTATTATTTAAAAATAAATTAAAATATAAATTAATAATAAATAAAACAATAAAAAAGTAAATTTTTTATTGTTTTATTATGTTTTTTATAAAATTTATATGATTTTCTTCATCAAATTTTTCTGCTTGTTTTATACAGTATTCTTTTTTATACAATCAATTTATATTATTCGAATGAAATATTTTGAATTTTTCTATAAAATCTTTTCATTCTTTATCTTCAAAAAAGTATCAAGTTTTTCATGAGATAACAGTTTCTTTTAGTCATCATCAATTATATGCAAATACAGGTTTTCAAGCAGCCATTACTTCTATAGGAACTATTCAAAAATCTTCTTCTCAAGGAAAAACTAGTCATAGAGAACTTTGTACTAAAGATACTAATTCATCATCATATTTTGCTCATAAAAATTCAATATTTTTATTTTTTACTAATTTTTTTAGTTCTGCTTCATAATCTCATTTTCATATTATTAATAATTTTTCATTTAGATGATTAAATCAATTAATGGCAATATCAATTTTTTTGAATTCTGTTAATGCAGATATTATAATATAATAATTTCAGTATTTATTTTCTTTTTTTATTTCTTTTTGAAATCTTTTAATTTCTACAGGTGGGTATAATAATTCTGAGTCTTTTCTATAGTATTTTTTTATTCTGGATCTAGTATTATTACTATTAGCTAAACTTGTATCCACTCTATTACTTGCAATATAATCCCATTTTCTATTTTCAAATAAAATTTTATTTATAATAGGTTTTAGAATATATTTTTTAAATCAATTATTTAATCATAGATCATTTTTATATTCATTAGTCCAGTCCCATAGATATCTAGCTGGTGAATGGTAGTAGACAATAAACTTTGTTTCTGGTTTTGTTATTGCTCAGTGTGCAAATCATGAACTAGAGCATAATACAATATCATATTTTGAAAAATCAAGACTTTCTACACTTTTTGACATAAATGGAAGACAAAATCTTTGTTTTTTAGTTAGTTTATATATTTTTTGAGTTTTTAAATTAAATACTTGTTTGTCTATTTTTTCTCTTTTAAATATTTTTCCTACTTTTTCTTCATCATATATCAATGTAAATAAGTCAGTATCAGGGAAAGCTTTTAACCAGTTTTCTACTACTTTTTCTGCTCATCATAGTTTTATAAGCATTTCATGTAATATAGCTATTTTCATCTTTTTCTCTTTATTATATTTTTTAATGTTTTTTAAATAATAATTATTTTTTGAAAAAAATGAATTTTTTGTTAAAATTCATTTAAACTAGTATTTAAATAAATTTTATGAAAAAACTTATTAATTATTTTTTTATAACTATATTGTTACTTTTTTCTTTCTCTTTTGTTAATATAACACATGCAGAGATAAGAGATTGATGTGAAACTTGAGGATGCTTGGATGAACCAAATTTTGAAATAAATGTATGAAGTATTACTCCAGGTATTGTTTCTCCTTCAAATGCACAAAGTTTAGAGCAAAGAGCTAATTGGATTTTATGAACTATTATACAAAATCTAATGGTAGCACTATGAGTTCTTTCTGTTTTAATAATGACTATTTGAGCTTGATATATTATATTAAATAATTGACAAGATGAATTATTAAGTAAATGAAAATCTATTTTTATGGCATGAATATATGCTATGGTTATAGCTTTAACTTCTTATTACTTAATAGCAATAGTTAGATATATGTTATATGCTTAAAAAAATAATTATGTTTAGTAAAATATCCTTAGTAATATTATCTTATTTTTTATTGTTTAATAGTTCAGTATTTGCTTCGTCAGCTCCAACTGTTAATTGTGCTTGACTTCCATGATGTAAGGATAATTCTATAGTAAATCCTTCATCGGCATCACAATTAAACAATAATATTTGATTGAGCTTTATTGATAGTATAGTATCAAACTTGATACAATTTGTTGCTGTATTTGCTGTATTTGCACTAATAATTAGTTGATTTATGTATTTACTTTCTTCATGAGATGAGGAGAAAACAAAAAAAGCAAAAAAATGGATTATTTGGTCTTTGGTTGCAGTTTTATTATCTATTTCAGCATGGTCAATAATAAACTACTTAAATAGTATTCAAATTTGATAAAATTTAATAAAATAAAAATGAAAAAAATATATTATATAATTTTATTTCTTGTATTTACTTGAAATAATTATGTTTTTTGAAACAACACTGATGGAAGTATTAATATCAAAGATAAATTGATAAATTCTACTAATTCTAATTTTGCTTGATGAAAGTTAAATGATGATAATTGATTATTATCATTATGAGCATTATTTGCTTGGTTAAAAACTGAGCTTATGGCAATTGTTTCAGTTGTAGCTATAGCTATATTTATTTATATAGGTATTAAAATGGCTACTGCTAGATGAAATCCAGAAGAATTCAAGAAAGCTTGGCTTCATTTTGTTTATGCTATAATATGAATATTTGTTGTTTTCATGGCTTATTGAGCTGTTACTCTTATTTCAAACTTAAATTTATAATAAAATATAATGAAAAAAATAATTTTAATATTTGTTTTAATTTTTTCTTTATTTATATCAGTTAATGTATATTGATCTTGTAGTTATAATGAATGATCATCTATATCTTCAAATCTTAATGATTGTTTATCTTGAACTAAACTTGTTAATATTACTGATTGAAATGCTAAAATTTCTGATTGATTCTGAAATTATATAAAAAAATGGACAAATAATATAGCTTTATATTTGTGAGTATTTGCTGTTTTTGCGATAGTATTTGGTTCTATTATGCTTACTATTAGTGCTTGAGAAGATGAAAAAATAAGTAAAGCAAAAAATATAATAAAGTGGTGAATTTTAGGTTTTTTAGCTGTAATATCTGCTTCTTTTATTATAAATCTAATAATTAGAATAGTTTATAATTTATGATAATGTTTAAAAAAAATAAAATATTTTTATTTATATTTTTAACAGTTTTTTTTAGTTTTTTGGTTTTTATAACAAAAAACTATTTTTTTTGATGATTTAATAATTATGAAATAGAATATATTGAACAAAATTATATTGATCCAACTATTATAAATGATTTAAATAATGAAAAAATAATAGATGCTAGTTTTGTAGATTTAGATAAAAAAATAGAAGAAAAAATTTTATCTAATTTAAATTCAGCATCTAAAATAGATTATTCATTTATTCCTCAGTCTTTTTTAGATGAAGAAAAAGCATTTCATCATTATGAAAATTATGATTTATTTTTAAATCTAGATAACTTTTATTCAAGTATAAAAAATCTAGATGTGATTTTTTATAAAAATAAATGAGTTGTTAGGTGAAATATGAAAAATAAAACTATTAGACTTTACTGATTAAATGAACTTTCTTATTGAGAGGTTTTATCAGTTTGAATACATGAATTCTCTCATTATTTGGATTTATATATTTTAGACAATAGTAAATGAACAGATATTAGTAATGATTTTTATAATATATCTTGGGAGTCAACAAAAGTTTTAAAGGCTTGACTTAGTCAAGTTGATTTTGTTTCATGATATTCTATGACAAATAAATATGAAGATTTTGCAGAAAGTTTTACCTATTATGTTTTACATAATGATGACTTTTATACTAAAGCTAAGAAATCAGATTTTTTAATGGATAAATATAACTTTTTTAAAAATAATATTTTTAAAAATTGAGAATTTATTACAAATGATTTTAAAAAAACATCTAAAATAGAGGATTATTATCGGGATGTAACAAAAATAGATTTTTATTTAGAAAATTTTTTGCAGTATTTAAAAAAATGAATATAATCAGCTCACCAAAACAAAAGTAACTTTCTTTTTTATAGGAAAAAGTGCTTTTATCTATAAAAATAGTTCAAAAGTAATCAAACATTATCACGTTTATATTTTGCCCATTTTAAAAACGGGTAATTATTTTATTGCCTAAAATAGATATTATTAATTTTTTCTATTATTTTAATTAAGCTAGGTATTTTATCAATATATAAAATTGTTTGTAAAACTATTTAAATTATTTTTATATGATATATTTATAATATATAATTTAATTTTTAAATGAAAGACTTTTTAGACGAATTAGATCAAGAAATTGATTCTCTTCAAAATATCAATCCAAATGACGACATAATAGATAAACATATAGTTTTAAATGAATGATTAGATTGAACAACAGAAAATATTGAAGATTCAAAAAAAAATATTAATAAAAATAAAAAAGTTATTAATACAAAAAAACAAAAAAATAAAAATGATGAGTCAAAAGAAATAAGATGAAAGTTTATATCTAAATTTCCTGAAACAAAATTTTATTTACCAGCTTTAAGAGAAGGTTATACTAGATTTATACCTATTGGTTGAAATAATGAAACTTGAGCAAAAAATATGTGAATGGTTCAATATTGAGATGATATAGTTTTAATAGATTGTTGAGTTCAATTTGCTGATGCAGATATGTTATGAGTTAACTACTCTATACCTGATGTTTCTTTTTTAACTAAATATAAAAAAAATATAAAAGGTTTCTTAATAACTCATGCTCATTTAGATCATATATGATCTTTAAAACATGTTTACCCAGCATTGGGTTGTCCTCCTTTATATGGTACTAGGTTTACTTTAGGTTTAGTAAGAAAACAACTTGAAGAAGCTTGAGTATTGAGTCATGCTACTTTAATTGAAGTAGATGCTTGAAGTAAAGAAATGATTAAAATAGGTCAATTTAAAGTTGAATTTTTTAGAGTAAATCATTCTGTACCTGATTGTGCTTGAGTATATATAGAATCTCCTTGAGCAACAAAAATTGTTCATACTTGAGATTTTAAAATAGATTTTACTCCTGCTATAGATGAACCTGCAGATTTAGATAGAATTAGTGAGATTTGAGAAAGATGAATATCTTTACTTATGTCAGATTCTACTGGTTCTATAAGAAAAGGTTTTTCTATGAGTGAAAAAAATGTATGAGAAGAATTAGAAAAAATTGTTTCAAATCATCATAAAGGTAGATTGATTATTGCAACATTTTCATCTTGGATATCTAGAGTTCAACAATTAATAAATATTGCTGAAAAATATGATAAAACTATATTTTTAAGTGGTAGATCTATGGTTGAAAATGTAGCTATAGCAAAAGAACTAGGTTATTTAAATATAAAACCTGGTATTGTTAGAAAAATGACTCCTAAAAATACCGACTGAGTATTACCTCACAAACAAATTATAATAACTACATGAAGTCAATGAGAACAATTTTCAGCACTAGCTAGAATGAGTGAAGGAAAACATAATTCTGTAGAAATAATTAAATGAGATACTGTAGTTTTTTCTTCTTCTGTAGTTCCTGGTAACGAAAAATCAGTTATTTGAATAATAAATAAATTAATTAGACTTTGAGCTAATGTAATAACAAAAGATGATTGAGAAGTTCATACATGATGACATGCTTTTCAAGAAGAACAAAAAATAATGATAAATCTTATCAAGGCTAAATATTTTATGCCAGTATTTTGAGATTTATATTTTAGACACTTACATAAAAATACTGCCATATGATTATGAATGAAAGAAAATAATGTTTTAATGTTAGATAATTGAAATATTGTTGATTTTGCTCCAAATAATTGAAATGTATTTAAGTCAAAAATAAAAGTTCCTATTCAAGAAATAATTATTGATGGTAACTGAATGTGACTTGCTACTAGTCATGTTATCAAAGCTAGAGAAAAAATGATGAATTCTTGAGTTTTAGTTCTTATGTTTAAAGTTGATAAAAAAACAAAAGCAATTTTATGACATATAAAACTTGAAACAAGAGGTCTTGTTTATCTAGATGAAGTAAGGTATGTACATAGATTGATAATAAAAAAATCAAGAGAGATATATGAAAATACTATAAAAGATGTTCCAGATATGGAAGAAAAAGACTTATTGAAAATTCTAAAAACTGATTTAGAAAAATTCTTATTACAAAAAATAGATAGAGAACCAATGATTATTCCAATGATAACAGAAGTTTAAAAAACTATTTTACAAAAGACAAAAACTACTTATTATGTTTTTGTCTTTTTATTATATAAATTAGTTATAATGAAAAATATTAAAACACTTTTAATTGTTATGTTTTTGTCTTTATTTCTTAGTTCTTGTTTAGGTACTCAAAATGAAGATATAAATAAAGCAAAAGAAGAATTATTATGAGAAAATAATTCAAATATTAGTTTAGTTAATGATGATTTTGAAGAAACTAGCTTTTCAGGTTCTTTTTTGGATAACAAAGAAAAATATGAAGCTGCGGAAAATACTGAAGTTATAAAAGAAAAATATAGTGTAGAGTATTTAACTGATGCAAGATTTATAAGTTTGGATTCTTTAGAGTGAAAAGACTTACTTTCTTTAAAGGTTGAATTTACTTGAAAAACTTTGGTTGATAATGTGGATAAAATAATAGTTAATTATTCAAATAGTGAATCAGAGTTCCCAGATGATAGATATACATTACAAACTTTTAATCCGGGTGACTCTAATTTTAAATATAGAGCATTTGATGATTTCAAAACATTAGATTATTGAGTAAATAAATATTTGATAGAAGCTTATGTTTGAAAAGAGGTTTCAAAATTAGAGGTTATATTAAATGTATTTAAAAATGAAGAAGACTATATTGTAAAATCAGAGTCTGAATGAGATTCTACAATTTCTTCTATAGAAAAGCTAAGTATAGATTATTTACCAGAATCTTCAGAGTATTGAAATCCTAAAGAAATCGGAAATGGTATTTATACTTATTCAGATATCAAATGATTAGAAATTAAAAATATATGAAATATTTGATTGGAGCTTGATTCAGACAGTGTTACTAATTTTTTAATTGAAAACAACACAGGATGGTTTTATTGGAATACACTTCGTCCTATATTGTGAGATAATTGAGTTTCTTTTTATGTTATAAGGTTAGATTGAGAAAATTATTTATATGAAAAACATTATTATTTAGAAAATTGAATTTATTGAGTTGTGTCTTTAGAAAAATGAACATGAGTTGATTATAAAAATTTAAATGATAAGAATAATGAGTTAGGAGAAAAAAATGATAATTTTACTATAACAAATATAACTGATAAACTTTTTATAACTATTTTAAATAATTAATTTTTAACGAAAATAATGAGAGTACTATTAAAAATATCTTGAGAAGCTTTAGCTTGATGAAATTCTGGTTGATTAGATTATGTTATGCTAGATGAGGTTTGTGAAACTGTTAAATGATTAATCGATAAAAAAATTGAAGTTTGAATAGTTGTTTGAGCTTGAAATTTTATCAGAGGGGCAGAAATAGAAAAAATAAATATAGACAGATGTAATGCTGATAATATGGGTATGTTGGCTATAAATATTAATACTATAGCATTAGCTGACGTATTATCTAGAAAATGAATTCAAGTAAAGACGGTTAATTCTTTTGCTATTGACTGAGTAGCTGAAAGATTTAATAAGCCAAAAGCATTAAAAGGTTTATCTAAGTGAAAAGTAGTTATATTTTGAGGATGAACTTGAAATCCATATTTTACTACTGATACTGCATGAGTTCTTAGAGCTCTCGAAATTGAAGCTGATATGATGATAAAAGCAACAAAGGTAGATGGAGTTTATACTAAAGACCCTATAAAATATAACGATGCTGAATTTATAAAAAATGCTACTTATGATGAAATAATTACTAAAAATCTAAGAGTTATGGATTCAACAGCTATAGCTTTAGCAAAAGATAATAATTTAATATTAAAAGTGGTAAGTTTATACGATGAATGAGCTATATTAAAAGCAATTCTTTGAAAAGATGAAGGTACTACTATTAGTTCTTAAAAAAGTTTTGACAATTTGTTAAAATTTAATATTATCTAGTTCAATTTTTAAAAGATTATATACACCCTTTTAGAAATTTATAAAAATAAATTTATTTATTAGTATATAAAAATAATCAAAATGTTAGGAAAATTAAAAAAAAGAAAAAGACTTAGAGTCCACGGATTTTTAAAAAGAAGTTCAACAGACTCAGGTAGAAATGTTTTAAAAAACAGAAGAAGAAAAGGAAGACACCAATTAGCAGTTTCTTATCCAAAAAGATTTCAAGAAATTAATGGTAAAGCTAAAATGCATATAGTTGCTTGAGGTACTGCAAGAAAATCATCTTTTGATGGTAAAGGAAACTATGTAAAAAGAAAATAATTTTAGTTTTTAAGTATTTTTTCAGGTGATATCTAAAAAATTTAGATTAACTGAAAGGCAAACAAAAAAGGTTTTACAAAAGTGAAAACCTTTTTTTTCTTATTGAATAGTTTTAAACCATATTAGAAATAATCTAGGTTATAATAGATTTTCAATAGTTATTTGAGCCAAATCAGTTAATAATAATGTGTGAAGAAATTTCTTTAGAAGAAGGTTTTTTAACTTTGTTCAAACAAATAATGTTTTTGTTTGATGAAGTGATTATGTTTTTGTTATAAAAAAACAAACAAAACTTGATAAAAATGATAAGAAAAGTATATTCTCTTTTGATAAAGATTTAGATTTTTTATTAAATAAAGTAAAATAATGAAAAAAATATTAGATATTTTATTGATAGCAGTTTTAACGATTTTATTGTTTAATCTGTTAGCATGAGATAATGAAAAAAAATTAAATGATACATTAAATATTTCATTTGTTGAAAACAGTTATACTATACCTGCATCTGTATGAGTAAATATTAATAATCAAACATCAACTGGAGTAATATTAAATACTTGTAATGATATTAATTTACTATATTCATGAAACAAATTAACTTTTGATGAATCTTTTTGTAAAGATATAGAAGTAAAATCATGAGAAAATTATTTGCTTGATTATAAAGATTATTATTCTAAATTTGAAAATGTATGAGAATATACTTTAAATGCTAAAGTTTGAGAAAAAGAGTATTTTGATCAATTTGAATTAGATAATAAATGAACTATAAAAAAAATATTTATTTATCTTTTCTATGCTCCAATTTATAATTTAGTTATATTTTTAATAGAATTATTTAATTGAGTATTTGGTTGGGCTATAGTTTGAGTTACAGTTATATTGAGAATCTTGTTACTTTGGCCTCAACATAAAATGATGTTAAGTCAAAGAAAGTTACAATCAATTCAACCTAAAATTAAAAAAATTCAAGAAGAATTTAAGTGAAATCAACAAATGATAGGTATGAAAATGATGGAATTATATAAAAAAGAAAATGTAAATCCAGTATGATCATGTGGTTTTTTACTTATTCAAATGCCTATATTATTGGTAATATATTATATAATTATATGAATACAAAACCCATCTAATATATATTATTTATACGGTTTTCATGATTTATTTACTTTATCTGAAATAAACTTTAGTTTTTATTGATTAAATTTATTACAAAATTGATGAATTCAAGGTTTAATTTTAGCTTTAATTGTTGCATTAATACAATTTATACAAATAAAATTATCTCTTATTAATAAATCAAATGATGATAAAAAATCATGAGTAGTTTTAGAAAAAAAATCATGAGATGATAAATATAGTAGTATGATGCCTGATCCTGATATGATAAATAAATTTATGTTATATTGAATGCCTGTAATGGTTTGAATATTTACATATAGCTTATTTGCTGCAGTTTGAATATATTGGTGAATTTCTACATTGTTTATGTTATTTCAACAATTAATTGTTAATAAAATAATTAAAAAGTAAAGTTGACTAATAACAATATCTTTGCACTTATTAGAGTTTTTTATATTATATATACATTATATGTTAATTTTTTAATTATGTTTAAAAAGTCTTTGGCATTATTTATGGTATTATGATTAACTTCAACTAATCTTTTATATTCTTATGATCAAGAAGTTGAATGTTCTTCAGATTCAGTTTTCTCTGAATATTCATGTACTCAATGTTTTGATGGTTGAGAAAAATCAGAATGAGCGTATATAAGCTTATTAAGTGATGATTGGGAAAATATTTCTGGTGTTTCAAAAGTTTTATATACTGAACAACAAAAAATGCCAATAATGCATAACTTAAGTAGTAATGCTTCTTGGTCTCAAACTCCTTCTTCGGAAGATTTTTGGAGTTATACTGAAGATTTTGAAAACCTATATTCAGAAGAACAATTATGATATGTTTTACAACCAGGTCAAAGTGTAAAATGGTTAGAATCTAATTTATCTTATGCTTATTCTTTGGATACTAATACAGCTTCAAAATGAGAAAATATCTGACTATTAGTTTATTCTATATTAAGTCATAATATATTAGATTCAGGAGAAGTTTCTATGAATAGTGAGGCTCATAATGAATGTGTTTTGTATAAATCATGAGATGAAAATGATGTTACTCCAACTGTACCACAAACTTTACCTCAAACAGGTCCTGCTGAATTTTTATTATTATTAATATTAGCAATGATATTAGGTTTTTGAATAATAAGATTTAGAAATAGTTAAAAAATAGAGTTTTAAAACTCTATTTTTTTTGTTTATATTGTTTTTATTAATATATATAAAACTTAATTGTCAAGTTGCTTTTTTGTAAATCCATTTATAAATATGATATTATTAATTTGTATTTAAATTTTAATAAAAATAATTATGTTTAACTCATTGACACAAATTATATCATTTTATAAATTAATGATAAAATCACAAGTTATGTGAGAATCTACTTGATGAGCATGAAGTGAAATAAATAGTCAACTTACAGAAAAAAATAAAGAACAGTACTTAAATGATAATAAAGATTTAATTATCTCTTATTTAGAATGACTAGATTCAGATGATGATAATCTTTTGGAGTTTTCTGATTTTTCAGATAATGATAATGATTTATTATCAATTGGTAGAATTATTAGAGCGTTATGAATGGATACTATAAAATTGCAAGATGGTATTAATATATCTGAAGTAGTTTCTAAAATAAAAAATTTTACATTAGAAGTAAAAGAAGTAACTGATAAATCTACAAGTCAAAGAGTTGAACTATCTAATGAAGTTGAATCAAATTTATCTTTAGATAATAGATTTTCAAGTTTATCTGAGTTAGATTTATTTAATATAAGAATGGCTTTCGATAGACCAGTAGATAAGACTTCTTATGATTTTGATAGAAAAGGTGTACAAAGAGCACTTAATAATATGGGATATGATATATCTTATACAAATAGAAAAGGAGAATTAGTAACTTGAGAAAATGCTATTGATTGAGATTTAGGTTCTGCATATACTAGAGCATTAAAACAATTACAATCTGATCTTTGAATAGCTCAAACTTGAGTATTAGATCAAACTACAGTTGATTCTTTTCAATCTAGAATCCAACCTCTAATATATAGAGCTGAGCAAAATAATGAATCTTCTAGTGAATCAAATACAGAAGTATCTCAAAAAGATCAAAGAGATAGAACTATAGAAGAAAATGACTCTAGTTTAAAAATTACATTTTGAGTTGGTAAAACAGATTTTGAATGATTAAAAGAAAATATTAATACTCAATCATTTGAATCATTAGCTAAAAGATTATCTTTTGAAGAATTATCAAACTTATACAATAGTCTTATTTCAATATCTAGAAAAAATAATTTAAATGAAAGAACTTGAGAATTTAATTTTACTCCTTTCAATATTAGAGAACTTAGAGTTGAACTAGAAAAATATTGATATGAAGCTGATTGAGTTTTTTGATGAATTGAAATGTGATCACTTTTACAATTAGTAGAAAATATTTATCAAACACAAGAAAAGTTTAATAGTTGAGTAGATTTTAGAGATAGATTAGCTGTATTATTAGATTATAATGGTGATTGATTTGTTGATAATGAAGTTAGATTTTATACTAAAGAAAAACAATTTTTAGAAGCAATTCAATGAGAATCTAATTTTGAAAACTTACTAAAAAATTTATGATATTCTTCAATTACTGAATTTAATAATTCTTTTAATAATAACTATTATTCTGCTAGAGCTGAATTTAAAACTAGATTAGCTTCTGTATTATCAGTAGAAGAAGTTTTAAATCCAGGAGCTATGTTAAATAATCCTAGTGCATTAAGAGAATTTAGAGATTCTAGAGAAAATATATCTAATATTGAATCAGAAGTATCAGAAGTAATAGAAACTCATGAAAAAACAAAAAATTTAGATCCTTTATTAAAGTCTCAAATTAAATTACAAGCTGTATGAGCTGTTGTATGATCAGCTACTTGATTATGAGCATCATTTGATGTAAAAGAAGCTACTAATAGCTTAATTGATTCTGCATGATTTGGTATATTTAATTGAGTTCCATGAATAGGTATTTGAAAAAATATATATAGAACAGAAAATGGTTGATTTAGAGTAGATGCTTGACTTGTAAATTTAATACCAGTTTTAGGTGCCTCATGAGATTTAACTCAGTGAGAAATTGATGAATTTAAATCATTATTTCCAAATGAATTTTCATGAGATTCTCAAATATCACTATGAGCAGGTATTTCAACTTTAGGTTGAACTGTTTGAGTTAATTTTAATAATCTAAATGAAAATACTAGATTATGAATAGAAAGAGCTAAAGGACAAATGTCAGAAGTGTTAGATAAGGTTTTTGAAGATATTCAAGATTGAAAATCATTTGATGAAAGTAATTTTTCTTCTAATGAAAACGATAGAATTGTTTATGAGAGATTAGCTTGAATGTTAGAAGCTAATTGATGACATACTTCATATTTAAAAGAATGAGCATTAAATAATTATGAAAGAGTTTTATATGAAAATGCAGATTGATTAAATTTTAGTTCTTTATGATTTGGTCTTGCTTTTGTTGCAGGATATTTACCTATACCATTAATTTTTGCTTGATGAGAATATCATGATACAGAGTGGTCTAGTGTAGAAACTTATACTCCAATAGTTGAATCATGAAATTGATATGTTGAGTCATGAATTGAGTGAAATAATGAATTATTAAATAGTTTATCTTCATTTGAAAATGCTTTTTCTTGGAAAACTCGTTATAATAAAGGATCAGTTGATTTTTTAACAACAACAAATTCTCTTGAAAAAAGATGGGAAGGTTTAAATAGATTATCTACTTGAGTTAGAGCTTTAAGAGAATCTAAATTACAAGATTTTTTAGCTTGAATTGATAATAATAATGATAAATGGGTTGTTATTTCAACATTATCTCAATATATGAAAAAGGCTAATGATTTTGATAATTGAAATTTATTTTCTTGGAATGAAAAAACATCAGAATTTATAAAAACTGATAGAGAAAGAAGATCATGATTTAATGATATGTTTTGATTTAATTTGGATTCTGAAGCAGAAGCTTTATATTCAAAATTGGAATCTAGTACTAACATATGAAAAACTCAACTTATGGGCTTATGATTTGATGCTACTGCAAGTAAAAATGTTGAAGGAACTACTGTAAAATGAATTGATACACTTTATACTAATTTAAGTATAATGACTGTAGATTGAGAACCTTTATTAATCTCTATTACAGATTCTTCAAAAATTGAATCATTTAAACAAACTTTAAATACTTTATCTATAAGTGATGAATTAAAACAAAGTATTATTTCATGATTAGAGAACTGAGATATTGAATTAAAATATTATAAAGATCCTGAAGGATTTGATGATAGAATATTATTAACTCAAAAATGAAATTCAGGAACTCCTCAAATTGATGTTTATCAACCAAACTTTAATACAGTTAATGTATGAATAGGTTTCGCATGAGATAAAAGAGAAAGTGATTGAGGTTCTAATTGATGAGTAACTTCTACTCCATGAGTTGAATGAGAAGAAGGTCCTGGTACAGGTTGAGGAAATGGTAATCCTTGAAACCAATCAGGATGAAGATGATAATATATATTAATAAAAAAATATGAAAATTCTAAAAACTTGACTTTTTGTTATTTTATCTATAATTTATTTAACTTGATGTTCAAATACAAATGTAGATGATAATCATAATGATGATAATTTATCAAAATATATTGAATTAGAATCCTTTCAAGATTGAGGTGGTAATTGAAACCCTTCTAAGCAAACTTGAGAAAGAATAAATAATAATTAATTTTCTTTATGAAAAAATATATAATTTTTATAGCATTTTTAAGTCTATTTGGTAATAGTATTTCACATGCTTGTGATCAGGTATTTGATTGAGGTTTTTTAAGATATGATTACTCATATAGGTTTTATGATGACTTTCATAATAATACTAACAGTACTATATACTTTAACAACTATAGTGTTGATTTTATAAACTGATCTTTCTTAGATTCAGGTTGATCTTTTTGATGGACAAATAATATTGCAAATAATTGATATCAATTATGATCAAGATCAAGTACTAGGGTATTAGAAACATCTGCACCAAAATGGAGAATTGATTCAAAACCTTCTTCAAGAACTAATTGAACAAGAAATAGTTATGATTTCGGTATAGAATATACTATTGCATATGACTATTCTAATAATTATCCAGATTCAAGTGATGATTATTCTCATAAGGAATGTGTTTATTATAGTGTAACTTGGTGTTGAGATGGTGTATTAGATAGCTCTTATGAAACTTGTGATTATAATGATCCAAATCAATTATGATGGTGAACAGGAGGTTGTAATACTAGTTGTGAACCTATAAATGATACAACTTCAAGTTCAAGTTCGTCTAGTTCTTCTAGTTCGTCATCATCTAGTTCGAGTAGTTCATCTTCAAGTTCTAGTTCATCTAGTTCATCATCATCTAGTTCAAGTTCGTCTAGTTCTTCTAGTTCGTCATCATCTAGTTCGAGTAGTTCATCTTCAAGTTCTAGTTCATCTAGTTCATCATCAAGTTCAAGTAGTTCTTCTAGTTCTTCAGGTTGATCAAGCTCTTCAGGTTGAAGTAGTAGCTCATGATGATCAAGCTCTTCAGGATGATCTAGTAGCTCATGATGATGAACTCCAGATACATTTTGTTGAGATTGATCAGTTCAAAGACCTAGTAATAATCCTTATTCTTGTGTTACATGATATGATTCTACATGAAATCCTATTAATTGAGAATGTTATGAATATATTTTAGAAGAATGTGATTATTGATCTTGAACATGGCCTTCTTGGTGTTGAGCTCCATGAACTTCGAGTCAATGTAAAATTACATGAGAATTATCTTTTCCATGAACTGGTGAATTAATATTTTGACCAGAGGATAATGTTACAATTTGAGATTGAATGAACCCATATTTTACTTATTCTCTTAGTAAACCTTATATTAGAAATAATTCGTCTTTTGATTACCATTTTGATGAATTATGTGTAGTTAAAAAATCATGAAATACTTTGGATTGAAGTACTACATGTCAATCTATGCCAGATATATTATGAGCATGACAAACTTATTATTTTACTAATTATCCTATATTAGTTTGAAATACAAGTAGTTTAACAGCATGAACTTATGATGATAATTTGGTAGTTACAACATTGAAAAATGATGGTAGATTATATGATGATGCTTTCTTTGCAGCTGAATTATGAGTTAGAGTTTCTAAACCTAGTATAGCTACAACATGATGAGGTACTAGTTTTCTTAGTTCTACTGATTGAATATCTAATGTAAGTGTTGTTACAAATAATAAATCTAATAGTGATGAAAATAAAAACTTTGTATGATTAGGAGTTTCTACATGAGATATTTCTAGTTATTCAGATGAACTTAATGATTCATCTTCTATAGATTTAGTTAAACAAGAATGAGATGACTATAGTATAAAATCAAACTCTAATTCTGAGTCTACATGAATTACATTAGCAACTTCTAATAGCTTATCAGATTTTGAAAGTTATAATTGAATAAGTAATGCTTTTGTTTTGAGGGATACAGACTTTATAATTAATTCTTCAACTCTATATTGAGAAACTTGAGTAAGAACATATATAATAGAGTGAGGTAATTTGTTTATAAATTGAAATATATTATATCCAAGTAATATTGCTTTTGTTGTAAAAGGTTGAAATATTATTATAAATAAAGATGTTTCAAGAATAGAATGAACTTATATTACTATAGCTAATTGAAGTGAAGGTTGAGATATAAAATCAGACTGAATAAAAACAACTAATACTTTAAATGTATTTTGATCATTGTATTGAAATACAAATGATTTAGTAAATAATAGAACTTATATCAAATATAATTCATGATGACAACTAGATGTTTGAACTATAGTTAGTTTTGGTTCTTCTGTTTTTAGACAGCCAGCACCATTGACATCTACTTTTATATCTGAATATATGGATAGTATAAAAATTTCTAATTAAAAAAAAGAATAGCAATTGCTATTCTTTTTTTAGTATATTTTGGGTATAAACTTATATTTAACTCTTTTTTTGTATTCAATATAATCTGGATCCATTCATAAATGTTTTTCCTCTGTCATAGCCCTTAGGTAATATATTGTGAACCAAAGCGATAATGAAATAATTATAAGTATTAATGTTTTTATATTTAAATTATTTATATTAAATATTATTATAGGAAGAGCTCAAATTAACCGAGAAATATTTTTTGAAGCATAAGCAGGATGTCTTACATATTTATATGGTCATCTTGTTATTATTCATCTATTTGTAAGATTACTTGCTTTTAATCATAGTGATATTGAAGCCCGAGAATATATTCAAAAAGATATCAATAATATTGTATTTAAAGCAATATGAATATTTATATTTTCAAATGTAGGAAAATCACTGCTATACCATCATAATATTTTTTCTAAACTTATATTAAAAGGAGGGTAACATATTATTGTTACTATCCATCATAATAAAGTAGGTTCAACACTTTTTATTTTATTTCAAAGATATTTGCTTTCCAGCATATATCATAAAGTAAAGAATAACAAGTCTATTATAAATATAAATGTTAATATTCATGCAAATAGATATGTATTAAAGTAGAATAAAAAATTACTTCATATCAAATCTATTTCATTATATCACCAATATATTTTGTTTATTACATATCAAATATTTCAACTTAGCCATAGTATCATCATTGGTAAGAAAAATAATTTAACTATCCATGCAAGTATAGAATTTTTTTCTTCCTTATTTATTTTAGTTTTTTTATTTTTGAATTTTTTTATAAAGAAATTAATTGCTACTCTAGCTTTAGAATTCTCTTTTTCAAATATATAAAATGGTATTAATAGTACTGCATATAAAATAATTATTATATGAAATATATCTAAACTATTAATATTAAAATCAAGGAAATTTAGATCTTTTATGAAAAAATCTTTATAGTAATTATTATTAGTATAGAATAGATATCATATAATAATAAATAACATAGTAGATGAATAGTTTTTTATTAAGTCTTTCATTTTTTTTTATTATCTTTTTATTTGAATAAATATTAAGTAAAAATATTCAAAAGTAAATATTAATTGCATTTTAGAGTTTTTTTATTAAATTACTCTTTATTATTATTTAATTATTATAAATGAAGAAAGGACATATATTTTTTATTTCATGAGTTGCTTGAGCATGAAAATGAACTGCAATAAAATGACTTTTAAATGAAAATATACCTAATTTAGAGCTTGCATTATCTTGTAAAACCAGAGAGCCTAGGAAATGAGAGATTTTATGAGTAGATTATAATAAATTATCAGTTGAAGATTTTAAAAAATCTATTGATAATTGAGAATTCTTAGAATATAATTTTATTCATAATCAGGCTTATTATTGAACAAGAATGGAAGATGTTATTGATAATTGAATAAATAAAGGGAAGATAATAATTAAAGAAATGGATATACTTATTTTACCTAAAGTATTAGAAGAGAGATTTAACTTAAGAGATCACTTTACTTATATATTTATTGATTTACCGATTGAGTCAATTAGAGAAAGAATGATGCATAGGTGAGATGATGTTACATGATTAGATTATGAAAATAGAATTAATTCTGCATTGAAAGAAAAAAAACTTAAGCACTTAGCTGATTATATTATTGATTGAAGTTGAAGACCTGAAGATACTTTAAATCAATTAAAAGATATTATATTTAATAAAATAAATAAACTTTAATGAAAATACATATTGTTACTATATTTCCTGAAAGTTTTGATTCATATTTTTCTAGTTCAATATTAAAAAAATCAATTGAAAATAAATTCTTAGAAGTATTTTTTTATAAATTAAATGATTTTTCTGACCTTCCTACTAAGAGAGTTGATTCAAAAGCTTATTGAATGCACTGACAAGTATTATCTCCAATATATTTATCAAATGCTGTTGATTATATTTTTTCTAGGTTATGAAAAAAAATACCAGTAATATATTTAACTCCATCATGAGATCTTTTAAATCAAGAATATTTAGAAAAATTTTATGAAAATAAAGGTTCTAAAGAATTTATTTTGATTTGTTGACATTATGAATGAGTAGATCAAAGATTTATAGATTTATATGTTGATTATGAAATAAGTATATGAGAATATGTTTTAACAAGTTGAGAATTATCATCTATGGTTTTTATAGATTCTTTGATTAGGAATATTCCTGGTGTTTTATGAAATTCTTTATCTTTGGAAGAAGATAGTTTTTCCAAAAAATTAGATAGACAAAAGGAGTATCCTGTGTATACTCGTCCAGAGGTTTTTAAAGGCTTGCATGTTCCAAGTGTTTTAATTTCATGAGATCATAAAAAAATTAATGATTGGAAAAATAATAACTTAAGATAACTAAAACTTTTATGGATTGATTAAATAAATATATTGATGTAATATGGACAAGTATTACTTTTGAATTTGCATTTAAATTTTTTGTTGTTTATTTTTTTATAATTTGGATTGCTTTATTAATTTGGGTTATAAAAGATATATCTATTAGAACTAATAACTTATTTATTCAAATTATTTCAATTTTTATTATATTATTTTTAACACCACTTTGAATTTTTATATATTTACTTATTAGGCCAAGACATACCTTATATGAAAAATATTATTTAGAGATAGAAGAAAATTTAGATATAATTAATGAAATAGTTGAAGAAAGAAGAAAAAAGATAGAATTAGAAAGATCTAATGATAATAAAAAAGAAGAAGCTTAAGCTTCTTCTTTTTATTATTTTTTAGTAAAAAATGATTCTATTAAATTTCTATATACCATTCTTTGTTTTAATTCTTCATAGTATTTAGTTCAAGGAACATATAATTCTTTTAATCTATTTAAAACTTCTTGGTTTTCAAATTTAGACATTATTTTTTCTATTTCTTTTTTCATTTCTTCTTCAGAAATATCAGTTTTTTCAATCTCAGCTAATTTATGTAAAATTAATTCACCTTGAAGTCTTTTTAAAGCTGTTTCTTTTACATGATTTTCTTTGTAATCTTCTTCACTCATTTTTAGGCTTTCTAAGTAATCTGCCATTTTTATATTTTGTGAAGTCATGTTTTCTTTTATTTCAGAAAATACTTTTTCAATTTGATTTTTTAATAGATTTTCTCAAACTTCTAATTTTGAAACTTTTAATAATTCATCTATTAATTTACTTTCTTCTTCTATTCTGGCATTAGCTTCTTTAGTTTCTTTAATTTCTTCTTTTATAAGTTCTTTAAAACCATCTAAGTCTAATTTTTTACCTCTTAATTGTTCTATGAATTCTTCTGTAAACTCAGGTTTAACAGCTCTTTCAAATTTTTTTATTGTAACTTTAAATTTAGTTTTTTTGTTAGCAAAATCTGCATTGTGATAATCTTCAGGAAAATTAACATCAATTTCTAGTTCATCATCTAATTTTGCTCATACTAATTGTTCTTCAAATCAAGGAACAAGTATGTTTGAACCTAAAACTAAAGGATAATCTTGCATCGAAGTATTATCAAGTAATTTATCATTTTCAAAACCTTGAGTATCGATAGTTGCTCTATCTCACATTTTTAATTTTGATCTTTTATCTGTAACTTCTTCAAATTTTGTAAATCTTTTTTCTATATCTTCTAATGCTTTTTTAACTTCATCTGCACTAACTTTTATTTCAGTTTTTTCTAAAGATATATCTTTGTATTTTTTATCAATTTCTACTTTAGGTAAAACTTCAATATGAATTTTTATTTTTAATGGTGATTGAGAAATTATTTCTTTAATTATTCATTGAGCAACAGGAATTAATTTTTCTTCTCTTATAGAATCTTTATACATTTTATCTATAGAGTAATCAATAGCCATTTTGTTTATATGGTCTTCTCCATATTGTCTTAAAATTACATCTTCTGGTATTTTAGAACCTTTTCTAAAACCTTTAACTTCAGCATTTTCTTGTAAATGTTTTAATGCATTTTTTCTTGCTTTTGCAACATTTTCAGTTGATTCTTCAACAACTAATTCAACTATAGAATTTTCTAAATCTTTTCTAGTTATTTTCATGTTTATAGTTTTAAAATAAATAAATTTTTTAAACGGCGCGTATTATATATAAAATAAATTAAATATCAATTTTTTAGTTTTATTTTTTTATTTTTATATCATAATCGAAACTGTCAAGTTCTTGATTATATATGTATTTTATTCAATAATCGTCATATTGTTGATAATCTTCTACATAGTAGTCTAAATATCATTTATTGAATAACTCTTCTTGATCTTCTGCATTTCTTCAATTATCATTAAGAAATTTTTTATTAGCTTTCTCAATGTATACTAAATTTAACTCACGACTTGCTTTGTAAATATAATTAAAACATTCTCTAGTTTCTGATTTATCATTTTCTAATTCTTTGTATGGTCATATTGCTTGTTTTGTAGTATTTGAAATAGTTTCAATTAATTTGCTGTCTAATTCTATATTTCAATTTAAGAATACTCATACTCATATGTTAGTCATTTCATTTGCTAAAAATGAACATATTTCGTTGTTAGCTTCGTTTGTTGCAAGTGATAAGTTTAAAAACATAAAGTAAGACTTTTCTCTATCTCATCATTTTCATTGCATTATCGCTGCCATTACTTTTGCTCAACTAGGAGAATCTTTTGCAGTTCAGGCTATTTTATAATATAGTGCAGATGATTTTGCATCCTTTAAATATTGATAATAATTGAATGCTAAATAGTATGCAGGTTTGTATGATTTACATACATCTTGAAATTCTTTATCTGTCCATAAGTTTTCTAAATTATTAACCATTTCAATTTTTTCAATTTTTTCTTTATCACAAAAATAATCTACTCATTTTTTTCATATTGTTATTGCTTCATCTATATGTTTTTTTTGCTCTTCATTATTTAAATTTTCATATCTTGGGTTATAATCTGGTAGTAATAATTGTGTTATTACATAAGGGTGTTCAAAATAAGGATTTATATCTGTTACTAAATTTGTTATATGAAATAAGTATTTTTTATATTCGCTATGAAAAGCATTAGATCATATATATTGTATTGTTTGAAGCCAATAATAATCAGCTTTTAAATTTTTAAATCAAAAAGATGTTATTTTTGCTATTTCACTTTTTGGTAAATTTTCTGGGTGATTAATTAATTCTTTTTTTATTTCTTTTTGTTTTGTATAGTTTTGTTCATTTATTTTCCAAAATGAAAAAATACTTATAAATAAAAAAATAATTATTAATATTTTTTTCATATTTATTGCTAAGTAATTATTAAATATCATCTCAATCTATATCTATTGTAAGTTTTTCATTTACTTTACATATAAATAATCTTCTTTCTTCTCATTCTCAAATACTTTTTGTATAAATTTTTTTGTTATCATATTCAGAAACAATAGAATGAATTTTTTTTCTTTCATATGCATTATAATATGGTAGCCTTAAATCGTTTCAAGATTTTTCTACATATGATATTTTTTCTAAAATTAATTTTTTTAATCTTTCATCCTTTGATTCTACATAGTCATTAACTTCTAAATAGACTTTTAATCTATCTTTAGAAAGTTTATTTATCATGAGTTTTAATATATTTGATATATTTGATAAATTTTTTCAACTAGGTCAAATTACTAATCATGAGTCACTAGTTTTTAATTTTATATAAAATATATTTAAGTCTTTTTCTTCTATACTTAAATCTTCTACATCAACTCATAAATTATAAAAAAATTTTTCTGATAAATCTTTTATTTTTTCTAACATAATTAAAAAATTAATTTTAAGTTTTATTAAGATTAATAAAAAATGGCTTTGTTGCAAGTTTTTATATTTTTTTGACTTTTTATAAAAAATACTTATCTTACTGCAAATATTTCCTTTAATTATTCAATAAATATAAATGCCAGATAAAAATATAGTAGATGATTATTATTCAAATATAAATTCTTCAGATTGAAATCAATCAGAAGAGGGTAACTCTCAAAAAAAAGTAAAAATTGTTACTAAGAAAAAAGTAGTAGTTAAAAAACCTGTTCCAAAAAAGGAATCAGGTAATTTAAATGATTCAAAAAAATCAAATAAAAATTCACAATGAACTGATTCTAATCAAAGTCAAAATAAAAAGAAAAAGATAGTTCAAAAGATAGAGGTTATAAAAAAACCAGAAAAGAGAAATATAACTGTAGTGAAAAAAGAAGATCAAGAACCTAAAGTAAAAACTAGAAGATCTGCTCAAAAAAATCAAAATGAACAAAATAAGGATTCAATAGTTCCTGGTGTTAATCTTAATAAAGATAATGTTAAAACTTTTTGAAAAAATAAACCTAAAGTTACAAAAACTGATTCTCAAGATTCTGAGAAAAAAGCTGGTAAACCAAAATTTGTTAACAGAAAAACAAGAGGTAAGGTTAATTTTGCAAGAGATGAAGATTTAGTTTTTACTAGATCTAATAAAATTCAAAAAACAAAGAAAAAAGAAAAGGATGTTGAAAATATACAACAAAATTTGGTTGAAAAAAAATGAGAAACTATAATTGTGCCAGAAGTTTTATCTTTAAAAGAGTTGTCTGAAAAGTTTTGAGTTGTTTTACCAAAATTGATTGCTGAATTTATGAAAAATTGATTAATGGTTAATATAAATTCAAAAATTGATTATGAAACAGCAGCAATTATCTGAGAAGCTTTTGATATAACTGTTGAAAAAGAAAGTTGAAATTGAGCATCTGTTGAAGATATTTTAATCTGAGATATTTCAAATTTTTTACTAGAAGATGATTCTTCAAAACTTTTACCTAGATCACCTGTTGTATCTATTATGGGGCATGTAGATCATGGTAAAACTTCATTGCTTGATTATATTAGAAAAGCTAAAGTAGCATCTTGAGAAGCATGATGAATAACTCAAAGTATATGAGCTTATCAAGTAGAGTTAGATCAATGAAATATTACTTTTTTAGATACTCCATGACATGAAGCTTTTACTGTTATGAGAGCTAGATGAGCTAAGTCTACGGATATTGCTATATTAGTTGTTGCTTCTGATGAATGAGTAAAACCACAAACTATAGAATCTATTAATCATGCTAAAGAAGCTGATATACCTGTTATAGTTGCTATAAATAAAATGGATAAAGTTTGAGCTAATCCTGATCATGTAAAATGACAATTAGCAGAAAATTGATTAATGCCAGAAGATTGGGGTGGAGATATTCCAATGATTCCAGTTTCTGCTCATACTTGATTTTGAATAGATGAATTATTAGAAATGATATTATTGGTTTCAGAAATGAAGGAATTAAAAGCTAATCCAAATAGAAATGGTGTTGCTACAGTTGTTGAATCTCATTTAGATTCTAATTTATGACCAGTAGCCACTGTTTTAGTTAATACTTGAACTATCAATTCATGAGACAATATAGTATGTCAAGATTCATATTGAAAAGTTAAAATCTTAAGAAATTATAATAATCAAAAAGTTAAGTTTGCTAAACCTTGAGATCCTGTTTTGATAGTTGGTTTAGATAAGGTTGTAGATGGTTGAGATATTTTACAAGTTGTTAATAATTCAGATATAGCTAAGGTAAAAGCACTTCAATATAAAGAATTACTTGAAAAACAAAAGAAAGAGTCAGCTTCATGATTAGATCTTCTTATGTCTAAAATTAAGGCTTGAAACTTAAAACAACTTAAAATAATACTTAAAGCTGATACTAATGGTTCATTAGAGGCAATGAAAGCATCTTTAATTAAATTGTCTACTGAAGAAACTAGTGTTTCAATTATACATTCATGAGTAGGTTCTATTACAGAATGAGATATTCTTATGTGACAATGAAGTGAAGCTATACTTGTTTGATTTAATGTTGGTGTTTTACCTACAGCAAAAACAACACTAGAGTCATCATGAGTTGAATTTATTTCTAGTGATATTATTTATCATATAACTGAAAGAATAGAAAAAATTATAACTTGAATGCTTGATCCAAAAGAAGTAGAAGTTATTTTATGAAGAGTTAAAGTTGGTTGAATATTCTTTACTGAAAAGAAATTTATGATTTTATGATTGATTGTTGGTCCAGATGCTAAGATAGAAAATAAAACTAAAGTTAGAATATTAAGAAAGAAAAAATTTGTAGGTTCTTGAGAAATAGATTCTCTTAAACAATGAACTTTGGAGGTTAAAGAAGTTGAATGACCAATAGAATGTTGAATAAAATTGATAACTTCATTTAAGGTTGAAGAATGAGATGAATTAGAAGTTTATAAAATTGAAATTCAAAAATAATTTTTAATTATACTATTACAATGAAGAATTTATTAAAAAGTATGAATTTACTTTCTTCTCTTTGAGAAGATGATTTAAATAATTTAAGTTTATTTTGTCAAAATAAGATAGTAAAAAAATGAGAAGTACTTTTTTATGAATGAGACGAGGCTAATGCAATGTATTTGCTTAGAGTTTGAAGTTTTGATATAACAAAAACAATTAAGTGAAGTTCTGTAAAATTGTGAAGTGTTCAAGCTGAAGAAGTTTTATGAGAAATGGCATTATTCTGAGATCATTGAAAAAGGATGGCTACAGCTACTGCTACAATGGATAGTGAATTAATAACTATATTATCATTTTCTATAAAAGAGTTAGCTAAAAAAAATCCAGATCTTTTAACAAAAATAAAAGATATTATAAATGCTAGGCTAATTGATAATAAATTAGTTGAAGAAAAATTAAAATAAAAAATGGCTTATAGTCAAGCTAAAAAACACCTAATGTAAGTTTTTGAAAAAAAGATTTGCAATTAGGTGTTTTTTGTATAGAATGCTGTCACATTTTTGTATTTTTATTGACTTTTTTATGTCAAACAAACAAGATAAAATCGAGGTAGAGGGTATTATAATTAAGGCTCTACCTGGTCTGGTATTTGATATTCAATTACCAGAAGAGTTTTGATGAGGAATTATCCAATGATACCTTAGTTGAAAAATGAGAAATAACTTTATTAAACTAATCGAGTGAGATAAAGTATTAGTAGAGTTGTCGCCTTATGATTTAACTAAATGAAGGATAGTCTTTAGACAAAAATAGTTTTCTCTGTTTCTATAAAAAACAGAAATGTTTATTAATTACTTATATATTGATATGAAAGTAAGAGCATCTGCAAAACCAATTTGCGACAAATGTAAAGTCGTAAAAAGAAAAGGAATTGTTAGAGTTATTTGTAGTGTTGATCCAAAACACAAACAAAGACAAGGATAATTCTGTAAAATGTTACAATAAAGTATTTTATATTTATATTATATAACAGATATTATGGCAAGAATTGCTTGAATAAATTTACCTAAGGGTAAACATGTTGAAATTGCACTAACTTATATTTATGGTATAGGTAGAACTGCTGCAAATGAAATCTTAACTAAAGTTGGGATTGATAAAACAACAAAAATAGAAACTATTTCTGAAGAAGATTTAGATAAAATCAGAGAAGAAATAAAAGCTAGTTATGTTGTTGAAGGTGATCTTAGAAGATTAATTGCTGGTAATATAAAAAGATTACAAGAAATTAATTGTTACAGAGGTCAAAGACATAGAAAAAGACTTCCAGTTAGAGGTCAAAACACTAAAACTAATGCTAGAACTAGAAAAGGTAAGGCTACAGCTATTGCTGGTAAAAAGAAATAATATTTCTAATTTAGTATAACATTTAAAAACTTATTTTATATTATGGCTAAAACTATTGCAAAAAAAAGTAAAAAAACTAGACAAATAATACCACATGGTCAAGCTCATATTAACGCTACATTTAATAATACTATAGTTAGTATTACTGATGAAAAAGGTAATGTGTTAACTTGGTCTTCAGGTTGAGCTGCTGGTTTTAAAGGTGCTAGAGAATCTACTCCTTATGCTGCTCAAGTAGTAGCAGAAGAAGCTGCTTCAAAAGCTAAAACTCTTCATTCATTAGAAACTGTAGAAGTTTTTGTAAAATGAATAGGTATTGGTAGAGAACAAGCTATTAGAGGTTTAATATCTGCAGGAATTGATTTAACTGCTATTTATGATATTACTCCAGTTCCACACAATGGATGTAGAAAGAAAAAAGTAAGAAAATTATAATTTTTATAAACTTACTAAAACAATTTTTTTAAATTTTAAATTTTAAATTTAATTATGAGGTATACTTGACCAAAGAAAAAACTTTGTAGAAGAGAAGGTGTAAATCTATTTGGTACTGAAAAATACGATTTAACTGACTCAAAAAGAGCTCCTCTTAGAAGTAGAAAAACTAGTGAGTTTGGTACACAACTAAGAAAAAAACAATTAGCAAAAAGAATGTTTGGTTTATCTGAAAAACAATTTCTTTCTTATTTTAAAAAAGCTCAAAAATCTACTGCTGAAGGTACAACTTGAGAAAAAATGTTACAATTATTAGAATTAAGAATTGATAACGTTGTTTACAGAGCTAACTTTGCTAGAACAAGAATTCAATCTAGACAATTTGTTAGTCATGCACATTTTACTTTAAACGGAGTTAAAATTGATGTTCCATCAATCTCAGTAAAAGTATGAGACGTGATTGCATTAAGAGATAAATTAAAAGAATCTCCATTATATAAATCATTATTAGAAGAATTAGAAGAATTTTCTAAAGCTAATAAATGAAAAGTATCTGCTTGTAAATGGATAGATGTTGATTCTAAAAAATTAACTATAACAATAAAAGCATTACCTACTAAAGAAGATTTCGAACAAATAATTGATATCCAAAAAATAGTAGAATTTTACTCAAAATAATAGTTAATTTATGTTATTTTTGTAATCAATTTAAAATATGCACATCATTCACAATACAATAGGGGTTCCTAAAATTATTCAAAAAGATTTAGAAAATAATACTTCATCTTTTACAGTATGACCTCTACCAAAGGGTTATGGTGTAACATTAGGGAATTCATTAAGAAGAATACTTTTGTCTTCTATTCCATGAACAAAAGTGACTTGAATAAAAGTTAAATGAGTTAGTCATGAATACTCTACTCTTCCATGAGTTAAAGATTCTGTTTTAGATATAATTCTTAATATAAAAGGATTAGTATTATCAAAATCAGAAGTATGAGTTGAATGGTTAAAACTACATAAAACTAAATCTTGAAAAGTTGTTGCTTGAGATATTGAAACTGTTGCATGAGTAGAAATACTTAATAAAGATCATTATATAACAGAAATTGATCAAGACGGTTTAGAATTAGATATAGAAATAAGAGTTGAAAAAGGAGTTTGATATATGACTCAAGAAGATTTAAAAGAAAGAGAAGATGATGTTGAAGTTTTATTAGTAGATACTAATTTTTCTCCAGTATTAAATGTAAAATATAGTATAGAGAAAGCTAGATTTGGTGAAATAATCGATTTAGATTCTTTAGAAATATCTATTACTACTGATGGTTCAATTAGTTCTTCTGATGCATTAAAATTTTCATGAAATATGTTAAATTCTTATTTTTCAATATTTAATGAAGAATCTCTACAAGTAGAATGACAATTTATATCTGATGTTAAGGATTTAATATCTAGAGAAAAAGAAGAAGTTCAAGAAGAGTTAGAAAAGGAAACTTACACTCCTATTGAAATTATGTGATTATCTCCAAGAACATTAAATGCTTTAATAAACTGAGATATACTTTCAATCGAAAAATTAACAAAATGTACAGAAACAAAACTTTCTTCTATCAAATGATTTGGTAAGAAAGCAATGACAGAAATTAGAGAAGCTCTTGCAGAAAGAGGTCTTAAATTATTAGGTGATGACTAATATATCTAATTATTAATAATTAAAAAACAATGAGACATAGAGTTAGAAAAAATTTAAAGTTCAACAATAAAAGTTTTTCTCATAGAGATGCTATGCAAAGAAACTTATTGACATCTTTTTTCTTGCACAAATCTATTAAAACTACTGATAAAAAAGTTAAATTAATAGTTCCAATGATTGATAAATTAATCAACGTTGCAAATACTAAAGATGAAATGAACGCAATAAGATATGCTATGAAATATCTATATACAAAAGAAGCATCATTAGAATTATTTAAAAATGTTGCTCCTAAATACAAAGGAAACAAGACATCTGGTTTTACTAGAGCTACTGCTATCAAATTTAGAGATGGTGATAATGCTAAAATAGTTAAATTAGAATTAGTTTAATATTTACTTAAGTTAATTAGACATGAAAACAATTACTCCAACACAATTAAAAGGTGATCAAAGAAACTGGTATGTAATTGATGCTAAAGGTGAAACTTTAGGTAGATTAGCAACTAAAATTGCTGTTATCCTAAAAGGTAAAAACAAAGCATCTTTTGCTCCTCACTTAGATAATGGAGATTACGTTATAGTAACTAACTGTGATAAATTTAAAGTAACTTGAAAAAAGTTAACTGATAAAATGTATTACAGACATACTGGTTACTTAGGTGGTCTTAAAGAAATTTCTTTAGAAGATTTATTGGCTAAAAAACCAGTTAAAGCATTAGAATTTGCTGTTTCTGGAATGTTACCAAAAAATAAATTAAGAGCATGAATGTTATCTAGATTAAAATTATTTACTTGAGATGAACATACTTTTGTTGCTCAAAAACCTGAACTTATAAAATAATAACAATTATTTATGGCAAATAAATATACTTATAATATTTGAAAAAGAAAAACTGCTTCTGCTCAAGTTAAACTATTTGAGTGAAAAGGTAAAGATACTATAAATGGGAAACCAGCTTCTGAATATATCAATAGAACTGATTTATTTGATGTTGTTTATTCTCCATTAAAAACTTGTAAAGTAAAAGATAATTATTACTTTGAAGTTGCAATTTCTGGTTCTGGTATATCTGCTCAAGCTGAAGCTATAAGACTTGGTTTATCAAGAAGTTTAGCTTCAACTGATGAAGGATTTAAAAAATTATTAAAAGCTGCTGGTTTCTTAACTAGAGACTCAAGAAAAGTTGAAAGAAAAAAACCAGGGAAACACAAAGCCAGAAAATCATTACAATGGTCAAAAAGATAATTCTTTTTATCTCGTCATTATCTGTTTCAAACAGGTAATACTTATTATTATCCATTTGAAATGGATAATGACAAAAAGATTATATTTAATTTATAAATATTTGTAGAAATGCCTACTATAAATCAATTAATTAAAAAAAGAAGAAAAACTCCTGCAGTTAAGAGTAAATCACCTGCTTTACAAGTGATAAAAAATTCTCTTAAAAAAACTACTGTTGAGTTAGATGGATGATGTCCAATGAAAAGAGGAGTTTGTACTAAAGTTACAACAATGACTCCTAAAAAACCTAACTCTGCCTTAAGAAAAGTTGCTAGAGTTAGATTAACAAATGGTTATGAAGTTAACGCTTATATAGGTGGTGAAGGTCATAACTTACAAGAACACTCTGTTGTTGCTATTAGAGGTGGTAGAGTAAAAGACTTACCATGAGTAAGATACCACGTTGTTAGATGAGTATTAGACTGTGAAGGTGTTCAAAATAGAAAACAAGGTAGATCTCTTTATGGTACAAAAAGACCAAAAGCGTAGTCTATTATCACTAAAATAAATGAGATGGAGTAAGTTTAACAATTGCTGAAAACCCATCTTGTTTATATATATTTTATAATTGTTAAAATACAAAAAACATGAGACCAAATCAAAAAATGTCAATGTTAGAAAAATTTACTAACTATGTAATGCTTGACGGTAAAAAAAGTGTTGCTATTAAAATTATGAATGATACTTTTGAAGAAATAAAAGAAAAAGGACAAAAAAATCCTAAAGCTATTTTTGATAAAGCTATTGAAAATATAATTCCAAAAATTGAAGTTAGACCTAAAAGAGTATGAGGTTCAATATACCAAGTACCTCAAGAAGTTAAACCAAAAAGACAATTATTTTTGGCTTCAAAATGGATTATAGATTCAGCTAGAAGTAAAAAAGGTGCTTCATTTGCTAAATTTTTAGCTAATGAATTAATAGAAGCAGCTAATGAAACTGGTAATGCATATAAGAAAAAATTAGAAGTTTATAAAATGGCTGAAGCTAATAAAGCTTTTGCTAGATTTGCAAACAGATAATCTTATTATTAAAAAACTAAAATTTATTTAATTCATAATTTATAAAAGATGGCTCACAAGAAAGCACAATGATCTACTAGTAATGGTAGAGATAGTAACGCCAAAAGATTGGGTGTTAAATTATTTGGTGGACAAAAAGCTGTATCAGGAAATATTATTCTTAGACAAAAAGGTAATAAATATTGGCCAGCTGAATGAGTTTCACAAGGTAAAGATTTTACATTATTTGCTACTACTGAAGGTATAGTAACTTTTTCTGAAAAGAAAAGAAGAAGATACGATGGTAGAGTTTATAAAGATATTTACGTATCTGTTGTATAATCATAAATAAAAAAAGACAAGAATTTATTTCTTGTCTTTTTTATTTAATAATTTCTCATGGATTGGTATAAGAATCATTTTGAATTATTCTTCAAGGCATAGAATATGATTTTATTCAAGTTTTTACATTATCTCAAATAATTACTCATAGTTTATATAATCATGAATCAACTAAATTTCATTTTACCATTACTTTTATGTTAGACTTATCATGTCTTAGGTTTGCACTTATAAATCATCATCATATATTAACATTGTTTCATATAATAGAATCTCATATATAACTTAGGTGAGCTATATTTGTATTATCTCATATACTAGAATTTTTCACTTCTACTGCATTTCATATTTTACAGGCATCTCATATAACAGTTTCTCATCTTATATATGTATTAGGTCATATAATTGAATTTTTTCATACATATAAATTTCATTCTATGTATGTTCATGATTTTATTATTGCTCATTCTTCTAATATAATATTTCATTTTATCATTACACCTTCTTCTATAATTCATTTTATTTTATCTTTTTTTATGTTTGATAGGAAATATTTATTAGCACTTAATATATCCCAAGGGTATCAAACATCAATAAATTCTTTTTTTATTGTTATTGCTTTTAAAGGATGATATTTTACATATTGATTTATTGCATCAGTTATTTCATATTCTCATCTGCTAGATTTTTCAATATTGTTTGCTAAATCAATTATTTTAGAATTAAATTTATAAACTCATAAGTTAGCAAGATTTCAAACATATTCACTAGGTTTTTCTATAATTTCTCTAACATTATTGTCAGAATCTACTTTGAATATTCAGTATTTTTCTGGATTTGTTACCTCTTTTACTAATACTCAATATCAATTAAATTCTATTATTTTTTCTAAATCTTTTTTATGAAATATAGAGTCTCAATTTAATAATAATATATCAAAATCTTTTTCTAATCATTTTATAGCAGCTCATGTTCATTTTTCTTCTCATTGAGTTATATAGTTAATTTTTATTCACTTATAACTATCTCATATTTCTTTTATTATTTCCTCTTTTTTATATTTAACAATAATTGTTATTTCAACAACATGTTTATATATATTTTCAATATTGTGTTTTAAAATAGATTTTCAAAATATTTTTATTAAAGGCTTAGGTTTAGTATTTGTAAATGGTCTAAGTCTACTTCATTCTCATGCTGCAAGAATAACTGCTTTCATAATTTATAGATTTTAGTTAAATTAATAAATCTATATTATTTTTTATTTTTTTTTTGTAAAGTTTCCTTTTAAAAAAAGCCAACTTTTGCTTGATTTAATCAAAAAAACAAGTATATTTAAAGCATATATTTTATTCATTTTTAAGCTACTAAAATATGTCAGAAAAAGAAAATCTAAATATAGATTCTACAGATTATGAAAATAATGATTGATGAGATAATAATTCTAATAGTGCTTTAATTTATACTTGAGATTCTAATAGAAGTATAAAAGATGAAATGGAGGCTTGTTATCTAGATTATGCTATGAGTGTTATAGTTTCTAGAGCATTACCTGATATTAGAGATTGATTTAAACCAGTTCATAGAAGGATTCTTTATTCTATGCATGAGCAATGATTAAGATCTAATGCAAAATTTAGAAAATCTGCAACAGTAGTCTGACATGTACTTTGAAATTATCATCCACATGGTGACAGTTCTGTTTATGAAGCTATGGTTAGAATGGCTCAAGATTTTTCTCTTAGATATCCTTTAGTTCATGGTCAAGGTAACTTTGGTTCTATGGATGGTGACTGAGCTGCCGCATATAGATATACTGAAGCAAAAATGACTAAATTAGCTGAATATATGTTAGCTGATATAGAAAAGGAAACAGTAGATTTTAGAGATAATTTTGATACAACAAAACAAGAACCTACAGTTATGCCTACTAGAATCCCTAATTTACTTATGAACTGAGTAATGGGTATTGCAGTTGGTATGGCAACAAATATTCCACCTCATAATTTATCAGAATTATTAGATGCTACTGAGTATTTATTAAAAGTTCCTGATGAAGAAGAAGTTACTATTGAAGATCTAATGCAATATGTACAAGGTCCTGATTTTCCAACATGAGGTATTATATATGATAGAGAAGCTATATTAACAGCTTATTCAACTGGTAGATGATCTATTCCTGTAAGATGAGTAGCAAATATTGAAGAAAATAAAAAATGAAGAAGTATTATAAATATATCAGAAATTCCTTATTGATTAAATAAGGCTAGTTTTGTTGAGAAAGTAGCAGATTTAGTTAGAGATAAAAAAATTGTATGAATTTCAGATATTAGAGATGAATCAAACAAGGAATCAGTTAGGGTTATTATAGAAATTAAAAAAGATGCTTTCCCTAAAAAAATATTGAACCAATTATATAAATTAACTCCATTACAAACTAGTTTTGGTTTTAATATGATTGCTTTATGAGATAGATGAATGCAACCAAGATTATACAATCTAAAAGACTTTTTACTTGCATTTATAAATCATAGAAAAGAGGTTGTTGAAAGAAGAACTAGATATGAATTAAAAATAGCTCAAGCAAGAGCTCATATATTAGAATGATTAAAAATAGCATTAGATAATATTGATGAAGTTATAAAGGTTATTAGGGCTGCATATGATGATGCTGAAACTCAATTAATGAAATCATTCGATTTATCAAAAATTCAAGCAGAAGCTATAGTTGAAATGAAGCTTAGAAGACTTCAAGGTTTAGAAAAAGAAAAAATAGAAAAAGAGTTAGCAGAAAAACTAGCTTTAATAGATGATTTAAATGATATTTTAATTAAACCTGAAAGAATAGTTTCTATTATAATTGAAGAATTAGATGAAATAAGAGATAAATTTGGTGATGAAAGAAGAACTCAAGTAAATGCTTGAAAAATTGGTGAATTTAATCCAAAAGATACTATACCAAATGAAGAAGTATTTATAGTTCTTTCAAAAAATAACTATGTAAAAAGATTAAAATCTGATAGTTTTAGAACTCAAAGAAGAGGTTGAAAGTGAGTAACTACATGATCTAGAGAAGATGATGAAATTAAATTAATTTTGTCTACTTCTAATCATAACGATATACTTTATTTTACTTCTAAATGAAGAGTATTTACTCTTCCAGCATATGAAATTCCTGAAACTACAAGAATAGCAAAAGGTCAACCAATCATAAACTTTTTATGACTACAAAAAGATGAAGAAATATCTTCTATAATGGATATATCTAGAGAACAAAATAAATACTTATTTTTTGTTACTAAACAATGAACAGTTAAAAAACTTGAAATGGATCAAGTAAAAAACATTAGATCTAATTGATTAAAAGTATTAACTGTAAAAGAATGAGATGAGTTATCTTGGGTAAAAACTACTACATGAGAAGATTCTATATTTATTGCTACTAGAGAATGAAAAGCTATTCAATTCAAAGAAGATGATGTAAGACCTATGTGAAGAGCTGCATCATGAGTAAGATGAATAAAACTTAAAGATACTGATAGTGTTATAGAAGTTGCTGTTGTATATGAAGATCAAGAATATGTTTTTATTGTTACTGAAAATGGTATGTGAAAACTGACTTCTATAGAAGAATATAGAAATCAAAAAAGATGATGATCATGAGTAAAAGCTATGGCTGTTACTGATAAAACATGAAAACTTATTTCTGCTATAATGCTTAGTGAAGAAGATAGAAAAAAATCTGATATGATTTTGATATCTAAATCATGACAAACAATTAGAATGAGTTTCAAATGAATAAGAAAAACATCTAGAGTTACTCAATGAGTAATATTAACTAAATTGAAATGATCTAGTGATAGGGTAGTTAGAGCTTCTATTGTTAGAGAATGAGAAGAAGAACAAGAATAAAATAAAAAAAACACCTTAAGGTGTTTTTTTATTTTATAGAGTTTTCAAATTCAGTATTTAATAGTTCCATTACACTTCATCTAGGATAATATTTTTCAATAAACATATTTTCTAGATAAGTTTCTCAGTATATAAAATCTCTCTCTTGTTCTCAAGATACTTGAGTTTTATTTATATCTAAAACTTCTCATTTAAAGTTTTTTATATTTAGTACTGTAGGTATTTCATCAATTCAAAGAGATTTTAAGATTTTATTTATAAATATCTTTGTTTCATTTTCATTTAAATAATCTCAATCAACATTGAATCAAATTCATTCTACATTTGATATACTATTAAATATTTGATCTTTTATTTTCCATAGTTTAGATAATCAAATATCATTTAATAAATTATAAAAATCAACTATATTATCAATTGCTTCAGGATTAGATTCAACTATTTGTTTTTCTATAATATTAAGTTCAATTTTATTACCATTATTTTCAATTACTCATGTTTCAGGGTTATATCATTTAGTTTCAATAGTTTGATTATATATTTCAGTATTATTATAGTTATTATTTGTTGAGTTATCTAATTTTTCTTTTTCCTCAATTATTCTTACTTCTTCTTCTATATTAATTCATTTTTCTATTACTAAATAGTCCCTAAAACTAATATCACTTCTGTTAGAAGAATAATAATCAATAATTAAATCTGTTTTTTCATTTGCATACTTTGTTTCTGTTTGCAAAGTATAAGTTTCAAATAATTTTAATATATTTTCTTTTTCTTCAGGAACTAGATTATAGAAGTATTTATCTAAAATTTGATTTTTTATTTCTGTTATTTCTTCATGACTTTTTCATTGTATAAGCTGATTAAATATTTTATTTAATTCCTCAGAGTTAATATATTCTTTAATTTCTCAATTTTCGTTTTCTTTTTTAATAATAAGTAGTTCTCTATATTCCTCTTTTATTATGGAAGAAAGGTCACTTTTAGATATGTCTTCTTTCAGTTCTTCTTCTTGTTGCTCTAATTTTTCGTTAAATGATTCAGTTACTATTTTCAATATTTCTCCTATTTTTTGTTTTTTTTCTTCATTGTCTAGTCATTCATATTTTAACTCAGTAGTTATCGTTAAATATATCGTATTCATTTTCTCACTATTTATTTCTCAATCTGATAATACATTATCAATAGTTTCATTTAGAGTATCAGAATCACTTTTATCTAAATTACTTGATGATAAAAGTTCTTTTAATTTATCCTTATAATCTAATACTTTATTTTTGTCTATATCTTTATTATTTTTATATTCATCTGCTTTATCTCTTATTTGATTATGCTCATTTTTATAGTAAATTGCATATTGGTTTTCTGATACAAAATTTATAAGTTCATCATATGTATCTTTATATTCATCTTCTATATTTCAATTTATTCATTTTTCTATATTTCATATTATTAAAGCTATAGCTTTATCATTAAATAGTTTTTCTTTTACATTTAAAGGCATTTCTTTTATTCATCATTCCCATATAGAGTTTTCATTACTAAACTTTATAACTTGTAGAAATCTATTTATATCATCAGTATTTATAACTGAAAAATAAGCTTGTATATTTTTCATGTAAGTTTCTTTATCAAAAACACTTTTTTGATTATTTCCATCTACAGAATTTTTTTGTCATAGACTTTTTAGAAAAGTATCAATTATATCCTTATCTCATCTCATTTCTTTTGGTAGTATATAAAAGAAACCAAAATTATATTCTATTAATGTCTTGTTTAATTTTATATTATTTGTTGGGGTTGTTATAAATGCTGCTCATTCTCATAAGTATCATAATCATATAAATTTTGTCATATAATATTGTGCATAACTATTGTCTATATTTTGTATTATATAACTTGTTATAGTTTTTAAATCTTCCTGATCTATAGTTTTTATTACTTCATGTTCTCATATTCATGATAAATAGTTATACTTTGATAATATAGATTTAAAATTATTTTTATCTATTTGTAAATATTCTCAAATATAATTTTTTACATATTCAGAATGTACTGTTATATTAAAATCTTTTATTACTCTTGCTAATTCATTACTATCTACTCATAAATATACTGACCTTGTTAACAACTCATTTAGCATTCATTCTCCACTATTTTTTCTATATTTTCTTATTATTACTCATAAGTTATCTTCTAGTATATTTTTTGGTATTTCTTGTAATCACCAGTATCACAAATCAATATTTTCATGCCTTATTATATTTAGATTTCATTTTAAAACAGGATTTATATCTTTTATTTCCAAAGTTTTACTTTTTTCTTCAAATATTTTTAATACAGATAATAATTTTTCTTCATTATTAATTAATATTATTAAATCTTGGTTTTTATATAAATATTCAGCATCTTTTTTATTTATTTCTTCTATATATTCTTGATTTTTTGCTCTTAAATTTGATATAGGCTCGATTTGTGAGTGTATTTTTTCTAATTCTTCTCATACTCAAGAGTTATTTAATATTTCTTTAGCAATAGAATTAGTATTAGATGACCATATTTTATATAAATCATCAATTTTTTTTATACTCATTTTTTGCCTAAGAGTATCAATATTAAGAGTGTTTTTATTCTCTAAATATAAAAAATAATTTGCTAAAGCTCTTGAGTTTACAACATTAGGATTATTATTATCTCAAATTATTTCTGTATTTGGTCTTGATAAAAATTCTTCAAAATCACTAATTTTCATAAGGTAATTTGAACTTTCATTGCTATATCATTTTATAAATAAATCATTGAATCATTGTTCTCATCATATTATGTGATTTATATATCTATCTTGTAGAGTATTATGTATATTATTTATATCAGCTAATACGTTTGTTTCTTTTTTAACATAAGATAATAAAAGGTATGTCCAACTATTTTTTTCTCATCATTTTTCTAATCTTTGAGCTTCTTCTTTTATATATTTTTGTAAAAAGCTATTATTTACTTTATTTCAATCTAAATTAAATTCTTCAATTATTGATTCTTTTGAATTATTTTCATTAAAATAATTTAATGCTATTAAATCAGCTCTATAACCTAAATCTACTCACTCTTTAGGGATTTCATCTATAAAATTTTTAGATTTTACTTCTTTTACAGTCTTCAATAATTCTTCTATAAATTTTGTTTGAGATTCTATTTCATCAATTTTTCCCATAACTTCTTCCATAATTTCTGACTCTATATTCTGAATAGTTTTAGAATCTCAATCTAAATCTGCAAAACTATAATCCATAAATCATAACTCTTCATCATTTTTTATTAATGATAAAAGTTTTTCTACTTCTTCAATTTTTATTTCTTTTAATTGTTCTGTTGATATATTTTCTAATATATTTTGATTTTCAGTCATTTTGTTATTTTTAAAAATCTAAAAGTTGTTCTATTTCTTTTTTTTCTTTTTCTTGTTCTTTTTCTTCTTCCTGTAATTTTTCTTTAGTTTTTGCTTTTATTTTTATATGTTTTATTTCTTCTATTATTGATATGTATTCTTTATATTTTTTATCTAATAGTTCATATATTGGCTTTAGATCTCAGCTTTCCAAAAAATCAAGAAGTTTCTTTAGTTCATTATTAGAAAATAATCAAATATTATTTTCTAATAAAAATTCTAACTTCTTGTTTTTTGTAAAGCTAACTATTTCAGAAATTCTTTTTATTGTTTTTTCTCTATATAAACACATATTTAAATATATTAAGAACTTTTTTATATTTTATCATAGTTTTTTAAATAAATCAAAAATTTAAACTAGGTAAATTAGCTAAAAAAGTTGTTTTTTTTTATCTTTTTATTAAAATTTGTAATAATTTACTTTTAAATTTTGTAAAAAAATAATTATGAAAATACTTAGTAGTGAAATAAGAGAGAAATATTTAGAATTTTTTAAAAGCAAAAATCACTCTATAATACCAAGTGCTCCTGTTGTTCCTGAGAATGATCCAACTGTTTTATTTAATACTGCTTGAATGCAACCTTTGGTTCCATATTTATTATGAGAAAAACATCCAAGTGGTACTAGATTAGCTGATAGTCAAAAATGTATTAGAACATGAGATATAGAAGAAGTATGAGATAATACTCATCTTACTTTTTTTGAAATGCTTTGAAACTGGTCACTTTGAGATTATTTTAAAGAAGAATCAATTTCTTATTCTTGGGAATTTTTAACTAGTAAAGATTGGTTATGACTTGATCCTAGAATGATAGCTGTAACTGTTTTTGAGTGAGATGAAGATGCTCCTAGAGATGAAGAATCAGCTAATATTTGGGCTAATATAGGTATGCCAAGAGATAGAATTTCATATTTACCAAAATCAGAAAACTGGTGGGCTGCTGGTGATACTGGACCATGTTGACCAGATAGTGAAATTTTTTACTGGGTTTGAGAATCAGACTTTCCACCAGAAGGTTCTAATGTAGAAAATGATGAAGATAATTGGATGGAAATATGGAATAATGTATTTATGGAATACAATAGACTTCCAAATTGAGAGCTTGTTAAATTACCAGCTCAAAATGTTGATACATGAATGTGATTAGAAAGAATTACAGCAACTCTTAATGGTGAAAAAACAGTATATAATACAGATATTTTTAAAGAAATAATTGAATCAATTTCAAAAGAAATTTGAGTTGATTACAATGAAAATACAATGAAATCAATAAGAATAATAGCCGATCATGTAAGAACTTCTACTGTTATGATTAGTGATTGAGTTATTCCAAGTAATGTTGATCAATGATATGTATTAAGAAGACTTATAAGAATATCTATAAGACAAGCTTATAAATTATGATATAAATGAGAATTTTTATATAATGTTTCTAAAGTTGTATCTGATAAGTTATGATTAGCTTATCCTCATATGATTGATAAAAAAGATGAAATAGTAGAAGAAATATTAAGAGAAGAAAAACAATTTTGAGATACTTTAGAAAAATGATTAAAAGAGTTTGATAAGTTAATTAATGGTTTTGCTATTGCTTTTGAAAAAACTGGTAAAAAAATTGATACTATAGCATGACCTAAAGCATTTAAACTTTATGATACTTATGGTTTTCCATTGGAAATGACAAAAGAAATAGCTGAAGAAAAAGGTTATAAAGTAGATGAAGAATGATTTAATAAAGCTTATAAAGAGCATCAAGAAAAATCAAGAACTGCTAGTGCTTGAAAATTTAAATGATGATTAGCTGATAGTAGTGAGGAAACAACTGCTCTTCATAGTGCTACTCATTTGTTACTTGCTGGTTTAAGAAAATATTTATGAGATCATGTTCATCAAAAAGGTAGTAATATAACTCCTGAAAGATTGAGATTTGATTTTTCTCATGATGAAAAAGTTGAAAGAGATATTTTAGATAAGGTAGAAGAATTTGTAAATGAAGCTATAAATTCTAATCTAAATGTTACAATTCAAGAAATGTGAAAACAGGAGGCAAAAGATTCTTGAGTAGAATGAAGTTTTTGGGAAAAATATCCTGATATTGTAAAGGTTTATTCTATGGTATGAGAAAATGGTACTGTCTATTCTAAAGAGTTATGTGGTTGACCTCATGTTGAAAATTCTAAAAATATGTGAGTATTTAAAATCAAAAAAGAAGAAGCTAGTAGTAGATGAGTAAGAAGAATTAAAGCAGTTTTAATAAAAGATTAATTTAAATCTTATGAAAAATAAAGAGAAAATAAATATTGTAACTATTTGATGATGAAATGGTAGTTATTGATTATTATCAAGTATAAGAGATAATGAAAACTATAATATATCAGCAATTATTTCTATGAGTGATAGTTGATGATCTACAGGTGTTCTAAGAGAAGAGTTCAATATATTACCTCCTTGAGATGTAAGAAGATGAATAATGGCTTTATCTCGTGAACATGAAATAGTAAAAAAATTATTTGATTATAGGTATGATAAAGAATGTAGTGTATGAGGTCATAGTTTAGGTAATTTAATAATTACTGCTATGGCTGATATTACATGAGACTTTGATAAGTGATTAAAGCAAGTATCAAGAATGTTCAAGGTAAAAGGTAGAGTTATACCTGTTACATTAGAATTATCTCATTTAAATGTTAAACTAGAAGATTGAACTCTTGTAGAATGAGAAACAAATATTGATACAAAACTTGATGAGAAAAGTTCTCCAATAAAAAAAGCATTTTTAACTCCAGATGTAGTTGCAAATAGTAAGGCTATAACATCAATAAATAAGGCAGATTTAATTATTATATCATTTTGAGACTTGTATACCTCTATTGTTCCAAACTTGCTAGTAAAGTGAATAAAAGAAGCTATATCTAGTAATAAAAAAGCCAAAGTAGTATATTTTTGTAATCTTATGACTAAGCCATGAGAAACTACAGATTTTGAAGCTATAGATTTTATTAATGTTATAGAAAAGTATTTATGAAAAGATATACTTGATTATGTAATTGTTAATAATTGATATATATCAGAAAAAATGGCTGAAAAATATAAGTCATTAGAAAATAAAAAACCTGTAAAAATAAAAAATCAAAAATATTTTAGAGGTAAATCTTATAAAGTTATTGAAGCTGATTTATTACATGAAAACTCATTTGTTCGTCATAGTTATGATAAAATTGATAAAGTTATCAAAGATATTATAAAACAATTAAAAATAAAAAGTTAGACAATTTATAAATTGTCTAACTTTTTTTCTAACTCAATTATAAATTATAATTTTACATATTTTTATAAAATTATATAATTTTAGTATCTCCCAAAACACATAAACTATCTCCCAAAAATTATTTTATTCATTAAAAATCTTAATATGAAAAAGATTTTTTTGTTAATACTATCATGTATAGTAATGTTTTTATTAGGGAATAATGTTAGTGCAAATGATAATTATTATAGTGATTCATGTTGATATTATATAGAAAAGGAAGAAACTGATTATATAAATAATAATCCAACACAAGAGTTTTATATTTGAGATAATTATCAATCATCATATATAACAAATGATTATATATATTTATCATACATAGAATATAATCAAGAACCTTTACTAATGAATAATAATTCTAACTCAAATGGAGTATTAAAAAGAATTAATCATAAAAATGGTAATATAATAAAAAAAAATTTAAACTATATAAATGATTTTAATAATAATATATATAATATATTATTTATAGAAGATTGATTTATATATTATCAAAATGAATGATCAATATATAGAATAAGTGAAGAATGTTGAGATATTAACTTAAAATGAAAAGAAATATATAAATTAGAGCTTTTGTTTTTTAATATATACAAAGAAAAATATCTTTTTTCAGATGGAAAATATATTTATTTTGAAGTAGAAAATAATATTTATAGATTTGATTATATAAATATATGAAATTTAGAACTAGTAGAAAATATCGATACTAGTATAGCTAATAATATACTATTCAACTCAGAGATATTATATTATTTAAATCATATTTACTATAATAGTAATTGAAAACTATATAAACAATATATAAAAAATTGAACAATATTAGAACCAGAAGAAATATATAATGAGGAACTCAAGTTATTTAATATAAATGAGGACTATATATTTTTTTTAGAACAAGATGCTGACATAGAATGATATATAACAAAATATATAAAAAATGATTGATTAGATAGAGAAAAAAAATTATTTTATGAATGATATCTGGAATCTTGAATTATGCTAGAGACAGGATTTATATTTTATGAAGTTATTGATGAATGATTAAATGATGAAATTCATTATATATCTTTTGATAAACCTCTAGAATCTACTAAAATATTAGATGAATATTATGATATTTATTATTCAGATAAGGAAAAAATATTGTATAATGAAAATTGATATGTAAAAACAAAATTATTAAATCAAAAAAATATCCCAATACCAACAAACTTAAGACAATATATTAAATCACCACTTCTAGAAAAAGAAGAGATAGAACTATGAAGCAGTATAGGTAAGTTTCAATCTGGAAGTTGAATAATATTTGAAACAGAAATAGATAATCCAGAATCAAAAGAATTGAAAATAGAAATAGAAATATATGAAAAAATATCTTGAAATACAAGAATTTTTAATAGTGAATTTTTAAATGTAACTTGAAAGAGATCATTTGTTATATGACTTGATGCATGAGATTATACTTGGAAGTTGAGACTAGAAGATACAGATTGAAATACTAGTGATTGGGTAGAATTCAAAGAAAATTGATTAGATACAGATTTTTCTATTTTTGAATGATTTGAACCTTATCCTTATGGGTTTAGTTTTGTAAATGCAAGTCCTGATCTATCAAAATTAACTTGATGAATAAGTTGAAAAGATTGATTTTTTAAAGATACAAGAGAAAAAAATCCTTGAACAAAATGGGAAATAATGGATATGGTTTTTCCAATAGAATCATTTAATTGAGATGAAAGAAAATATTTTGCAGCATTTGAGTCATTGTGATTAAATAATGATAATCCTACTATTTTTTCTGATGCTATATGTTTTTGACTTTGAATAAGTGCCTTAACTCAGTATCATAATCCAGAAATATTAGAAAGAAATTTTCCTGTTTTTAGTAATAATATATGAAATTGATATATTTTTGATAAAATAAATATAAAAAATGATACTAATAATAATTATCAATTAATATGATTAGATGATAATTTAAAATCGATTTTAGCATTACAATTATATCAAAAAGAAACTAGTTTTTCTAATAAAAGAAATTATTCTTATACAAATGATACTCCAATAGATGTATTAAATAAATTAAAAACTAATCCTTGAAAATATATACTTAGTTTTAGGTGAAAAACTTGATGTAATTTTTTATGAAAATTATGTAAAGATGTTTGACATACAGTTATACCATACAAAGTAGAGTGAAACAAAATATATATTTGGGATAATATAACACCATATCCATTTTTTGAAGATAAGGAATGAATTAAAGAAGCATATAACCAATATATAGAAATAGATATAATAAATAATAAATATTCAGTAATTTGATATAATCGGGATAAATTTGAAGAAATATGAATTGTATCTATAGATGAAGCTTTTACTGATAATACATCTGTTATATGATTTAATGATATAGATACTCTATACACTCTTAACTGAAATTCAGATATATTACTTACAGATATCAACTGAAATAAAACATGATATAAAAACTGAGAAATATATGAAGAAATCCCTTGAACTAGAATAGTGGTAAACTATGCTTGAGAAACTATAGATAATACATTTAAACAAATCTACCTACCACAAAAACTAGAAAACCTAACAATAGAAATAAATGCTAAAGTTGATGAAAGCTATGACCTAATGATAGCATGATGAGACTATTACACAAAAATAGAATGAATAACTACAGCATCATGACAAACTGATATTTTTAATATATCAAGAGAAAATATTAAAATAGATTTTGATGATAATAAAGCAGAAAATAATTCATACAATATACTAGTAGATGACTTCAAAAATAATTGAACCTGAACAGTTATGCTGTGAAATCTAGAAACAATAAATTGAAAACAAGAATTAGATATAAACTGGATAGAAGTATTAAACAATAGCAATACTGCAGTAATATATTCAAAAGATTTAGACAATGATGGAATACAAGAAACAATAGAAAATCTTAAAGCAATACTAGATTATAGTATAGAACCAGAACCAGAAATCTTATCATGAAATATAAGCTGAAAAATATGACTATATCTACCACAAGAAATATGCAAAAAGATATGAAATAAAAATTGTAGTCAAATAGTAAAACAACTAGAAAAAGAAATACTAAACAAAACTACAAAACTAATATTAGAAAAACAAGAAGAGTTAGAAGATGAAATAGAATGAAATAATAAAAACAAAAATAAAGATAAAAAACAAAATAAAAAATTAAAAGATAAAAACAAAGAAGAAAAACAATATATAGAACTAGATAATAAATGAAACTATAAAATAGTAGATTTAGAACCATGAATTTATAAACTAAGTTTAGAATTAAAGAAGTGATGGATTACAAAAACTCCACAAACTTGATACTATATTCTAGAAATAACTAATTGAGAAAATTATATAGATAAAGATTTTCAGGTTATAAATAAACTTCTAGAACAATTAATTAAGAATTTAAAAATTAAATAATATATAATAATAAAAAATTATGAAAGAAAAAATTAAAAATATAGTTAAGAATAGATATTTTAAAATAATAGTTTTTGTATTATTATGATTATTTATACTTAGAGAATCATATGCGGTTTATATAGATATGTATAACTTTAAACAATTAGAAAAAGCTAAACCATATTTAGAAACAATAGATAAAAATACAAAAAAATTTTATAGTTTAAAAGAATTTAATGTAATATATAGTGCTTGAATTAAACCAATTAGAAATTGTTATGATGTTAGTAATTACAATTGAAATGAAAAATATATTTTTTGATTTAAATTAGAGTCATTAATATATATATATATATATAAAACAAAATATTATGCATATCCTAAATATGATGCTCCATATAGAAATTGGTGTGAAGTATGATTAGGTTGTTATGATAAAAATAAAGAAATATTTGAAAGAGTTATATCAAATCCATGTGAAAATTAAATAAAAATTATGAAAGAAAAAATGAAAAATATAGTTAAGAATAGATATTTCAGAATAATAATTAAATTTTTTATATGATTTTTATTATTATTAATATTGAGTTTTATATTAGTTGCTATATATAGTTTTACATTTGAAAAAGATAAGATAGCAATAGATAGATATAATTTTGAACAGTTAGAAAAATCTAAACCTATACTAGAATCAATACCAGAAACTGATAAAAATTTTTATAGTTTAAAAGAGTTTAATCAAAAATATAGTGCTGATATACAACCAATTAAAAATTGTTATTATATAAGAAATTATAATTGAGATGAAAAGTATATATTTTGATTTAAACTAGAGTCATTAATATATATATATATATAGAACAAATTTATTTGCATATCCTAAATATGATTTACCTTTTGTTCCAATGTATTATTCAGGTTGACCTTGAGATAGAAATAAATCTAAATTTAAGTATACAATTTCAAATCCATGTATAGATTAATAATAAATAAATTAGAACAAAATAGATATATATCCAAATCAAACAATAATTGAATTAATTTGAGAATGAAACCCTACAGTACAAACAAGTAATTGAACAAGAAGTAAAGACTGAACAGTTAGGTATGGAAGAAATATAAAAGCTACTATACCTCCAATATGAGAAACAAGAATAATAGAATTTAAAATAAATTGAGAATCATGATTTTTTACTATTATAAGGGAATAGATTATATATAATTAAGATTTAAAAAATGAAAAATATAGTTAATAATAAATATTTTAAGATAATGATTTTTGTATTATTATGATTATTTATACTTAGAGAATCATATGCGGTTTATATAGATATGTATAACTTTAAACAATTAGAAAAAGCTAAACTATATTTAGAAACAATAGATAAAAATACAAAAGATTTTTTTAACTTAAAACAATTTAATGAAAGATATAATGCTTGAATTAAGCCTATTAAAAATTGTTATGATGTTAGTAATTATAATTGAAAATATCCATATGTATTTTGATTTAAATTAGAGTCATTAATATATATATATATATATATAAAAAGTTATTTTGTATATCCTGGTTATGATGCTCCTATACAAATCTTTTGTGGCTGAGGATCAGAATGTACAGAGGATGTAAATAGAAAAATATTTGAAAGAGTTATATCAAATCCATGTGAAGAATAACACAAATAAAAAGTTAGACAATTTATAAATTGTCTAACTTTTTTTCTAACTCAATTATTTCTTGTTTTTCTTTTTCCATTTCTCAAGATAACTTAGCTTCTTCTAGTTTTCTCTTTGCTTCCTCTTGTTTTTTCTTCATATCTTTTATATATTTTCTTACTTGAGATTTTGTCATTTTTGGATTTGATCATTTTGGAGCAAGTTCGTTCATATTTATTTTATTAAATATTAATTTTAGTACTTTAAATATATTTTATATTTCTTTTCTTTCTTTTATTGCATTAAGTAGTGTAATATTATCAGCATATTCAATATATCAACTAGATAATCATCTAGATAGCCTAGTTATTTTTGTTTTGTATTTTAATTTTCTTTTTTCTATTTCTTCTATTATGTAATTACTTGTAGCTTCTCATTCTATATTTGGGTTTGTAGCTAGTATTAATTCTATATTTTCATCAGATTCTATAATTCTTTTAAATAATTCTTCAAATTTTAAATCTCATATAAATACTCAATTAATTGGGGATATAGCTCATCATAAGACATGATATACTCATTTATATCATCATGCTTCCTCAATAGTTAACATATCTAAATATTCTTCAACTATAGCTATTGTAGTATGCTCTCTATTTCAAGATTTACAAATATTACATTTTGATTGTCATTTATCGCATAGGGAGTTACATACTTCACAAAAAGCTATGTTATCTTTTATGTTTATTAGGTTATCTGATAAATTTTCTATATAGTTTTTATTAGCATTCATTAAGAAAAAAGCTAATTTTGTTGCTGACTTTTCTCATATTCATGGAAGATAACTAATTGCATTAATTAATTGTTTTAACGATTCAGGCATAATTTATTATAATTTTTAATTTTTTTTATTGTAACAAAAAAAGAGTATATATCAATACTCTTTTAGTAATTATAAACATATTGTACGTTATCTTTTATAACTAAATAGTCAGGTTCATCTATTTTTTCCATATTTTTTAGTTCTTCATCATTCATTATATTACTTAAACTTTCAAGTTCAGCAATTCTTACGTCTAATTGTTCTTTTTCCATTAATAGATTTTGTTTTTCTATTTCTAATTGTCTTATATTATATCATTTTGTAGCATTTACATTTAATGTCCAAACATAATATAGTAACAATAATGATATTATAGACAATAGTCCTACGTAAGTTGAAGTCATTCATATATTGAATTTTTCTTTTTCTTTTTTTCTATTTGAGAAAAATGATTTTTTAAAGTCTTGTGTTACTATTTTAGATCTCACGGCTACAATACGTTACTGAAATAAATCTGCCTAATGGCTATCTTATTTTTTTTGCAAATCTGGCTTTTGCACTCCTACTTCTAGGGTTTTTGTTTATTTCATCCTCACTAGGGATTATCGGTTTTTTGTTTAATAATTTTAGGCTTTTTTTATGATTACAAGAGCATATTATATCACTACATATACAATCTCTTGTTTCTTTTTTAAATATTTGTTTTGTTATTCTATCTTCTAGTGAATGAAAACTTATAACAAATATTATTCAGTCTTTTTTTAGTATTTTTATTGCATCATTTAATGCTATTTTTAATGCTTCTAATTCTTGGTTAACTTCTATTCTTAAAGCTTGAAAAACTCTAGATCTTACTTTTACATTATTTGGAAGTATTTCTGCTAAATCAAAAGTAGTTTTGAATTTTTTTATTTTTCTTTGTTCAATTATTTTACTTGAGAATTTATTAGCTCAAGGCTCTTCTCAGTATTCTATAATAATTTTTCTAAGTTCGTCTTTAGTATAACTGTTAACAATATCAGCAGCAGTAGCTCATTTTGATTTGTCTAGTCTCATATCAAGAGGTCAGTCTTTCATAAAACTAAATCATCTATCTGCTTCATCTAAATGAAGACTAGATAATCATAAATCAAAATATATTCATGTTATAGAGTAGATTTCTTTTTTTTCTAACTCTTTTTTTAAATTAATAAAATTAGAATTTATTAATATTATTTCTATATTTTTGTTTTTGTTTATCTCATTTAATCTTTGTTTGGCTAGTTCTAGGTTTTTTATATCTGCATCGAATCAAATAAAAATATCTCCTAAATTCATTTTTTCTATTATTTTACTAGCATGTCATCACATTCATAATGTCATGTCAACAATAACATTTTTTTCATCATTTTTTATTTCGATAGAATCTACTAATTCATCTAATAAAACTGAAATATGTCTATCTTCAATACTTTTTATATCAGTCATTATTCTTTAAAATGTTAAAAAAATGTTAATTAATTAATAAAAAACTCTATTTATAAGCAAAACTTATATATATTTTTATTCTTTTTTTTATATATGTCAAAATATCTATAAATAAATAACTAGACAATTTCTTTAAAATAAGTAGTAGGAAATAAAGCTATTAAATAAGGTTTTTTAACATTTTATTAACAATGTCTACAATAAAGTAAAGTGTATAAAATGAGTATATAAAAAAAACTTGCATATTATAAAATATTACTAAAATAGTAATGTTTTATAATTAATTTATTAATTTAAATATAATATGATTGAAATAAAAGATTTAAAAGTTTGAATTTGAGAGAAAGAAATACTTAGATGAGTTAGTATGAGTTTTGAAAAATGAAAAAACTATTGTTTATTATGAAAAAACTGAAGTTGAAAATCGACTATTTCATCTTTTTTGATGTGAAATCCAAAATATGAATTGATATCAGGTGAAATAAGTATAGATTGAGATGATCTTTTGGAAATGGAGCCAGAAGAAAGATCTAAAGCAGGATTATTTTTGTCTTTTCAAAATGTACCTGAAATAAAATGAATTAAACTTTGAGAGTATTTAAGAATTATTACTAATATTTCATTAAAAAATAAAGATAATACTGCGAAAGATTTATCTCCATTTATTTTTAAAAGATATATAAAACAATACCTAAATGATTTAAATATTGATGAATCATTCTTGGACAGAGATCTAAATGTATGATTTTCATGATGAGAAAAAAGAAAAATAGAAATATTGCAAATGAAATTAATTTGACCTAAATATATAATTTTAGATGAAATTGATTCATGACTTGATTTGGATGCATTTAGAAGTGTAGCTTCAATGTTAAAAGAATTAAGTAATGAAAATAATTCTTTAATTATTATAACTCATTATTTTAAAATTCTTGAATATGTTGATGTAGATACGGTTTATGTTATGAAAAATTGAGAAATAGTTAAATATTGAGATAAAGAATTAGCATCATATATAAGTAATAATTGATTTGAAGAGTTTTAATTTTTTTAATATTTAAAAATAGTAATGTCTAATTTAGAAGCAAAAAATATGAGTATATCAGATTCTTGGTCTTTCCAAGATGATATTGTTTATACTAATGAAGCAATTAAATGAATAAATGAAAAAGTTGTTAGACAAATAAGTTTGTCAAATAATGAGCCAGAATGGATGTTAGAGTTTAGATTAAAAGCTCTAGATGAGTATAATAAGAAATCTTTGCCTTCTTGGTGACCTGATTTGTCTAATTTAAACTTAGATGAAATTTATTATTTTGCAAAACCTGAATGAGCTTGATCTAAGAAATCATGGGATGAAGTACCAGAAAGTATTAAAAATACATTTGATAGATTATGAATTCCTGAGGCTGAAAAAAAATCTTTAGCTTGAGTTTGAGCTCAATATGATAGTGAAGTTGTCTATCATTCTTTAAAAGAAGAATTAGTTGAAAAATGAGTTATATTTGATGATACTTCAATAGCTTTAAATAAATACCCAGAATTAGTAAAGAAATATTTTTCAAAATGTATTCCAATTTATGATCATAAGTTTGCCGCTCTTCATTATGCAGTTTGGTCATGAGGTACTTTTATGTATATACCTTCTTGAGTTAAATTAAATGAGCCTTTACAATCATATTTTAGAATGAATAAAAAAAGCTGAGGTCAGTTCGAACACACTATAATTATAGTTGAAGATGATGCAGAAGCTCATTATATAGAATGATGTAGTGCTCCTAAATATGATGAAGCATCTTTACATGCTGGTTGAGTAGAAATTTTTGTATGAAAAAATTCTAAAATGAGGTATTCTTCGGTAGAGAACTGGAGTCAAGATACTTATAATCTTAATACAAAAAGAGCTATTGTATGAGAAAATTCATATATGGAATGGGTTTGAGGTAATATGTGAAGTTGAACTACTATGTTATATCCTTGTAGTGTATTAGTTTGAGATAATTCAAAAACTGATATGTTGTGAGTTGCTTTTGCTAATAAATGACAAAATCAAGATGTAGGTGCAAAAGTTATACATATTTGAAAAAATACTAGTTCAAATATTATATCTAAATCTCTTAGTAAATGAGGATGAATTTCTACTTATAGAGGTTTGGTTGATATAAAACCAGGTGCTGAAAATTCTATTGCTAAAATAGATTGTGATGCATTACTTCTAGATGAAAAATCAGTAAGTGATACTATACCAAATATTTTGGTTTGAAATAGTAGCTCAATTGTATGACATGAAGCAAGTGCATGAAAAATAAATGAAGATGACCTTTTTTATTTAAGAAGTAGATGAATTGGTGAGGATGAGGCTACTGCTATGATTGTTAATTGATTTATTTCATGAGTAGTTAAAGAATTGCCTTTAGAATATGCTAGTGAGATGAATGTTTTAATTTCTATGGAATTTGAGTGAGGTTTTTAGTTATTAATAATAATATATGAAACTAGATAAGTCTACAGTACTTGATCTTATAAACAGAAAAATTAAAAAAATATTTATATATTTTTATGATGCTTGATGTAGTGGACAAAAAATTAATATATCAGAAGATTTTGAAATAACTGAAGATATGAAAAAATTGGATTTAAGTACTAGTCCATTTGATGTTTATGTACAAAAAAAGGATTATGAAAAATTTAATTGATCAATTATAACTAGAACTTTAGTTGCTGATCATACTTGAAAAGAAAAAATACGTTATATATTTTCAAGTCAAAAAGTTAAAGATAGATGTGGTTGTTGAAGTAGTTTTAGTTTTGAAAAGAAAAAGCCAAAATTAAATCTACAAAACTTAAAAACTTTAAAGAAAAATTTTAAAAATAATAATAATTAATAATGATAATTAAGGAAAATTGATTTTATATGCTTTCTAATATCTCAAGTTGAGAAATAAGAGTATGAGAGTGAGTTGTAGCATATTTTTTTGATGATTGAAAAAATAATGTTGATGTTTATTTATGAAAAAACTCTTATGTAGAATTTTATTGACTATTAAACTCTGAAAATAATCATAATATATCTTTTTATCAAAATGAATTTTATTCAAAATTAAAAGTTAATTATTTATTAATGTCTTTTGCTAATTCAATAAAATCAAAAATATATTCTAAAACTAGTTCTGATAATTCAGAAGTTGATATAAAAATATTGTCATTAGTTTGAGATAATTGAAATATTGATATAGATGGTGTAGTAGAAATAGATGAGTGATATAAAAAAATAAAATGACATTTATTAGAAGAAAATATTTTCCTAGCTAGTACTTGAAAAATTAGGGGAGTCCCTACATTATTAGTTAGAAGTGATGATGTTGAAGCAAGTCATGCTTGTAAAATAGAAAGAATAAACGATGATGAACTCTTTTATCTTAGAAGTAGATGATTAAATAGGAATGATTCTTTAAATATAATTCTTGAGTCTAAAATAAAAGTTATATTTAGTTGTTTATCAATGATTGATAAGTGATTTCATCAAGAATTATTAGAATCTATAATAAATTTATTAACTGAAAAAATGACTAACAATTAATTGATTTATTAGATAAAAATAATATACTTTTAAGCATGTTAATTTTACCTTTTTTATATTACTTTATTACTAAGATAACTTATGAAAAAAATTATTAATTTTGTTAGTTTTTTATTGATATCTTTATTATTTTCATCAAATATATATGCAGATGAATTAATTGAATGATCTAATACTTGAGTAGTTAATATTACTACTACTTCTTTAGAAACAAGTACATGATCTATTGATCAAAAAACAGAAACAAGTTATGTTTATTATTATTGACAATGATGTTGATATTGTGCAAATGTTGATAAATATATGACAAAAGTTAATTGATGGGATGTTTTAAATATAGTTAAAAAAGAAGTTTGGTCTAATGATGAAAATAGAGAATCTATGATGTCAGATGCACAAAGATTGGGTATTGATACATCAGATATATGAGTTCCTTTTTTAGTTATAAATAACTGATGAGAAGAATCTTATTTAATTTGAGATAAGCCAGTAATAGAACATTTTACTCCTATATTATGAGAAGCCCCAAAAAATAATAATATAGCATTAGTTTTAGCTGTATTAGCAGTTTTAGCTGTTATTTTACCAGTATTTTTAATAAAATTATCAAGTAAAAATTAATATGAAAAAACTATTTCTAATAATTGGTTTGTTTTTCATGTTAGCTTGATATACTTTTGCATCATGAGATGTTGATACTGTGGTTAACATGTGAGATAGATTGAAATTTTTCCTTATTTTAGTTCCAGCTGCATTATGAGATAGTATAAATCCATGTGCTTTTGCTGTAATGTTTATATTGCTTTCTTCAATTTTAAAAACTCAACAATCAAGAAAAAAAGTTTTATTAGCTGGTTTTCTTTTTATTCTAGCAGTTTTTATTAGTTATATGGCAATGTGAATTGGTCTTTATAGTGCTTTATCTACAACTAATAGTGTATTTTATTTAAAGCTTGTTGTATGAATACTTTGAGTATTAATATGACTTGCAAACTTAAAAGATTATTTTTGGTATTGAAAATATTTTAAAATGGAAGTTCCAGATGCATGGAGACCAAAAATGAGATCTATTTTAAAAAAAGTGGTTAGTCCTTTTTGAGCATTTATAGTAGGTTTTCTTATATCATTATTTTTATTACCTTGTACATCAGGTCCTTATTTAATGATATTATGATACTTAGCTTCAGAATCTTCGGCATTAAATTTATGGGGATATATATATATTACTATATATAATCTTATATTTATTATACCAATGGTTGTTATTTCAATATTAGTTGCTTTTTGATTTAGAAATATTTCTGAATTAAAAGAATATAAGGCATTAAATGTTGAAAGAATGCATTTAATAACATGAGTAATTATGTTGTTAATTTGAATTTATATTTTATTTGATATTTTGATTTAATACATGTATAACGAAACTATTACATTTTATAGTAAAACTCCACCAAATAAAGGTGTTTTAGATAATTATGATGTAAAACATTATGAAGATAATGCTGTTTGTTGAGATGATTTAGAAGTATATTTAAAAATAGATGATAACAAAATATCAGATTTTTCTTTTGATTGAGATACTGCAATAATAACAACTGCATGTTCATCAATTTTTGGTGAATCAATAATATGAATGAATTTAGATGAAGTATTAAAAAAAGATTTTGATTATGTAGAAGATTTAGTATGAATGACTATATCTCCAAGAAGAAGACAAGCAGCAGTTTTATGATTGTTAACAACTATTAATGCTATACATAAATATTTATGAGATGGTATTGTAAATGATTTTGATGATATAATATAATAATATGATAAAATTATCTACAAAGTGAGATTATGCTATGAAATCTATTATATATTTACTTAAGAACAAAGATTCTGTTATAAAAATTTCAGATATATCTTCTGATTTGAATATATCTGAATCTTTACTTAGAAGAATAATAGCTTCTCTTCATAAATCATGAATTATATATACGAAAAAATGAAGAAATTGAGGACTTTCTTTATGAAAAGACCCAAAATTTATTAGTGTTTATGATATACTTTTTTCAGTTTGAGAAGAGTTATGAATAAGTGATTGCACTAAATGAAATTATTGTGAAAATAAAGATAAATGTTTCACTACTAATATATATTGAAATATTCAAAAATGATTAAATGGTATTTTAAAATTATATACCTTAGATAAATTTTTTACAGAAACTAATAATGAATAAACAGAATTGATATTGATATGTTCATTGAGGCTATATTTATTATTTATTGGACGAAAAATCTCATGATTTAGCATATGATATATTAGGGGATTGTTTAACTTCTAATTCAAATATATATTATCATAAGGCTTTAAATAATTTGGATTGAGTAGAATATAGTTTAAATATAATATGAACTACAAGAAGTAGTGTAATAGTTGAATCAAAAATATTAAAAGATAATATGATTTATGTAAGTTCTACTTTTACATTTATAAAACAAAAAAAAGATAACTCTTAGAGTTATCTTTTTTATTATAATGAGTTTAAATCAATTTTTATTGATGGTCACATAGCATTACATACAAATATAGTATTTATATATTTACCTTTTGAACCACTTGGTTTAACATCATTTATAGTTTTAATAAAATAGTTTAAGTTTTCTTCTAATTTATCAGCACCAAATGATAATTTACCAAAAAATGAATGAACATTACCTTGTTTATCAGTTTTGAATTCAAATTTACCTGCAGCTATTTCTTTTACAGCAGAAACTAAGTCATTAGATACAGTACCAGCTTTTGGATTAGGCATTAAACCTTTTGGCCCTAAAACTCTAGCAATTTTACCTAAGTGTCTCATCATAGAAGGAGTAGCAACACAAACATCAAAATCTAAAGAAACATTTCCTTTTTCGATATCATCAATTAATTCTTCACCACCAGCTATAGCAGCACCTGCAGCTAAAACATCTTTAGCAGATTCATCAGTAAAAGCACAAACTCTTGAAGTTTTACCTGAACCATTTGGTAAGCTTATAGTAGTTCTAATCATTTGATCTGCATATTTTGGATCAAGATTAAGATTGAAATGAATTTCTACAGTTGGATCAAATTTAACTGTATTAGTTTTTTCTAATAATTCAACAGCTTCTTTAACGCTGTAGCTTTCTGAATTTAATAATTCAACAGCTTTATTATATTTTTTACCTCTTGCCATTTTTTTATAGTTATAGATATAAAGGTATAGCGAACATTTAATAGTTCTTCCTTAATAGGCTGCATGATTATATATAAAAAAAGATAAAAGTAAAATTTATTTATCTTTTTTTTCAACAGGATCATATCATCATTTATTCCAAGGCATACATCTAAGGATTCTTAATAAACCCTTTAAAAAACCTATTATTGCTCATTTTTTTTCTACGGATTCTATCATATACTGGCTGCAACTTGGTATATGTTTACAATATGGGGGATTATTCATAGCTTTTGCCCATATACTATGATCAGGTGATATAAACTTTTGATAATATTTTACTAATTTTATTATAATTTTTTGAAATATATTCATTTTAATATTTATTATAAATAAAAACTCCTAATATATTAGGAGTTTTTTATTTTTTTCAAAAATTATTTAACAGAGTTAACAACATTTGAAAATACTTTTGGATTAGAAATAGCTAAGTTTGATAAAACTTTTCTATTTAGTTTTATATTTTTTTTGTATAAAGCATTTATTAATTGAGAATAACTCATACCATTTTCTCTTGCTGCAATGTTAATTCTAACATTCCATAATCTTCTAAAATCTCTTTTCTTTTTTCTTCTACCAATATATGCATTAGTACCAGCTTTCATCCATGCATTTTTAGCTCTAGAGAAAACTTTAGAATTAAGCATTCTATATCATTTAGTAGCTTTTAAGATTTTATTATGTCTTTTTCTTGTCATTAGACCTCTTTTAACTCTAACCATCTTAATTTAGTGTTATGTTTTAATATTTAAAAATTTTCCTACAAATGAGGTAATTGTTGTTTGATTTTTTTAGCTTCAGTTGATGAAACTATTAAACCATATTTATTTCTTCCTTTTGCTTTTTTAGTTTTATCAGAAAGTAAATGTCTTTTCCAAGCTTTAGCAAGTTTAAATTTACCTTTACCAGTAACTTTAACTCTTTTTTTAACTCAGCTTCTAGTTTTTAAAGTCATAATTGTATATTTTACAGTTATAAATAATTATTTAATAGGTTTTAACATTGCAACAAATGTATTACCATTTTTTTTGATTTGTCATTCAAGTTTATATGTTTCACTTATAGATTCTACAAAACTATGAATTTTTTCATTTGCTATTGTTTCATAATGATTTTCTCTTCATCTAAGCATCAAACTAACTTTTAATGGATGTCATGCTTTACCAAACTTTTCAGCTTGATTTTTTCTTATTGCTAAGTCATGATCTCATATTTTAAAAGTTATTCTGATATTTTTTAAATCAGGAGCCTTTCATTTTTGTTTATTTTTTTGTTCTTGTTTTTTTTGTCTGTACAAAAACTTTCAATAATCAAGAATTTTAACTATAGTTAAATCTCATTTTTTTCACATTTCCATCAAGTCAAGACTCCTCTCTTGAGCCATTTCTCTTGCTTGTTCAAGTTTCATTTCTCAAAGATTTTCTCATTCTTCATTGATAAGTTGTATATCTTTAGCAACAATCTCATCATTAATTAATCTCTTTTTTTCTTTCAAAATGAATTTTTTAAAAATTAAGATATAGTTTTAATCATTTTAACAAATTTTGCTTTTTTTCTAGAACCATTATTTTTGTGAATTATATTTTTTTTCACTAACTTATCAATAATTGATTGTAATCCTGATTTTACAGTTTTACCATCTTTATCTTTTTGATTAACTAACAATTCTTTTGCAGCTTTAGCATCACCAGCTTTTATAGCTTTTTCAAAAGATATTCTTGCTTCTCTATATAAAGCTCTGTAATGATCATTTCTAGCTTTTCTTTTGTTATTTTGTCTTAATTGTTTTTTCGCAGACGCTATTATAGGCATAGACTAATTTATTTAATAATAAAAGTAATATTTTGATTAAATAGCCGTTTTGGAGGATAGGGCTAGTTAATTCAGTCTCTTTTGTGCAGGAATTATATAGAAAAGATTTAAATAGTCAAAAGTTTTTATCTAAGTTCTCAACCTAGTTTAGTAACTGAACTTACTATCTTTTCTATAATCGATGCTTTATCTTTATCATCCAATGTTTTCTCCATAGATTGAATGAATATTTTAAATGTTAAACTTCTTTTTTCTCATAACTTTTCAGAGTTTTCATATATATCTATTAGATTAACTTTTTTGATTAATTTTTTATCAGTTTTTTCTATAACAGTTTTAATTTTACTTGCTTCAATATCTTTTGATATAACGAAATTTAAATCAAAATTATTTTCTTGAAAATTAGATATTTCTTCATATTTTTTTATTCAATATAAAGCATCTAATATTAAGTCTGAGTTTATTTCAAAAAATCATAATCTAGAATTTATTTCAAAGTTATTTGTTACTTTAGGGCTTATTTCTCATACAAATCATACTTCTTTACCTCTTATTACAATAGAGGCAGTTCTTCATCTGTGAGAATAGTTAGGTAGATTTTTAGAGTTTCTAAATTCAAAGTTATATATTCAAACTGTTTTTAAGAATTTTGAAATTATTTCTTGAGTTTCATAGTATATAATATTTTCCTTACTAGAAATTAATCATGATAACATCATTTCTTCTTTTACATTGTTTCATTCTCTATTAAATACTTTTTCTATTTCAAAAACTTTTAATTCATCAAAATTTAATTGATTTTTTTCTATAGTATCTAATAAGTTGGGAATAAGACTTCATCTTAGATGTGATAACTCTTCTGATAATGCATTTTTCATTTCTACTAACGATTCAGTTGTATCCAAACATTTCTCCATAATGTCTTTATTAACAAATGAATAATTGTAAATATCATAGAATCATATATCTGTAAAAAAGTTTCTTGAATCATTTTTTAACTTATAAGAATTGTTTTGAATAACTGCTCACATATTTATATCTGGTATTGTAGCCTCAATGCTGTTATATCAAGTTATTCTAGCAATTTCTTCTGCTATATCAGCTTTAAAATTCAAATCTTTTCTCCAGAAGGGTATAATTAGTTTATTTTCAACTTTATTTATACCTAAATTATCTAGAATACTTAAAATTTCATTTTCAGTATATGTTTTTCCAATTAGCTTATTAAAAAAATCAATATCATATTCTATTTTAACAACTTCTTGTTTTTTTACATATGAGTCACTAAATCAAGTTACTTTTATTCATTCTAGATTTTTTTCTAATTCAGTTACTATTAATGAAGCACCATGAATTTGTAATTCATTAACTATATCTTTTTCAAATACATTTAAAGAGTCAGTTCTAATTCATAATCTTTTTCAAGTTTGTCTTATTATAGATTGTTCAAAATTAGCTGATTCTATAATTATATTTTTTGTATTATTATCAACACTTGATGATTTTCATCATATAACACCTCAAAGTGCTAATACTTTTATATCATCTGCTATTACAATATCTTTTTCTGATAATTCATATTCATTATCATTTAAAGCTATGAATTTTTCACCTTGTTTAGCATATCTTATTGTAATATTTCAGTCTATTTTATCAGCATCAAAACAATGAGTTGGTTGACCATATAGATATAAAGAGTAATTAGATAAATCTACTAGAAGTCATATAGATGCTATTTCTGCACTTGATAATACATCTTTTATATATTGAGGTGAATCTATATTAGATACATTTTCTACTTTTACTCAGATATATCTTGTTACTACATCAGTTATAGTATTTTCAATATTTAGTTTTTCTATATTTGAAAAATCCTTTAGTTCGTATTCAAAATCAAACTTTTCTCAGTCTATAGTATAAATTTCTCTTATTATACCTATATGAGAGAATAGATCAGGTCTATGATTTATTGCTTTGTTATCAATTTCTAAAATAGAATCATTTTTTCATAACAAATCAGCTATATTTGTCCCTGGTTCAGCTTTTATTGATGATAAGTCCATTATTTCTTTTTCATCTTTTGCAGGAAACTCTTCTTTTAAGCCTATTTCTTCACTAGCACATATCATACCATATGAATCAACTCATCTTATAGCTGTTTTTTTCATTGTTATAGTTTCTGTTCAATGCCATGAAACAACAGCTCACAATTTTGCAACTGCTACTGCTTGTCATACTTCTAAATTTGAACCTCAACAAACTATTTGAACTTCTTCATTTCAAATATCAACCATACAAACTCTTAAAGAATCAGCATCAGGATGACTTTCAACTGTTTTTATTATTCAGTATACAATATTTTCAAAAGAGCTTTTTTCTGATACTATATCTTCAACTTCTGCAGTATGCATAACTAAGTCTTTTGCTACTTCATTTTCATCTTTAATATTCTCTTTATAACTTTTTAAAACCTTATATGATATTTTCATTTTTCTTTTTTTAATTTAATATTTTAAAGTCAATATACAAAAATATATTTAATTTTAGCTAAAAGGCAAGAATTGATTTATAATTATTTTATTTTTTTCTAAAAAAATGATATATTATTAAGAAATAAATCTATATCTATTATTATGTATAAAAAATTTCAAATAAAAACAAGGCAAATTGATATTTTAAAAAAAAATATTTTATCTAGTTGATTGCTTACTGAAAATATAATAAATGAAGCTGAAAAACTATATAATAATATACCTTATCATAATTTTTTACATGCATTAAGAGTTACTAGTTATGTTTTATTGCTTGATAAATCAATTTTTTCTCCTTTGGAAATAAGATCTTTGTTAATAGCATGATTATTTCATGATACATGACATACTTGAGATGTAACTACATTAGATGAGTTTATATCTCTTGATTATTTTAGAATTACAATGGATAAATATCCTGATTTTTTAATAGATGATAGTATATGTAGAGCAGGTATAATATGAACTGTTTTTAAAAATAGAGGTAAAAACATAAATAAATATGCTAAAATTATGGCAGATTTGGATATTTGAGATTTAGCAATGTGAATAGAAGATTTTTTATATTATGGTTCATTATATTCTCTTGAACTATGAGTTGATGCTGAAAAATTTTATATTGATGTAGAAAAATGATATTTTAAGTTTTTAATGTGAATTGATAAATTTATTATAGTTTCGGATGAAGTAAGACAAGTTCTTCCTAATGCACTTAAAACAATAAAGGATTATTATTCAATTGATTTAGAAACTAAGTTAAATATTTATAATTGTCTTTTAACAGAAGATATAACATTGGAAGAGTTTAAAACAAAATTTTTTAATAAATAAAAAAAGACCTAATTTTAGGTCTTTTTTTATTGTACTATACTATTTTTTATAACTTCTTCAATTTCAGCACATAATGCTGGATTTTCTTTTAGAAAATTCTTTGAATTTTCTCTACCTTGTCATAATTTAGTTTCTCAATATGAATAAAAAGCTCAAGCTTTTTTTACAACTCATGCATCAACTCAAATATCAAGTAATTCTCATACTTTAGAGATTCATTCGTTATACATTACATCAAATGTAGCTTCTTTAAAAGGAGGAGCAATTTTATTTTTTATTACTTTTACATTTGTTTGATTTCAATTTACCTCTTTATCCATACCTGTTCCAGATTCAATTTTAGCTTTTCTTCTTATATCTAGTCTTTGAGAAGCGTAAAATTTTAATGCGTTACCTCAAGTTGTAGTTTCTGGACTACCAAACATAACTCAAATTTTCATTCTTATTTGGTTAATGAAAATAACAGTACAGTTAGTTTTATGTATTGCTCATGTTATTTTTCTAAGAGCTTGACTCATAAGTCTTGCTTGTAATCACATATGAGAATCTCACATTTCTCATTCTATTTCTGCTTTTGGAGTTAATGCTGCAACAGAGTCAACTATTATAAGGTCTACAGCTCATGAATTTACAAGTTTTTCTGTAATTTCTAAAGCTTGTTCTCCATAGTCTGGTTGAGATATAAGTAAATTATCAGTATCTACACCTATCTTTCTTGCATATTCTGGATCTAAAGCATGTTCTGCATCTACGAAAGCTGCTATTCATCCTGCTTTTTGTATTTCTGCTATAGCATGTAGAGTAAGAGTTGTTTTTCAAGATGATTCTGGACCATAAATTTCTACAATTCTACCTTTTGCATATCATCCACCTAGTGCTAAATCAAGGCTAAGTGAACCTGATGAAAAAGTTTCTACTTTTTGTTTAGCTCATTCATCTCATAATTTCATTATAGATCATTTTCAAAATTGTTTTTCTATCATTGATAGTGCGTTGTTTAATGCTTCTTGTTTGTTCATAAATAATAGAGTTAAAAATAATGTTATACTTATGTATATAATTAGTATATATTTTTATATACTTTTGTCAAAAGAATTTTTATTCTTTAATTTTATAGTTTGATTTTAAACCTTCTTTAGTTCATATTGCAATATTCGTTCATGAACAAATATTGCATATAAACTTATATCAATTTGGTTCCGGTCTATTTGTTTCAACAATTTTTTTACAATCTTTACAATAAAATGATACTTCTCATCTTTCTTGAGAGAAGTAATCTCTTTTATCGAATTCTTCAATATTTACTAAATCTGAAAATGTAGACATAGGTTTTTATTATTAAAATAAACTCATTACTTCTTCTTTTGGTTCTTCAATTTTAATTACTCATTTATTTACTAATTCTATAAAGCATCTAAGTGTTGCTTCAACATCAGTTAGTGCATCATGTGCTCATATAAAATATTCTCAAAACAATTTTTTGTGGAGTTCTCATAATTTGGGATATTTGTATCTTTCTCAATTTCATTTTATAGCACAAAAATCAACTGTATTTTTCATCGTACAAATAACTTGCTTTGGTTTATATTCAAATTCTTTATTTAATCTTTTTAGCTCTAATTTAACCATTTCTTCATCATATTCTATGTTATGTCATATTATAACATCAGGAGTATTTATATATTTTGTTATATTATCTATAACATCTTCTATATATGGGGAGTCTTTTATGTCTATATCATATATATGATGTACTTGACTTGATCAATAAGGAATAGCTATTTTAGGATTTATTAAAATATCTATTCTTTCAATCTCTTTAAAATTTCAATCTTTTAATTCTCATAAAATACCTGCAAATTGAATTATTTTTGGTTGTTTTTCTAAATCCGTTTCTTTTTTATTTATAAATCATGTAGTTTCAGTATCAAATACAAAAATTTTCATTTAATTCTCTTTGTTAAAAAATATCTTGGAATCCATTTTATAAATTAGATTGCTTTTGTAAAGTATAAAAAAATAAAACCTCCCTTATTTTTTAGGGGAGATTTTATTTTTTTAGTTGGTAGTAATTTCTACCTACTCTTTCTATTACTTGTTTATTTTGAAGGTTCATGTATATAGTTGTTTGTTTTACATTTCTTGTTTTTAAAACTTCTTTTGTAATTTCTTCTGTACTCATTGGTTCTCATTTTTTTTCTAGAGCATCAACTATTACATCTAAAACAGTTCATGGATTGAATCACCATTCTTTCAAAGCATATATTCATCTTCAAATAAGAACAAATTCATTATTTCTTATAAGCTCATTATGAATTGTATTTACTTTTACTTTTTCTTCTAGCATATCAGTTATTTTATTTGATATATCTACGAAGTGCATTGGTATTTTTTCTTTTTTCATTACATAAATTGCTTTGTCTTTCAGAGTTTTTGGATTTAATATTTTCCATTTAGTAAGTCAAACTAAATTATTTTCTCAAAATATTATATCTTCAAATAATTCTAAACTTGAGTCAATAAATGTTAAGCTATATCTTTGTTCAGTTTTTAAATTTTCAGATATCATTTCATATAATTTTGTTTTTGAAATTACATCTTTTTTTCTTTTTAATACTTTTAAAGCTTCTTTATGTACAGCTTCAATAGTATTTTTTGATACATTTGGTAAATAAAAATAAATTTTACAACCAAGTTTTTGTTTAGATTTTTTTATTTCATAATCAGATTGTATTATGAATTCTAAAACTCAAGAATTTATACTAGAATCTAAATCTAAATCTTTTATTATATTATTAATCAGTCTATCTTTAGAGATAACTCATCAATGCATTTCTATAAAATGCATCGCTTTTTCTTGGATTTTTGTTAATAAAGTTGCTTTAATTATTCTACCTATTTTTTTTATTCAAGAATCTTCTATTTGTCTAACTCTTTCTCTAGTTATAGATGGTGAAAAAGAATTTCAAATATTTTGTAGAGTTTCCTTCTCTCAGTTTAGTCAAACCCTTCTTTCTATTACACTTCTTTCTTTCTCTGAAAGAGAATTAAGTATTTCTTCAAAAGACTTTACTATACTCTTGTTATTTAATATTATATTATTCATATTTACAAGGATATAACTTTAATAAATTTATACTAATATATAATTGTTTTTATAAAAAAGTCAAACTTTTTTAATTTTTAAAAAGGTAATTTCATATTGTTTTTTTCTTTGGCTAATTCTCTTTCATAACTTAACTTTTCTAGTATTATTTCAGAATTAGTTTTTTTGAATTCTTTTCTTATTAATAATCATCAAATTAGTATTATTAATCATGCTGTCATAGATAATGTTGCTCATTTTCAATAAGTCATTCATTCTGAAATTGTTGTTAATCATGTAGCAAAACTTATTAATATAATACTGAATGCTAAACTTATTAATCATGAATTTATTATAATAAAATGAGTTCTAAAATTTAAATCTGAATATAGTTTTATTTTTTCTTTATATGAATTAGATAAAATCATTAGAAGTGGAAGTATATATATTATTATAAGTATATATCATATGTTTCATGATATAGGGTTTAAAGAATTCCATGTTAATGATTTTTCATTATCTACTATCCAAGGTAAAAATATACTAAAAATTCAAATAATTGATCATATAAGTACTATTTGTTTTTCAAGAGTTAAATTTAATGATTTAAACTTAATACTATCAATAATATTTTTTATTATTTTTATTTTATTTTTATTTCTGTTTTTCATGTTTTTTCAAAATTATTATAAATTTTGAAAAAACTTTAATTATATTTGATATTTTTGCAAATACTTTATAATAATTATGTTAAAATATTAAATATAGTATAGATGAAAGATAAAAAATTGATTAAAAATTCATTTTTTGAGCTTATTTTTTTTGTTATAAGTTTTTTATTATCTTTTTTTAGATCTTTTTTTGTTTTTTTTTCTAGAAATACTAAAAAAAACAATATTTTCTTTTTATTTTTAGATTTTATATTTAGAAAATGGCCAAAATATTTTTGGAAAAAACCTTCTTTATATAAGATATTATCATTTCCTTGAAATTTAGTTAATTACTTACTTAAAAAATAATATGAAAAAAAACTATAAGGCTTTTACTTTAGTTGAAATAATGTTATGAATATTAGTTGTTTCAGCAGTTATGTTAGCTTGATTTCAAGCTTATGTTAGTATAGGTATTTGAAAGGTTAATCTAATAGAAAAATCTAATATTCAAAAAGATAGTTTTTACTTTACAGAAAAGTTATTCCAATTAATAAAACAATGAGGTACAATAGATTATGAAGAATATTTTAATAGAAAAGTAGTTTGAACAAATTCATCAAGTTGAAATTATATTTCAGCAACTTGATTTTGAAATTTCTGAAAATGATGAGATTTAGTGTGAAATTATTGAGCTTGATTTTATTTTTGTAGAAGTTTATCAAGTACTACATTTGTATCTTCAGATTGATGTTATGATAACCCAGTTGTATCTTCAGATCTAAGCTCTGATATTAATTGAAACAACTTTTCTGCATCAATTTGAGATATGCAAAGATATGGGCAATATAGTTTTCAATTTATTGATTATAATTCTAATATGAATAATGATTTATGAGATGAAAATATAGATGCTAATATTATATGAGATGATGATGATGAAGTTATATGATTATGACCAATAGTTTTTAATTCATGAGATGATGTAAAAGAGTTATATCTTATCAGCTGAGACTGAACAAAAAGAACTCTTATTAGATGGAATATAACTAGAGATGTTGATGCTCCATCTTCTTCTACTTGTGATGCTACATTGACTACAGATTTTTCAAGTACTGACTTAGAATGATGTAGATGAACTGTTGAATTTTTAAAGTTAGAGTGAGTAGATTGGTGAATGGATCATCTTAATTGAACTAGTGATACTGATAATAGTGAATATGATTGAGTTATAGATACTTGGTTGTATGATAGACAATTTACATGATGAACTGATGTTATTGCTACTACATGAGATTGATATTGGAAAGAATTATTCCCAGATACTATTAATGTAACAGATTTTAGAGTTTATGTTTATCCAAATGTTGATCCTGAAAATTCTTGGAAAGATGATTCAGCCTCATCAAAAATTTCACCTTATGTAACAATAAATTTTAAAATTAAACCATCTTGGTCAGTTAGAGCTAGATTAAGAAATGAAGGGAAAGAAGTAAATTTAACAACAACAATTAATTTAACAGAGATATATAGTAATTAATATTTATGAAAAATAATAAAAATGCTTTTAGCTTGGCAATTGCTATGTGACTAGTCTTGATTACTAGTCTTTTAGCTTTCACTATTTTGGAATATATGATTCCTTTTAGTAAAAATATTAGTTGAATAGAAAACTCTACAATGGCTTATTATAAGTCAAATAATTGAGTTGAATTAGGTTTATATTTTTTGAATTCTAGATCTGATAATGAATTAAAAAATTCAAGTTCAAGAAATTATATAGCAGGTTATTATTATGATTATGAATTTGATACTCAAGTATCTTGAAATTCTATACCTATATCTTGAATGTGAAATAGTTTTTATAATAATGATTATAATAAAATATTATCATGAAATCCTATTCAATTAACAGTAGGTTATAATTATTTATGATGATGAAACTTTAATATATCTTTTATTGTCCCAGATTTAGATAAAAATTGATTATTAGATGAAGAGTTAGATACTTCTTTATGAAATGATTTATGAATAGTTAACTGGCAATTAACTAGTGATAGTTCTACATTAAATTCTCATTCTGGTTCTTTGTTTACAGTTTGAGAAATTAATAGTATGACAGATGATATAAGTCCTTTGGTTGTTAATATGTTTACTAGACAATGAAGATTACTAGACGGTACACCAACTAATTTTTGATCTTTTTATAATAGTAATTGTACTTGAACAAGTGATGAGTGTATACTTAAATTTTCAATAATTAATACTTTAAAAACTTCAGATAGTTGAGTTCCTTATTTAGAGTGGAGGGCTACTACTTGAACTGATCAACTTCCTTTACGTTATTCTATAATTGAATCAGAATGAAAATCTTATGGTTTTGTTAAATGATTGAATGTAAGAGTTCCTCAAGAAACTGTTTCAGAAGCTTTTGACTTTACTGTTATACAATAAAAAAGAGTTTAAGCTCTTTTTTGTTTTAATTTTAAAAAAAATAAAAATGAAAATATATAATATAGAAGAAAATGACTCTAATCAAAGACTAGATAAATTTTTAAAAAAATTATTTCCAAATGCCACAAGAAGTCTTATTTATAAATTTAATAGAAAGAATAAGATTAAAATTCAATCAATTGATACTGATTGAAAATTTAAAAAAATGGATAATGAATATAAGCTAAAAACATGAGATATAGTTAAAATTTTTTTAAGTGAGAAAGATTTTGATTTATTAACAACACAAGAAAAATCTGTAAGCTTGAGTAAAAATGATTCTTTAGATAGAAATGATATAGTATATGAGGATTGAGATTTACTTGTTTTAAATAAAAGTCCTTGAATTAATGTTCATGCTTGAGATCATAAAACAAAAGAAGCTAATATTATTATGCAGGTTCATGATTATCTTTGAAACTCTTTAAATAGTTTGACTTTTAAGCCAAGTCTTATACATAGAATTGATAGAGATACTAGTGGAATTTTACTTATATGAAAGAAAAAAGAAACTCTTACAAAGTTAGTTTGAGATTTTAAGGATCATAAAAAGGTAAAAAAAATATATTATGCTGTAGTTATATGAAAATTATCTAGAACAGAATGAACTATTAAAAAACCTTTAAAAAGAATAGAATGAGCAAAAAATGAAAATAAAGTTCAAGTTGCTAATGATGGTCAAACTGCTATTTCTCATTATAGGCTTTTAAAAGAACATAATTTAAAAACTAATGAATGAAATATTATTTTATCTGAAGTAGAAGTAAAAATTGATACATGAAGAATGCATCAAATTAGGGTTCATATGGCTAGTTTATGAAATCCTATATTATGAGATAAAGCTTATGGAGATAAAAAAATAAATAGATATTTTGAAATAAATTATTGATTAACTAGACAGGCATTACATGCATGGAAAATTGATTTTTTTCATTATGCTAGAAATAAAAATTTTTCTTTGGAGGCTAGAATAAAAGAGGATTTAAAAAAATTGATAAATGATATAAAAAATAGTTAATTTATTATAAATTAACTATTTTTTTGATAAAAATTAAAATAAATATAATATTAATATATTAATATTAAGTCTTATTATTATGATAGGTTTTATTTTAAAGTTAATGCTGACAAGAGGTTTATCTATGAAAAGATGGAATAATTTCCCTCGTATAGAAGATGTTAGTCATTTAGATAATGTTTGATATGTTATACATATTGCTTTATTTTTATCTTATTTAGAAGAGAAAAATTGAAAAAAAGTTAATAGAGAGTTTTTAATAAAAAGAATTATTTTTAATTCATTTTTATCATTATTAATTTCTGATATAAATTCATGAACAAGGGAATATATAAAAAATATAGATTCATCAATATTTAGACAAATCGAAGATTTATGAATTAAAAATCTTTTAGACTTAGACTCACCAGATTTTATAAAAAAAGATTTAGAATCAACTCTTTTGAATACTGATAATAAATTAGAGTTATTGATAATTGATTGTGCTAAAAAATATGCATGACTGAATGAATGTACTATTAACTCAAAAATTTATGATGATATTTATGAAGTTCCTTTATTTGAAATAAATGGTTTTTTAAATGAAAATAGAAATAAATTATATAGTTTAAATATACTTTTAGATAATGATAACTACAAAAAATATTTATCGCATATAAGGAGGTTAAGTCATTCTATGAGATGGAGTTGACAAACAAGGATATTTCCAATTTCTGTTATGTCACACCTAGTTATAATAACATATATTGCATATGTTATATGAATGATTGAAAATAATAATTGAAAGAATTACTCAATTGAAGAATTATTACTTAGAACTATTTACCATGATATTCCAGAAGCAATAACAGGTGATATAATTACTCCTACAAAAAAATCAGTAGATTGATTTGTAGAAGTTCTAGAAAAAGTAGAAATAAAAATGATGGATGATTATATGTTTTCTTATGTAGATAATGATTATAGGTCTAATGTTTTTGAATATATGTTAAATCCTTTTGATTGAGAAATTTGAAAAATAGCTAAACATGCAGATATTTATTCAGCTTTATTGGAATCAAAAATTGAAAGAAATTATTGATGAAAGAACTTTTCTCAAATATATAGAAATATAAAAAAAATTTTAAATAAAATAGATACATCTAGTATGGATTATATGCTTAAACATGTAATTGATAACTTTGATGAAAAAATTGATGATATACACTTAAAAAAATAATTAAAATGGATACTTATAATAAATTTTTAAAATATTATGATGAAATAGTTAGAGGTGTTAATTCTCCTTTGGAAGATGAGGTTGAATTTTTGGTTGAAGATTGTATAAAAGAATATAAACCTGACGCTAAAACTATTTTAGAAGCTGCTTGTTGAACTTGAACAGTTGCTTTAGAATTAAAAAATAAATGATATAATATATCTTGATTCGATATAAATGATAAAGCTTTAGAAATTGCTAAACAAAAACTATGAGATAAAAATATTTTTAAAGCTGATATGGTTAATTTTGATTTAAATAAAACATATGATGTTGTTTTATGTAATTATAATTCAATATGTCATCTTCTTGATTGGAATGATTGGGTTTCATTTTTTTCAAATGTATATAATCATTTAGATAAATGAGGAATATTTATTTTTGATATAAATACATTGTATGAATTTGAAAATATTACTAAAGAATTCGCTCAATTTTATACATTTTGAGAAGATGTTGTATGTTTAGAAATGTTTAAAAAAACTTGATATTTTGAATGGTTAATAAAAATATTTAATCATATAGATTGAGATAATTTTAAACTGACAAAAGAGCTTGTTAAAGAAAACTCTTTCTCTATTTCAAAAATAGAAAATGAGTTAAAATTGAAATGATTTGAATTAAAAGAAAAAATAGATTACCATTATTGAGAGGTTTCGGCTGAAAGTGAAAGAGTTTATTTTATTTGTATAAAAAAATAATATGGATGTTTCTTTAATACTAAATCTACTATTATCGATAGGTTTATGAGCACTAGTGTGAATGGAAAGGTGAATAAGTGATAAAATAAAATCTATAAATAAATCTTCTATTAGTTTTTGAGATATAAGAACATTTGCATTGATTTCTTTATTGTGAGCATTAAGTACTTGGTTTTGAATAAACTTATGAATTTTATCTTTTATTTATATTACCTTTTTTATAGTTTCTATTTTTATAGCTATATATTATATTTATACAGTATTTAAAGAAAAACAGTTTTGATTAACTACTGAACTATCAGCAATAATAACATTTTTTCTTTGAATGTTTATTATGATAGGGTATTCACAAGTTGCAATCATTCTATCAATAGTTTTAACATTTTTATTATCATCTAAGTCTTATTTAGATATTTTATTGCAAAAAATTAGTAAACAAGAACTTAATAATACAATAAAATTTGCTGTAATATCTATTGTTATTTTGCCATTATTACCTAATTCTAAATTCTCAATCTCAGATATTTTATATTATATATGATATAATAATGAAATAAATAACTCTATATTAAACCTAGATTTTTTAAATCCTTATGGTATTTGGTTTTTTGTTGTTTTGATGTCATGAATATCATATGCTTGATATATAATGAGTAAACTTATTTGAGAAAAATGAAGTATATTGGCTTCTTGAGCAATATGATGACTTGTTTCAAGTACAGCAGTAACAGCTGCTATGTCAGAATCAAGTAAAAAAGATATAAAAAATAGATCTATGTATGTAGTTTCAACTTTGCTAGCATCAACAATTATGTTTGTTAGGGTTATATTAATAGTTCTATTTTTTAATATAAATATGGTTTCTACAATAATATATCCAAGTGTTTTTATGCTTATATGAATGCTTGCTTATATGATTTATTTTTATTATAGTTCAAAAAATAAAGAACTCCATGTTGATAATCTAAGTTTTGAGGAGAAAAAATATAAAAGTCCATTTAGTATTGCTCCAGCTTTAAAGTTTGCATGATTTGTTCTTTTTATAAAATTTATTGCTTGAGTTTGAGCTTTGTATAAAGATGTATGGGGCGATTATTTTTTCTATGCACTTTGAATTATTTCTTGATTAGCTGATGTTGATGCTATAAGTCAAACTATGGCTGTTGATGCATTTGATTGAAAAGTTTGATTAGAATTAGCAGCTATAACTATAATAATAGCTGTAATTTCAAATAATTTGGTTAAAGGTTCTATTTCATTGAAATTTTGAGAAAGAAAATATTGAATTTCTGTTATGCTTTGATTTGTTATTTCAATGCTTATGTGAATTTTTGGTATGTTTTTCATGAAATTATTATAAAAAAGCTTGGTTTTTAAACCAAGCTTTTTTATAATAATTGTTTTATTTTGATTTAGATTATATATTAGTTATACTTACTCAAAATAATTTTTAAGTTAATTAAATGAAGTACGTATTATCTACTATAGCATGAGTTGAAAGTATTGCTAAAAAAGAAATTGAAAGAGTTGGTTGAAAAATAGAGGAAACAACAGATAGATTAGTTACTTTTTCTTGATGAATAGAATTAATTCCTAGAGTTAATTTATGGTCAAGAGTAGGAAATAAAATGTATTTGTTGCTTGCTGAAAAAGAATGAGTAAAAGATTTTGATAGTTTATTTGAAATTGTTAATTCTATTTCTTGGAAGGCTTACTTTAAAAAAGATTTTCCTATAGTTGTTAAGTCAACAAGTATAAGAAGTGAGCTTTTTGCTGAAAGAACAATTCAAAGTATTTCAAAAAAAGCAATAATAAAATCTAGAGTTTGAGATAACTGAACTATAAATGAAGATCCTATGTTAGAAAAAATGGAAATTCTTATTTTGCTTATTGATAATAAATTAAGAGTACTTTTAAATACTAGTTGAAAAGCTCTTCATATGAGATGATATAGAGAAAAATCATGAGATGCTCCTATAAAAGAGTCTTTGGCTGCAGCTTTGGTTTTATTGTCAGGTTGGAAATTCAAAGAACCATTTTATGATTTTTTCTGTTGAAGTGGTACTATTTGAATAGAAGCTTTAATGATAGCTAAAAACATTGCTCCATGATTAAAAAGAAAATTTGCTTTTGAAAAATTTGGGATTGTTAATAGTGAAATTACTGAAAATGAAAGACTTGATGCTAGAAAAAAAGAGTTTGATTGAGAATATACCATTAGATGTAGTGATATAGATCCTGAAATGGTAGAATTAGCTAAACAAAACTCTATAATTGCTTGATTGTGATGAGAAATTAATTTTGAAGTAAAAGATTTTAGAGATGCTTTATCAAAAGAGTTATATGGTAGCTTGGTTTCTAATCCACCTTATGGAGATAGATTAAAAGATGATGATTTAAAGTGAATATATAATAATATAGATAAGATTTTTAGAGTAAATCCTGCTTTGAATTGATGAATTATTTCAAGCTATTTAGAGTTTGATAATATTATTAATAATCATAAATCTTATAAAAAAAGAAAATTATATAATTGAGGTGAATTGTGTTACTTTTGGAAAAAAAATAATAATTAATTTATGAATACTATTTGAAGGCTAATGCCTAATAAATTTTATGAATATTTGAATTCATGAAAATTTACTTTAATTGACTTTAGAACTCCTGAAGAAAAAATATATTATTGATATATAGAGAATACAGATTTATTTATTGATGTATATAGTAAAGATATAGTTGAGAAAATATTATCTTTAGATAAAAATAAATCTTATTTAATATATTGTTTTCATTGAAATAGGACACAGGGAGTTTTGGATTTTATGGATAAAAATTGATTTAAAGAAGTTTATGATTTAATTTGATGAATAGAATATTGGGAAAATTATAATTATAAACTTAAAAAAGATTAAAACTTGATTTTACTTAAAAACATATATAATTAATTAGTCAAACTAAAAAAGGAGGCTGACAGTGTATAATATTATCACCTTGGACCATAGTACAGCAGGTATTCCTGAAGATGGCTTTGGTGTCGATGATAATGGTAATTTTTTTGTTGCCATATCAAAAATGGGCTTTATCAAAAATAAGGATTCTTTAATTTTTTTATTTGTAAATGACAAAATTGTTGTTACATATGCTAAAATTAAAAAATCAAGAACATATAAAGCTGATAAATTTCGTTCTATAAAAAAACAAGCTCAGGATTCATATGATATTATGGTTATCGATAGGATTATTGAATATCATTTGATGTTTCTGGGTAGGTCTAAAAGAAGAAAAAATATTGATGTTTACCTTTCGCGTGTACATGTGAATAGGGTAATTTCAAATATTCTTTCCCGTGTTTATAAGCATGTGGGGGCTTATTATGACAAAAATAGTGTAAATTTAAAAAGACATAAGTATCAGGATTTTTATCTGAGGGTAAAAGATGCTGGATTTATGTGAAAAATAAAAGACAAAAAGTTTTTAAACTTTTTGTCTTTTTTATTTAACTATACTCTAGTAGTATTATCTCAGTCATTTTCAACTTCAGCATCTTGTACTCAGTCATCATTTTGTTTTTGTTCAGTTCATGTATTAGCTTCATTTCATCCTTGAGAATATAATTTTTGTCCAACTTTCATTAACTCATCAGTAAGTTCTTTTGTAGTATTTTCTAATTCTTCTTTTGAAGCATCAGTATTTTCTAATACTTTTTTAACTTTTTCTATTTTTTCTTCTATAGATTTTTTATCAGCTTCTTCAATTTTATCTGTATTATCTTTTATCATTTTTTCAGCTTGAGCTACACTAGAATCAGCATTGTTTCTAGCATCAACTAGATCTTTTTTCTTTTTATCTTCTTCTTTTTTAGCTTCAGCTTCTTTTACTAATGCATCAACTTCAGCTTCATCCATACCAGTAGAACCTTGTATTGTAATATGTTGTTCTTTACCAGTACCTTTGTCTTTTGCAGTAACTTTTAATACACCATTTGCATCTATATCAAAGCTAACTTCAATTTGAGGTACTCATCTTGGAGCAGAAGCAATACCATCTAATACAAATTTACCTAATGATTTATTGTCAGCTGCCATTTCTCTTTCACCTTGTAATACATGAATTTCTACACTTGGTTGGTTATCAACAGCAGTAGAGAATGTTTCAGTTTTATTTGCAGGTATAGTAGTATTTCTAGTAATCATTGCAGTTCTAATACCTCCCATAGTTTCAATACCTAGTGTTAAAGGAGTAACATCTAATAATAATACATCAGTTACATCTCAACCTATGATACCAGCTTGTACGGCAGCTCATAGAGCAACAGCTTCATCTGGGTTTACCCCAGAGTTTGGTTTTTTACCAAAAAATGCTTCAACTTTAGAATATACTAATGGTACTCTAGTAGAACCTCATACTAATAAGATTTGGTCTAATTCGCTAGCTTTTAGTCCAGCATCTTCTAGTACTCTTTTACATGGTTCTAAACTTTTTTCTACTAAATCTCAAATTAATTCTTCGAATTTAGTTCTAGAAATAGTCATCATTAAGTTTTTAGGTCCACTTGAATCAACAGTAATATATGGTAAGTTGATATCATAACTAGTTGTGCTAGATAATTCTTTTTTAGCTTTTTCAGCTTCATCTCTTACTCTTTGTAGTGCCATTGGATCATTCCATAAGTCAATCCCTTGGTCTTTTCTAAATTCTTCAATAATATAATCAGTAATTTTTTTATCAAAATCATCTCAACCTAAGTGAGTATCACCATTTGTAGCTAATACTTCAAATGTACCTTCTTCAGATAATTCTAATATAGAAATATCAAAAGTACCTCAACCTAAATCATAAACAGCAACTTTTTCATTTTTACCTTTACCTGCACCATAAGATAGGGCAGCAGCAGTAGGTTCATTAACTATTCTTTTTACTTCTAATCATGCAATTTTTCAAGCATTAATAGTTGCTTGTCTTTGATCATCATTAAAGTATGCAGGAACTGTAATTACAGCTTCTTTAACTTCAGTACCTAGAAATTTTTCAGCATCTTCTTTTATTTTCATTAATACATGAGCACCAATTTCTTCTGGTCTAACTTCTTTACCATCAAATTTAATTAATGCTTCACCATTTTTACCTTTAACAACCTCATAAGGTACATTTTTGATTTCATCAGCTACTTCATCAAATTTTCTACCAATAAATCTTTTTGCTGAAAATATTGTACCAGCTGGATTAGTTATGGCTTGTCTTTTTGCAGGAGTACCTACAATAATACTTCCGTCTTTATGTGCTACTATAGATGGAGTAGTTCTATTTCATTCAGCATTTTGAATTACTTTAGCTTCTCATCATTCCATAAATGCAACACATGAATTAGTTGTACCTAAGTCTATTCAAATAATTTTTCACATATATAAGAAAATTAAGTTTTAAATTTTTGTAATTTTTCAACAGTCATTTTTATGACTTGCTAAAATATTATCATTTTTTTTATATCTGTCAAAACTTTTTTAGCACTTTTTTATATAGAGTGCTAAAAATAAAAATTGCAAAATTAAAACAGGGTATAAAAACCCTGTTATTTTGCAATGTTTAAGCTACTTTTTTACATTCATTTTTTTTCTTTTCTTGTAAATAAGTACTTATTTTAGATTGTATTTTGGACTTTAAATTACATTTTTTCTTTTTTAACTCACTTGTATTTGAGTATTGTCCTTTTTCATCAATTTCGTTTGAAACTGATTTAAACTCATCTACCATTGCTGCAAAGTCATCATCTTGTTGTGTTAACTCCTCGATAATATCTGCATTTTCTTTTAAGAAATCTGACTTTCTCATTAAATAACTCCTTTTTTTCTGTATTTACTTACAATGATTTTTTTAATGTAAGTTTTTTATTTATAATATTTTTTTTATTTTAGTCAAATTTTGTTTTTTGTAATTTGTATGTTATAATAATTAAAAGTTATTTATCTAATTATTTTTTTATGGAAAATTATGATTTAATAGAAAATAAAGCAGAAGAAGAATATACTAATGAATTTGATAAATATGTTAGCTATTTGGAAAAAAAGAGAAATGAAATATGAAATATTATTGATAAATAGTTCTTTTGTGATTGACAAAGTATTATATGTGTATAAATTACATATATAATACTTTTTTATTTTGAAAAAATATGTTGAAATTATCGACTTTTCCATTTAAAACTTTGAAATCTAGACCAAAAGTTAGTGATAATGTATCTACTTCTATATTGTTACAATGATCATATATAAGACAAGCTATGGCTTGAGCCTATGAATATTTACCAATGTGATATAGAGTTCTTAGAAATATTGAAAATATTGTTAGAGAAGAAATGGATAATGCTGGTTATCATGAAATGATAATGACTATATTGACTCCAAGAGATTTATGGGAAACTACTAATAGATGGGAAATTCCAGAATATTTTAAGGTTCCATGATGGTGAAATACTGAATATAGAATTTCTCCTACTAATGAAGAAAATGTAACTAATATTTTTAAAGAATATATACAGTCATACAAAGATTTACCTACTTGTGTTTACCATATTCAAAAAAAATTTAGAAATGAAAAAAGAGCAAAGTCAGGACTTTTGAGATGAAGAGAATTTTTAATGAAAGATGCTTATAGTTTCCATTCAAATATTGATGACTTTGAAAAATTCTATGAAGATGTAAAAGATGTTTATATGAGAATTTTTGATAGATTATGAATAGCAAGTGATACTGTTATTGCTGATGCAGATGGTTGAGCTATTAGTGATAAAAATTCTCATGAATTTCAAACTTATCTTGATATAGGTGAAGATACTATTGTTAGTGATTCTTCAGGTTATTGTTATAATTTAGAATTAGCTTCTTGAGTAGCAGATGATAAAAATATCGACGATGAAGAATTAAAAATGGAGTATGTTGATAGTGTTCCTGAAATTATTACTATGGAAAAAATGACTTCTTATTTTAATGCTCCATCTTGGCAAATGCTAAAAACGGTTGTATATAAAACAGATTCATGAAAATATTTTTCTATAGTTATACGTTGAGATCTTGATGTTAATGAAATAAAGGTTAGAAAATTTGTTTCAAAAAAATATAATGAATGATTTTCTCAAGCAAATGAGGAGGATCTACAAAAATTATGAACAGTTAGATGATTTATTACTCCGATAAAAGATTCATGATTAAAAATGGATAATTATTGAGATGAATCATTAAAAACTGCTAAAAATTATTTTGCTTGAGCTAATGAAATAGCTAAATCTACAAAAAATGTAAATTTATCTGATTTAGATATTAAAGAATTTGCTGATTTTAATGAACCAAAAGAATGATTTACTTCTGTAAATGTTCCATGAGAAAAATTAGTTTTTAAAAAAGCTTGTGAGGTTTGAAATATATTTCATTTATGAGTTAAATATTCAGAACCTTTCGGATTATCATTTCTAGATGAAAATAATAAAATCAATAATAGAGTAGAAATGTGATGTTATGGTATAGGTGTATCAAGGCTTATGTGAGTTTTAGCTGAATATTTTAAAACTGAAAATGGTATATCTTGGCCTGAAAATATAGCTCCATATAATTATTATATAATTGTAATTTGAGAAGATAATTTAGAAAAAGCTCAAAAGATAGCAAAAAAATTAGAATCTGAATGAAAATCAGTTATCTTAGATGATAGAATGTGAAAAAAAGTATGATTTGGTCAAAAGGCATGAGACTGTGAATTGTTCTGAATTCCTAATAGAATAGTTATATCTCCAAAAACTATTGAACAATGATGATATGAATTAACAAAAAGAGGAGAGGAATCTCATATTGTTAAGTTTTAAAAAAACAAGTAGTTTAACTACTTGTTTTTTAAATTTTGCATTATTCTTTCATAAACAGTTTTTTGAATATCTTTTCAGTTTTTAAATTCTTTTATTATTGTATGTAATAATTCTTTATTTATTTTTAATAAAACTAAGTCCTCTAGAGCTTTTATAGAAGCAGTTCTATTCTCATCAGTAATTAAAGCTATTTCTCAAAATATTTCTCAAGGATTTATTATATTTACTTCTTTTGAATCAATCTCTACAGAAGCTTTTCATTTTTGTATTATATATGCTTCATTGTTTGATTTTTCTCATTGATGAATTATATAATCTCATTTTTCTATATTAACTCTTCTTGAATTATCTATAATTTTATTTATTAATTCTATATCTATTCATTGAAATAAATATATGTCTTTTAATTTTAGGTTCATAATTATTATTGTAATAATTTTAAAATATATTATTATGTTAGCATATAATTGAAAAAAATAAAAATATAAAAATGATAAAAATAATAAGTTTTGTAGATAGTTTTAAACATTATGAACAAGCTATAAAGGAATTCCAAAAAAGACTATGAAAAAGTGTTGATTTTATTAAACTAAAACCTAGTAAAAGAAAAAATATAAATGAGATAATTTTGGAGGAATCAAAAATATTATCATCATATTTAGAAAAAGAAAAAGGGTATAAGGTTTTATTATATATTAATTCTGATCAATTGGATACTATAGCTTTCCATGAATTAATAGAAAATAAACAAATGACTTATTGAGATATTATTTTTATAATATGATGAGCTTATTGAGTTGATGATAGTTTAATATTACCTATGGTTGATAAAAAAATATCTTTTTCACCTATGACTTTTCCTCATGCACAAGCTATAATGATGTTATATGAACAAATATATAGAAGTTTTTGTATAAAAAAATGAACTAATTATCATCATTAATATTTGATAAAATATCAAAAACTAATAACATATACAAAAATGTTATTAGTTTTTTTGTCACTATTTTTTCTTTTTATCGTTAATAAATATGGAGGATTTAAAAATAATGGAGAAGTGTATATCTTGAGATTTAAAATCTTTTTCAAAGATATATGATAAATATATAGATAAAATCTATAAGTTTGTTTATTTAAAAACATCAAATAAAGAACTATCAGAAGATATTGTTAGTGATGTTTTTATGAGTGCTATTAATAATATTGATAGTTTTAATGTCGATAATAGTAAATCAAGTGTTTCTGCTTGGTTATATCGTATTGCAAATAATAAAGTTATTGATTACTATAGATCAAATAAACAAAACTTAGATATATGTGATTACTTAGATTACTCAATTGATAATGATATAAATAAAGATATTGATAATAAGAATAAATTAAAAGAAATTTATTCTTATTTAGATAGTATCAATGCTGAACATAAAGATATAGTTATATATAAAATTTGGTATGATATGTCATATAAAGAAATATCAGAATTAACTTGAAAGTCAGTTGATAATTGTAAAAAAATCGTTAGTAGAACTTTGAAAAATATTAGTGCTAATTTTATTTTAATATTGTTAATATTAATTTTGATATAAATAATGAAAAAATTTTTAGAAACATTTTTTGATGATTTCCCAGATTTATTATCTCAAAAGGAAAAAATAGAAAAACTTGTTTATCTTTTAGAAGAAAGCAGGCCTATTATTGAAGTAGATAAAAAATTTAAATCTGATTTAAAAAATAGATTAATTAGTTATTCAAAATTAAAGTCAAAAAATAAGTTTTCTTATTTAAGTTTCTTTGTTCCTGTTTTTTCTTTATGTATTGCTGTTTTTGGATTTATGTATTTTTCAGATGATTTATTTATACTAAATGATTCTAAAAATATAAATAATTCTTTCTTGGAAGAATCAGTTCAACAAGAATCTATTCAACAGGCATCCTTTAAATGAGCTCGTAATATGACTATAGAAAAAGCTTCTTTTGATGAGGAATTTAGTAATGAAGAATCATATATTATGGAAGATAGTACTTCTTTTAATGATGAACCATTTTTTGAAAAATCTAATATAGAAATAGAGGATTATTCAAATGAATCACTAGATGAAGTAATGCCTATGTGAATGATGATGGATTCTTATGTAGAAGAAGATTTAAATGATGATATTTTTGAATCATCATGATGAGAAGATGTTTGAATTCAAATGATGTCTAGTGTAATGGTTGAAAAAACTGAATTTGAGATTTATTGTGAAGAAATATTATGATCTTATATTTATGATGATAAAAAATGATTTTATTGTGAGTTAGATAATAATATATGTCTTGAAAATGAATATTATGAAAATGATAATTCTTGTAAATTGTTTTTAAAATAACTTTAAATTTTAATTTTTATATTATGAAAAAAACTATTTTGTCTTTGGTTTTTTTATCTATGTTTTCTTATGCTAATGCTGCAGTTGAAGATAATTCTATAATTGATGCTCTAAAAGATAAAGAAGCTCAGGTTATTAAAACAGACTTTTGATTAAAAAGTTTTAATAGTTGTCAAGATATGGAGGATGTTATGTCTAGCTATATAAAAGAGTATTGGAAAAATAATAAATGAAACTTTTATCCTCGTTTTTGAGGTTGAATAATGGTTGATGATATGGTTATGTTTGATGCTGTCGAATCAGTTGCTGATGTTTGATCTATATCAAAACAATCAGTTTCAAATGAGGTTTATTCAAATACTGATGATTTTTCAAAAACTAATACTCAAGTAGCATGAGTTGATGAATCTGATATAGTTAAAACTGATTGAAAACATATTTATTATTATAATTCAAAAGATAAATATGTTTATATAGTTTGAGTTGATGAAAAAGAAGTTCTAAAAAAGATAAAAGTTCCTTCTAGTTTTTGAAACCCTGTTTTATATTTATGAGATAATACTCTTACAATATTATCTACTTGATATACTGATTATGATTATTCAACATCTTGATATTGGTTAAATAGAAATAGTAAAACATTTGTTATTAGTTTTGATGTTAGTGATGTTAAAAAACCAAAAATGGAAAAACTATACATTGCAGATGGTTATTTAGCTAATTCTAGAAAAATAGGTGATTATGTTTATGTTATTTCAAATAATAGTTTTAATATACCTTATTATACTTTTAAATCAGAAGATGATATAGATTTTGATTTATCTAAATCTTTTCCTAAAAGTATTGATATATCAAAAACTAATGATAAATCTGAATATAATTTAAGATTAAATTGAAAAACTTATCCTTACAATATAAAAGCATGAAATGTTGCTGATTGTAATGATATTGAATATGTTTTTCCTGATAGTGATACTTTAAGTGAGTATGATTTTAGTCCTAGTTATAATGTAATATCTGTTATTGATGTAAAAAATCCTAATTCAGAAGTAAAAACTAATGTTGTTATATGAAGTAACAATGAAATCTATATGAGTACTTCTAACTTATATATGACTTCAAATATGTATAAAACTTATGAATTTAGATGTCCTGTTAATGCTAGATGTTTTGCTCCATGGTATCCAAGAGGTAATAACACAGTAATACATAAACTAAATATTGACTGACAAAAATTAAGTTATCAAGACTCTACTATTGTTCCATGATCTCCACTTACTCAATATAGTATGGACGAATATAAATGAAATTTTAGAATTCTTACAAAAATTACAGCTTGGTCAAATCCTGAATGAGAAGCTTATACTGATTTATATATATTGGATGAAAACTTAGATTTAGAATGAAGTTTAACAAAACTTTGATTATGAGAAGAATTTAAATCTAGTAGATATATTTGAGATAAATTATATTTAATAACTTTTGAACAAGTTGATCCATTATTTGTTATAGATGTTGAAAACCCATCTTCTCCAAAAGTATTATGAGAATTAAAAATACCATGATATAGTACATATTTACATCCATATGATGAAAATCATCTTATATGAATTTGATATGATACTATGGAAAATAATTGGGGATGAGTTATTAATGCATGAGTAAAAGTAGATTTATATGAAATAGATTTTGATAGAGAGGCTGCTTGAGTTTCATCAAATCAAGAAAATAAATGAGATATTTTTATTCAACAAAAATTTACAAAAACATTTTGAGAAAGATGAAGTTATAGTGAGGCATTAAATAATCCAAGAATGTTTATGTGGAATTCAGATAAACAAAAATTATTTTTACCAGCTACTCTTTATAAAAATGCTGAAGATGATATATATAGAAATATTGATTATTTTAATGGTTTATTAACTATAAATATTGATAAAGATAAATGAATTTCTGAAGAGTATAGAATTAGTCATATTGATACAAAATGATTAGAAGAAGAAAGAGTTAAAGAATGTAGTAAATATACATGAAATTCATGAGAAAAATGTCATACTTTATTAGATTGATCAGAATATTGTGAGCCTGTTTCAAGAACTTATGTACCTAAATATTGTTATAAAGACTCTAGTATTTGAGAGTATATAGCATCAAAAAATTGGACATTTAGAGATAGTTTTATTAAAAGAGCTTTATGGATTGGTGATAATAGTTATGCTATTTCAGATAATGAAATTTCATCACATAAAATCTCTAACTGATCAGTTAATTATAGTGTTGAACTTAAATAATAAAAAAAGAAGCAAAAAAAATGCTTCTTTTTTTGTTGTACAAAAAAAATATGTTAAATTATTTATATATAATATTAAAAAATAAATTATTATGAATGATTTAATATTTTCATGAGCTTGACTTGCTATAGGTTTAGCTTGATTGTGAATTGCTATATGACAAGGTTTTTTGTTTTATAAGGCTATGGATGTAATAGGGAAAAACCCTAGGTCTTCAGGTTTTTTTCTTACTATAACTATTTTATGAATTGCATTAGTAGAGTCAGCAGGTATTTATGGTTTAATAATAGCTTTTCAAATACTTAGTGCTTCTTTTATTGATCCATTAACAGCTATATGAGTAGGTTCTGCAATATGATTGGCATGATTATGAGTTGGTATATGAGAATGAATTCTTGTATGATCAGCTATAGAAGCTATGAATAGAGATACAGAAAATAGGAATAGAATTCTTACATATATGATATTGTTTTTAGCATTAGTAGAGTCAGCTGCTATATATGGGTTAATAATAGCTTTTCAATTGTTAACAAAATTAGAACTATCTCCTTATTTGGCTATTTGAGCATGATTATCAATTTGACTTACTTGATTATGAGTTGGTATATGAGAGTGAATATTGTCTTGAAAATCTATTTCACTTATGTCACAAAAGCCTAATCAAAAATGATATCTTCTTACATCAACTATATTATGAATTGCCTTAGTTGAAACTGCTGCAATATATTGACTTATAATGTCTTTTTCGATTATTGAATCAGATTTAATTATTCCTATGTCGGCAATATGAGCTGGGTTGGCTGTTTGACTTGCATGATTATGAGTTTGAATAGGTGAGTGATTATTAGTTTCATGAAGTTATGAATCAATGTTAACTCATAGGGCTAATAAATCTAAGGTTCTTACATATATGATATTATTTTTAGCTTTAGTAGAATCAGCCGCAATATATGGTTTAATCATAGGTTTGCAAATTTTATCTAATTGATCAGTAGAATGATTAGCTTCAATTTGAGCATGATTAGCAATTTGATTAGCATGATTATGAGTAGGTATTTGAGAATGATTTATGTCTTCTAAATCTATTAAAGTAATTTCTAAAAGACCATCTCTTTCAATGTTTTTTCTTACAATAACTATTCTAGCTATTGCATTAGTAGAATCAGCAGCTATATATTGACTTATAATATCAATGCAAATTTTGTCTACTAATGAAATTTTATGATTTGCTGCTGTTTGAGCATGATTAGCAATTTGATTAGCATGATTATGAGCTTGAGTAGGTGAGTGATTTTTGACATGAGCTTCTTTTGATTCTATTGCTAGAAATCCTAAGGTTAAACAAAGAGTTTTAACATATATGATATTATGAGTTGCATTAGTAGAATCAGCTGCAATATATGGTTTAATTATAGCATTTACAATATTGTCTTAGCTTATTAAAAAAAGTAAAAAAAATAAATTTGATTTTTTTTATTTTAAAAATATTATAGACATAAAAAGCTTTATTTTCTTTTCTTAAGAAATAGCTTATTATAGAGAAAAAAGCAAGGTAAAAAAATATTTTTTTACTTGCTTTTTTTTTGTGTTTCAATATACTTCTCGCGTTTTATTTAATTATGTATAATTTTTTAATACAATAATATGGACACATTAAATACTTTTTTGTCTGCATATGTTATCTCATGATGAGATGGGCATTCCGCATGACTAAATCCTTATTTTATATGAGTTCTAATTGAGCTTGTACTATTTGGGTTAATATACTTTTTTATAACAAAAAGGCCTAACTCGTCTTTTTCTGTTATGTTTGACATGTTATATGATAAGGTTTATTCATTTTTTGAAGATATTCTTTGAACAGAAGAAAAAAGATGGACAAAACTATATATTACATCTATGTTTTTTGTAATATTAATATCAAACTTATTAGGTGTTATTTTAGAAATAGCTTGAGTATGATTACCATTTTTACATCATGCAGTATCTATACCTACATCTGATATAAACTTTAATGTTGCTATGGCAATAGTATGAGTTTTAATTGTAATTTATGAACAATTTAAATTCTTATGATTTTGAAAAGCTATATACGAATACTTGCCAGTTCTTGGTAAAAATTATATACCTTATGAAAAATGAAATTTAAATAAGTTTATAGATTTTCCTTTATTCTTATTGGTTAAAGTTTTTGATATTATAATATCAATATTTTTATGATTATTAGAAATAGTAGGTCATTGAGCTAAAATTATTTCGTTATCATTTAGGTTATTTGGTAATATTACCTCAGGTTGAATGCTTCTTGCTATGTTATTGGCATGAGTAGAATTGCTTACTTGATCTATATCAGGTTTTGTAACTGGATTGTTTGGTAATTCTATAGAAGTTAACTTCCCAGTATTAATACCTATAATATTACATTTACAATGATTACTAGTAGCTTTAATACAAGCTTTAGTTTTTCCACTTTTGATAGCTATATTTATTAAGGTTGCAAAAGTGCACTAATTTTTTAAATTTATAAGATATTTTTTAATAATATATATATGGAAAATTTGGTTAATTTTATATGAGCTTGACTTGCAATTTGATTAGCTTGAATCTGAGTTGCAATTGGTCAATGAATATTATGAAAAGCTTCAGTTGAAGCTATGTGAAAAAATAAAGATTTATCTTCTTTTTTCTTAACAATTACAATTCTTGGTATAGCATTAGTAGAATCGGCAGCTATATATGGTTTGATAGTAGCTTTTAAAATATTATCTACTACTGATATAACAATTTGAGCTTCAATTTGAGCATGATTAGCTATCTGATTAGCATGATTATGAGCATGAGTATGAGAATGAAAACTTATAGCTTGAGCTATAAATGCTATGAGTAAAAATCCAAAATTAAAATCAAAAATAATGACATTTATGGTTTTATTCGTTGCATTAGTAGAATCAGCAGCTATATATGGTTTAGTTATCTCATTTAAAATATTAGGAGATCCTACATTTTCTTCTGAAGCATTTATCGGTATGTGATTAGCTGTATGATTAGCATGATTATGAGTTTCTATTTGAGAATGAATACTTGCTAATAAAGCTATGGATGTTATGGGTAAACAAGAAAAAATGATTTGATTTTTCTTAACTGTAACAATTCTTGGTATAGCATTAGTAGAATCAGCTGCAATATATGGTTTAGTAGTTGCATTTGATATTTTCTCTAAAGATTTATGATTAATGGCTGCTATCTGAGCAGGTACTGCAATTTGATTTGCATGATTATGAGCATGAATTTGAGAATGAATACTTGTTTCTGGTGCTATGTCATCAATGTCTAGAAATCCAAAAATTAAAGCTAAATTAATGACTTTTATGGTATTGTTTATAGCTTTAGTTGAGGTTACAGCAATATATGGTTTAATTATTGCATTTAGAATTTCAGGTTCTTATGATCCATCTATTGATCAATTAGTTTATGTATGAGCATGATTAGCTATCTGATTAGCATGATTATGAGTTGGTATCTGAAGATGATATTTATCAGAAGAATCAATGAAAATAATGTGAAAAAACCCTTCTATAATTGGTTTTATGTTAACAGTTTCTATATTAGGGGTTGCATTAGTAGAATCAGCTGCAATATATGCATTAGTTGTTTCATTTAAAATATTAGGTACTGAATGATTAATCTGATTAGCTTCTGCTTGAGCATGATTAGCTATTTGATTAGCATGATTATGAGCATGAGTATGAGAAGGTTTATTAATAAAGGGTGCTGTTAAAGGTATAAATATAAATCCAGAACAAAAAGGTAAAACTTTAGCATTTATGGTATTATTTGTTGCTTTAGTTGAAGTAGTCGCTATTTACTGATTACTAATAGCATTTAGAATAATTGGTTAATTTTTAAATTATAATTTTAAACATATATTATGGAAAATTTAAAATTAGAATTGATTATTGCTGCTATGATCAATTTCTGAATATTGTTTTTTATGTTTAAGCATTTCTTAGGTGAAAAATTAGCAAAAGCTATTGAAGATAGAAGAAAGTTTCTTCAAGCTTCTGCTGAAGCCGAAGAACAAGCTAAACAAAAACTAGAAGAAGCAGAAAAACAAGTAGAAGAAATATTAAATGAAGCTAGAGCAAAAGCTTCTGATATTGAAAAATCTGCAGATGAATTATCTAAACAAAATACTGCTAAAGCTTTAGAAAAAGCAGAAAAAGAAGCTGAATATATAATTTCAAGTGCTAGAAGTCAAATAGATAAAGAAAAATTAGAAATGGAAAATTCTATGAGATCAAAAATTTTGGATTTATCTTTAAGATTAACTTCTAAAATATTCTCTAAAGAAACTGCTAATAAAGACTTTTTAGAAAAAGAATTAAATGTATTAACTAAATAATTATTATATGAGTGATATAAAAAACTCTATTAATAATCTTGATTTAAATCAATTAAAACAACTTTTATCTGAATTAAAATTGTACAAAGATTTAAACAAGCAATTATGAAATAGATGAAAAGATTTGTATAATAGATTAAAAACTTGAGAAAGAACTTATTTAGTTGAATATTTTCCAGTTATTTCAGAAGATTTAGCTTATGAAATATCTTCTAAAGTTTATAAACAAGTTTTTAATTCAGAGATACAAAGAGATAATATAAAGTTTTTACCTAAAGATACTATTTTAGGTTGAGTAAAAGTTTATGTTGATGACAAAGTTGTTGACTTAAGCTACCAAAAAATCGAAAAAATGATTACAAAATAATTTTTTATAAAAATTTTAATTTATTACTATTAAATTTATAACTATGTCAAACGACTTATTAAATAATATTATAAATGAAATAGAAAACAAAATAGATTCTGTTGAAGTTAATCCAGAAGTATGAAATGTTGGGGAAGTTTTCTATTTATGAGATGGTGTTGCTAAAGTTTCTGGTTTATGAAACTTATCTTACAATGAAGTAGTTGATTTTGAATCAGGAGCTAGAGGTTTAGCTTTAAATCTTGAAGAACACTTTGTATGAGTTGTTATCCTTTCTGGTTTTAGTAAAATTAAAGAAGGTGAAAAAGCTTTCTCTACAGGTAAAACTTTAGAGGTGCCAGTAGGTCAAGGTTTAGTTGGTAGGGTTGTTGACCCATTAGGTAATCCAATTGATGGTTTATGAGAAATCAAAGCTACTGAATATTACCCAGTTGAAAGAGTTGCTACAGGTGTTATGTCAAGAAAATCTGTACATGAACCAATGTCTACAGGTATCAAAGCTATTGATGCATTAGTACCAATTGGTAGAGGGCAAAGAGAATTAATTATTGGTGATAGACAAACTGGTAAAACTCAAGTTGCTATAGATGCAATATTAAATCAAAAAGGACAATGAGTTACTTGTGTATATGTAGCTATTGGTCAAAAAGAAGGTAAAATTGCTAGAATAGTTGAAGAATTAAAGAAAAGAGGAGCAATGGATTATACTATTGTTGTTGCTGCTGGAGCATCTACTCCTGCTGCAATGCAATATTTAGCTCCATATGCTGGTTGTGCTATGGCTGAATATTTTATGTTCAATAGTGCTCACTCATTAATTATATATGATGATTTAACTAAACAAGCTAATGCTTATAGAGAAATGTCATTATTATTAAGAAGACCACCAGGTAGAGAAGCTTATCCATGAGATGTTTTTTACGTTCACTCAAGATTATTAGAAAGAGCTTCAAAATTAAATGATGAATTAGGTGCTGGTTCAATGACAGCATTACCTATTATTGAAACTCAAGCAGGTGATGTTTCTGCTTATATACCTACGAATGTAATTTCTATTACTGATGGGCAAATTTTCTTAGAATCAAACTTATTTAATGCAGGTCAAAAACCAGCAATTAATGTATGATTATCAGTATCGAGAGTTTGAGGTGCTGCTCAAATTAAAGGTATGAAAAAAGTATCAGGTACTTTAAAATTAGACTTAGCTCAATATAGAGAATTAGCTGCATTTTCACAATTCGCTTCTGATTTAGATGCTGATACAAAAGCACAATTAGACAGATGAGCAAGAATGATGGAATTATTAAAACAAGGTGTTTATTCTCCAGTTACTGTTGAAAAACAAATTTGTTCTATATATGCAGGTGCTAAAGGTTATTTAGATCAAATTGAAACTTCTAAAGTTACTAAATTTGAATTAGATTTATATACTTCTTTAGAAGATGAAAAATCTATTTTAGAATCTATTTCAAAAGAAAAAGTATTAAACGACGAATCAGAAGCTAAACTTAAAACAGTTATCGAAAAAGTTGTAGAAATATATAAATAATTTACATCCAGTTAATTTAAAAATTTTATGGCAAATGCTAAAGAAATAAAAAGAAAAATTGGGTCGATAAAAAATACTTGAAAAATTACTAAGGCTATGGAGCTTATTTCAACTGTAAAGATGAAAAAAGCTCAAAACTTAGCAATGGAAAAAAGAAACTTTGTTTTAGAAATGTTAAAAATATTTCTAAGAGTAGAAGATTACTTATCTGAGTTTCCATTGTTTTGAGAAAATTCAAATTGAACAAAAACATTGGCTGTTGTTGTTACTTCTAATAAATGATTATGTTGAGGTTATAACGTTAATGTTATGAAAAAAGTTAATTCATATATAAAAGAAACAGGAGAAGATTTAGATTTTGTTTCTATATGAAAAAAAGCTTCAAATTTTGTTGCAAAAACTTGAAATAATCTTATAGCTGACTTTAGTGATGATTTCACAGATAATTTAGATCCAGTTTTTACAAAAAAAATATCTGAGTTATTAAGAGAAGAGTTTCTTACTTGAAAATATAATAAAGTAGTTGTTTTTTATAATTTTTATGTAAATACAATTAAACAAATTCCAGTTGCGAAAACTTCTTTTCCAATAGATTCAGATGATATTAAAAAATATTTATTTTCTGTTTTAGAAGATCATTTTGATATTGAATCAGAAATTAAGGAAATGGAAAATACATATTCGTATGATATTGAGCCATCACCTGAAGAATTAGTTAATGATGTTATGCCAATTATTTTGGATATGATGTTCTTTGATACTTTACTTAATGCTAAAGCTTCTGAACATAGTGCAAGAATGATTGCTATGAAAAATGCAAAAGACTCAGCTAATAAAATAGCTTGAGCTTTAACTCTAAAATATAACAAAGCAAGACAAGCTAGTATTACTAGTGAAGTTTCTGAAATTACAGCATGAGTTGAATCAATGAAGGATGCTTAAAACAACCTTTACACTTGTTTAAAAAAGATTATAATAAATTTATTATAAAATAATTATGTTATTATGAAATTATTATTTATTGTTCTAAGAGTTCTTATAAACTTAATTCTAGCATCTTTTTATGTTTTGATATCAATAATTTTTTGAAACTTTATATATTGATTAATTTTATCTATTTTAGGTAAACAAGTTCCAGGACCACAAGACCCTATTCATTTTAAATTAGCAATTTTAGCTATATTCTTATCTCTTATATTTTCTTTACTTTTTAGAAAGTATTTGTATTTAAGTGTTATTTCTTTATTTAGAGATTTTGTTTTAAAAATTGAAAAAAAAGAAAAAAAAATAAATTCTAATAATGAAGGAACTATTAATAAAGATTCATCTTTAGAAGATGAATTAGAAATATATGTAAACAAAGAAATAAAATAATTATGATATTAAATGTATATACTGACTGATGATCTAGATGAAATCCATGAAAGGCTTGATTATGAGTTTATATCACGGATAGCAAATGATTGGAAGTTGAAAAAAGGTATAAAAGTTTATGAATCAAGACAAATAATGAAGCAGAATATTTATGAGCTTATTATTGAATAAAAAGAGCAATAGAGCTATGATGAAATGAAATTAATCTTTTTATGGATTCAAAATTAGTAATAGAACAATTATTATGAAATTGGAAAATTAAAAAAGATGAACTTAGAGTAATAAATAATGATATTAATCAACTTGTTAAACAAAACAATACAAAAGTAAACTATACTTGGATTGCAAGAGAAAAAAATAAAGAAGCCGATAGGCTTAGTAATGTTGCAATGGATTTAGATTAATTTACAATTAAAATTATATACAAAATGAAAACTTGAAAAATTACAAAAATCGTTTGAGTAGTAATTGATGTTAAATTTGATAATGGTTATGTACCATCTATCTATGAAGCTTTAGAAATTACTAACTCAGAAAATAAAGTAGTTTTAGAAGTACAACAACAATTATGAGATGGAACTGTTAGAACTATCGCCATGAATCCAGTAGATGGGTTAAAAAGAGGTTTAGAAGTTGTTGCTACTGAAAATCCTATTAGAGTACCTGTATGAGATAAAGTATTAGGTAGAATGTTTAATGTATTAGGTGATCCTATTGATGATTTAGAAAAACCTAAAACAGAACACAATGATCCTATTCATAGACCAGCTCCAGAATTTAGTAGTTTAACTACTCAAGCTGAAGTTTTTGAAACTGGTATTAAAGTAGTTGACCTTATTGCTCCAATGCTTAAATGAGGTAAAGTAGGTTTATTTGGTTGAGCATGAGTAGGTAAAACTGTTATCATGCAAGAATTAATCCACAATATCGCTTCTGAACATGGTGGTTACTCAGTAGTTGCCGGTGTAGGTGAAAGAACAAGAGAAGGTAATGATTTATACCATGAAATGAAAGAATCAGGTGTAATAGACAAAACTGCTATGGTATTTGGACAAATGAACGAAGCTCCAGGACCAAGAGCGAGAGTTGCTTTAACTTGATTAACTATGGCTGAACACTTCAGAGATAGAGAGAAAAAAGACGTATTATTATTCGTTGATAATATATTCAGATTTACTCAAGCATGATCAGAAATTTCTGCTTTATTAGGTAGAATTCCTTCAGCTGTATGATATCAACCTACATTAGCTACTGATATGGGTGGTTTACAAGAAAGAATTACTTCAACTAAAGATGGTTCTATTACTTCTGTACAAGCTGTTTATGTTCCTGCTGATGATCTTACTGATCCAGCTCCAGCTGCTACATTTGCTCACTTAGATTCTACTATAGTACTTAATAGATCAATTGCTGAATTAGGTATTTACCCAGCTGTAGATCCATTAGATTCTACTTCTACAGTATTATCTCCAGAAGTAGTATGAGAAGATCATTATAATGTTGCAAGAAATGTACAAAAAATTCTTCAAAAATATAAAGAATTACAAGATATTATTGCTATCTTAGGTATGGATGAATTATCTGATGAAGATAAATTAACTGTAGCAAGAGCTAGAAAAATACAAAAATTCTTAAGTCAACCATTCTTTGTTGCAGAACAATTTACAGGTACTCCATGAGTATATGCAAAATTAGAGGATACAATTTCTGGTTTCAAAAAAATTATTGATTGAGAAGTTGATTATATTCCAGAAAACTTCTTCTTATATAAAGCTTGAATAAAAGATGTTATAGCTGCTTACGAAGCTAAACAAAAAGAAGCTAAATAATTTTTTAAAAATAAATTTTATGAAACTAAAAATATTTTCTTTTTCATGAGAAAGCTTTAGTTCTGACAATGTTGTTTCTGCAACTTTGATGACTTCAATTTGAGAAATTACTCTATTAGATAATCATGCTCCTTTATTAACAAGTATAAAACCATCTACTATGTATGTTATATATACTGATGATAAATGAGTTGAAAAAAGAGATGATTTCGCAATTTGAAAATGAGTTGTTGAAGTTAGTGCTAACAATGTAAAAGTTATGGCTGATATGCTTGTAGATATCGATGATCTTGATACTGAAGCTGCAGAAAGAGCTAGAGAACAAGCTGTTAAACTTATGGAAAAATATAGAGATTCAAAAGATAAAATGGACATGGAAAAATTTGTTGAAGCTGAGGATATGTTATTAAAATCAATAGCTCAATTAAAATTAAATGATACATTAAAATAAGAAAAACATTATGTTTTTCTTATTTTTTTATATAAAAAAAGTTATAGATTTTATTCTATAACTTTTTTATTTTATTAGAAAAATTTTATTTTATCAGCATTTGGGTGTTCTCTAAGTTTTTCTAGAGTTTTAGCTTCAATTTGTCTAATTCTTTCTCTTGTAACTCAAAATTCTTTACCTACTTCTTCTAAAGTATGTACATCTCAACCATCTAAACCAAATCTCATTATGATAATTTTTCTTTCTCTAGGAGTTAAGAAATCTAACATTTCATATAAATTATCTTTTAATAAATTTATATTTGTTTGACTATCTGGAGTAGGGTTTTTATCATCTTCTATAAAGTCTCATAATGAAGTATCTTCTTCTGATCAAACAGGTGAATCTAAACTAAGTATATCTTGGCTTATTCTCATTATTTGTCTTACTTTTCTTATGTCCATATCTAGCTCTGTAGCTAATTCTTCCATAAGAGGTTCTCTAGTAAGTTCTTGAGTAAGTCTTCTGTAAGTATGAGTAAATTTATTTATTGTTTCTATCATATGAACAGGAACTCTTATTGTCCTAGCTTGATCAGCAATAGCTCTTGTTACTCATTGTCTTATCCACCAAGTTGCATAAGTAGAAAATTTAAATCATTTATCAGGATCAAATTTATCAACTGCTCTAAACAATCATACATTTCATTCTTGTATTAAATCAAGCAATCATAAACCTCTTCACATGTATTTTTTTGCTATAGATACCACTAGTCTTAAGTTAGCTGCTGCTAATTTTTTTCTAGCATCCATACTTCATGCTCTTATTTGTTTACCTAGCTCAATTTCTTCTTCACTTGATAATAATTCAACTCTACCTATTTCATTTAGGTACATTCTTATTGAATCATCACTTATTTCTGATAAAGATATATTAGTTTTTTCTTTTTTCTTTTTATCATCAGATTTAAATAGAGTAGCTTTATCCATATTATCTACAATATCTATATCTAATTGTAAAAATCTAGTATATACTTCATCTAATAAATCTAAATCTTCTTCTGCATTAGGTATTGCTGCCATTACTTCATCTTGAGTAACACTACCATCTTTTTTTCATTTCTTCATTAGTTCTTGAATTTCTTCAGGCATTCATTCAAGAATTTTTTCAGGAACTTTTACATCTATAAATTCAGTTATACCTTTACCAACTCTTCTTTTATCTTCAGATCTATCTTTTGGTAATTTTGATAAACCTTTTTCTTTTTTTAGAGCTAGTGCTATATCATCATCATCATCCTCGTCTTCATCAATATCTAAATCATCATCATCTAATCTTAGATTTCTTATTTCTTCTAATTCTTCAGGAGTTGGTTCTTTTTCTCCTAATAAATCTTCTTCTAGTTCTTCTAAATCTTCATCTAATATATCATCATCTTCTAAATCTTCTTTTATAATCTCTTTATTAGCTTTTACTGCTTTTTTTAAAACATCTAAATCTAAATCATCTAGAGATACTTCTTCTACTTGATTATTTTTTGTTGTTTTGTTGTCTTTTTTAGCTGCCATTTAGCTTATTTATTAGTAAATATAAATAGTAGAAAATTGTAATAATACAAAAAATTCCTTCTTTGTTATTTTTTTTAGAAGGAGCAAAAAAAGTATTATTTTTGTTTTTTCATCTTTTTTAAGAGGCTTAGCTTCTTATCGTCTTGTATTATATAAAAAAAGTCCAAATAATCAAATTTTATTTGACTTAGGACTTTTTTTATTTAATTCAGCTTTCTTTTCATATTTTTAAAAGCTTTGTGTACTCTAAAAGGGCATTATTATCTCAATTTGACATTAGATTTTTCAATCTTTCTACTTCTTTTTTATATATATCTCTATTTAGTGAATCAATCATTTTTTCAACTTCTTTTTCAAGATGTTCATTGTTGGAATGTTCTTGTTCAGTTTCTATTTTTAGGGAGATTCACTTATATAACTCTTTTTTACTTAATTCTAGGCTTTCTAAATATTTTTCTCATTGTTCAAGTATTGATTTCAAGTCTTTATCAATTGATCCAGGAAATAATATTTTTTTTCTAAATATATCTATATTTTTTGGATTAAGTAAACAGTATCATATAGCTAACTGAGTAGGAGTTAATATTTTTTTTATCTCATTTCAATTATTTTTAGTTGTAGATTTAAACTTAATTTTATTAAAAGTATCATATATTATACTTTGACTAATATTTAGTAAGTTTGAAATTTCTTTTAGATAGAAATCTTTTTCTACATTGTCAGAATAACTTTTTACTATATCAAGTAGTTCTATTAATAGTTTTTTCTTTTCGTCTATAGAATTTGAGTTAAATTTAGATTTTTTTATATAATATCAAATTGGAGTTAAGGCTCCATCTATATATTTTTGAAAATCTCATCCTGAACTTATTATTTCATCAGGATCTTTTCATGAAGGAAGAGATATTATTTTTACCTCAAATCATTCATTTTTCATTTTTTCTAAACTAGCCTTAGTTGCTTTTTCTCATGCTCAGTCTCAATCGAAACATAGATATACTTTTTTAGTTAATCTTTTTATCAAAGTTAAGTGCTTTTCAGTAAGTGCAGTTCATGAAACTGCAACACTATTATAAAATCATCATTTATTCAATCATATAACATCCATATATCATTCTGTAATAATTATATAGTCTTGTTTAGTTATATGGCTTCTAGCATTAAATAAATTGTATAATATATTTGATTTATCGTAAAAATTTGATGCAGGAGAATTTAAGTATTTTGGCTCTCATTGTCAATGAATTCTTCAGGCAAATGCAACAAAGTCTCATCTAGAGTTTTGAATAGGGAAAATTATTCTATTTATGAATTTATCTTTTTTAGATTTTATATCAACAAATATTTTAGAATCAAATATTTGTTCTTCATTATATCATTTCTTTTTTAAATAATTATATAATTCAACTCAAGAATCACTATATCAGAAGTTAAATTTATTTATTAGCTCATCGTTTAATCATCTATCAAATAAATACTTTTTTATTTCAGGGTAATTATTTAGAGAGTTTTTATAATAATTAGTAGCATCTCTATAAAGAGAATACATATTTTTTTTCTCTTCAAATTTTTCACTATTAAAGTTATTATTTACTTTTATTCATGTATAATTTCATAATATTTCTATGGCTTCTTTGAATTCACAGTTTTCAATATCCATTATAAACTTTATTGCTCATCATCATCTATGACATCAAAAACAATAAGCTAATTGTTTTGCAGGACTAACTACAAAGCTAGGTGTTTTTTCATTGTGACCAGGAAAAGGACAAGCACATTTATAATTTGCACCTGCCTTTTTTAAACTAGTATATTTAGAAACTAAGTCTACAATATCTATTGCTGATTCTAGTTCTTCGCTGATTCACATATTTTTATAAAAATTATTTTATTAGTTACTTATATTTATATAGTAATTATACTTAATTATTTGTAAATAAAAAGAGAAAGATTATCTTTCTCTTTTTTGGAAAAACTTTATTCTTAATTGTATTCATAAATCCCTTAGATATACATTTTGTTCTGCTCATCTGTTGTATATAGTATTTCATCTAACTACAGTTTCATTTTTGTGACTTATAACCTGTTGTCATAAAAGTCTTCTATTTTCAAAAGAGTTTCATGAATAATATTTTATTACATTATTTCAATCATAATGTATATAAAATTTATCACCTCTATTATATGTAGTTCTTATATTAAGCCATGAATTAACTTCATGATTTCTTATTTTTGAAAAATCAATATTTACTTCATAAAAATTTCTACCTAAGTATTTAAAGTTTTCATTTCATCTAAATTCATAACTTCACATTTTTCATCAGATGATTTGAAAATCTCTAGGTCATAAATCTTCAAGTTCTTCTCTTAGATTTATTACTTGATTTCTTAATTCAGCTAGTTGATAAACATCATCATTTTCAAAATTTTCTTGTTTATTTTTTAGTAAATAATCTATAAATGTTTTAAAATCTATTTGATCTCAATTTGCTTGAATTAATCATAATAATCAATTATCAACTCATTCTTCGTATGATTTTTGAAGGTATGAATCTAGAAACCTTTGATATTTTGATTTCATTTCTCTTATTGTTTCAGCATTTTCGATTGAATTTGTTTGATTTCTATAAAAATCTGGTACTTCAGACATATTTTTAATATTATATTAATAATTATTTATATTTTAACATAAAAACTTTATATTTTCAAAAATCTAATATAATTGGATTAATTAAATAATAATATATTATATAATGTTTATAGTTATTGATTGATTAGATGGTTCTTGAAAATGAACTCAGGTTAAAATTATTGCTGATAATTTAAGAAAACTATGAAAAAGAGTAAAAGTTTTAGATTATCCTAGATACTGAGAAAAATCTGCTTTTTTTGTAGAAAAATATCTAAATTGAGAATATTGAAATAATATTTCAGCTAAGCAGGCTAGTATATTTTATGCTTTGGATAGATTTGATGATAGTTTCAACTTGAGAGAAGAATTAAAAGATTATGATTATATAATTAGTAATAGATATGTTTCTGCAAATATGATCCATCAAACAGGAAAAATATTTGATAAACAAGAAAGAAATGACTTTTTAGAATGGTTGGAAAATTTGGAATTTGATATAATGTGAATTCCTAGACCTGATAAAGTTATATTTCTCAATGTTAGTCCTGATATGAGTCAAAAACTTGTTTTAAAAAAAGAATCTAGAGATTATTTGAAGTGAGATAAAAAAATGGATTTACATGAAGAGGATAAAGACCATTTATCAAATGCTTATTTAGCTGCAATAGAGGTTGTAGAAAAATATAAATGGGTAAAAATAGATTGTGAAAAAAATTGAAATATGAGGTCAATCGAAGATATAAATAATGAAATAATGCAAAATATAATATAAAGCTCTCCTGTAACTTTTTATTTTAAAAATGCAAACTACAAAAAAAAAGGGGGATAATTGAGAATTAATAGCTATCAAATATTTACAAAATATTTGATATTCAATATTGGATTGTAATTTCAAATTTTGAAGATTTTGAGAAATTGATATTATTGCAAAATATAATAATATTATTTGTTTTATAGAAGTTAAATATAGGACTAATATTAGATATTGAATTTGAGAAGAATCAATAACAAAAAACAAATTATTTAAATTGAAAAAGAGTATTGATTATTATGTTTTGGTAAATAATTTAAATTATGAAAACATAAGATTTGATGTTATTAGTATTTTAAAAATGTCAGATAAATATAGATTAAAACATTATAAAAACTTAGAAATATAAAAATATGAATACAAGTGATAAGTATAAAAAAACAAATTGATATATACAAAAAGTAGAAGATCATGAAAATATTATAAATATAGAGAAAGAAGCATTTGATAATAAATGAAAATGGTCTGAGTATTTTGCTAATGATAATGATATAGTTTTAGAGATATGAACATGATTAGGAAACTTTTTTTCTGATGAAGTTTCATCTAATCCAGATAAAAACTATATTTGAAAAGAAATTAGATTTAAAAGGCTTTTTGTTACTGCTGAAAAAACTTTAAAAAAATGATGAAAAAATTTTGTTTTAGTAAAAACTATGTGACAAAATATAGATAAAGTATTTGCAGATTGAGAATTAAGTTTAACATATGTATTTTTTCCAGATCCATGGGCTAGAAAGGATAGACAAAGAAAGCATAGATTATGGAATGAAAAATTTGTTTCAGATCTTTATGATAAAACTAAAAAGTGATGAAAAGTTATTTTTAAAAGTGACCATAGAGAATACTTTGATTCTACATTAGAAATAATTAATGATTTTTGAAAATGGAATATAGATAAATTATCATATGATTATGAAAATGAAACAGAAGCATTTGATAAAAAAAGATTAACTGAGTTTGAAGTAATATTTAGAAGCCAAAAAATTAAAATAAATTATATAGAACTTAGGAAATAGAACTATCTAAAATAATTAGATAGTTTTTTATATAAAAAATTTTACAAAAGAAAAAAAATATATAAAATACATCTACTATATAAAGTATAGTAAATTTATTAATTAGTAAGAACTTAATAATATGTCAGAAATTATAAATGATTTAAACTGGAGATATGCTACAAAAAGCTTCGACACATCAAAAAAAGTATCAGATGAGGATTTACAAGAGATAGTAGATTCATTTAGATTAACTCCATCTAGTTTTGGTTTAGAACCATGGAAATTAATTGTGGTTGAAACTCAAGAAATAAAAAATAAATTAAAAGAATTTAGCTTTAATCAATCTCAAATATCAGATAGTTCACATGTATTAGTTTTTTCTAGAGTAGTTGATTTAAACGATGAATATGTTGATAAATTTTTGGATAATCAATCTAAAATAACAGGTGCTTCTAGAGAAGATTTAGAAGGATATGAAAAAGTAATGAAATGATTTTTATGAAATCTAGATGAAAATTCAAAAATAATGTGGGCAAAAGAACAAGTAAATATAGCATTATGAAATGTAATGCATACTTTAGCTAGAAAAAAAATTGATTCTTGTGCTATAGGTTGATTTGAACCAACAAAATATGATGAATTTTTAGGTTTAACAGAAAAATGACTAGCTTCAGTAGTTGTTTTACCAATTTGATATAGAAAAAAAGACGATAAATATGCTATAATGCCAAAGGTAAGATTTAGTATAGATGATATAATGATAAAAATGTAATAATGAAAAAAATTATAAAGAAAAAATACTTTCAAATAGTAGCTTCAACTATAACTGCTTTACTAATGTCTTTTTTAATGTCAGCTTTTATTTTATTAATAAATGTCTGATTTACAGAAAATTTTTTTATAATGTGGTTTAGTTCTTGGATTACTGCATTTATAGTTGCTTGGCCTGTTGCTGTTTTTGTTATCCCTTTAGTTAGAAAAACTGTTGAGAAATTTACTTATTAAAAATAATAAAATATGACAAATAGTGTAAACCCATATGAAAGTGTAAAAAAACAAATGCAAGATGCTTGTATGCTTTCATGAAATTGTAGTGATTTAACTTCTCAAATAGAAGTTATGTCTAACCCTAAAAGAGTTATAGAGGTAAATATACCTGTTAGAATGGATGATTGATCAGTAAAAACTTTTACATGATTTAGAAGTCAACATAATGATTCTAGATGACCTTTTAAATGATGAATAAGATTTCATCAAGATGTTTCTAGAGATGAAGTAAAAGCTCTTTCTATGTGGATGACTTTTAAATGTGCTGTTGTTGATATTCCGCTTGGTTGATGAAAATGATGAATTATAGTTAATCCAAAAGAATTATCAAACACTGAATTGGAAAGATTATCAAGATGATATGTTAGAGAATTATATAAATATTTATGACCAGAACAAGATGTTCCTGCTCCTGATGTTAATACTAATCCTCAAATAATGGCTTGGATGATGGATGAATACTCAAATTTAGTTTGAAAATATTCTCCAGGTTCATTTACAGGTAAACCATTAAGTGTTGGTTGATCAAAATGAAGATCTACTGCTACTGCTCAATGATGAGTATATTCATTATTAGAAATATTAGAATTAGAAAAAAAGTCAGTAAAAAATATGTCTTTTATCGTTCAATGAGCTTGAAATGCTGGTCTTACTTTTGCTAGTATACTTACATGATTATGAGCTAAATTGGTTGGTATATCTGATTCTAGAGGATGAGTGTATGATGAAAAATGATTAAATTTAGAAGAAATTATTGAATTAAAATGACAAAGAAAATCAATATCAGATTATAAATGATGAGAAAAAACTACTAGTGATGGTATATTAGAAAAAGAGTGTGATATACTTGTTCCTGCAGCACTAGAAAATCAAATAACTAGAGTTAATGCATGTAATGTAAAAGCAGATATAGTTTTAGAACTAGCTAATTGACCTGTTACTCCTGAAGCTGATGAAATCTTATTTAGCAATTGAAAAATGGTTATACCAGATATATTAGCTAATGCAGGTTGAGTAATGGTTTCTTATTTTGAACAAGTACAAAATAATATGAATTTTTATTGGGAAGAAGATGAAATTGATCAAAAATTAAAAACTAAGATGAAAAAAGCAACTTTGGATGTTTATAATAAGACAAAAGAATTGAATACATCTATGAGAAACTGAGCATATGTTATATCTATGAAAAGAGTAATTGATGCTATGGATAATAGATGAGAACACTAAAAAAATAGACTAGATTTTTACTAGTCTATTTTTTATTTTTTCATTTATAGAAAAATTGAATATATTAGTTAGTATAATTTATAAATTAATAATAAATATAATAAATGAGTTCAAATGAAACAGTTATAAGTTTTAAAAATGTAGACTTTAATTATGATATTAGAAAACCAATTTTAGATGAAGTAAACTTCAATGTAAGAAAATGAAGTAAAATTACTATTATGTGACAAAATTGAGCATGAAAATCTACTATATTTAAATTGATAAATTGAAGTTTAGAAAAAAAATGATGAGTTATAAATATTGATCAAAATTTAACTATAGCTACTTGATTTCAAGTTGTTTTACCTGAAGATAAAGAATTAAAAGTAGAAGAATTTTTTAGAAAATATTATCCTTGAGATGATTTTAATATTGATAGACAAATATCAGATATTTTGAATGTAGTTAACTTAAAAGCTCCTTTAGATAAAAAGGTAAATGCCTTTTCATGATGACAACAAGCTAGGCTTTTACTTGCTGCAGCATTAATTCAAAATCCAGATATACTTCTTTTGGATGAACCAACTAATAATCTTGATAGAGAGGGGATATGGCATTTAACAGAGTTTTTACAAAATTATAAAAAAACAGTTTTAGTAATTTCTCATGATGCAGAATTTTTAAATAGTTTTACAACAGGTGTATTATATTTAGATGTTCACACAAAAAATGTAGAACAATTTGTCTGAAATTATCATGATGTAGTTGAAGAAATTGCAAGAAAAAAAGAAAAAGAAAATATGGCAAATGCTAGACTTGCAAAGGAAGCTCAAGCTAAGAAAGATCAAGCAGAAAAATTTGCACACAAATGATGAAAACTTAGACTTGTTGCAAAAAAAATGAGAGAAGCTGCTGCTGAAATGGAAGATGATATAGTTGATGTTAGAAAAGAAGATAAAACTATAAGAAAATTTAAAATACCGGTACAAGAGTGAATAGGGGGTGTTTTACTAGAAATAAATTCTGTACATATTATTAAGGATGAACATGTAACAGAAAAAGAAGTTGATGTTCAACTTAGAAAAGATGATCATATTTTACTTAGTGGTCCTAATGGTATAGGTAAATCTACTTTGCTAGAAAAAATAGTTTCATGAAATGAAGAATGATGTAAATTAACTTCTTGAGTTAAAATAGGTTATTATAGACAAGATTTTTCTAACTTAGATTTTGAACAAACTGTTTATGATTGTCTTAGAGCTGCTGCACCAGAAGAAATTTGAGAACAAGAATTAAGAAGTACTGCAGCATGATTTTTGATTACATGAGATATAATGAAAACAAGAATTTGAGATTTATCAGAGTGACAAAAATGACTTGTAGCTTTTTGTAGAATTGTATTTTTAAGACCAGGTATCATTATATTGGATGAACCAACTAATCATATAAACTTTAGACATATACCTGTTATTGCTGAAGCATTAAGTGATTTTGAATGATGAATGATTATGGTTTCACATGTAGATGAATTTGTATGGCAAATAAGAATTGATCAATACATAGATTTAGATTAAAAAAATAGATTTCTTATTTAGAAGAAATCTATTTTTTTATATAAAACTGATTATAAAATGTAGGTATTGCACTTAAAAATGCAGATATAAATTGATCTTTTCTATTTAACATATCATCACTCCATGCTCAAAAAGCTCAGTTTTTCTTACTTGCATTTAAAATTCAAGTAGCTTTTTCTAAAACTTCTCATAATTCTTTTCAGTTTTTATATAATTCATTTTCAAAAAACTCAGGGACTTCCATCATATTTGAAAAACCAAAATGTCATTTGTTTTCTTTATCTAAAATATATACAACTCAAAATAAATAAGCTTTTTCTCATATATAACTTGTTCATCATTCCATTCATATATAAAAATCAGCATCACTTATTTCTTTTTTAGAATTTATCGCTCTATTTTGTGCTCATTTCATATTTTCCTCAATACTTAAAGGCATATCACTTACTCAAGAACTTACTTTTATTGTTTGTATTTCTATTTTTTTATTTTCAAAATATATACATCTTGATACAGCTTCTTCTATGGCATTAACTTTGGGAGGTGACATTGTTCATATAACTATTTTCATAAATATATTTTTATATTATAAAATAATAAGTAAACTAATTTTTAGTTAGTTTTAATTTTATAAATAAATGAATAATTTTCCAATAAAAAAATATTTTAAAAAAAGATATCTTGTTTTCTTTTTTTTAATATTGTTTTTTATATTTATGTGATTGTTATTAAGCTATTTTGATACTGATAAAATAGTAAATTATGTATGAATAGAAAATACTTATCTTATAATATTTCTAATAGCGGCTATTTGAGGTTTTTCTAGTATTTCATGATATCCTTTGGTCGCAATAATGGCTACTTTTATATCATGATGATCAAATCCGTTTTTTATATGAATACTTGCTTGAGTTTGAGTTATGTTTGGGGATTCTCTTTTTTATTATTTTTGATTAAAATCAAGAGATATAATAGAATGAAAAACAAAAAAATATATAAAAATAATGTCTAAGTTTTTGAATTCAAAAAATAAATATATTACACCTATTATAATATATGTATATTCATGATTAACTCCTTTACCAAATGATATATTAACAGTTTCTGTATGAATATCAGGTTATCCATATAAAAAGGCTTTTATACCTCTTTTTTTATGAAATCTAACACATATGTTGATTTATTCTTATGTTATTTATATTTGAATAGAAGCTTTATCTAAATAAAAGATAATAACTTTAGTTAGTTATTATCTTTTATTTTTAATGTATTAATAATATTTGAATTAAATAAATAACAAAAATTAAGTTAATAATCATTCTTCTCATGGACTTTTTCAAAAAATCTCTTTATATATTATATGTGGGTTATTAGCTCAAGAGTCATATATAGAGCTATAAATAGATTTTTTTTCATCAATACTATATTTTTTTCAGTTATCTATTTCATGATTTAATTTATAAATTAAATCATCATTTCATACATCTCTATTAGCAGTATATAATCTAAAATCTTTCATTCATAACTTATTTCATGAAACTTCCTTTAAGACAAATGAACTAATTTCATTAAGAATACCTTCATTATAAGAATTTATTAAAGTATCAAAAAATGCTTTTTTTCAATCAATTTCAGATAAATTAAGATTATCTACTTTTTTTATTAAATAATTAATTGCAGCAGTTGTTTTTTCAACTCAATTCATATTTTTTATTTGTTCCTCATTAGGAGATTGATCAATTTTATTTCATATTGTATTTAACTCATTTGCTAATGCTCATTTTAGCTCACCTGACATATTATTAATTGTATTTTTTTCTTCTAAACTAACATCCAAAGATTTATCTAAAGTTTCATTATTATTAGATTGTCATTCAACGCCAGAAAAATATAAGAAATTTCCATAAAAAAGTATTTTTTTATATTTATTTATAAAATTAAACATAGTATAAAATTAAAAATTAATAAGCTTATCCAAATCCTCCAATTCTTCTTTCCTTTCTTTTTCCTCATCAATTAAATGACTTTTAAGTCTATTTTTTATTGTGGAAATTTTATCAAGATTTTTTTTGTTATCTAAAGAATTTTGATAAACAATTGCTTCCATTATAGTTTTATATATATCATTTATTATATTAACATCTATATTTTTATTAGTTAATATTTTATTATATATATATATTCTATATCATTATTATCTTTTTTTAATTCAAATAATAAATTTAATACTCTCTTAACTTTATTATCATATGAAAGTAAATTAAATTGATTTATCTTTTTTTCAAAATACATAATAAATAAATTAATATTATAATATAATATTACCTTATTTATTTTAAAATAACAAAAAATAAAAGATAATTATTTATTATCTTTTATTTTTATTTCTTTTGTTATTTTGTTTTCTTCTAATCAACTAGGGTTTGCATTTTCAAAAATCAAAATTATATTACTTATATTTATATTTTCTATATCTATTTTAGATGAAAAATTAATATAATCACTAGTCATCCAGTTTTCATTTGTTTTTGCTATATTTTGTGATAATAAATTTTCTCAATCATATAATTTTACAATGAAACTAGCTTCAAAAAACCATTTTCAAGTTGCACTTCAATTTATATGAATGTTTTTTTCTTCTATAGTTATTTCTCATTTAATTTCTTTTTGATTATCTTCAAACTCTAAAGTATTTTCTTTGTTTTCTAATGTTATATTTTTAGTTTCTTTTATTGGTTTTTGTTCTTTTATTATATAACAAGAACTCATTGTTAAGCTAATTAATAATATTATTAAGGTTTTCATAAGTTTTTTTATTTTTTAATATATTAATAATATTTAAATTAAATAAATAACAAAAATTAAAATAAAAAACTTGTAAAAACTGATAAACAGTTAATATTTATAGTATAGGATGATAAATATTAACTGTTTATTTATGAATGAATTATATAATTTAAAAGCAGAACTTCCATCGGGAGAATTAGTTAGTCTTGGAAAATATAAAGGGAAGGTAATTCTTATAGCAAATACAGCTAGTAAATGTTGACTTACTTATCAATATCAATGATTAGAAGATTTATATAAAAAATATAAAGATGATTGATTAGTTGTTTTATGATTTCCATGTAATCAATTTGCAAATCAAGAACCTTGAGATGATAATTCAATAAAACAAAATTGTTTGATTAATTATGGTGTTACATTTCCTGTATTTAAAAAAATAAAGGTTAATTGATATAATACTCATGAAATATTTGATTACTTAAAAAATAATTCTAATAGCTTTTTCTGAAAAAAAATAAAATGGAATTTTACAAAATTTCTTGTATCTAAAGATTGAAAAACTATTAAAAGATTTGCACCAATAGTTAAGCCTGAAAAATTAGAGTCACAAATAATTAAGTTTTTGAAATAAAAATTATAAATGAATAATTAAAAATATAATATAAAATAAAATAATGATCCATATAAACTTTTCAAATAAATGTTCAAAAGATAATAAGTTAATCACAGATATGACAGAAGAAGAATATTATCAATATAGAAGATGTCATGCGATTAATATTCTTAATTGATTTATTTTTTCATCAATTTTACCGATTATTATTATTTTTGTAATTTATTTAAGCTGAGAAATTAAATATTTTATTGAATATCCATATATTTCTTGAATTATTTCTATTTTTTTTGTTCCATCTATTTTTTTTATGTTTTGGTATTTTTTTATGTTATTTTTTAATTATAGATCTGGAACTTATCTTTTAGGTTTTTTATTTTCTTTGATAATTACCTGATTTATATTTGCTACTTTTTGGTGATTTATTCATAGTTTATAAAAAAGTATGTTGTTTACTATTTAATTGATTTTTATTTAATATTATTTATAATATATATTGTTATAATTAATAAAAATATATGAATAGTTTAAATATAGAACATTCAGATCATAATAGAGAATGATTAACTCCAGTAAAAATAGTTCATTTATTTCAAGTTTTATTTAATAAAGAAGCTACTAAGGTTTTAGATTCAGTAAAAGAATTTTGAGATATAAGTTTTGATTATTTACAAAAAAAATGAAAGTCAGGTATTATATTAGATATTGATGAATGTATAGCACCTCATCATTGAAAAATATTAGAAAAAAATGAAAAAATTATAATTGATTTATTGATTAAATGATGGGAAATAGTTATTTTTTCAAATATGAAAAAGTCTGATAGATATACAAATTTAGAAGAATTATGAATAAAAGTAGTAACTTCAAAGTATGCTAAACCAGATAAAAGATGATTTAATGAATGTGTTGATTTAATCTGAAAATCTAGAGAAGAACTTATTATGATTTGAGATAATTTTTTAACTGATTGATGATCTATTAGTGCGGGAATTGATTTTATAAAAGTTGAACCAATATTTACTTTAGAAGATAAAGTTTCTTTTTCAAGAACTATTCAAATTTATATGAGAAAAATAGTTGATAAAATCGCTGTTATAAGATGAAATATTGATTCAAAAGAAAAGTCTGAAGAAGTATTTAAAGATAGTTTTGTTTAATAATGTTTTATAAAAAAAGACAACTAATTAATTAGTTGTCTTTTTTGTTTGTTGTTTTTTAAAATATTTAAGGTCATAGATATCAAATTTTTTAATTTGGTATTCTTTTTTTATTGTTCTGTTTTGCTTTAATATTAAAAATATGTTTATATATTAATATATATAATATTAAATTTAATTATATGCCAATAATAAATTGTGATAAGTGCAATAAGGAATATGATATAAAAATAGAGTCATTATGAAAAAAATGAAAATGTTCAAATTGTTGAAATGAATTTATTCTAAAATTAGAACATAATAATGAAAATCATAATAAAAAAAATGATTCAAAAATAAATAATTATATGGATAAATTTAATTTTAAATACAACTTTAAGATTTTTATAAAAAAAGTTATTAAAATCATTAAGTGGTTTTTTATCTTTTTTATTTTGTTATTTATAATATTTTTAATAAGTATTTATTTATGAAGTTTAAATTCATACAAACAAACTGATTTTAATATTCCAGATAATTTTTTTAATACTAAATATTGAAATGAGGATCCATATTCTGAAAAAAATTGATTTGAATTATTTATAAAATATATTAATAGATTAGAATGAAAATCACTTTATTTTGATGCCCTTAGCAAATGCGTAATAGATAATTATGAAGAATGTGAAAAAATAACTTCAAAGCCTATTGATGATATAAAGATTAGAGAAATAAGAAAATTTATTATAAATAATAATAGTATAGAAAAAATAGCTTCTAAATATGAATTTAATGATGGTAATATAGATGCTTACAATAGAATAATTGATTATAATATATCTAATATTAATTATAAAATTAAAGATGAAAATAATTTGGATAAAATATCTTTTGATGAAATAAAACTTAAAGATTTATGAAATATAGATTTAGATATTTTAGATTCTTATTTTAAATGATTAGATTACTTTAATAAAAATAAGAATTATATATTAGAAAAAGAATTTAAAGAATTTGAAAGATTTGTTTATTTAAATGAAAAAACTCAGGATAAAATAAATAATAAAGATTATATTTTACTAACTCCTGAATATTCAGATGAATATAATTGAGAAAATATTTATTGAGAATGAAAAGAATTAGTATATACACCTTTGATACAATATTCTAGATGAATAAGATATGTTGTGTATAAAAATTTTGAAGAATGAGAATATGATAAATGAGTGAATATTTTATTAAATTATCAAAAATTTATTGATAATTTGATGAATAAAACTGAAAATTATGTTATAAACACTTTGGTCTACATTACTATTAGTAAAATTAATTTGGAGTCAATAGATTACTTTTTAAGTAACTATGATGTACCAGAAAATCAAAAAATTGATATTTTTGATACACTTAATAATGATATTGATGAAGGAATAATAGAGAATTCTTTGAAGAAAGAACATTTAATCAATAGAACTATTTTTAAATATTTATACGATTCACGCTTTGATAATAATTGAAATTTAATTTGATATATTATTTCATGAATTAAATATAATTTTTTATTTTCTTTACGTGAAACAGAATTAATTAGTGATATAAAAGCATATAATTTAATAAAGAATAAATGAGATATATGAGATTTTGAATGTTGATTTTCATTATATAATTATATTTGAAGAGCTGTTATTTGTAATTATTCTGCTAATTATACTACCCAATTTAATAAAGAATTAGACTTAAGAAATTTCAGACAAAGTATACTAAATAAGTTATTAGATAAAAAATACAATAATTTAAATAAAGAAAATAGTTATAAAAATTTTGATAAATCTGATACTTTAGAATCTTCTAATAATTTAGAAAATACCATTGAAAAAATAAATTATCACTATTCAAAAGATAAAGATACTATTTATGCTGATTGAGAACCTATAAAACAAATAGATTTTTGATCTTTTGAAATTATTCATCAACACTATGCAAAGGATAAAAATAATGTTTATACCAGTGGTAAAGTAATAAAATGAGCTAATCCATCATCATTTGAAGTTATATTTGCATTATATTCAAAGGATGATAAAAATGCTTATTTTGTAGATAGGATAATAGATAATGTAGATATATGAACATTAACTGTTATGGATTATTCTCTTTATGCAAAAGATAAAAATAATGTTTATTTTAGATGAGAGTATTTAGAATGAATAGATTGACCTTCATTTGAGTTAATTAATAATACCTATTCAAAAGATAAAAATAATATTTATTATGAACATAAATTAATAGAATGATCCGACCCTTGATCATTTGAGTTAATTAATAATATGTATTCAAAAGATAAAAATAATTGTTATAAGTTTACAGAAAAAATTCCTATGTCATTTTGTGAAGATAATACTTATCATTAATTAATATTTCAAATACTAAAAAAGACAACTAATTAATTAGTTGTCTTTTTTGTTTGTTATTTTTTTAATAGTCGGTGATAGTGAACAGGATTAGAACTGAGATTGAGGAGTGGAATGGGTATATAAAATTATAAATTTTAAAATAAATTAATTTACAGAAATATAAATCTTTTATCTTATAGTTATAATATCAGTTAGCTATTATTATTTTTTCAAAAAAGTTGAATATTATATCTGATAATGGTAAAAAAATATTTTTTAATTATTTTTTATTCTATTCTTTAATACCAAAAATATCTTTAAATAAAAACTTATTATTATTAATTGAAAATTCATGTGAAATATTTTTTATTTTTATTGTATTATATTCTTGATTTTTTAAAACATGAAACATATCATCAAATATATTTTCAGAACCTCATAATTTAAATCTATTTAAATTAAATTGAGCCCAATTTGATACTGCTAAATTCTTATTTTTAATAGAATATCAATATCATTTGGTTTTTATTACGTTTTTAGATATTCAAAAAAGATAAACTTTATTAATAGATTTTTCCTTTTTTAGATTAAGTTTTATAGATTGAGCTAATTTTAATAATCAATTTTCTTCTATCCAATTATCTACTTTTAAAGCCCATGAATCTAATTTTTCTGCTAAATTACAAGCTCTACTCCTTAATTTTCTTACATCGTTAAAATGATAATCTTGCCATTTAATTTGAAATAATGCTAAATTACCTGTAACTCTATCAAAAATAACTGCATCAATATCAGTACAGACATTATTTAATGATTTTAGTTTTATATTTCAATCAATATTATAGTATTTATTACCTGCAAAAATAGAATATAAATTATTTCTTAACCATTCTTCTCTAAAAGATGAAATATCATTTATAAATTTTGGATTTCTATGTGTTAAAATATCTATAACAGAAAAAAATGGATTTTCTTCCATGCTAGATATAGGTCTTAATAAAAAACCGTTACCAGAATCTATTAATAATGGTATAAACTTTGATGTTGATTTTTTTAATAAATTAAGATCTTCAGGTCTCAAAGTAATAGCATTTAAAGCTTCAGTAATTATTTTTTTATCAATATTGTAAAACATTGATATTGAATTTATAAGTTCTTCAATTTTCGTAAATAAAGTAAGAGTTTGCCTTACTAAAACTTCAGGGTATTTTTTATGAGCTAGTAATGTACTTTGGGTATGTTTAAGATGAAAACTAGTAATACTTAGAATAACAAGTTTTATATCTCATCCATTAATATTTCAAATTTTTAATTTATCATGAAATCAAGCTTCTTCACACCAATTATTAACAATCTCTAAAGCTTTTAATGAATAATGTTTATCAATTTCTGGAGTGCTATCATATTTTATCATTATTCCTTTTCATGAATCCCAAGGACTAATCTGTTTAAGTAAACTTTTTTCAATATTATTTGCATAAAATTTTGAATAATCAAAATCACATGAAATATAAAACATTCATTCTTTATTGGAGAAATCTTCTAAATTCTCTTTATCTATACGTTCCCATTGATTAAAATATTTATTTTTTTCATCTTTTAATTCTTCTTTCAATTCAAAATATTCTATTCACATTAACCTATCAAGATGTTGAGAATTTATATCTATATTTTTATTTTTCTCAAAAATAAATTTATTATTCTCTTTTTTAATTAACACTACATTAGCTTTTACCATATCAATAACCCTATTTAACATAACAATAGTTCATAACTTATACAATAAATTAAATGCATATTTAAAAGATTGTTCAGTACTTTCAGAAAAAGGAAAACCTCAAGCATTAATACCTGAAAATAAGAATGAAGTTGATAAACTCCATCACATTTTTATAATAGAATTAGTTATTTCATCAGTATTAGTAGCAATGCTATGTAAATCTAAAACTCTTAATGTTTCTGTAAATATAGTAAATTTTATTAATGAATCTGATGGTAAGCTATCTTCTATTTCAGTTAATAAATTATCTATAATTATTTCTAATTCTTTACAAATTTCATTGGACATATCAATAATTTTAATATTAATGGTTAACTACTTTTAATTTCAGTAATAAAATATTTATTTATTTCTTTATCCCACCTTATAGTATCTTCCAATATATTTATATAAGGGTTAGAAATCATCAAGGGAATATAATTTGGATTTTTAATTTCATCCCTATTAACTATATATAAAAAATATTTTTCTTTCTTATTCTTTGCTGTTTCCATTTCATTTTGTGTCCAATAAAAATAGGGAATATTTCAAGTATATGACTTTACTTCAATATACCTATAGTCATTTATTGATTCTTGATTGTCAAATGATAAAATATCATATCAAGCATTACAATCAAATGGAGCAATCCATTGAATTCATTCTTTATTATTTAGTCTTAAATTTTCATATTTTAATACGTATTCTTCTGCTATTTCTCAATTAATTTGTTGTTTCTCAATATTTTGTTTTAATTCATCAATTCATATTTTCCTTTTTCTTATTTCTGTAATAAAATATTTATCAAAAAACTTTTTCCATCAAGGATTTATTATTAGTTTCTTATTTGGAAAATCAGGATGTTTTACTAAAAAATTAAAGTCCAAAAGAAGATTTCTTATATTTGCATACTTTACTCAAAAGGCTGAATAATCAATTTGAATAGTTTTATATATTATATCATATGAACTATATTCTGATGTTAGAATACTATAAAATGTTTCGTCTTTATGAAAAGCTAATAAAAAGCCCTCTAATAATTTTTGTTTACATAAAGTTTCACTTATAGCAATATTTCTATATTCTACTCATTGTTCTATTTCTTTTGAATCTTCATTTATGTAAATTATTTTTGATAATTTTAATAGAGGAATACATCAATCAAATATTCATTTATTATCAATAATCTTATTATAAAAATATCATTTTATATCTTCTTCGGTAAGAAGGTTATCATTATTTCTTAGATGTTGAAAAAGTTCCCAAAAAAATCAGGGAGTTCATAAATTATTATAATTTTTTAGCTCTTCTAGCATAGTCTTCTAATAATGATTTAATAATATCTGTTTCGTCATTATCATCTATTATTTTAAATAAAGGAATATCTTCATCAATTATCTTTTCCATTCTTTTTACTTTATCATTTAATCTATCATTAATTACTGTATCTATAGAATCTTTTGATATTATGTAAAAGTAATTTGTTTCAGTTCATTCTTTTAGTCCAACACGATGTATACGATCTTTTGATTGAAGGAAGTTAGAACAATTATAATCTCTTTCCATATAGATTGCATTATGGCATCATTTATGTAGTGATATTGATTCAGATACAGAAAATGGGTTTGCAATAACTAAGTTAAAATCTTGGTTATCTGGATTGTTAAATTTATCAATTATTTTTTCTCTCTCTTCTTGAGGAATTTTACCTATTAATAATTCTGATTTTATATTTAAACTCTTAAGATAATCTTGTAGTTCTTCAGCATTTTGAATAAAAATAGTCCATATTATAACTTTTCACTTTTCTTTAGTTATTTTATCAATGATTTCTTTAACTTTTTGAAATTTTATAGGAATATTCCCATTTTTTCAAAAACTATTTATTTTTGAAAAAATAAATGAGTCATCTATTGTTTCATTATTCAGTAAGGCAAATTTTAAATTTGGGTCTTGTTCTCAATCAATTCATGCTTCTAAAGTATCTTTTAATACTTTAGTAAGTAATTTTGGATTTGTAGCAGCTTGTCTTAAACGAATTAATTTAGCTTTATTTAAAGTATCTTTTATTGATGCATTTGGGTCCTTTGAAAATGATTCTATATATTTTCATTCAATGAAATCATATATTTCTCTTTGTTCATCTGTCATATCAACATATATAATATTCTCTTTTATTTCAGGTAATTGTAAATCTTTTTTCTTTATTCTTATAAAATAGGGATTTATATTATTTATGAAATCTTTTATTCTATTACTATCAGTACTATTTTGATTTTTTGTTAATTCTTTTAATTGGTCATAGTGAATTTTTAATATATCTTTATATTTAAAAGGGTATATAAAACGGTATAGATTAAAAATATCTTCATATCAATTTGGTACTGGAGTTCATGTTAATATTACTCTTGAAGTTGCTTCTTTTGCTATTTCGGCAACACTTTCTCACCAAATTCAATTTGGATTTTTAATACGATGAGCTTCGTCTACAATAACCATTACTTTATTTTGTTTTAAGAAATCTGTAATTTCTTTTTCAAATATATCAACTCATCAATGAGAAACTAAAGTTAATTCTTTAGGATTATTTGAATATAAATGTTCTTCTTTCTTTTTTCTAGAAATTGATATATCTCAAGATAATCTTTGACTTTCTACTTTATATCAAAAACATTCCTCATATTCTTTCTCCCATGGAGCAAAAGAAGATAAAGGTCAAATAATTAATAATTTATCAACATGTTTAGAATCATTTTCAGGTAAGCTTTTTAAGTATGTATATGATCAATATACTATGGAAGTTTTTCAAGCTCATGGAACAGCAAAATTACATGAATTTTGAGAAAAAGCCATATGAAATGCTGATAACATTTGTAAAGGATATAGAGTTCTACTCATTCATTTTTCCAATACATTTTTAAATTCTCTAAAATCAGCTTCTAATTCACCTGAATCAGAAAAGTCATTGTTTCTTATCTTTTTTGCCTTAGAAGAAAATTCATTAAAATTTTCTTGTTCTTTATTATATGACTCTAGCTCAGTTTTGATACTTGAATCAAAAATAATTTTATAATTAAACTTATTAAAAATATTTTTTATTTCTTCAAGAATTATTATTTTATTTAGGTTTGAAAAAGGTATTTTCAATAAACTGTTATCTATAAAATAATTAAGTCTTTTTAATCATATTATTAATCTTTTATTTTCATTTATTGAAATATTGTTTCATTCTATTAAAAAATTATCTCATTTTATTGAAATATGTATTTCATTTTGCATAAATAAAATTAATTAGTTTTTATATCTTTTTCTAATTGATAAGTTATTTTTTGAATATCTTTTGTGTAAGTTAATATTTCATTTTTATCATTATCAGAAACTTTTGTTGAATTTAGTGAATTTAATAATTCAATAACTTTCTTTAAAATTGATTTTGGAGATTTTGAAAACATCATTGATTCTAAAATATTGTCTAATACTTCTATTTTTTCAATTACATCATCATTTTTTGAATTTTTATTTATCTTGGCAACAGAAATAGCATCAATTGCTTTATTAACTAATTTTAAAGGTTCATTTTTATGGAGCTGATTTCCTAATTTTGTTTCATGATCTTCTAAGTTTTGTTTTAATAAATCATAACTATCATCTATAAACTTTGAGTCTCTACTATCTAAAGTACTTTTTAAGTCTGGAGAATCAAAATTTATTTTTTCTTCTAAATCCTGAATTGGTATTATTTTTTCGAAATGGCTTGTTTTAAAACTCTCCCATATTTCTTTATTTCAGAAAAAATGATTTTGTTTTTGTCAGTTTGCAAGACTACGAAAACTTTTTCATTCATATTTTGCTCTTATATAATCAAAAGCAATTGTTTTTAAATCATCTACATCACCATTATTATATCAATCAAATCATTTTGCACTTTGATTGTCATAGAAATTACTTAACCATCAAGTTAAACTAATAAATTGATCTTCTCTTCAATCTAATTGAGTATAAATTCAATTATAACCTAAATAATCTAAATAATCATCCATTGTGTTCATTACTGAAAGATATCATTCAATTGTAGCTTTTGTTTCTCACATCCAATCTGATATTTGTTCAACAGATACTCATTGATTAAGTAAGTCTTTTGATTTTAAGTATTTTTCTATAGGGTTATATCATAATTTTTCATCTTCTCACATTTGGTAAGAAGTTTCTAATTTTTGTATCTCTATAGGATTTTCTTCTAAAGTTATATCTAATATTACTGTTTTAAAATATTCGTATTTAGGTATTTTATTAAGTAACATAGCTCTTCTATTTCAGTCAATAATTATTCAATCTTTTGTAATTATTCAGTATTCTTTTTGTCAGAACTTTTCTAAATCTTTTAATGTTTTCTGATTTCTGTCTATTTTTGATTTCCATAATAAATCTTCAATAACTAATTTTCAAGCTTCTGTATCTGATTTTATATCTCATCCTTGTTGCTCAAGGGATTTAGTACGGCTTAATATACGACCATTATATTTATTATAGATTAGATTCTTTAATGGAACCTCATAAACGTCAAAAGTTTTTAAAGCTCCTTTCCATAATAGTTCTTTTGATCAAATAGGATTTTGATTTAATATTTCAGAAATTTTTTCAATACGCATTTCTTTATTCATATTTTTTAATTAAAAATTAAGTTTCAAATAGAATATATTGTAAATAAATGAGATTTTGGTATTTTATTTTTTGGAATAAAATCTATATTTGATATCAATTTATCATCTATAATTTTATTAGTAATAAACTCATATAGATAATTTCTAATATTTATAGGATTTTTAGTATTTTCTATATGTAAATCATTTTCATATATTTTTTGTAATTCTTGAATTTTTATTTTTCAAATTACTTTATTAAATAGGTAATCTAATTCTTTTTTTAATAAGTCAAAATCTTCAATATTTTCTTTTAATACTTTTTCTAGCTTATTTATATGTTTTTTATTTATTTCAATATTTTTATATCATATTCAAGTTCAAAAGAAGACTTTTATAAACCATTTTTTTCATACTTCATTATTTTCATCGTAATTTAATAAATCCACAGTAATATTGTTTTTCTTTAAAATAGGTCTTCTAAAGCGGGCATTTTTTTGTCTAGTTTTTGGTGAATTAAATTCATTTTCAGTAAATGTATTTAAGTTTTTTACGTTTATATAGTGATTCTTTAGATCAATAAAACTTAAATTAGAAACCACTTCTTGTCATAACTTTATACGAATAGCTTTTGCTAATGCTGAACTTAAGTGAGGTGAAACCGCATTTCAAACTTGTCTCCATTTTGATCATTCTGATCATGTAAATTGGTAAGATAATGGAAATCACATAAGAGTTGATATTTCTCTAATAGTTGGTAATCTATATTCTCAATTTCATTTTCTATTATACTCAGATTTTAATATCAGAGCTTCTCTTGTGCTTGCTGATCTAGTGGCCATTATAGTACGACATGGTTTATTTAAATTTTCTGGGAATGACATTTTTCACATACAAATATGATTTGTTTTTAAATCATTAGCTTTTTCCCATTCTATTTTATATAATCATGTATCATAAAAATGATCTGTAAGTTCTAATCATTTTAATTTTAATGTTTTATAGTTAGGGTCTATAAATATAGAAGACTCAATATTTATTTTTTCTAAATTTGGTTTAGGTAGTTTATTTAACACTTCTCATAAAGTTTTATGATTAGAGTGAGTTATTGTAGGTTTTAAAAATTCTCCTGTTTTACACCATTCTCAAGCAATAAATCTTTTTCTACTTTGAGGAGCTCAATAGTCTCATGAATTTAATATATCTCAATTATTCTTTACGCTTAGGGCTATATCTGAAGGATTTTTTCAAATACTTTTAGCCCAATCTGATAAATTTAGCATGTCAAATGAATAATTTTCTTCAACATAATTTCTTGAATTTGGAACATTTTCCATATACCAAGCAATTAATTTAGAATTTTTTTGATGTTTTTTTACAGCAATAACTCTTAAATAAGCCTCTATTAATTGTATTCATAGAGATTTATCTGCTTTTCCTGATTTATTTGATGTTGAAAATGAAACACAACTAGGACTTCCAATGATAACTTCAGTATTTTCCAACTTATTAATTTCTTCTATATTTGAACTATCTTCATTCCAAAAATCAAGAACATTTTTAGTTATATCATTTAGATTATGGTTTAGATTATGAGTATCTATTGCTGTTTGCCAAAAATCAATTCATTTTATGATTTCAAATCATTGTTGTCTGAATCATTCAGAAAATCATCAAGCTCAACAAAAGAAATCAATTACTTTTAATTTTTTATATTTAGTCATTTTGTATTTTTATTGTTTAATTTTTTAATAATATATTAATTTTTAGAAAAAAGTCTAGATCAAATTTTTATAAATATCTATTATAATTATACCATATATGTAATAAAGTGTATGGATTTATTTTAATGGTTTGCTTTTGTTTAGAAGATTAGAACTGAGATAGGAGGTAGTTTGAATAATATATAAAATTATAATTTTATTTGAATTTCTTCATATATTCTTTGATTTTTTTAGTAATGTCTTCAATATTTTTCTATATTATTCAAAAATCTTTTATCTCCTGATATTATATTAGAAAATAATTCTGCTTTTAGTTCTATTCATATAAAATGAGATGTTGGTTTCATTTATATTTATTATATAATTATTATTTTATAATAATATTTCAAATACTAAAAAAGACAACTAATTAATTAGTTGTCTTTTTTGTTTGTTATTTTTTTAATGGTCGGGGACGCGAGACTCGAACTCACAACCCCACGCTCCCAAAGCGTGTGCGCTAGCCAATTGCGCCAGTCCCCGTAAAAAAATGGTGGGTATAGGTGGAGTTGAACCACCGACCTCACGATTATCAGTCGTGCGCTCTAACCAACTGAGCTATACACCCGTATTAATAAAAATTACGAACACAAATTACAAACAAGATTGTATAAATTCGTAATTCGTAATTCGTAATTATTATTGTTTATTTTAAATGGAGCGGGTAATGGGACTCGAACCCACAACCCTCTGCTTGGAAGGCAGATGCTCTAGCCAATTGAGCTATACCCGCTTAGAAGTTATCTCTAACTTGCGAGAGATATTCTATTAAAAAACTTTTATAAGTCAAAACTTTTTTTATACTTTTTTTGAATTAGTTTAATAATGGCTTATTATAGCCATTATTAAACTTGTTTTTATTTATTTTGAAGCTTAAAGGCCTTAAGTGTATTTTTCATAAGCATAGCAACTGTTAAAGCTCATACTCAACCAGGAACAGGAGTAACTTTACTTCAAACTAAATCAATCAATTTTGTGTCAGCATCTCAATATATTTTTCAATCAACTACAGTAAATCATACATCTATTACTAAAGCTCATACTTTTAGCATATTAACTTTTAGTATTTCAGGTTTTCAAGCCGCTACAATTATTATATCTGCTTGAGTAGTATGTTTTGCTATATTTTTTGTTTTACTATTACAGCTAATAACTGTTGCTCATGCATTTATTAACATTGCTGTTATTGGTTTTCAAACAATATTACTTCTTCATACTACACATACTATTTTTCATTCTAACTCAACTTTTTCATCTTTTATAACTTCCATTATTCATGCTGGAGTACATGGAGCAAATCAATTATTATCTCAAATAAGTATTTTTCATTGATTTACTGGATGGAAACCATCAACATCTTTTTTTGGATGTATAGAATTTATTATTTTTGTAGAATTAATATGTTTAGGTAAGGGAAGTTGAACTATATATCAATTTATATTTTCATCATTATTGTATTCTTTTACTTTTGCTAGTAATTCTCTTTCTTTTATATTTTCATCAAATTCTTCTAATCTAAAATTTATTCATACATATTCAGCCCATTTTCTCTTTTGATTTATATATCTTATACTTGAGCTATTTTTTCATACAAGAACAGCTAGTAAAGTAGGTTTTTTATTGTTTTTTGAAACTTCTGTTTTTATTTCATCATATATTTCTCATGCTAGTTTTTTTCAGTCTATAATCATTTTTTCTTGTTTAGTGTAATATAATTTTTTTAAAAATTATATTAATTATATTTTTATTAATTATTTAATCAAGAAAATTTTGTTTAACTAAGTATTTGTATATATTATATTTAGTTAATATTTAAATTTTATTTTATGTTTTATAGGTTAATGAGAATATTTAATATGTTCTCAAATAGAGGATTATCTATAATAATATTGTTAGCCTTTTTTGCTTTCTGATTTTATTATTATAATAATATATATTTGAAAAATAAAATAGAGGAATCTCAATTACAAGAATCAAGTACTTGAGCTTTGGTTGAAGAAATAAAATTAGTTGAAATTGAAGAGAATATATCTAATACATGATCTAGTGTTAAAGACAAAATAGATTCTTTAAAGGAAAAATTAGATTATTATATTTATTTTGATTTTGAAAATATATCATTTAATTTTAAAGAAATAGAAAATTGATTAGAACTTTATGTTTGAGATAAAAAAGTTTTAAACTTTGATTTGTATCCAAAAGAAAATATAAATGTAAAAACTATTTATTCTTCTAATTCTTTTTTATTAAAGATAGCTAAGGATTATTATATTTATGAGCTTGATAATAATAATTTATTAAAAATGAATATATTTGTAGATATTATTTATGCTAAAAAATATAATGATAAGTATATTTTAGTTACTGATAAATGAAGTTATGTTTATAATAAAAAATCTTCAAGCATTGAATATTTTAGTTTTTTTCATGATTTTGTTTATTATAAAAACTATTATATTTGAATAATAAAAAATACAGATACTATTAGATTAAATAATTTATGATTAGATTTAAATACTAATAATTCTATATATTTTTATAATCCACTTACAAAAGAAAAAAAATCTTTATATGATACTAATATATCTTTGGAAAAAATATATTACTCAGGTTCTGATATATATTTTGAAGATAGTTCATGAAAAAAGTATAAATTAGAAAATTTCAAATAAAAAAACTAGAATTTTATTCTAGTTTTTTTATTTTGTACCTACTCTATATTCAATTTCTTTACTAACAAAATCTTTATCACGTCAGTATTTCAATCTAGATAATTCAGTAAATGCTTTTGCTAATTTATCATCTCATGTTTCAAGATAAGGATTAACAGGTATTATTGAAAAGGGAGTAGTAGGTTGATTATCTACTGCTAGTTTCATAGTAGCCTTAAATTTATCCATATTAACTAAATCTTGATCTGAAAATGTAGGAGCATAATATTTTGCCATAAACTCTCAATCCTCAGGACCTATTTTATAACTCATAACAGATCATACATTACCAAAAATAGCATTTTTAAGATTTAGACTTGATTTTGTTAAAGCATCACTTTGTTCTAGTTGTCATAAATATTGGTGAGCTATATTTAAACTAAGTCTATATTTTCTCGCTTCTGATAATATAGATTCTATACTATCTGTAACATAGTTTTGAAACTCATCTATATATAAGTAAAAATCAGATCTTTCTTCTTTTGGTATTTTATCTCTTCTCATGGCTGCCATTTGTATTTTTGATACAAGAATCATACCTAGTAGTTTTGAGTTTAAATCACCAAGTCTTCATTTTGATAGGTTTACTACCAATATTTTTTTACTTTGCATTATATCAAGTATATCAAAACTAGATTTTACTTGTCATATAATGTTTCTCATCATTTTATTTGTAGTAAATTGACCAAATTTTGCTGCAAAATATGGAATGATTTCAGCTTTTTCTCTATCTCACATAGAAGCATAAGTTTTTTCCCACCAAGCTTTTACTATAGGGTTTTTTACATGTCTTATTCTATCTTTTTGAAAATCCATATCTGTAAACAATCTAACTACATCAGTTATTGCTCATCATCCTGGATAATCCATAAGAGTTAGTACCGCATTTCTAAAATAGTCTTGTAATCTTGGACCAAATATTTCGTTACCAAATAGCTTTATCATTATATTTAGTGCATCCATTGCTACTAACTCTTTTTCATCATCATTATGTGCTTCAAGTAGATTTAATCATAAAGGTCTATCTGTATCACTAGGGTCAAAAACTATAACATCATCAGCTCTTTCTCTAGGTATAAATGGAAGTAGGTCTCTAGCTAAATCTCCATGAGGATCTATTATACAAACTCATTCTCAATTTAGGAAATCTTGTCTAGCCATAACTTGCATTATACTAGATTTACCTGTACCTGTTTGTCATATAACATAAAAATGTCTAAATCTATCTTCTTTTTTAATTCTAATATCTTTTTTTACTCATCTGTAAATATTATGTCATAATAGTAATCATTCTTTTGGTATATTACTAGGAGCTTTTACTATTTTAAAATTTTGCCATTTTATTTCAGGAGTAGTGTTATATCTAGCATGAGGGAAGTGGAATATCGAAGCAATCTCCTCAGTATTTAAAATCATTTGTTTTAGATAAAAAGGTTTTTTAAAGTATCTAAAAATATAATTTTTTATTAAAGAGTTTTTATTGAAATATTTTGTTGTTCTAAATTTATTAAAATCTGGGTAACTAAATTGAGTAAAACTTGAAACTATATTTTTTAATTCTGATTCAACCATGGCTTGATTGTTTCATGTTGCTATAACTCTGATTATAGTTTCAAATCATGTTTTATCTCATTTTTCATCTACAGTTTTAGCTCTTTCTTGAGTAAGTGCTGAACTAGAGTTTTCTTCTTTTTGATTTTCTTCTCAACTAGAAGTAAGTCATTCAATTATACTTATTATAATTTTTATTGGATTTAATGTAAAAAAGCTTTTTTTACCATTAATTATTTGTGTACTTGCTTTTGAACATTTGCTTTGCCATCAATCATTTATGGGTTTCAATAATACTTGTATAACAGCTGACTCATCTTCTTCTAATTTTGAGAAAGCTCCCAATAAGTTATTAACTGGATCTGATTCTAATTTTTGATAAGTTTTTATAGGGAAGAAAAACTCCTTTGAAGTATTTATATATGTTGCTTCAATAAATTTTCTTTTTTTAAAAATATTTATTTCTCTAGTTTCTTCTAGTATTGCATCAGTATAAAATCAATTTACTTGTTTTTCTATTAAAAACTTATATTTTTTAGGTACTACTATATAAAAATATATTTCATTTTCATGAGCAATATATTCAAAACTTATTAAGTCTTCTCATAGTATTTTTGTTTTTATTGTATTTGAACTAAGTGATTTTAGAGAAGAAAAAAGTTGTTCCATAAGACTTATTGCTTCTTTGAAATCTTTTACAGTTTCTTTTTTCTCATCTAAATCACTATTTTTTCTAGGTAAAGTTACTTTCAAAAATGTTAATTCCAGAGTCCTTTTATAATCATACTTTCTTTTTATAATTTTTATTATAATTTTGTATATAACGAAAACTATAAAAGAAATAGCTAAAATAAACAATAATTCCATTTTTTGTTTTTTAATTTTAATCTTTTTTTTATTATAACATAATTTCATCTAAAATAAAAGAAAAACAATTGATAAATTGCAAAAAAAATGTATAAAATATAATAAAATATTTTTTAAAAATTATATTAATGTCAAAAATAATTTTACTTGATTCTATTCGTAGTATGCAAAATGTATGAGCAATACTTAGAAATTGTGATTGAGCTTGATTTGAAAAAATGATAATGACTTGAACTACTCCGACTCCACCGAGAAATGATATTAGTAAAACTGCTCTTTGAGCCGAAAATGTTATTGATTGGGAGTTTTATACTAATGCAATGGATGCTTTGAAGTTATTAAAAGATAATTGATACAAAATTTGGAGTGTTGAATTAGATGAAAAAGCAGTTGATTATAGGGAATTACATTCTATAAAAGAAGATAAAGTTGTTCTTGTGATGTGAAATGAAGTTTCTGGAGTAAGTAAGGAAATTTTGCAAATTTCTGATAAGATTGTTATAATTCCTATGAGATGAATTAAAGAATCATTAAATGTTTCAGTTGCTGCATGAATAGTTATGTATGCTGTTAATTAATTTACATACAAATAAAAAAACAATGAAGAAATATATATTAAAATTTTTTGTTTTCAGCTTTTTATCAATAATTTTTCAATTTTGATTTTTAAATGTAAATGCTGCTTCAATACCAATAGAGGAGGTTTTTTCTGATATTGATACTGATTATCAATACTATAATCAATTACAATATATGTTTGATAATTGAGTTATTAGTCCTGATAAAGATTGAAAATTTAATCCTAAACAATTGCTTAATCGTGATGAATTTGTTTGAATTGTGATGAAGGTTAGTTGTGAAGAATGTATATCTCCAGAAGTTAGCTTTGATTTGATACAAAAATATTGAGAGCAAGATGAATTATTTTACGATGTAAATAAAAATAATAAATATTTTTATTGTATAGCTTCTGCTAAAGATTCATGATATGTTAAATGATATGATGTTTGAACAGCTTGTGAAAATTGAGATGTATTAAATTGAGAAGCTCCTTTTTGTCCAGAAAATACTATTATTTTAGAAGAAGCTTTAGCTGTAGTTATGAGAGCTTCTTGAATTCTTAGTAATTATGAAGCAGAATTAATTAGATGAAAAATATATTCATGAGAAATAACTCAAAATTTATCTAGTGATGTTTTCCCAAAAAATTCTGATGGAAGTGTTTATTCTTTTTATCCAGATTTCCAAAAAGCATTAACATATGAAGTTGTTGATTATGACTTATATGGTAATATGCAGAGTTCAAAACTTATAAATCCTTCTGAATATTTGAGACCTAAACAAGCAATTACCAAAGAAAAATTTTTGCAAATTGCTTATGTTGCTTTGAAGGGTAACTCTTGTATAGATAGAGTAGATTCTAATTTATGATTACAAATGAATATATATGATATGCAATGTAATCCTAATTCTACTAATTGTGATTTATCAGATTTAAACTGAGAAGATAATGTTTATGATTTTGATGCTGATGTAGCGATAACTTGAAACGATAGTATTTCAACTGATGAACAATATATATGGAGGTTTTATAATTATAGTACATGAGAAGAAATAAAAAGATATTGAAAATATATTGATAATTATGATTTTTTAAATGATTGAAAATATAGAGTTTACTTGAGAGTAATAAGTGATAACTGAAATACTTGAGAAGTTTATAATGATATAAATATTTGAGATTGAGATAATTTTATTGATACACAGGTTTCAATACATGCAGATCCAATTTATTGAGTAGATACATTATTGGTTAACTTTGAAGCTATAGCAACTAATGATAATATAGTTTCTTATACATGGGACTTTTGAGATTGACAATCATGATTTTGAAAAAATCCTAGCAATGTTTATACATCACCATGAGTATATGAAGTATTATTAACAACTGTAGATAATTGATGAAATATTAATACAGCAACTGTTCTGATATATGTATGAACTGAGAATGATCAACAATATAATTGTAGTTTACAAGATATAAATCAATGATTATATTGATGTGAGGAAGGTGATTTAGGAGTTTATAGTATAGATAAAGAGAATGAACTTTCTGATAATGATAATGAAAACAACTGAACTGATGATGTTACAGATACCCCATTAGTTGATAGCGATTGAGATTGAATTTATGATAGAGATGATTTATGTCCTCTTATATCATGAGTAAATGTAAATGATGGTTGTCCTATATTTGATCAAGTTTGTAATATAAATTCTGATTGTTGAGATTGATATGCTTGTAATTCATGATATTGTAAGCCAATTGAATATGCAGTTACTTGTGAATATTCTGGTTGAGATTTAATATATTGAAATGTTTCTTGTAATAGTTGTCCTTGTAATAACTTGATAGATTTTAATACAGTTATAAGAGAATGTGATATTATTTTTCCAGCTATTACATCTCCAGATCAAAGAACTATTTATTCAAAATGAAATAATTATGAAATAAAAAAATAAAAAAAGAGCTTAAGCTCTTTTTTTATTTTCTAAAACTTTCAAGTATTTCATGTGCTATATCTTTTCATCATAATCAAAATGCTAATCATCATGCTATGGCAAGCATTGAAACAAATCATATTAATATAGTATTAGTTATTTCTGTTGCTATTCATATTTTTGATAAAACAACCATTAGTGTAAAAAATAATATAATTATTTTTGCTCAACTAGCTATTATTTTTGCTGTTTTTTGTTTTGTTAGATCAAGTGCATGAAAGACTACTCCATATACAAAATTTGCAAATCTAACTCAGAAAAATCATATTATTATAGCTATAAATAGACTAGGTAAGTAAGCTATTAATTCTCATAAAAAATTTTCAACTTCTTTTATTCAAATAAAAACTATAGCTAATCTAAAAAATACTAAAAATATATAATATGAAAATGCCTTTGCTGTAATTTTATCTATTTTTATTTTATCAGATATTTTTTTTGTTTTTTGTTTTGTATTATCTTCTTTTGTATTTGTTTCCTGAGTTACATTACTACTTAAACTTGTAAAAAACTTATCTATTAGGTTTATTATCTTGAATTTCTCAAAAATATAAATAACTATTTTATATATAATAAATGAAACTAATATTCATAGTCATAATATTATTAAAGCTCATATGAATTTTGGAAGATATATTTCTAATCAACTTATTATTTGTTGATATACTCACTCCATAACTCTATTTTTTATTTCCTCGAAGCTAGATTCAAACATATATTTAATTGTTATGATTTATTATTGTTATTATGTATTTATTTTAACATAAAAACTAAAAAAATGAAATAAAAATATTTTAAAAAAAGTTTTGACATATTTTCTAAAATTTATAAAATGCTTCGTGCATTAGCAATAATGATAACTGCGGGGGTAACATAAAAGAGTGAGTGTACTAAGGCTTCAACCCTTGGGTGTGCGAGTTCAAACCTCGTCCCCCGCTCCATTTTAAAAAAACTAAAGTAGAAAGTAAAAAGTAGAAAGTATATATATGTTTTTTACTTTGTATTTTCTACTTTTTTGATTATAATACACTTAATTTAATAAATTAATATTTAGTTATGGCAAATAGTCACGGACTTACTTCGAGAATAGTAAAAAAACAAGCAGCTGCAAGAAAACTAGCAAAAAACAAGAAAAAATCTGCTCAAGTATATATTTGAAATGAAAATCCTCAAGTAAGAAAAAATATGTCTTACAAAGCAAGAAAACAATATTTTGAAAATAAGCAAAATTTTCCTAAGAAAAAACTTAAAACAAAAAATATTGAATCATTAATTGAACAATGAATTATTGATGAAAGAGGATTTTTCATAAAAGGTAAAAAGAAAAACTTTATAACAAAAACTATGGTTGATCAAAAAGGTTTGGATTTTTATGGTATGCCTAGATAATAGCTCGTGATTTTCACGGGTTTTTTGTTTTATAAAAATAACTTAATAATATGCAAAGATTTTATTTTGAAGCTTTAGAGTCTAGTGATGATAGTGTAACTATTAAAAATCCTGATTTACTAAATCAGTTAATAAAGGTACTAAGAGTTAGAACATGAGATGAAATTATATTTTTTAATTGAGTTGATGATATAGATTATATTTATAAAATTATCTCAATTGATAAAAGAGAATTATATCTTGAGAAACAATGATATTTAGAAAATAATTCAGAAATTGATTTTGATATAAATATAATAAATTCTATTCCTAATAAGTTGGAAAAGATTGAACTTATATTACAAAAATGAGTTGAGGTAGGAGTTAGTAATTTTTTATTTTTCAGAAGTAATAGAAGTCAAAAATTGCTTTTATCTCCAAATAAAATTGATAGATTAAATAGAATTATTATTGAGGCAGTAGAACAATCTTGAAGGTCTAGAATTCCAGAATTTACTATAGTAGATGACTTAGATGTATGAGCTTTTTCTTGAGCTAATAATATCATTTTTCATACTCAAAATTCTGAGTCTATTAGCTTGAAGGATTTAGATTTAAATAAATCCCAAGATATAAATATTTTTGTTTGACCAGAGTGATGATTTGATCAAGAAGAAATAGATATATTTACTTCATATTGATTTAAAAAAGTTTATTTATGAAATAGGATACTAAGAACAGAAACTACTTGATTTTCTTCAGCTTTTTATATTATACAAAATTCATTATAAAATATGTATTATACTTATATATTGAAATGCTCTGATGATAGTTTTTATACTTGAATTACTACCGATATAGATAGGAGGTTAAATGAACATAATTGAACAGTGCTTTGATGAGCAAAATATACAAGAAATAGAAGACCAGTAGAGCTTGTTTATTTTGAAAAGTTTGAAAATAGAAGTCTTGCTACTAAAAGAGAAATAGAAATAAAAAAGATGACTAAAAAAAATAAAATAATTTTAATAAATAATTTAAAAGATGACTAAAGTAATAGGTGTTGACATGGATGAAGTTTTAGCAGAATTGGTTGATTATGCTTTGGAACATCATGATTATAAAATTTCATGAAAAATTATAAAAAGAGAAGATATTATTGATTACTATATTCATAAATTAGTTGATTATGATTTAAGTTTAGAACAAGCCTTAGATTGGTTTAGAGATGCATTGTTTTCAGATAATGATAATTTGTCTATGAAACCTGTTTTATGAGCTATAGATAAAATAAAAGAGCATATTGATTTGTGATATAGTTTTAAAATTGTAACTGCTAGAAATTGAGATTTATTTTGAGATTATACAAGAAAATGGATAAATAAACATTATCCTAATATATTTGAAGAAATAATTTTTGCTAATCATTTTTCTAAGGAAGAAAAAACTAAATCACAAATTTGTATAGAAAATAATATAGAGCATATGGTAGAGGATAATATTGATTATGCTTTAGATTTAGCTAATAATTGAATAAAAACTTTTTTGATAGAAAAACCATGGAATTCTTCTAGAGAAGAAGTTCATCCTAATATGATTAGAGTAAAATCATGGGATGAAATATATTTTAACTAAAAAATATGGACTTAAAAAAATATGTAAATTCTTATAAAGATTTTCCAAAGAAATGAATTGATTTCAAAGATATATCTCCAATTTTATCAAATAATGATGCTTTAAATTTTGTTATTAATAGTTTTGAAATTATGTCATGAAATCCAACAAAAATAGTTTGATTGGATGCTAGAGGTTTTATATTTTGAAGTTTATTGGCAAATAAAATGTGATTACCATTTATTATGGTAAGAAAAAAATGAAAATTACCTTGAGATTGTGAAAGTATATCTTATGATTTGGAATATTGAACTAATGAATTTGAAATACAAAAAGATTCAATAAAAAAAGGTGATAGAGTAGTTATAGTTGATGATTTACTCGCTACTTGATGATCAGTAATGGCTTCAATTGAATTAATTGAAAGATTATGATGAGAAGTTTCTCATATTAATACTGTTATAGAATTAGAATCTCTTGATGCTAGAAGTATGCTTTCTGACTATAAAGTTAACTCATTATTAAAATATTAATTATATTATTTACAAATAAAAAAAAACTTATAAGATTTATATTATTATCTTATAAGTTTTTTTATGCAAGAACTATATAATAAAATAAAAAATTATTCTTTAGAAGATGTTTTAAAAATAGAAGAAACTGATAGGCAGTTTATAGCTTTAAAAGAATTATCATATTCAATTAATAATATAGATTTGTATTTATTCTTAATTATTTCAAATTCTATTATATGTTATCAATTATCTGGTAAATGAGAAGATTATTGGGAAGAGTTTTCTCATTATTTTTCAAAAAAAGAAATAAGTTTTAATAGCTTAATTGATGAATTAGCTAATTTTATTAGTAATTCAAAGAATAATAAAAGATTTGTTGATACTAAAATAAAAAGAATAAATAAATTAAAAGATTTTTGTCTTGATTTTGAATGAAAGTCAAAATTTTATTATGAAAATATGACTTTATTAAGAGATGACTTGTCAAAAATAATGAATCAAAAAAAAGATGCAAAAACAATTACTTTTTCAGTAAAAATGTTTTGATATTGAGCTAGAAATATTTTTCCTTTTGTAAGTTATCCAAGTGAAATATCTATACCTATCGATTCTAGATTGATAAACCTATTTGAAAAATATAAGTGAGACTATTCTGATATAAATCTTTTTTATAAAGACTTATCTGAGAAAATATGAGTTCCTTTATTGCATTTCGATGCTCTTGTTTGGGTTAATTATGACAAATTAATTAATGACTAAATTATATGAAATCTAAATTATTAAAAATAATATATTATTTTTACAAAATACTAGCTAAGTTATATATTAAAAAACATAAGCCTTTTGTGATTTGAATAACTTGAAGTGTATGAAAAACATGATGTAGAACAATTGTTTATAATGTATTAAAAAATTATCTAAAAGACAAAGTTATTTATAGTTCTCCAAAAAATTATAACAGTGAACTATGATTAGTTTTTTCGATATTTAATCTAGAAAATTATTCTCCTTGAGTTTTATCTTTGATAAAAATATATTTTAAATTTTTATTAGAGTTATTTATCTGAAAAAAGAAATATGATGTTATAGTTTTAGAGTATTGAATTGATCATCCAGGAGATATGGATTTTTTACTTAGTATAGTTAAACCAGATTTTAGTATATTTACAAAAATGGACTATATACACGTAGAAAATTTTGATTCTATAGAAGATATTTTAGAAGAAAAGATGAAACTTATACATGAAACAAAAGATTATTCATTTATAAATTATTCTGATGAATATCAAAAAGATTATTCATCAAACATTTTTGTGGATTATTCTTATTATAATAAAGATTTAAATTATAGCTTTGAGTATAAAAAATCTAATAATAAAATATATTCATTTATAACTATATGAACTAAAACAGTTCAGACTAATTTGCTTGGTTCAGAAAATTTTGTTTATTTGTTGTTGGCTTTAGATTTATTAAAAAAATGATTTTTGCTTGATTATGAAGATAATGATTATATATCTTTTGATATACAAAAATGAAGATTTGATATTTATGAATGAATTAATGAATCAACAATAGTTGATTCTTCTTATAATGCATGACCACAAAGTGTATTAAAAATGATTGATAATACATTAGATATAAAGAAAAATCTTTTTCAAGACTATAAGGTTTTATTTGTTTTGTGAGATATGAGGGAGCTTTGAGTTAATTCAGCATCTCAACATAAAAAAATATTTCAATATGCTAATAAGTTTGGAGAAATAGTTAGTGTATGAAAAGAAACAAAAGAGTATTTTTGAGAACATTTATGAAATTTTAAGTATTCAATTGAAGCAGGAGAGTTTTTAAAAAAATATATCGAATTAAAAAATGATAAATTTATTATTTTATTTAAATGAAGTCAAAATACTATTTTTCTAGAAGAATCAATAAAAGTTCTATTAAAAAATCCTTTAGATAGAAATAATTTGGTTAGGCAAGATCCATTTTGGATTGAAAAAAAGAAAAACTATTAGTTTTTCTTTTTTATTTTATAAAAAATTAAATATATTAAATATATTAATTTAATTAATTAAATTTTATGGATAAAAATTTGTTTGAAAATGATATTAAATCTATTATTTCTTATAATAATGAAGTATTATCTTCTCTAAAAAATATGTATTCTGGTTTAGATAGTGATAATGAATATAGGGAAATATTAGATGAGTTTTTAGATTATGTATGATTAGAAATAAATAAAGAAACTAGACTAGGGGCTTATTTTAGGATTGTTGACTTACATGAAAACTCTCTAGAGCTTTATATGGATGCAAATAATTTTGAAAAATCAAAAAAAGATGATGTTTTAAATAAATCATATGAGTATGTTAGTGATTTTTATATTGATATACATAATAGCTTATTATCTTTTGTAAAAGATAATAATCTTTTAACAGAATTTTATAGAGAGATAGTTGAGTGAACTATAACTGTTTGAATAGCTTTTAATAATTTTTTCCCAGTATGGAGAAATCATATAATTTTTTGAATAAATAGAGAATTAGAAAATTTATTTAATAATGATTGAGAAAAAATAATAAATTATTTAAATGAGAATAACTTATTTGATAAATGACATTGATGAGATTTGGCTGACAGATCTTACAGTGTTTTAGTAAAAGACTTAGATTGAAACTATTCTTCTAAAAGTTATTTTGATGCATTTAAATTTGAAGTTAATACTATTGTTAAATCATTAGATAAATTTATAAAAAATATATCAAAACTAGAAGATGAAATATACAATTCTAAAGAAGAGTATATAAACTATTTGAATTCTATAAAAAATGCCTTATTAGAAAGAGATGTTGATAATCTTGTTTATAAATGGTCTTTGGTTGATGAGGCTTGGATGTCTATAAAAACTCCTCTTCAAATATCACATCCTTTGGAATTTTATGAAGACAAATATAGAAAAGCTGTTGCTCCAGAATGGGATTTAAGAATTCTTAATAATGTTTTTGATAGTGTTGTAGAATCAGATATTGAAAATATGTACGAAAATATATTTTCAGAAATATGAATAGATAATTTTAAAAAATCTTATGAGTTTTCAAAAGCTAATTTTAAAAGAGTACAACTATACCTTACTACTCCTATATTATATTTTTCTGCTGAGTTAACTTGATTGTTTTCTGCACAAGTTGTTCCAAATGATGAAATTATATCAGATAAATTTTGAAAAAAAATATTTGCCTTTCCTGAAATGGTTTTATCAAATAAAAGGTCAAAACCATTTATGAAATTACAAAATATAATTTTTGATGAAAATCTACTAGATAATTATAGAAAATATCTATTTTGAGAAGATAGTTTATTTTATAAGGTTTATGATATTGAAACTATAGGTCATGAGTTTGGTCATACTTTATGGTTGGATATAGATAGTGAATCTATAATGAATTCAAAAACAGGTGTTTTTAAAAATATAGAGGAATTTAAAGCTACTACATGATGATTAGTCGCTTATTTTATGTGAAAAAATAAAGATGATTTATTAAGTGAGTCAGTAATAAGAGATCATGTTATAAGAACTATATGATTACTTTCTTATAAAAAAGTAAATGAAATCGAGCCATATTATTGTGAAGCTTTAATTCATTTATCTATATTAAATGAATCATGAATAATATCGTTAGATAATAATAAAGTATCATTGAATTTTTCAAATTATGAAAATTTAAAAGAAATATATATAAATCATTATAAAAAACTTATTAATGTTTATCTAAATAAGGTTGATGCAAATGAATTTTTAAAAGATTATGCATTTAGGGAAAATTGATATTTTATGCCTTTAGATAAAAAGTTATATAATTTTGTTGATTATTATTATACTAATTATAATAAATATTGAAATGAAGTTGATAGTGAAACTAAAAAAGAAAAATATATTAAATAATTTTAAAAAAAATAATGAAAATACTTTTTTTATTACCTCCTAGTGAATGAAAAAACTCAGATAATTCTTATGCAAAAGAAAGTCTAACTTTTGATTTTATTAAACCGTATGATATCGGAATATCTGCTACTCAAAAAGATTTAAAATGTAGTGGTGCCAGATATGAAGAATGAATAGAATTAAATAAAAATATACTTTCTTGATGAACTATAGAATCAATAAAAAGATATAGTTGAGTTATGTATAATTCTATAGATTATTTTTGAATGTCTGAATCTTGAAAAAGTTATTTTGATGATAATTTTCTTATATTATCTTGAATGTATTGATTAGTTAAGGCTCAAGATAAAATAGGGAATTATAAGCTTCCAATAGAAACAAAATGACTATATGATTATTGGTCTTTAGATATTGCTAAAAAAATAGCTTCACTTGATTATGATGTTGTTGTTAATCTTTTACCTATAAGTTATGCTAAGCTTTTATGATTATGAACAAATTGTTCTAAACATAGAAAAAAATTAGATATTATTATTGATAGTTGAAAAAAAGTTATAAATATAAATTTTTTAAAAGATGATTGAAAGAAAATAAGTCATTGAGTTAAAAAAGTAAAATGAGAATGGATAAAAGATATATGTGAAAATTCTATAGATGATATAAAAAATTTTTCTTGAGAAATTGTGAAATTATCTGAAAATTTCTATGATATAAATATAAAGCTAAAAAAATAAGCAAGAATTGCTTATTTTTTGTTATATATTTTTTTATGTGTTATTATTAGTTTAAATAAATTAATAATTATCTTATTATGAATAATAATAATTGGGAGACAAATTATATACCAAGAAAAGATGAATTAGAAGATGTTGCATCAGATATGTATCCAACTGGTCATAGAAAAGCTATGCAAAATTGAACTAATTGTGTTTGAGAAATGATTAATTATATAAAAAACTGAAGAAATATTAGGTTATTTGCAAAGAAAAGTTTTTTAAAATGAGATATAGAAGTTTATGAAAATGAATATAAATTAATTAAATCAAAATTAAAAAATATAGTTCCAAGTCAAGGTTTTGTTTCTTCATGAAATGATATATTTGTTTTTTGTTCTCCTATATCAATAAAAATAGATACTTTGATAGAAGAAAATAGAGAATATTTATTGGAAACTATTTATATGAATCCAAAACTTTATAAACAATTTAAATTTTTTATAAGAAAATATGATGAGTTAATGTCTGAGGGTAAAATTTTAGATTTATATGGTACAGAAAATTTAGTTATATCAGATGATAATAAACTGTATTATATCGATAGTTTTTTAGTCTTTAATGAATCAAATGTAGTTAGAGAATGATCATTATATAATTTAGAATATTTAAAATCAGTTTTAAATGAAATTGAGGAAATAAAAAAAGAAGATGAATAATCTTCTTTTTTATTATTTAGGCATTTTTTCAGTACATATATACCAGTCTTTATTTTCGTATTTTGCTGGATTTGATACAGCTTCAGCTAAAGTAGATGCAGGTGGAACAATAACATCTGATCCAAATATGTCGTTGTTTGGCCAGTTTGCAGGAGTTGCTCTACCATTATTAGCAGACATTTGTAGAGAATCAATTAATCTAATGATTTCATCTATATTTCTACCATTTGATAATGGGTAGTACATTAATGCTGAAATTTTTCATTCAGGATTAATTATAAATACTGCTCTAACTGTATGAGAACTATCAGCACTTGGTTGTAGCATTCAATAGTCATATGCTATAGATGGAGCTGCTACAATTGGAAATTCTATATCAACATTAAATTTTTCTTTTATATTTAATGCCCAAGCTATATGTGATTGTATACCATCAACTGAGTAACCTATTAATTCAACATTTCTTTTATCAAATTCTTCTTTTTTTACTTGAAATGCTATAAATTCAGAAGTACATACAGGAGTAAAGTCTGCAGGATGTGAGAATAATACAACCCATTTTCCTTTGTAATCAGATGGGAAGTTTATAGCTCAAGTAGTTGAAGGTCAGCTAAAAGCTGGAGCTTGTTCTCAAATTAAAGGAACTCTAGGCATTGGCATAGTTACATTATTTTCCATAATTGTATGAATTATAAAATTAAAATATATTTATTAGAAATGAGAATTATTCTTATTTCTTGAAAGTATTATATTACTATATTTTGTATAGTCAAATAAAAAATGAGAATTATTCTCAAAAAGATTTGATTTATATAATTTTTTAATTAAAATTAACTTAAATTAATATTTAAAAGTTAAGTAAAATTCGATGAAAACACATTATTATAAAGAAGATATAAAAAAAATATGTAAAGATAAACATTTAACTGTAGAACAAATTTTTGAAGAAATATCAAAAATTTATTCTGATGCATGAAAATCATCTATATATAGAAATGTAGAAGAAATGGTAAAAGAATGAGACCTTAGAAAATTGGTTTGAGTTTGAAAAAAATCTTATTTTGAATCTAATTGTTGAAACCATATACATTTAGTAGATGTTAATACATGACAAATAATAGATTTACCTGAAGATATTATTATAAAAAATTTACCTGAAAATTTTAAACTGAAAAATATGGATGTTAAATTGTTTTGAGAATTTAGTTCATAGAAAAGATTTTTATTTTGGGAGGAGGAAAATAAAAATCTTTTTATTTTAATTTATATAAATAAAAATTATTATGAAGCTTAATTTAGAAAATAAATATTTGATTTTAGAAAATAATTCAGAAAAAGAACTTAGTTTAGGAGATATATTATCATGAGATAATACAATTTTATTTTTTTATCCAAAAGATAATACTCCATGATGTACTATTGAAAATAAAGATTTTTCTTGTTTGAAAACTGACTTTGAATCAAAATGATATAAACTTATTTGAGTTTCTAAAGATAGTATAGATAGTCATAAAAAATTTGTAGAAAAACAATGATTAGAAATTAGTTTAATATCTGATCCAGATTTAATATTACATAAAGAACTTTGAGCTTATTGAGAAAAAAATAACTATTGAAAAATAGTAGAGGGTGTTATTAGATCAACTTTTATAGTATCTTGAAACTGAGAAGTAGAAAAAGAATATATAAATATTAGAGCAAAATGACATGCTGAAAGGATATTAAAAGAAATTTCAAATTAAAACCATGAGTTAATACTTATGGTTTTTTATTTCTAAAAAATTAATTTGACTTTTATTTATTAGCACATAATATATATGAGTGCTAATTTATTTTAGTTGCTAACTATTTAATTATGAATGTAGAACAATTAAAAGAAAAAACAAAGGATGCTTTAAAAAAGTATTGAATAGATTTAGTTGAAAAGGCTAAGTCTTGAAAAATAGATCCTGTTATAGGTAGAGAAGAAGAAATAAGAAGAGCTATACAAATATTATCACGTAGAACTAAAAATAATCCAGTATTAGTATGAGAACCTTGAGTTGGTAAAACTGCTATTGTCGAATGAATAGCTAAAAAAATTAGTGAGAAAGATGTTCCTGATAATTTGTTAGAAAAAACAATAATAAGCCTTGATATGTGAGCTTTACTTGCTTGAGCGATGTTTAAATGAGAGTTTGAGGAGAGATTTAAGGCTGTAATATCAGAAGTAGAAAAATCAGAATGAAAGATAATCTTATTTATAGATGAAGTTCATACTATAGTTTGAGCTTGAAATTGAGAATGACAAAATGATGCTTGAAATTTATTAAAACCTAGTTTAGCTAGGTGAGAACTTCATTTGATTTGAGCAACTACTATAAATGAATATAGAAAATATATAGAAAAAGATGCTGCTTTAGAAAGGAGATTTGCTCAAGTAATAGTTGATGAACCATCAAGAATAGATACTTTATCTATACTTAGAGGTATAAAAGATAAATATGAAAATCATCACTGATTAAAAATTACAGATAAGGCTATAGAATCTGCTGTAGATTTATCTATAAAATATATAAGTGATAGAAAACTCCCAGATAAAGCTATAGATTTGATGGATGAAGCTATGAGTTCTGTTAAGTTAAAATCAATATCTAAACCAGTAGAATTAGATATATTAGAAAAAGAAATTAGAACTTTAAAAATAGAACTAGAAGCAAAAAAAACAGAAAAAAGTATTTGAAAAGATATTTTAGATTCTTTAGAGAAACAGATACTTGATAAATCAAAAGAATCAGAGTTAATTGAAAAAACATGGAAAAATGAAAAAGATATTTTAAATAATATTAAAAATAGTAGATTAAAAATAGATGAATTCAAAATTAAAGCTGATATTTTTGAAAGAGAATGAAATTTATGAGAAGTAGCAAGAATTAGATATAGTGAAATACCCAATTTAGAAAAAATAATACTAGAAAATGAGTCTAAAATGAAAGGTTTAGAAGAGAAATGAGTAACTTATTTGAAAGATAGAGTTGATTCAAATGATATAGCTGAGATAATTGCAAAATGGACTTGAATTCCTGCTCAAAAATTACTTGAGACAGAAAGAGAGAAGCTTTTGAAATTAGAAGAAGTATTAAAAAAAGATGTTATATGACAGGATAATGCATTATCTTCAATTTCATCTGCTATAAGAAGGGCAAGAGCTTGATTATCAGAAGAATGAAAACCATTAGGTAGCTTTTTATTTTTATGACCTACTTGAGTTGGTAAAACAGAAACAGCCAAAGCTTTAGCTAAAAACATGTTTGATGATGAAAAAAATATGATAAGAATAGATATGAGTGAATACATGGAAAAACACTCTGTATCTAGACTTATATGAGCACCTCCTTGATATATATGACATGATGAATGAGGTCAGTTAACGGAAGCAGTTAGAAGAAAACCATATAGTGTTATACTTTTTGATGAAGTTGAGAAGGCTCATTCTGATGTATTTAATATATTATTACAAGTATTGGATGATTGAAGATTAACTGATAGTAAATGAAGAGTTGTAAATTTTTCAAATACTATAATTATATTAACTAGTAATATATGAAGTAATAAGATACAAGAATTAACAAAAGAAAATAAGAATAGTTTAGAAATTTTATCTAATCTAGAAGTTGATTTAAAACAATATTTTAGACCAGAATTTTTAAATAGACTTGATGATATAATTATTTTTAATCCTTTAAGTGAAGATGAAATAATAAATATAGTAAATAATATATTAAATGATTTAGTTATTTTATTAAATAAAAAATCTATAAAAGCTGATTTTAGTATAAAATTAAAAAAACATTTAGCATCTGTTTGATTTGATAGAGATTATTGAGCTAGACCATTAAAAAGAATAATAAATAATAAAGTAGTTAATTATTTATCAAATAATATATTATCATGAAATATTAATTCATGAGATGAAGTTATATTAGATATAGATGATAATAAAAATATAATACATAAAAAAAGTAGTTAAATTTTAACTACTTTTTTTATATTCTTCTATTTCGTTTTTTACTATTTTAATATCTTTTTTTATTTCTTTATTAAATTTAATCTTAAATTTTTGTATAAAATTTTTTTGTTTTATTCTAATAAAATCATAGATATTTATATATCTACCAACATCTGGTTTTGGTTTTTTTAGAATTCACATTACTTTGTCTACAAAATATACTCTTTTTCATTCTTCTATAATCATTTTATACATAGCTATTACTAATAAGAATTGTACAAGTATTTCATTTAGAATTCATCACATTGATCATGTGCTTATATGGAATGTAAACCAAAACATTGATGTAACAAACATAAATAATCTTAATCTTATTCTTTCAAAAAAGAAATATCAATAAGCTGATATTATTGAACCTATTATAGGAAGTATAGAGTAATTATTTTCAAATGTAATTATTCAAAAAACTATAGTAGCTGATACTATTCATAAAAATATTCTTTTATTTTTTTTGTATTTTAAAGATAAAAATATACGAAATATTCATATTATAGTAGCTGCTAATGCAGAATAGACTCACATTGTGTAAAAATGTAAAGCCCAAAAAATCATTGAAATAATAATTATTTTCAATGTTTTTTTATCATCTTTTTGAAGTAAAGCCATAAATGCTATTGCCATGGCTATAAATCAAAAAGTTTGTCATAGAGGATTTTGCATTATAGTCTCTATAAAATTCACTTATCTTAAAAATTAGGGTTTAATAATCTAATTTAATCATGTATTATCTAAAAAGTCAAATATATTAACTTTTTATAAAAAACTTTTATTTTTAGCCATTTGTTATATATTTTAAAACCTAAAATTATATTTACAAAAAATTATTTTATTACGGAAAAAATACTATCTTTTTATTATAATACTTAGAAAAAGTTTGAAAATATTTACACTTAAAACATTTATATAAAGATTATATTAGTTTGATAAAAAATTCTGATAAAATTGTAGATATAAACTTAATTTAAGACCCTAAATATTTTGTTGCTGATGATAAATTAGCATAATAAAAAATAAGAGAATAATTCTCTTATTTTTTATTTGTTAAATTCATTATAGCTAGTCATAAAGCAATTAATACAAGAAACATTATTAAATATATTATTTTTTCTTTATCTTTATTTTTTTCTATTTCGTTATCATTATTTTCATTAATAACTACTTCTTTTTCTTCTATAGTATCTTGAAAATATTCTAAATCTTCTTGAGCATTACTTGTTAATGATGTTCTAGAGCATAGTGAAACTGACTCTTCTCATACTTCTCAGTTAGTATAAACTATATATTCTTTTCATTCTTCAAAATTATATCAACATGTAGCTGAACTTTGAGCAGTACTTATTTTTTTTACTTCACTGTATTCTCATTTTATGTTTTTTATTCAAGAAAAACTTACAATTAATTTATCATATTGGTTTAATCTATTTTTTTCTTCTATTCATGAAACAGTTCATATAAACACACTTGTAGACATTTCTTTTGATTCATTTGGGCTTGCAGGTTGTATACATGAACAAGCAAAAGTTTTACTATTGCTTAAAACAAATAAACTAAACATTATAAAGATAAGAGTTAATATTTTTTTCATAATTTTTTATTTAATAATAATATATTATTAATAACGATTAAATACTTTTTTGGTGACAAAAATTTTAAAAAAATAAAATAACGCATATATTATATTAGAATTATGACTTAAATATACTTAATGAAAAAATTATTAATAGTTTGTGCTCATTCAAAAGAATTAAATTCTGTTAAATCAAAAATAAAAGAAATTAAACAAAAAAACTTAAAAATAAGTTTTTTTTCAACATGAATATGAAACTATAATGTTTTATTAAATCTTTCTAGATTTTTAGAAAATAATCATTTTGATTTTGTATTAAATATATGAGTATGTTGATATGTAAATGATTATAAAGAAGTTTTCCAAGTTTCAAGAATATGTAATTTAGCTAACAATAAAGAAATAATTGTTCCTACTATAATAAACTGATATGATTTAGAATCAATTCTTACAAGTGATAATGTAGTTTCTGATAAAAATATATTATTAAATGAATCTTATGTAGATATGGAATCTTATGCAATTGAATTAGTTTGTGATAGTTTTAAGATACCTAGGTTATTGTTAAAAGTTCCTGTAGACAAGGTTTGAATAGAAACAAAAAATTTTGATTACTTAAAAGCTGATAATTTTTTAAAAAATAATATAGATTATGAAGAACTACTATTAAAACTAGATAATTATTTATCTAGCTATGAAGATGAGGTTGATTTTGAATACTATTTTAAAAATTATAACTTTACTTTTAGTGAAAAAGAAATATTTAAAAAGTATTATTATAGATATATTTCATTAGTTTGAAATAATTTTGATGACTATTTTTTTAAAAATTTATTAGAAGATAAAAAGGAATTTTTAAAAAGATTGGAAAAATTTTTAGATAAATACTTGATAAAATAAAAAATAAATGATTTTATATATAGAAAAACAAGCAATAGATTATCCTCAAACTAAAAAAATCTTAGAAAAATTTAAAAACTCAAATATTATATATATTGATAATTATAAAAATATATTTGATAAAGATTTTTATAATTTAAATTCTTCTAAAAGTTTAATTGTAGCTAAACTTAATTCTGCTGCAGTTAGTGAAGCTCCTGCTTGATATTGACATACTGAAAGTGCTTTTTTCTTTAAAACAAGTCTTAATTGTATTTATGATTGTAGTTATTGTTATTTAAAATGAGCTTTCAAAAATGATAATATGGTAGTTTTTGTTAATTATGATGATATCAAAAAACAAATATTAGAAAAAATATCTAGCTTAGATAAGAATAAAACTCATTGGTTTTATAGCTCAGATTATTCTGATATATTATGAATGGATTGATTTACAAATTTTATGCAAGAATTTGTAGAATTTTTTGAACAATTTGATAATGTGAAAATGGAAATCAGAACTAAGGGATCAAATATTAAGTCTATATTAGATTTATGATTTGTTCCAAAAAATACAGAAATATCTTTTTCTTTAAATCCTCAAATTCTTATAGATAAATATGAAAAGTGAACATCTTCTTTGCAATCGAGATTGGATGCTATAAAAAAACTACAAGACTTATGATATTTGGTATGAGTTAGATATTTACCATTATTACCTGTAAAGGATTATGAAATAATTTATAAAGATTTTATTGATAAAATTAAAATCTCTATAGATATAAATAAAACATATTCTTCTTTTGCTTCAGGTCTTTTGTATACAAAAAAAGATTATAATAAAATACTTTCTAAATATAGAGATTTAGATATACTCCATATGCTAGAATTAGATAATGATTGATTTTATAGAGAATCTAAAAAAGTAAGAGATAATTTTTATTCTATGTTTAAAGCTTTGGATAAAAAATGTATTTTATGTTTAGAATACTAAATAAATATATGAAAAAAAACATATTAATAACATGAACATCAAAATGAATATGAAAATATTTAACTTCTAATTTAAAAAATGATTTTAATATCTATTGTATTTCTAGAAATTCAACAGATATTGAGGGGGTTTTTGATATTAACATTGATTTAACAAACTTTTCAGAAATTGATAAATTTGTTAAAAACTGTGAAGAAAAAAATATTTTTTTTGATTCATTAATATTAAATGCTTGAGTTTGATATTTTTGAAAATTTGAAGATGCTAGTGATCAAGAATACTTAAATATAATAAATTTAAATCTTAGTTCTAATATTTTATTGGTAAAAAAGATTTTACATTTATTGAATGAAAAATCTAAAATAATTTTTTTATGAAGTATTATATCTAAAAAGTTCATGAAGTATTGAGCAGTTTATCAAGCTAGTAAATTTTGAATAAGATGATTTGCATGAGCATTAAAAAATGAATTAAAATGAAAAAGCGTTCATATATTAAATCCAAAAATTGTTGATACATGATTTCATGATAAATCAAATATAGAGCTGAATTTTTCAAAAAATCAATTAACTCCCAAAAAAAATATTTTAGATACTATTATTAATCTTTTAGAATGAAATGATAAGAGGTTTGAAATAGACTTATAACAAAAAACAAATGGAACAAAACGAAACAAAAATAACAATAAATAAAAAAAATAAAATAATTATATTGATTATCGCTATTTTATTTTTTATATATGTATTTCTATTTCTTTGAGCTAAAAAAATAGAAATGATATCAACTTTTCCTTGATATAAAATAGACAATACAAATTTATCAGTTGATAAAGTATTATATTGAGAATATGAAGAAATAAATATAGATGATTGATATTGAAATAATATAAATTGAATCTATGTGAAATCTGATATTGAAAATGCAAAGACAGTTTATTTTTTTCATGGTAATAGTTGACCTATATATTTTTTCTATAATTGGATAAATTATATAAATAAATTATGATTTAATGTTATGGTTTATGATTATCCTTGATATTGAAAATCAGATTGATTACCATATAAAAATAATGTATCTAATTTTTCTCAAAAGTTTTATGATTATTTAAAAGAAGAAAAGAATATAAAAAATGAAGATTTAATAGTTTGGTGATATAGTATTTGAACAGCTGTATGAGTTGATTTTGCTTCAAATAATGAATTTGATAAAATATTATTATTTGCCCCTCTTTCTTCTAGATATGATGCATCAAAACATTATTTATGATTTGCCGCACAAAAGTTATTTTTTATAAAAGATAGTTATGATACTTATAAAATAGTAAAAAATTTTAAAAGAGATGCTTTAATTATTCATTGAAATAAAGATTGAATTATTCCATTTTGGCATTGAAAAAAAGTTTTTGAAAATTATAAATGAAATAAATATTTTATAGAAATAGATAATCAATGACATAATAATATTATAGAAAATAATTGAGAATATTTATTATGATTTATAAGAGACTTTTTGAATGATTATGATATATGAAAAGAAATACTTTTAGATGATGATTTTAAATCCTTATTACAAGACTCGATAGATGAAAATAAATTTATAGATTCTCTAGATATGAAAACAGATAGCTCTTTGCAAAAATTTGTTACATCTAATTTGAGTTTTCAAGATAAATCATATATTCCAGAAAATCTTATAAATATAAAATGAGATTATATTATTGATTGAAAATGATGAAGTCAGTTGCTTAGAAAAGAAGCAAATGAGAGTCTTCAAAATATGTCAGAGTTATTTTTCAATGACTTATGAGAAAAAATGCTTGTAGTTAGTGCATATAGAAGTTATAACTATCAAAAATGAATAAAAGATAGAGGTTGTCCGGACAATCTTTGTGCAAAAGCTTGATATAGTGAACATCAAAGTTGATTAGCTGTAGATTTTTGGGAAGCATCAACAAAATATGATTGGGATAATAATCCAAAACTACAAAAGTATTATATTTGGTTAAATGATAATGCTCATAAATTTGGTTTTCATAATACTTACCAAAGGTGATTAAATATTGACTGATATGAAATTGAACCATGGCATTGGAGGTATTTATGAGTTGAATTAGCAACTTATTTAAAAAACAAAGATTTAACTATAGCAGAGTTTTATAATGTAATAAATAATGACAATTAGTTTACTTTTTAAAATACAAATATATAATGATTTTATATATTTGTATTTTTTATTGTAATAAATTAATAATGGCTAAAAGAAATAGGGTAGAGAATAGACAAAAATGACCTATGAAAACAGGTTTTCATAGAAAGAAAAAAGTAAATCAATGAAAATATATAGTTAGAGATGATTATGCTATAAAAGCTCAAAAAGCATGATTTAGAGCTAGAAGTGTTTATAAATTATTAGAAATACAAGAAAGATTTGATTTAATAAAACCAGATTATTCTGTTATTGATATTTGATGTGCTCCTTGAAGTTTTCTACAAGCTATTAGAAATATAGTTAGAGAAAAAACTATTATTTGAGTCGATTTAAAAGAAGTAAAACCTTTCTCATATCCAAATGTTTCTACTATAGTTTGTAGTATATTTGAATATGACGAATTAAGTAAAAGGGTTTTAGAAATAATTTGAGATGACCAGTTTGATTTAATAACTAGTGATATAGCTCCAAATACTACTTGAAGATTTGATGTTGATCAATATGCAAGTGTGGAACTTAATATTGCTATATGTGAGTTTAGTGATAGGTTTTTAAAAAAATGATGAAATATGCTTCTAAAAGTATTTAAATGAGAAGATTTCAATGACTTAGTTCAGCAAGTAAAAAAAAGATTTGAAACAATGAAAACTTATAAGCCAATGGCTTGTCGTGATAGTTCTCATGAAGAATATATAATTTGTTTAAATAAAAAAGACTAGTAAAATACTAGTCTTTTTTTATATCAAGTTCTTTAGCAATTGATTCATTTATTTCTTTTTGAAGTACTATTTTTCTTAGCATTTCTTTTTTTTCTTTTTTTTCTTTTTCTTTATTTTTTTCTATTAATATTATTTTTATAAGAGGTAGTAAATAAAATGTTGTTATATATATAATTATAACTCATAAAGTTAATACTAAAATATCTATAATTCAAAAATTAATTAAATGAATTATATTTGATAATATTTCAGATGATGTCATATATTTATATTCAAATCACAACATTTTTTATAAATTTAATAATTATTTCTTTTCAACTAATTCTCATATTACTACTAATCTGTTTATAGTTGTACCTATAGGCCGACAAGTCATAAGAGTTATTTTTGTTTTATTTGGTTCTTGTTTTAGAATCGATACGTCACCAGGTTTAATAACTTTTTTTTCTCTTATTTTATAAGTATACTTTTCTTGACCATAATATGCAATAACTTCATCTCAATAAACTAAGTTATCTAATTGAGCAAATACATCATTATATTCTCATTTCATCCATGGTAGATTAGAAGAATGACCAAATATGAAACTATTTCATTCTTTACCTGGTTTTGCACTTCCAGGATATCTTATTATACCATTTTCCAATTCTTTCATAAAAATATCATTTAATTCGTTTTCTCAGCTAATAGTTTTATTTTGTACTTCTAATAGAGGTATATTTTTTCATATTTTTGGTACTATAATTCTATTTGTAAAAGGAGTTATTTCTATATCTAAATTTATTTCTTTTTCTTCTAAGTCTTTTTTATATTTTTGTATAGTTGATGCTTCTAAAGATTCTTCTTCATTATTTGCATTAGTTTCCTCTACAAGTTTTGTCTTTATTTTTGCTGCTTCTACAGAGTTAAGTATACCATTTTTTGTTTGTTCAGCTTGTTCTTTAAAAATAATACTTTTAGCTACTTGTACATATGCACTATAGTTAGTTGTAACTAGAAGTACTCAAAAAATAGCAGAAGTTGTTGCTATGTATTTAATTAAGAAAATAATACTAGACCAAATATTAAAAGATTTTTTTATTTCTTTTTTATTTTCTGAAACTATTATTTCATAATTGTAAACTATATTATTTTTTTCAATTTGTAAATCTTCTATTTTCAAATTTAAGTTATTTTCATATTCTTTGAAAATATCAAAGTTATCAATATCGTTTAAAATATCTTTTTTAGAACTCATACTATTTTATTATTTTTTAATTTTGTTTTTGTTTTTGTAATTAAATTTTACTATAATTTTTTTTTAATTGCAAAAAATCGTATTAGTTTTCAAAAGAACTTGAAATATTTTAATTTTTATTTATATTTATTAGTAGTTTAGATAAATTAGAACTCAAATTATGGCAAAAAAATATGAAAAGAGTTCAGGTTGAATTGTATACCGTAAAAAATGATCTAAAGTTGAAATCTTACTTCTTAAGTGGTTAAATTCTAAAAACCAAGAAATATATGTTATCCCAAAATGACATATTGAGCAATGAGAAGTTGCTAAAGATACAGCTATTAGAGAAATATCTGAGGAAGCTTGATTAGACCAAAAAGATTTGGAAATAATTAAGTTTATTACTAAGCTAAACTATACATTTACAGCAGGGTATTTAGAAAATAATCCTGTAATCGATAAGGATGTTTATCTTTTTTTAGTTAAATATAATTGAACTAAAGCTCCCATAGTTCAAACAGAAGAAAGGTTTGTATGATACTCTTGGTTTACTTTGGAAGAGTTGAAAAAAATAAAGGTTATGTTTGATATAGGTTCTATAATATCAAGAAACAAGACTTTTTTTATATAGATAATTTTATGATATGGAAATAGTAAATAATAAATGAGTAATTGAAATTATATCTAACTCTAAAAATAAAATTTTATTTAATACTATAAGTTTAGATGTTCTTATAGATGAATTAAAAGTTGATCATCCTGGAGAATTTGAAAAAGCATGAATTTTACTAGAAGTAAAAGAGTATAACTCTATACTTTTTTATAGTTTTACTATCGATTCTAAACACTTAGTTATCATTGCTAATGATACTTTTGAGTTAAAAGAAGAAATTCTTAGTTTTTTCTGAGATGTAGATGTTTTAGTTATAACTTGATCTAAACAGTCTGCTAAAATATTTGAAAATATTGAAGCTAGATTGGTTATTCCTTATTGAGAATGAAAACATGCATTCTTAACTACTTTATGACAACATCCTGAGCCAGTATCTATCTACAAAGTAAAATGAGAATTGTCAGATGATTCAAATGAATTTGTAGATTTAGAAGATTAAAAAAAGAAAGCTTTTAAGCTTTCTTTTTTTAATCTTCTTTTGGTATAACTGCTTCTATAGCTGCAAATGTTGCATCTTTTCATTCAGGTACAATTATTGTTATTTTATCTCATATATTAGCTCTAAAATGTGTAACAGCTGCTGTTAATAAATCATATGTTTTTCATTCACTAACAACTTGATATTTATCTTTTTCTTTTACAATAAGACCAGTTTTATATAATCTTTCTATAGGTGCAATTTGTTTATATAGCATTTTTCAATTTTCTTTTATTGTAAGTTTTAATTTATCTCATTGTACCATTTTTGATTTTGAAGAATAATTAACAGGTACAGGGTATTTATTTCAATCAGAACCTAACATTTCTAATCATGTGAAAACTCATTCAATAATTTTTGCATCCTCATCACTATAAGAGTTTAATCATTTAGTATCAAGATTTAAATTAGTATCAAGATTTATATTGTTTTCATCAATTACGTCTTTTAATAGTTTTTTAGCACTTTTTATAGATTTTTCTGCTGATATAATAAAGTCTCTTATAGCTGCAATTGTTTTTTTGTTTTCCATAAATTTATTTTTATTTTTTAATATTGATAATATCTTAACAAATTTTTATTTAGTTGTAAATAAATTGAACTTTACAATAATTAAAAATATATTTCTATAAAATTATCTATGTAATTTATAAACAAAACTGTTATAAAAAAACCTATTCATAGAAATGGTCAAAAAGCTACTTGTGTATCAATTTTTGATTTTTTTGTTTTTATGTATTTATTTATGATTAAAAATATTGATATTATACTTCATACTATATAAGTAATCATCATTCATGCTATAGAATAACTTACACCTAATAATAATCATATCATTATTCATATTCTTAAGTCTCATCATCATAAGGCTTTTCATCCTGATAAAACTATTTGTAAAAAGAAAAATATGAATATTCCCAAAGCTCAAACTATTCAACTTATTAGAGGGAATTCATTAAGGCTATATCAAGTTATATTTATATATATACTTATTATAGATATAATTATTGCTAATATAGCAATATCATATTTTATTTCTAATTCTTTTAACATTATTATATATAATAATCATATTATTATAAATGCTAAAGGAATGAAAAATAAATTATATATTAAAAAGTTATCATTATTAAAATCATTCATGTATGGAATAATATTTAGAAACCATTCATTAGCTATTAGTCATAATATTGCTATTATAATTCAGCTTAACATTATTCATTCATGTATTTCTAAAAATAATATATCATAAAATATATATAGTGTTGTTATAAATCATATTATTAACCAAAATATTAATTTTATTATTTCAGTTCAATCTAATAATATTATATTGTTTATATCTACTAAAAATATAGATATTGCTAAAAATAATATTCAATTAAAAATTTCTAAAGAAGGGTAAACATATGAAATACTCGATTTACAATATCTACATTTTCAAAAAGTTGATAACCAAGATAATATAGGAACTAAATCATAATATTTAAGTTTTGTATTACAACTATTACAATGACTTCTTCATCATAATATTCATTTTTCTCAAGATTTTAATCTATGAATTATAACAGATCAAAAACTTCAAAAAAGAGCTCAATATATAAAAATTATTATATATAAAAATATTTCCATTTTCTAATAAATTATTGTTATATCTTACATAGTATATTTAAATATAATTAAATAAAAGTTTAAATTTTAGACATTATTTTTATTTTGTGTTAAAATTATTTTATATTTTAATATTTTTATAAAAAAATTATGTTATTTTTAAACCAATTTAAAAAACTTTTAGTATCATTTATTAGAAATGATTTTTCAATGGAGGCGTGAAATAATTCACCTGAACAAACTACAGTTAATGATGGTGAATCATTAGAAAATAGTATTAAAAATATACTTGCTGACAAAAGGCTTGATGGTCAAGATTTAAGTGATGTTTCGGCTATAGAAACTATTTATTCTACAGAAAAAGCTGAATTATATAAAGAAACTAGAGATGCTATAAAATCTTTAGCTACTGAGATGTTATCAAACTGATATACAGTTGATAATGCAAATGACTATGAGGTTATGATTAAAGTTTTAAAACTAGCATGATTTAATACAGAAAAATTTCCTTATTCACAAGTTGATTTAGAAGAAAAATATGGATGATATTCTATTACATATGAAAATGGTGAAGTAAAAATCTTTAATTGAGTTCAATTAGATGAAACAATTAAAAGTGATGGTAGTGTAGAAGAAGCATGATTTTTTGATACTACTATCGATTCAGGTATTAATAATAATGATATTTCATCAATTAATGTTGATTCTATTATTAGTTGAGATTTGATAAATAGATTTAATGATATAAAAAATCAAATTTGAGAAATTCCAGTATGATTTGAAGAAAATATGCCTATATTGGGCAATATGGATGTTCCAGAAATTTGAAAAGATTGAAAAATTTTATCTGAAAGAGAAAGAATTGAGGCTTCAATTTCTGATTTACTTGAATATAAGTCAAATTTAGAAAATTATAATAATCAATTAACAGAATTAAAAACATATATAGATAATTCTAAATTAGAAGAAAAACCAGAAGGTTTTGAAATTGATAAACCTGTAAAACCAGATAATTTAGATTGAATTACTTTGGAAGAATTAACTTCTTTAAGAAGTAGAATTGATAATTATAATACAGAGGTTAGAAACGAGTTAACAAGATTGGAAGACCAAAAAGCTCAACAAGAAAAAGAACAAAGACAAAAAGAAGCTGCAGAATGACAAGCTCTTAATAAAGCAAAAAGATTTTATGAAAGAGTTTGAGCTACGAGTGATAGTATAAAAGAATTACAAGCCTTAGTTTGATTAGAGGGTGAGTCTATAGATGGTAAATTTTGACCACAAACTTTTAGAGCTATTAGAGATAAACAAACTGAATTATGAATTACTTCAGATGGTATGGCTTGAAAAACTACGTTAGAAAAATTAAATGTAGAAAAAACAGTTCAAGATTTTTATAGCTTTGATTCACAAAAACAAGAAGAATCATTAGTTGATTCTGCATGAAAAACTATTTCAGAATGATTTAGCTCAGCTGCTGATGCTGTTTCAGAATGATTTAAAACAGTAAAAGAGTGGATTTCTGAAGTATTTAATACAAACAAAGATTTACTCACTATAAAATGAGCTAATTGAAAAGAAATAACTCTTGAATTTGAAGAATGAGATGAAAATAATCCAGCTCAAATACATGTAGATACACCATTTTTTGATTGAGTAAGTGATTTTCCATTAACTAATTTACCAGATAATTTAAGTTCATATGAAGATGCTTTAACTTATGTTCAAGCAAAAGTTGAATCTATTAAACAAGAATATGATAATCAATATTTAGATAATGCTATAAATATGGTTAGTTCTGGAAGATGATATAGTTATAGTGTATGAAGCTTTGAGACAAAAGATTGAAATAACTTAGACGTTAATTTGATACAAGATACTGATCATGATAACAATTTTAAATGAGTATATGTTGAAGTTAATACTCCAGTATGAGATGATATATGGGATAGTGATACTAGAATTGATTTATTAGATTCAAATGGATGAGAACTTACTAGAGAACAAGTTATGCAAGCAGTAGATCAAGCTAAAGTTAAATATGAAGAAAAATATAAAGAAGTACAAGAAAAACAAAAAAATGAGAATAATGACTAATAAATAAAAAACCTAAGATTTAATCTTAGGTTTTTATTTTACTTTTAGGTTTAAGTTTTTTTCTTCTTTTTGTTTTTCTTTTATATTTTTATTAGCTTTAGAAGCTTTTTTATAAAGATTTTCAGATAACTCTATTATTTCATATATATAAGGCATTCTATATGTTTTATTATTTATTTTTCATAATCCAAAGCATATAGGGAATAGAATTAACAACATTATAGCTGAACTTATTATTCATAATAGATTTAATATAAATAATATAATAAATATAATAGTTATTGTAATTCAAGTTTTTATATGAATTTTATAATTAGATTTTATTTCTTTAATAAATATTAGATTTATTATTGGGATATAAATCAAATTTTTATTTAGCTTTAATTCTTCTAATTTAGATAATTCTATTTTATCATTTTCTTTAACTATTTTTTTCTCATTTATTATTTCTTTTTTTATATCTTTAAATTCTTTAAAGTCTCACTTAAAATAATTTGATATATATCTTATAATAGTTTTTTGTAATGTTATTTTACCTTCAGGTAAAAAGTAATATGGTAGATTAAAACTTATTAGTTCATCTCTAGTAAATAAATTTATTCATATAAATATTATTAGTATAGTATATGATAATATAAATAAACTTGTTAAGTTTCAATATCATAATAAATTTATCAAGTATATTATGATAGTTATAAATAAATTTATTTTTAATATATTTTTTATACTTTCATTTTCAAACTTAGAACCTACTATATATCATATAAAAGGTATATAAGAGAGTATTATAGAAAGTTTATCTTTTTCATTGTAATTATTCTCATTTTTGATTTCTAATTTTATATTTTTATTTGTTTTTATAAAATTTCAAATATCAAATAAATCTCATTTAAATGCTTTATATATTCAAACTAGAGTTAATCATAATAAAAATATAAATATTATATTTGCAATAATTATGTTTAATCAATATCAAAATAAATTAATTTGATATAAAAGAGAATTTGTTATAAAAATTATATAATTTATAGCGAATCATATATGTATTATAATGGAAGCTTTTACATGATTTTTAACAAAATCATTATTTATATATTTATTATCTTTATTTAGCAAAAGAAGACCTGATATAAATATCAATAAATATGCGGAAATTGCATTATTTATAGTTTTTTGTTCTATGTTTTGAGACATTTTATTTTTTTTACTTTATATTTTTAAATTCTTCCTTATTATATCATATAAGTTTATTATTAACAAAATATTTTATAAATGAATTTAAAATTAGTAAAATTCTTAAAATCAGTATGATTATGAGCTACAGAATACTATTTTGATGATTATAACGAGGTAGTTTTTGTATGAAGATCAAATATGTGAAAATCAAGTTTAATGAATGCTCTTTTTGAGAAAAAAGATTTAGTTAAAACTTCTTCAAAACCATGAAAAACTAGATTAGCAAATATCTTTTTAGTAGAAAATAAGTATTATTTTACAGATTTACCTGGTTACTGATTTGCTAAATTAGGTAAAAATTTAAAAGATGAATTAGATGGTTTAATATCATGGTATTTAGAAGAAAGGTCAGAGTCTATAAAAAAAGTAGTATTACTTATTGATTCTAAATTATGACCACAAGAAGCTGACATCGATATGTATAAATATATATTGGATTTAGAATTGCCAGTTTTGATTGTTTTATCAAAAATTGATAAATTATCAAATAGTGAATACCAAAAGTCTTTAAAATTTGCAAAAGAAACATTTTTCTGACAAGATATAATATGAGTTTCAAGTGTTAAAAAAACATGATTAAAAGATTTGTCTAAATCTCTTAAATCTTGTTTAATATAAAATTATTTTTATAAAAAATAAATATGTTTAAAAAAGAAACATCTTTTATATTAAATTTTGGAATGATTATATTGTTAATGTTTTCATTCTTCTATGTTTTATATATATGAGCTAGTTTAATTATACCATTTATAATAGCTTTGCTATTTTCTTTTGCTATAATTTGATTATCTAATTTTTTTAGAAAGTTTAGGATCCCTGCTTTTATATCATTTTTGTTATCTTTAATATCATATTCATTGATATTTTGGCTAGTCTGAAAGATGATAGGTTCAAATATTGATGAACTTATAAAACTATTACCAGATTATCAAGAAAAAGTATTAAAAATTATATCAGATTCATTGGCTTATCTACGTATACCAGAACCAAGTAATATAACAGAGGTATTAAATCAAATCAATTTACAATATGTATTTACTCGTACTGTATGATGAGTAACTTCTATATTTTCTAGTGCCTGAATTATATTATTTTATGTTTTATTTATATTATTAGAATATAGACATTTTAGAAATAAGTTATATTTAATGATATGACATTCTGATAAAAAGTTTCAAATACTTGAAACTCTTGATAAGATTAAATCAGATGTAAAGTCATATTTTGTTATAAAAACTTTTGTATCTCTTTTTACAGCATTATTTAGTTATCTAGTTATGAAAGCTTTTGGTTTAGATTTTGCTGTATTTTGGGCACTACTTATTTTTATATTGAACTTTATCCCAAGTATAGGTTCAATAATTGCTGTTATGTTTCCATCTCTTTTATCTTTAGTACAACCATGATTTACTTTATATGATTCGTTATTTATGATATCAGGTTTAGTATGAGTTCAAGTTATGATGTGAAATATAATTGAACCTAAATTTATGTGAAATAAATTAAATTTGAGTCCTCTTGTTATTATACTATCATTAGGTTTTTGGTGAACATTATGGTGAGTTATTTGAATGTTATTATCAGTACCAATAATGGTTATTATAAATATAATACTTTCAAAAATACCAATTACTAGACCTTTAGCTATATTGTTATCTGAAAAATGAGAACTCCAAATTAGTTGATGAGATGATGTTATTGAAAATAGAAAGAAGTTAGTTGAAAATATAAAAGAGAAATTTAATAAAAAAGATAAAAAAAAGGATAAAAAAAATAATAAAAAATAATATATTAAAAATATGGAAAAAATAAAAATTGAAATTGATTCTAAATATAGAGAACATTTAGATTTATTAAAACAAATAATACCAGATACTGATGGTAGCGTTATAAAAGATGACTCTAGAGTTACAGAGCTTTTAGTTGAAACATTTATAGGTTTTTTACAAGAACAATCACATGAACATAATCATGATCATGAATGAGGTTGTTGTTGACATGATCATTAAAAAAATAGAACTTTTGTTCTATTTTTTTTGTTATTTATACTAATATGATATCATTAAAGTTGATATTATTAATTATTAATAAATTATGAAATATATATATATAATTTTTGTTTTATTTATATTAAGTTCTTGTATAAATAATGAGTTAAATAGAGATAGTGAAATTATTTCTAACAATAATAATGAAATAAATTCTCAAGAAAGTGTTTCTTTTATTGAAAATAATAAGCTTAAATTCTTGGAATGAGATTATTATTGAGTTATCGAATCTTTAGAAAAATCAGAAATTGATACTTATGAATCTAATATTTTATTAGCTGAATCTTATTTAAATTATTGAAATGCATATTATGATGAATCTAAAAATTCTGAAAAGGCATTATTAATATTGAATAATATGGAAGATGATTTTTATGTATTATTTTTAAAGTGATATGCTAATGAAATTATTAAAAATTATGATGATTCATTAAAATATTATTATGAAGCATTAAATATAGATTGATTATCTAATGATGAAAAAAGTGTAGCATACAATCAAATATGACATATTTCTCAATTAATGTGATTCTCACAAGAAGCATATAATTTTTACCAAAAAGCTTATGAGTTGAATAAAAATAATGTTTCTATAAATTTAAATATTTGAAGGTCTTTAATTCACTCATGAGACTTAATTGAAGGTAAAAAATATTTTGAAAATGCTTTAAGTTTAACTGATAATACTTTTCTTAAATCTGAAATATACTATTGACTTAGCTCTATAGTTTTAAATAGTAGTGATTATAATACTACTACAGATATATATAATATATTTGAAAAATCTCTTGAATATGCTGATAAATCTTTAACTAGTAATTCTAATTATCCATTAGCATATGTTTGATATGCTAGAGCATTAATATTATTAAATAAAGATTTAGATATAGCTGAAGATTATTTAAATAAATCTATTGAGTTATATCCAAATTTATCTGTTGCATATAAATATTTATGATATTTAAATATGAATCAAAATAATTATAAAGATTCTATTGTTAATTTTAATAAATCTTTAGATCTTTTATCCGATGATATTACTTTAATGTGATATGAAAGAAATAATAAGTGAGAATTATATTTTCAAATCTCTTATTCTTATGCCAAACTATGAGATAAAATTAATAGTTTAGAATATTTAAAAAATACAATTAATGCTAAAAGTAAATATACTAATAACTTATTATTTAAGGAGCTATTGAAAGAGAATAATTGAGTATTTGTAATACTTAAATGAAATGATTATTTCGATAATTTATTAAAACTTTTAAATATCAATAAAAATTAATTATAAAAACATGAAAAATTTACTTAAATTAAGTATAGTATTTATTTTAATATCTTATTCAAATACTATAAATGCAGAATGGACACAGGAACAATCAGCATGATATTATGCTGCTAATCCAGATGTTTTAGCGGCTGTTTTATCTTGAGAAGTTAATTCAGCTGAAGATCATTATAATGATTGGTGAGAATCTGAATGAAGAAATCCTAATCCATGAATTGATTTATGATGAGCAACTATAGATGTAGTTTATGATTGAGTTCATGATTCTATATTAGATGAACTTGCAGCAGTTGCTATATTAGAATATTATTGAGATACTTCAACGCAATTTACTGATCATAAATGAGATACAGTTTCTGTTTTGGAGTCTTACTCAACTTTTATTGATCGTATTAGTAACTGATGAGCAGAAGCAGTTATAAATCAAGACAGTAGTTGAGCTGTAAATGTATGATGTTCTAATAATTCCAATCTTGTACAAATTACTCCCTTATCTAATAATTGATTAACTTGAAATTCTTCTAGTTGATGAACTGATCCAGCTCAACAAGCAACTACAACTACAAATACAACAAACGGATGATCATGTTCAAGTTATATATCTAGTTGGTCACCATCATGGAGTGAATGTAGTATAGAATGAACATGGAATATTAATTGAACAATAAACTGTAAACAAACAAATAACTGGTCACCAAATAGTAGTAGCTGTGGTACACTGATAACAACAACTACAACAACATGTGTTTGAATTGAATGTAATTCTAGTACTAGTTCTTCATGTGATAGTTCTAGTTGTCCATCTAATGCACCAAGACCACCAGTACAATTAGACACAAAAATAGTAAGTATGTTACTATCAAATACAACAACAGAAAATAACGGATCCTTTGCTAATAATCTAGATACTAATGATATTAAAGTGAAAATTTTATGAACAACAAATCAAAATAAATCAATAGTAAATTGGTGAACTAATTGAGTTTTTTCAAACTTTATAGATACATCATCTATACCATCAGACTTATTAAATAATGAATGAAAAGCTTTAAATTTTGAAAGTGTTCCAAATAATATAAATATCCAACAAATAAATTGACAAAACTTTGAATTCACAATATCAAATATAAAATCTAGAACTCCTATTGTTAGAAATGATTGAAAAATTAGATTCAATGCATGATCTACTATATTAGAATTAAATAGTATTAACTATAATTTCAAGAAACCATTTACATGATATATTGAAGTAAAAAATCCATATACACTATTATGGGATTGAAAAACTACTTTGTGAACTCAATTAGATTATAAGTTAAATCTATTAGAAGAAAGTAATATAGATAAAGATTTATTATCTAATTATAGTTTAATTGACTTTAGTTCTGATATAAAAGAATATTGAGAATGATTAGAAGTTCAAAATATAAGCTTAAGTTGAGCTACATTAAATGATACTAATTGAACTATATTTAGCGCAAGAGTAAATACAAATAGCTGAGCAACTGTGTTAAATGATAATCCATGACTACAAATAGATTTACCAGTCATAAACTATATTTTTGCTTGAGAAAAAGTATGATATTATCTAAGTAAAGAAACATCTTGAGATGATACTACTCCAATAACATCAGAATGAGAAAAATTCAAATGAGTAAAAATACTATGAAATCTAGAATGAGGATGAAAACAAGTATTTACATGACAAGAAGATAATTTTTCTAGTGTTTTATGACTTTGATCTAGAGCTAAAATTAGACAAAATGCATATGAAAATATTTCAACAATGAATTCTAGTCAAATAGCAGATGGAGTTCTTTACATAGAATGAGATTATAGAATATCTTGAAATGTAAGTTATGAAACTTTAGTAGTTAAGAATTGAAATATTATAATTAGCTGAGATTTAAATACATCAAATAAAAAATTATGATTAATTGTATTAAAAGATAATTATAATACATCAAATTGATATAATGATAAATGAAATGTATATGTTAAACCAAATGTAAGATATATAAATGCAAGTATTTATGCAGATTGATGATTAATAAGTGTATGAAATGATGAGCTACCATTTCCAGTTGATAATTCAGAAAGAACATATAGTTTAAAGAATCAATTATATATGAAATGAACATTATCTACTAGGAATACAATTGGTTGAGCAATCTTAGCATGATGAAAATATATATTGCCATGATGAACACAAACTGATAATTTTGACTTATCTATGCAATATGATTTGAATTATATTAGAAGATGATCATTAGATTGGGACAAAAACTCTAATTGATTATTGGATAATTGAGAATATATAGATTCATTTATAATTGAGTATAATCCTAATATTCAAATTGATCCTCCTAAATTATTTTCAAATTAAAAAAATAGAACTTTTGTTCTATTTTTTTTGTTATTTTTATTTTATTATATATAATAATTATAGATATTTTTTAAAAGGATATTTAAATGATGGAATGTTTTAGTAAATTATTTTATGTTTTTCTTTTTATGAGATAAATATTTATTGAAATATTTCATTATTTGTTCTTTTAAAAAGTATCTTTTTTATATATTAAATTTTTTTTATGATAAATTTATCAGATAAAAATGCTACAATGTTGACTCCTTTGAAAAAGTCATATGAAATATCAGGAGAAAAAATTTCTTTTGAATCATGAAAATTAGGTTTATTAATAAATGGTTCAGTAACTATTAGTGATGAAAATGATAATGTATTATTTGTTTCTACTTGATTTAAACAAGAATGATTAAATGAGAAAGCTGATTTTTTTCCGCTTATAGTTGAATGGCAAGAAAAATTTTATGCTACTGGTAAAATAGGTGGTAATAGATTTCAAAAAAGAGAATGAAGACCTAGTGATGAGGCTACTTTAACAGCAAGACTTATTGATAGACCAATAAGACCAATGTTTCCAAAATGAATTATTAACGATACTCAAATTATCGCTACAGTTTTATCTTCTAGTTGAGAAAAAGAATTAGGTTTATGGTGAATTTCATGAGCTTCTATTTGACTTATGTTAGCTTGAACTCCTTTTGAATGACCTGTTGCTGGTTGTAAAATATCTTTAATGGAAGATGATAGTTATGTTTTTAATCCAACAACAAAACAAGAACATGATGCAAAATTAACTCTTCTTACTGCATGAACTTTAGATGCTATAACTATGGTAGAAGCATGAGCTAAAGAAGTTAGTGATGAAGAAATGGTTAGTGCTTTAGAAAAATCTCATGAAATAATAAAATCTATATGTAATGCACAATTAGATTTTGTAGCAGAGTATAAAAAAGTATTTTGAATAGAAGAAGTAGAAGCTACTTATAATAATCCAGATGAATCTTTATATGATCTAGTAAAAGAATTTTTAACAGAAGAAAAAATGGAAGTTCTTTACAATAAAGGTAAAAAAGAATTTCAATTTGAGTTAAATAATCTTGATGTAGAAGTTAGAGACTATTTGTCTGAAAAATGATATATAGTTTGAGAATGATCAGATAATATTTGAGAATCTTGTTTAGTTTCAGAAGATAAAAAAGTCGATGAATCTTCTGTTTGAGCTCTTGTATATAAAAGAGTAAAAGAAGTTATGAGATCTAACATATTAACTAAAGAAAAAAGATTAGATTGAAGAAAATTAGATGAAGTTAGACAAGTTATAGGTGAAGTTTGATTGTTACCAAGAACTCATGGTTCTGCGTTATTTCAAAGATGAATGACTCAAGCTTTATCTATTACTACTTTAGGTTGACCTGATGATGTTCAAACATTGGATTGAATGATGCCTGAATCTGAAAAAAGATATATACATCATTATAATTTTCCACCATATTCAGTAGGAGAGGTTAGAATGATGAGATGAGTTGGTAGAAGAGAAATAGGTCATTGAGCTTTAGCTGAAAGAGCTTTAGTTCCTGTACTTCCTTCTGAAGAAGAATTTCCATATACAATGAGAGTTGTTTCTGAAATAACTACATGTAATGGTTCAAGTTCTATGGCTTCTGTTTGTGGTTCAACAATGAGTCTTATGCATGCTTGAGTACCAATTAAAGCTCCTGTTGCATGAGTTGCTATGTGAATGATTTATGATGAAAAAACTTGAGATTACAAAATATTATCAGATATACAAGCTCAAGAAGATTTTTTAGGTGATATGGATTTTAAAGTTGCAAGAACAAAAAAATGAATTACAGCTATGCAATTAGATGTAAAAATAAAATGATTAAAAATGGATGTTTTTAGAAATGCATTTAAACAATCTATAGGTGCAATTGATTATATATTAACTCAAATGTTATCTGTACAAGATAAACCAAGTGAAAAATTATCTAAATATGCTCCACTTATTCTTAGTTATCAATTACCAGTTTCAAAAATAAGTAGTGTAATCTGAAAATGATGAGAAAATGTTCAAAGAATGGAAAAAGAATACTGAGTAAGAATCTCAATAGCTGAAGATTGAGTTACTACTATTACTGCTGAAAATCAAGACTGATGAGAAAAAGTTATTGATGAAATAAAAGAAATTCTATGGGTTCCAGAAGTATGATATAAATGAATAGGTAAAGTAGTCAAAATAATTGATTGAACTTGAGCTATTATTGAGTTTAGATGAAAATCATGAATGATTCATATTTCAAAATTATCTTATAAAAGAATTGAAAAAGTAGAAGATGTTTTAAACATGTGAGATGAAGTTAAATTTGAAATTATTCAAGTAGATCTTGATAAATGAAGGATTTGATTAAAAAGGGAATTATCTGAACAAGAACAAAAAGAATTAGATGAAATAAAAGCAAAAAAAGCTAAAGAACAAGAAGAAAAAAATGATAAAAAAGAAGAAAAATAAAAAAAGAACTCTTAGAGTTCTTTTTTTATTCTTTTAATATAAATCATTTAGAATTGAGAGTTATTAAATTAAATTCATCTCATAATTTTTTTCTTAAATTAAATATCGTTACATTTATTGTATTATCACTTATTCATATACCATCATAAGATCACCATATAGATATTGTTAGATCAGTTCTTTTTATTATTTTATTTTTATTTATTATAAAATATTCAATTAATAAAAGTTCTCTTTTTGTAAATTGAATATTTATGTGATTCTTTGATATTATATTTCAATATCTTAAGTCATATTCAATATTTTTATACTTTATTATTGAAGATATATGTTCTCATTTTCTTCTTACAAGACTCCTTATTCTTGCCATTAATTCCTCAGTATTATATGGTTTATCCAAATAGTCATCAGCTCATAAATCTAAACCATATATTTTTTTATCATATTCTGAATATCATGATGTAATTATTATATGTGATTTTATATTTTTTGATTCTCTTAGCCATTGAATTATTTCAAATCATTCATTTTCTGAATTTCATAAATTTAAATCTATTATATATAAATCAGATTCAATTTTATGATTTGATATAACTTCGTTTTTTGAATTATATTCAGATACAAAATATCAATTTTTCTTTAGTTTTTTAGCTAAAATCATAGATAATTTCATATCATCTTCAATAATAGTTATCTTCATTATATTTTTTTATTATTTTAAATTTCAATAATTTTATCCATAAAATCTCTTTTACAAAATAATATGTATTTATAGGTTCATTTATCATAATTTTTATAAATTAAATGTAACTAAAATGTAACAAATTAAAAATATAAGTTAATTACTTATATTTTTAATTTATATTTTATGGTTTTAAAACTAGATGTTAGTTCATTTGATACTAAAAAAATTACTAATTGAGATTTAAAAAAGATATCTTTGATTGAGAAAGATATTTGGGCAACTTGAATATGAGAATATGTTAAGTGTAACTATTGCAATGAGATACATTCAAAAGAAGATATTTTCTGACATTTGCCTATTGATATTAAGAAGAAAAGTGTAGATATACTAGAAGAATTATTTTTGTCAGATACAATTAATTGTAAAAAGTGTAAATCTTGAAATACATCTTTTATATATGATCTAGATTTTAATATCCAAAATATTATAGATAGATATAAAAATAGTGTTGAATCATATTTAAGTATTTTACATGATGATGAATGAAATTTTTATTGATTTTCTGATTGATATATTGATAAATTTAAAATTATATATAAAAATGAGCTTTTGATTTATTTTTGAGAAGACCTTTATAATGATTTAATTAATAATTGATTTGTGGATAATTTTATTAATTATTTTTGTTGTAGTTCTGTTTGAATACTTGAAGAGAAAAAAAGTTTTAAAAATTTATATTTATTATTAAAAAAAATGTATTTTTCAATAGATGATAAATACAATGATTTGGTATGAGTAGCAGAGATTGATAATTTTAGTTTTATAAGAAGATTATCAACTAATTTATGAGCAAGAGAGTATTTACTAGATAGTTATAATAAGAAAAACAAAAATAGTAATAATAATAGCAATTTATATTTTCAAAATTGACTGATATGAAAATATAAAGAACTATTTTCTTATGATTTGAAAGAATTTGTTATTAAAAATTTCAAATCCACTTGTAAATAAGTAAAAAACTAATAATTTATATATTAATAATTATTATCAATATCATAATGTCATTTTATATATTCTTCTACTTCTTAATAATTTTTTTATTAATTTATATTTGAATAAAAATTTATTTAACCTTCAAAAGAACAAGTTGAATATATTTTTTAATATCTATGATTTTAACATCTTTTCGGTTTATTTTATATATTTTTTCTTTTACAAATATCTTTGCTCAAGAAATATATTTATATCTAAATAGATTAATGTATTTTACATCTTTATGATGATTTTATAGTTTTATATTATTTTTGTATTTTTTTAAAAATAAATTTATTATAAGCAAAATATATTATAACTTAATTTTTGTTTTAATATCATTTGTATTAATAGTTTTTACACCTTTGTTTGTATTATCAATATATGAATTAAATGGTTTATATTATGAAAGTTATTGAAAATATTATATTTTATTATTTATATTTTATTATATTTTATATTTATATATTCCATTTTTATCTTATAAAACTATAAAAAATACTAAATTAATTAATAAAATTAGATTAAAATATATAGTTTTATGATATCTTTTATTTGTATATTTAATTCAAGTATTTCAACTATTTCTTCCAATATGGGGATTTTATTTTTTGGAAAAAGAATCTATTATTTTTATAATACCTCTTATATTTTTTTCATATTATTCAATTACTAGATATAGTTTTTCAAATTTATTTTTAAAATCAAAAGAAATATTATCATTATTATTTTCAATCATATTTACTATACTTTTACTTTTATTTATAAAGAAAATATCAATTTTATTTTGATTAGAATTCCTTAATTTCTGGTGAATTAGTCATAGTTTTACTTATATTGATATTATTTTTTCTATAATAATTTTTTATGCATTAAATATAATTTTAAATAAAATATTACCTTGAAATAAAAATTATGAAAATTTTATTGAAGATATATTAAAAATACAAAATGAGCTTCGTTTTATTTTGAACTTTAAATCTATTAAAAAGTATCTTAATAATAAAATTTATACTAATTATTGAATAAAATATTCAAATATAATATTAATTAATAATGAAAATAAAAATTTTGAATTATTTAATTTTTTTAATAATAATTTAAATTCTTATTTTATAAATGATATTGTTTTTTTAGAAGAAAATAAAAATAAATTTGATATATGAAAAATTAAATCACAAATCAATAGAGAATCATATATAATTTTTCCTTTGAGAAATAATGTTTGAGAATTAATATGATTTTTTGAATTATGAAAAAAAATGTATCTTGAGAATTATTATTCTGAAGAAATAGATATAATAAAAGGATTTGTAAATTTTTTATCTAGTCATTTAAAATATGTTGAAATATATTCAAGTATTAATTATTTGAATCTAAATTTAGATAAGGAAATTGATAAAAAAACCATAGAATTTAATAATTTAATAAATAAGCAAAAAGAATTTATATCGGTTGCTTCTCATGAGATAAAGACTCCTATCATGTCATCAAGCTTACAAATTGAAAGTATAATCGATGATGTTAATGAAAATAGTTATGATATTGATTATCTAAAAGAAGAACTTTATATATTAAAAGAACAAATATTTAAAATATCAGATTTATCTAAGGTTTTATTTGATATAGAAAAATATGATATTTGAAAAGTAAATTTATATATAGAAAGAGTTAAGTTAGAAACAATTTTTTTAAATGAAATTTATTATTTAAAAAAAATAAATAATAAATTAGAAATAGATTTCATTTTTGATGATAAAATATGATATATAGATTTGGATAAAATTCAATTTACACAAGTTATATCAAATATAATTAATAATGCTAATAAATTTTCTGATAAAAATAAACCTAAAATATTAATTAAGGTTTCTAGTATAGATGATTATATAAAAATTAATATTGATGATAATTGAGTATGATTTAGTTATGATGAAAATGAATATATTTTTGATAAATATAATACTTGAGAATGAGAATCTATATGATTAGGTTTAGGTTTATATTTATGTAAGAAAATAACAGAATACCATTGATGAAAAATAAAAGCTAATAATTCTAAAATACTTTCCTGAGCATCTTTTGAGATTATTATACCAAAGTTACAAAAAAGAGATATATAATATCTCTTTTTATTGAATATATATTTAATATTATTATTATATTTTTAGTTTTACTATTATATTAATAATATTTTAATGGATTGCTTAATTATAGATGATGATAAATTTTTAACTATGAAGTTAAAAAAGATGTTTATTAATATTAAAAATATAAATAGTGTAATAACCATTAATGATTATTTGTGATTTATTAATATATATTTTAGTATAAATATATATGATGTTATTTTATTGGATATTAATCTTAACTCTAATAAAAATTGAATTGATATATTGAGATTAATTAGAAGAAAAAATTTAACTATTCCTATAATAATATTTAGTTGAAACTCAAATCTAGATATGATAGATTTAGCTTTTAAAAATTGAGCTAGTGACTATATAATCAAACCATTTAGATTTGAAGAATTAAAGCTTAGAGTTTTAAATTGGTATAAAAATAGAAAATGTAGAGTTGATTATTATTCTAATTGAAATATTTATTACAATTGATTACTATATTATATTGATAATAATGATTTTTTATATTTTTGAGAAAAGATTTTATTAACAAAAACTACTAAAAGGCTGTTATATATTTTCTTATATAATAAAGAGAAGTTAATTTCAAATGATTTTTTATTAGAAAAATTATATTGATATTGAATTTATGACAAAAATCTTAGGATTATAATTTTAAGACTGAAGAAAAGTTTATTATCATTTTGATTAGGAAACTCTATCGAAAATATAAGATGAGAATGATATATTTTTAAAATATAATAAAATATGATATAATATTTATATATTAAATAAAATTAATAAAAAATGTTAGAAAAAGAAATAAAAATATTAGATATAGATAAAAGGTCTGTGGAAGAAAAATTATTAAAACTAGGTGCAATTAAGACTTTTGACTGATTTATTCATGATATTTACTATGATTTTCCAGATTGAGATAATATGAAAATGGAAGAAAATAAGAGGTTATTTAGAGTGAGAAAAAAATGAGAAGAACATCTATATACAATAAAAAGAAAAAGAAATAAAAAAAGTGAAGGTTGAGAAAAATGAGTAAAAGTAGCAGATGAATGAGAAAATACTATAACTGATGTTGAAAGTTTCACAAAGGTTTTAGAAAAATATTGAATGACTAAAACAAGAGAAAAAATGAAGCATAGAACATCTTATAAATTATGAAATATAGAATTTGATATTGATGATTATGAATGAATTCCTACTCTTATAGAAATTGAGGCTCCAAGTTCTTCAGATATAAAAGAATATATATCATTATTAAATCTAGATAATCATATACAAAAGAAGTTTTGATCGAGAAAATTATATGAATATTATTGATTAGAATATAAATATTTATAAAAAACAACTAATTAAAATAGTTGTTTTTTTATTTATAAATAAAAAAGTATCTTATTAAGATACTTTTTTTGTTATTTCATTTGTTATATGTTTTGTTATATCATTTAGAGAACCTTTTCTTTTTTTATTAGATATTGTTTCCATTCTAATTTTTTTGATTTGTTCCATTGTTTCTTTAAATGTATCAAATTTTTCTGCTAATCATGAATAAACAACTCATAGAGAATATTTGCTACAACTTTTTGCCTTATCTATATTGTGTGTTTTCATTATTTCACAAGCTTGACAGTCTTCTTTTAATGATTTACTTTCTATTATAACAAGATTTTTTAAATCAACTATCTTTGCTCATTTTTTTCTTAAGTCAGTTGCTTTTATATCAAAATCAATAGTTAATCTTTCTTCTCAGTTTTTACTAACCATTGTTATTCTTTTATAGTTTGTCTTTATAGAAGGAGATATTTCAGGTGCTTTTTCACCAGAATATACACTTTGCCATACTCAATCAAAGAACCTTTTTTTACCTCTAGTCATGAAACCATGTTCTTCAGAAGGAAATTGATATCTATATTTACTTGTTATTCCATCGTTTTTTTGTTTATATTCAAAAAATGCTAAATTTGAATCTACATAATATCTTGTTCTAACTTTTGTTCTAGATTTTAATTTATTTTGATGTTGATTATAAAATAGATAATCTTTTGTATCCATATATACATTATCATATTCAAAAACTTTTTTTCAGGCAATTTCTAATACTTGAAATTGATCTTTTAAATCACTAAGTATATCTGAAAATTGTTTTGAATTAAGTAGAAATTTTCTATCAATTCTTTTTAAAAAACTTGCTGTAGAATTTAATTCAGTTAAAGTTATTGGTTTAAAACTTTTTAGTTTATCGTTAAATTTAGGAGCCATATTACTTCAGGGGGGTTAGTTTTTATTTTTGTTTTTGTATTACTTATTTATTTTATCATATAAGATTTTTTAGGTCAAAAAATTTTATATAAAATTTATTAAAATTATGTAAGTTAATCATGATATTATTCAAGCTATTGGTAGTGTAACTATCCAAGATAGTATAATACCATTCATCATTCATTTTTTTATAACAACTTTATCTTTTCATTCAACATTTTTTTGATGCTGTCTATATAATCATATTCAAAATATTGCTCATAAGGCTATTTGAGTAGAGGAAACAGGTAGTCATAATTGAGAAGCAACCAATACTGTAGCAGCTGCAGATAATGCTACACAAAATGCTCTTATTTGATCTAATTTAGTTATTTCACTTCATACAGTTTTTATAAGTCTTGCTCCAAAAGTAGCTAATCATATTGATAAACCTAATGCTCAAAATAGCATTATCCAGAAAGGAACTCAAGCTGAATTTACTAATTCTATTCATCCATTTTTAATTGTTTCATTTATTGCTGCAAGTGGTCATATAGCATTAGCTACATCATTTGAACCATGTGCAAAACTTAATAATGCTACTGCAAATATCAGTGGAATATTAAAAAGTTTATTAATAAATTTTTTCTTATCTTTGAAAAACCATTCATTGTGTCTTTTATATAGAATTACTAATATCATATATGTTACAACTCATATAATTATTCATATAAAAGTTGATGTTGTAGGGTTTATAACTCAAGCTAGTAATTCATTAGATTTTAATAAAGGTTTTAAACCTTTCATCATAAGATATATTGAAAATATAGTCATCATTAATGCTACATAAACAGGTACCCAATGTTTAGCCGCTTCTCATCTATTTTTTCTATCTAATATTGTTTTTCTAACAGAGATATATAGTAAAACTGATATTACTCATCATATTATTAATGATATTATCCAGCTTGCAACTATTTCTCATATTTTATCCCAATATACAATTGATACTCATTCAGCTACCAATCATGCTCATATTAAACCTCATATAATTGAGTTTGTTGTAGATATAGGGGCTCTAAAAAAAGTTGCAATATTTAACCATAATGCTGCTCCTAACAATGTCGAAAGCATTATAAATATAAATTCTCTAGAGTCATTTATCATGCTTTGATCTATTATTCATCATTTGATAGTATCTACTACATCTCATCAAGCTATTAATGCTCATCAAGCTTCAAAAATAGCAGCTATAAAAATTGCGGCTCATAGTGTTATTGCTTTTGATCAAACGGCAGGTCACATATTGTTTGCTACATCATTTGCTCATAAGTTCATTGCCATATATATAGCAAAAACAGTAGCTATTAATAAGTATAAATTATTATTTCATCATTGAAAAAAATATACATATGAAACTCACATTATTATGGAAAATCATAGGAATAAATATTTTAATGAATGAATATATTCATCTTTTACATTAATAGTAATTTTCATTTTTTTCTTATTATTTTTAAATTTCTATTAAATATTACCATTTTAAAAAATAAAACACAAAAAAATATCTAGACTAAAGTAAAAATAGTCTAGACATTTATTGATTTATTTATTTAATTCATTTTTTATTATATCTGTTGCTTTGTAGAAATTATCTAAATTTAATCAAGCTTTTCTTAAAGTTTTATATTTATTTAATTTTTCATAAATATTTTTTGTTAATTCTTCATTTTGGTCTAATAAATCACTTCAGTATTTTTGTCTAAAGTACATAGCATTATAATATTGATGATCTCAAGCACTTCATTCTAAAGGTATTATTATAGAATGTATTCAAAAAACATTTAATTCCCATAGGGAAGTAGCTCATCACCTAGTTATTGCAATATCAGTTTGTTTTAGAATAAGTCACAAGTCCTTTTGATTTATAAAATCATATGTTCTTACATTAGGAAATTTTCTAAAGCTATCTTTGAAATGAAGATTTTTCTCTCATAGTATTATTTTGAATTCAATATCTTTTATATTAGGTAGTATATCTAGTAATGATTCAAATATTATTGTAGATCATTGAGATCATCAAGTTACTAAAACATTTAATCTTCAGTTTTCAGATATTTCAAAATCTTTTATATTTTCAAGTAAATCTTTATTTAGTATTTGTCATGAGCAAATATTTTTTTCTGGTTTATCTAATGTTTCAGCATTTGGAAAAGAATAAAAAACTTTTGTAGCTATTTTTCATATTATTTTATTTGCTAATCATTGTACTATATCAGATTCATGTATATATATTTTTTTTCTTAGTAAAAATGCAGCTATACAAAGTGGTAAACTAACAAATCATCATTTACTAAATACTATATCAACTTTATATCTCAATATAAAATATATTCAGAAAAATATTCATGTTAAATTTTTTAATGGTTCATAAAAATTTCTTAAATCAAAATATCTTCTTATTTTTCAAGATGGTATATCTAAAAAATCTATATTATTTTCTAATGCTATATCATATTCTAATCATTCTTCTTGTCATGCCCAAAAAAACTTATATTTATTATCATCTTTTAAGCTATTATATATTGATAATAAAGGGAATATATGACCTCAAGTTCCTCATCAAGTTAATGCTATTACTTTTTTATCTTTTGTTTTTAAATTTGTCATCTAATGAATTTAAATTTTAATTATTTTTAATATTATTTTTTTTTATTGAAAAGTAAAGAAATGAATATTTGACAATTTAATTTTTATTTTTATAGTTTAATTAAATTTATAAAAATATATAATATATCATGAGATTAGAAAGATATAAACAAATTAAAAAAATCTGATTGAATAGAAATGATTTAAAGTTTCAATTATCTGAAATTAATGAATCAATTATTGAAGAAATTGGTAATGATATTATAAAAGAGTATCTAACAAAAAAGATAGTAGATTGAAGATTGAGAATGGATCAACTAGATGATATAAAATTCAAAATGCTAAAACTAGAATGATTGGATTATCAAAGAGATATTTCTATATATAATTTATTGTATTCAATTTTATTGAATAATATATTGTTACCTGATTATTCTAATTCTTGGAACAAAGAAGATATTTTTTCTGAGTTTGATAATATATTAGAAAGAGTTAATTCTAGAACTTCAAGAATTCTTGAATCTATGAATAATAGAGGTTTTTTCAATATAAGTGTATGAAATCATGAAGAAATAGAAAATGAAATTGAATGATTTAATAATAATTGATGATATATTCAATATAGAAATTTTTCTCTTAATTGAGCTTTTTGATTTGTACATATATGAGAAAATACAGAGAATGATTGAAAATATACTTTTAGAATACCTATTAGAATTCCTGGTTGAATAAAGCAAAAGGCATGAGAAAAATCAACTTTAGATAATAATGTTGATATAGAATTGATTGAAAGTATTTTATCTAAATATTTTAATTGAAAAAATTGAACTAGAAATATTGCAAAATCTTCAAAAGATTTTAAGTGATTAGAGGATTATTATATATCTATAAAAAGATCTTTAAATAAAGATTTTTCATATTGATCTGATGATTCTTCTACTTATTTTGTTATTGATATATTAAATAAAAAACTAAAAAATATAAGTGATCCTATATATGAAACGAAAGATATTATAAATTTTTTAGAATGATTTTTTAAGATAGCTAATGTTTTAATAAATGATATAGCAAATAAATCTTGAATACATCATAAGAAAAAATATTTAAATTTTTCTACTATGTATGTTTACAATGAAGAAAAATCTAATTGAAATGATTTAACTTTAGATAAATCTACTTTAGATAAATTTTCTAAATTACTAGTTGAAATGAAGAGGCAGGTATTATTAGATGATATCTGATGACAAGAAGAAGCAAAAGAAGAAATTTCAAAAATAATCAAATCTATACAACATGAAGAGATAATGAGGTCATGGTGAGCAAAAACTACTACTTGAATTATATTTGAATGACCTCCTTGAACTTGAAAAACTTTATTAGCACAAGCTATTGCTACAGAAGTAAATGCACAAGTTTATAATATAAAACTTACAGATATAGCTTCTAGTGCTTATATAAATGAATGATCTAATAATTTAAAAGAACTTTTTAAATTTTTGAGATATCAAGCATCTAAAACAAATAAAAAAATAATTGTTATACTAGATGAGCTTGATGCATTATTTAAAAAAAGGGATTCTGATAAAAATTCTTGAGAAGATACAAAGATTGTTAATACATTTTTAACAGAAATGTCATGATTTGATGATATAGATAATATAATATTTATATGAACAACTAATCATGTTGACGAGTTAGATAGTGCTGTTATTAGGTCTTGAAGAATGTCAACAAAAGTAAAAGTTTGAATGCCGGATTTTAATTCTAGAAAGCAAATATTTGATATACATATTAATAAATCAAAATCTAAATCTAAAAAATCTGAAGAAGCTTTTAATTGATTAGATATAGATGAACTATCAAAAAAATCAGACTGACTTTCTTGAGCAGATATAGAAGAAGTTATAAGACAAGTTATAGAAAAAAAAGCTTTAGAAGAGGTTGATAAATGAGAATTTTCTAAAATTAAACAAGAAGATATTTTATTTTTTATAAAAAAGATAAAGTCCGAATCAAAATCTAATAAATTACCTACTATTGGTTTTATTCAATAAAAAAGAAGACTAAAATTAAAGTCTTCTTTTTTTATTATAATTTTATATATCACATTATTTTTATAATAAATAAATTAAGTTTATTTATTAATTTACATTTTATTAAAACTTTGAAGCTTATAAAAGCTGATATTGTTCATACAATAATTCAAACTATTATATCTAGTGGCCAATGAACTCAGACAACTATTCTAGATATATTCATTAATATAGCTGGAATTAGAAAAAATAGAGCTGTTTTATTATGTTTTGCTAAAAAAAGTGATACTAAAAATGCAATACTAACTGTAGCATGATCAGAAGGGAAACTAGCATCAGGTATATGGTCTAAAACTAATTTTCAAACTCATTCTAATACAGTTTCTGGTCTATCAACTGAAACAAATGCTTTTATAATGTAACTTATAATTATTCATATAACTGCAGAATAAAATATAAATAAAAGATTTTGTTTTTTTTCTATATTTTTTTCTTTATAAGTATAATATAACCACATAGTAACTAAAAATAAAGGAAGGAAGAAAATAGGAGCATCAGCAAAAATTACAGCTAATTTTTCTACTATGTTATTTTCCATAAACGAATTTAAAAATATTAATAAATTTTGGTTTATTTCTTGCATCAATTAATTATTATAAAATATAAATTTTATTTATATTAATTAATAAAATTAAAATACAAAAAAATTTTTATTTTTATTGAATTTCGTTTATAATAAAAATCTAGTTTTATTTAAAAATTTAATTATATAAATAATATGACACAATTTTCTCCAGTTAATTGAACTTTTGATATTTTTCCTGATTCACATAGATATTTAACTTTTTTAAAAAAAGTATATCGTCATGAATTTAGAAAAAATGGTTTTAGAAGAATTTCAACTTCTATTTTAGAAAAAAAAGATCTTATTAAAAAATCTTGATTTTTAAATGACTGTATAATAAATGGAGAAGATTTTGATTTGAATCAAACACCATCATTATGAATATTTAGAGCTTATCTAAATAATGAGGTATATAATGAAATTCAACCAGTTTATTATTATTATATGCAACAAATTCATAAAAAACAAAATGATTGAAATATTAAATCTATAGAAACTATTTGAGCTGATATAATAGGTGAAAATGATCCAATTTTAGATGCTATACAAATATATTTAAATTATACTGTTCTAAAAAAAATTTGATTAGATTGAAAATTTGAGATAAAAGTTAACTCTATTTGAGTTGAAAAAGAAAAAATTAAATATAGAGAAGAGTTAGTTACATTTTATGATAATAAAAGACATTTATTAACTCAAGAATCTCAAGATTTAATAGATATTGATCCTATGATGATTTTGAATTCTCAAGAAGAAGATGAAAAAATATTAAATGAAAGTGTTCCTCCAATGTCTCCTAAGTTTTTAAAAAAAGATAGTAAGGCTCATTATATAAAATTTAAAGAATATTTAGATTTACTTGAAATTCCTTATGTTGAAGATAAAACTTTAGTATGAGACTCATTAGTACAAACTAATACTGTATGGCAAATAAATAATTTAGATTGAGAAATTATAACAAAATGATATAGATATAATTCTATAGCTAAAAATCTATGAGAATCAAAAGAAGTACCAGCAGCAGGTTTTTATACTGATACTATGCTTTTGATAAAAATGTTAATGGATGAATGAATAAAAATAAAAAATAAAGATAAAATAGATTTATTTTTTGTTCAATTATGAGATGAAGCTAAATCAGTTGTTTTACCATTATCTATAAAAGCAAGAGAAGCATGAATAAATACTGTTGTTTCTCTGTGAACTCCTTCTATGAAAGAGCAAATATTAAAAGCTCAAAGGTCAAATGCTAGATATATTGTTATGGTTGGTATAATGGAAGCTAGAAATGGTATTTTTCAAGTTAGAAATGAAGTTGAATGAACTCAAGCTGAAGTTAAAAAAGAAGAACTAATAGATTATATTATATCAAAGATATGAGAAGAAAATTTAGATTTTTACTCTCCTGAAAGAGATTTAATAATAAAAAAAGAAGACTAATTTAGTCTTCTTTTTTATTCTATTATTGTAATTACGTTTCATTTTATTGAGTTTCAAGTTTTTCAATCCATCCAGCTTCATTGAATTTTTATTCATGGAGCAAATAATATTGGATCATGTCTTAGATAATTTTCCCAAGTTCAATTGCTTGAATTATATGTCCATCATTTAAGATTTTTCATATATTTATATTTTGATTTATCATCACAATAATTAGGGTTAATTGCTGTAGGCACATAAGGATGTGCTATAACATTTTGACAAGATTTAGCATTTTCATAATCAAGTCAATAAATTGTATATTTAATAAAATCTCATGATTTTGTTACACTTAATGTATTTTTTGATTGATTTGCTTTTATTTCATTTTCTTGTTTTCAAGAGTAAGTTCTATCATTACAATTAACAACTCATCATTTTACCCAAGAGTAATTTTGTTTTATTACACATCATCATACTATCCATGGATTTTTTCATTCATAATCTCTAGAAAAACTATAAATTGCTGGATTTCACTTTTCTCAGTTATAAGGTCACCATGAACCTTCATAATAAGTTGGTCATGTCCATTTAGGTATAGTCATAGTTTTTGAATACATAGATACAATATCTGATGCTCATCTAGATCACATTGCCATTCTTATTATATCTAATCTAATTTTATTAGTAGTTTCTTCTCAGTATGTTTTTTCTAGTTCTGTCCAGTCTATTCATGAATTATAATGTACTCAAGGAGTATTTATTAAGTAATAAACTGCTTGTTCTACTGTTTTAGCTTTATATCTAGTATAGAAACAATTATTTGGATTTGAAAATTCTCATGTTGAATCAATTGTATACCATGGTCAATATATTTTTTCTCAATTTTGGTTTTTAATAACTATTCTATAGCTACCAGGTACTGTTAATGGATTATCTTGTAATCTAGTATAGTTTTGCCAATATCATCTAGAATTTTCCCATCAACTTAAACTTGTTATGCTTTTAAAATCTGAATCACTACAAGTAAAATTGTCATTTTTTCTATTAGGATTATCTATTTTAAACTCTTTACATACTTTTATGTTTTCACTATTTGTCCAAATTTGATTTGTTAAGCTTGCTCAGGCTGAAGAACAATTGTTCATTGAACTTCAATAGTAATCTATTTTTATATCTGTTTCTTTTCTTTCACAGCTATATAGATAATCTCAATATATACAACTAGATCATATATTTGAACATGAATCTCATTCTTTATATGTTTTTCAACAATTTGGTGGAGCAGGTGAAAAACTTACTCATCAACTATACTTTATTGACCATATTCAAGTGTTATTATTTTGATTATTATCATTATCAATTTTATTTTCACAAGTAGTTTTAGATGTATATATTTCTTGAGGAACAGGTGGAGCTGGGCTAAATTGAGGTTCAGAAAAGTCAAATCTTCAGTTATTACAATAAAGTTTTTCTATACTACAAGAATTATTATCTGGAGTATATAAATTAATACTAGTTCAACTTTCTATTGTTTTCTTGTCACTAGTTATACATTGATTATTGTTTATTGATATTTCACTTTGATTACTATCTTCACTATCTTTACATTCTTGAAGAGTATCATAAAGTTTTATATTTGAGTCTGGTTTAGGTGGAGCTGGGCTAAATTGTGGTCACCAATATAGTTTTCATCAATCACAATTAAAATTTGCCCATACACAAGCCGTTCATGTTTTATAATATTTTGTTTTTGATTTATCACATGAACCATAATTTGAATTGTTTATTTCATTTTCTGTTCATGAACTATTATTATCTCATTCTTCAAATTCAAGAGTTATTTCTTGTTTTATATTATTTTCTTCATCACAGTTTCATGATAACTTACATAAGAATTCTTCTAAATTTTCATCGCTAGTTGAGCTAATTTTTAATTCAGATATTTCAAAATATAGGTATCATATAAGATTTTTTAATTTTGAATTATTTTCATATTTTTTTTCAATTCTATTTAATTGTACTAATAAGTTTTCAATCATAGAATTATATTTATCTTCACTCATATTAGATTTTTTTTGTTCAATATTATAAACAAAAGAATCAACATTATTTTTTATGGAAGAGCTTACATTATTTTCATATGGATTTGTATTAGCATATGAAATATTTAAAAATATAAAAAATATAAAAATTATATTAAAAATATTTTTTAAAAATCACCTAATTATCATAATATAAGGGGATTAAATAAATAAGTATTTTATATTTTATCTATTTATTTTAAAAAAAAAGAAAAACTTCTTTACGTTTTCCTTTTTTTATTTATAAAACCAAATAAACTTATAGAAATTAATATAGTTATAAGTAATATTAAAATTTCATTTGTTCATGTTTTTGGTAATTCTTTTATTTCACTAGATACTTTTATAATAGTATCTCATTTTATTCTTTGTTCATCGTTTTTTGTTTCTCATATTATATTTGATAGAGTTTTTTCATCTTCTATAATATATCAAAACTCTTTAATTTGTTTTAACTCTTTTTCAGTATATCACTTTGCTTTATTTTCTTTTTCTTCTACTTCTGGTGCAGAATTTAATTCTATTTCATCAGGATTTTCTACTATATTATGTTCACTTTTTTCTGTATTATCTTTTTTTCAACAATCATTATCATAATAACTTTTAGTATAATCTCAATCTGGACAGTAGTCTTTTTTTAATGTTATATTTCATCAACCTCCTCCACTTCATCAACTTCATCAAGAGTTATCAGTGTTTGTAGTTTCTTCTGCAGGTATATTATTATTTAGTATTATAAAATTATCTGAGACAATATCGTAATTAGCACTTGTTGTATTAAATATAAGTATACTAACAATAGTTATAATTTTTATTTTTTTCATGTTTTATATTTTATTCAGCTATTAAGGTTTCAAATTTTTCTACATTGAATTCAATATCTAGTATATCAAAATCATTATTAACCAATCAATCAAATCCATAAATATAAAAACTTATATTTTTCATAATTGCTCAATATTCACTATAATAATCTATAAGATTAGTTCAGTTAAAGTAATATCAAAAGAAGTCTATATCTTTTTTATTTCTGCATGACTCATTATTTTCTATATTTGATAAATTATTTACTTTTTCTTTACATATGAATATTTTTTCTTCATTAATATTCTTAATATTTTCTCATTTTATATCTAAATTTATTCTATAGTTTGGTATTCAATATCTTGATATACTATCATCGTTATTAAATACTATTATCTCTCTTTCAAATAATAATGATTCATTGTTGTTTTCAATAAACTTATGTATAACTGATAATTGATTATTTTCAGATATTTTAGACTTTGTATTATTTTTTGATAATTCATCTATCTTTTTTATTTCTCAATTATATAAAAGTTTTTCATATAATTCTGTATTATTATCAATATCTACAATATATATATTATTTATATTTTTTACTTCTTCTTTTGGTATCAATATAAAAATATCTTGTCCAAATTCAGGTAATATATATAGTATTTTTTCTTTATTTTCATTATATAGTTCAATCTCATCTCTAATTTGATACATATTTTCATCTAAAGAAGGTCATTCTTCAAAATAATCAATAGATTTATTTAATTTTATTGCATTGTAATTATTGTTTATTTTAATTTCTTTTAAAATATCTTCTACTGAATTTTCTCAATCTTTTATTAATTCATTATTTTTTATAACAAAATGATAGTATTTATCTGATATTTTATTTAAAATTAGATTGTTTCAGCTTAATTCTAAATATTTTTTTAAATTTATCTCTTTTTCTAAGTTATTTTCTTTATATATTTCTATTTTGTTTATTAGATTGTTATTATTTATATATATAGCTCAGTCAACTATTAATGATTTATTTCAATATCTATTTATTAACTCTATTTCAAAATATTTCATTAAAATGTCTTCTGAGAAAAATTCAGTTCATGTATCATTAATGGCATTTTCTTCTGCTATTGTAAATATTTCATCTAATTCTTCTTCTCAAATATTTTCTAATTGTATATATTCAGAATTATTATTTTTTATTTTTAAATTGTATTTATTATTGCTAGAATATAATACTTTATATATGTTTGAATCAAATAATATATTTCAATTATTTAATTTTACAAAATCATAATATGAATCTTCTAAATAATATATATTATTTAATGTATAGGTTTTTTCTTTACTAAATATATCTTTATATTTTACATGCATATTTATTTCTCATAAAAACACTTCTTGATTTTCTAAGTAATTTTCTATCTCAGTATTATATTCATTTTCACATTCCCAATTTCATATACAAGATTTGTCTCATGAATATATAAGATCTCAAGATGATGATTTTATTTCAAAATTAAGATATTCTATTTTATCTATAAAATCTTGAAATTCCCATTTTATATCAAATCATCTATCTGTTATATTGTAAAATAACAATTCAAAACTTCAATATGCTCATATTTCTCAAGAGTGATTATAAAAAATATTATTGTTCATTAAATAATTGTTTTCTTTAAAAACAGTGTCTATTTTTTTATTATAATATTTAGAGCAAAGATATTCTTCTTTTGATACTCATTCTAGCTCTATTTTAAATATTCATTCTTCATTTATTTCTAAATTGAAAAAATTATTTGAATTTATATCTATAGAAAAATCATAGTTTTCAAAATTTTCTATATTTCAGTTATTATATTTTTTTATATCAATGTTTAATTCTTTGAACTCAATTCATCAATATCAATATCATTCACTTATGTTTTCTAAGTAAAATTTATTATTAATTCTTTCATTTGATATTGCAAAATCAATATTATTTTCACAAAATGATTCATTAAATACTCTATAATTTTCTAAGTGTAAATCATATTTTCAAAACATGGCTATATCATAACTTTCATAATATGGTTCTAATTCATCACTAATATATATAGATTTTAGTACTCAATTTTCATAGTTTGTATTAAATGCTCTTTCATAATTTGTTTGATTTATAGCTATATTTTCTATTTCATTTTCGTCTATTAATAAATTTATTTCTTTATTTTCATCTAAAAAAATAATATTTTTATCAATCCTATTAGTTATATTTATATCTATAATATTTGATTTAAAAAGTAATTCATAATTTGTTCTATCTTCAAAATTTATAGTTATTTTTTCAGGATAATATAAATATTCATTATTTTCATATTTATATTCTTGATATTCATAGTATCAATCTAAAATAGTTTTTTTAAATGAATTATAATAAATTTTTATATGTTTTATTCATTCTATATCTATTATTTCAAAATTTAATTCATCTCAGTTAAAATCTTTTACACTAGTTATAGTTTTATCTGTATCTATTTTAAATTCATAATATAAGTATCTATCTAATTTTATATCATCATAACTATATGTTTTTAAAAAATTTATAGGATTATTATAAAAATCATTTATTCTATTGTTTGAATAATACGATGTATTTTCTAATCTTAATTTTTGTTCATCTAGTTTCTTATTTCATAAAAATACTCAATTTTCTAACTTCATGTTATCTATGTCTTCTATAATAATTGCATTAGCAATACATTGTATAAAAAAAGTTGATATAAATATTATTAATAAAATTAATTTTTTCATATAAGAATAAGTTATTATTTATTTTATTTACAATAATTTTATCATAAATTTTTTAAATAAACAAAAAAACACCTCTAAAGGTGTTATGTTCTGTGACAATGGTGCACCCGGCAGGGATCGAACCCACGACTGACCTAGGTTCGCGGCCTAGCGCTCTTCCAACTGAGCTACGGATGCATGTATATAATTTATATGTATATTAGTGGCTAAGTCAAAAAATATTTAAAATTAATCTTTTCTTTTTTGTTAAATAGTATATTATCTAACAAATTATAAAAAAATTAGATTTTATTATGATGAATTTTGAAAAAGGAGTAGATAATAGTATATTATCTAGGTATGATAAAGTTTATGCCAAGCTAGAACCAATAGTTACTGATACATTAGAGTTATATTCTAATGAAATACTTTTTAGATTGGATTCAAAAAATACACATATAAAAGTATTAGATGAATTAAGAGAAAAAAAAGAGACTTTTTCTCTTTTTATGAGGATGTCAAAAAGAGCATTTTTAGAGGTTGAAAAAACATGACTATCTGTTAATTTAAATATGGAAGTAGATGATATATTGGATTCTAACTTTATAGAATATTTAACTCTTTTAACTCAGATTCATGATATAGATAACTCAAAAATAAATTTTGAGTTAGTTGAAACAGAGGATATTCCTAATGAGTTTAAGGATATTATTATATCTAAAATTAAGCAATTAAGTGATATGTGATTTTTATTTAGTATAGATGATTTATACTCTTGATATTCAAATAAAGAAAGAATAGATATCTTATTATCACTTTGAGTAAAAATATCTATTGTAAAAGTAGATTGAAAGTTTTTAAAAGAAATGTATTCATCATACAAAAGTTGATTTGCTATGCCAGATATAATAAAGCATGATTGAGAAAAATATTTTAAATATAGTTTGAATGATTTTGATGATTTTAGAAATTATCTAAAAACCCTTCATTATAAATGAATAAAAGTTGTTGCAGAACGGATTGAAAATGAAGAAATTTTTGATTTTGCAAAAGAACTATGATTTGATTATTACCAATGATATTATATTCAAAATATAAATTCAAGTGTAAGGGAAATATAAAAAATAACCAATTTTTATTGGTTATTTTTTTATTATTTATATAATAATTATTAGTTAAAAATAAATAAATATGAGTAATGGAAAAAATTAGTTTAAAATGAAACTTGGTTAAATATAATAAAGAAACATTAAATAAAAAAATAGATGAAATAATTTCAAAAAGATTTGAAAATTGAGAATTTTTCACTAAGTCTGATTTAAAAGATTTACATGATCCATATTTGCTTGTAGATATGAAAAAAGCAGTTGATAGAATAAAATTAGCTCATAAAAACTCTCAAAGAATAATGATATTTTGAGATTATGATGTTGATTGAGTTACTTCAACAAGTATACTTATGCATTTATTTAAAAAACTATGAATGCAAGCAAGTTATAGAATACCACATAGAATAAAGGATTGATATTGATTAAAAAAGTACTTTATAGATGAGTTAGAATCATTATGAGTTGATCTTATTGTTACTGTTGATTGTTGAACTCGTGATGTTGAAGTAGTTAAGTATGCAAAAGAGAAATGAATTGATGTTATAATAACAGACCATCATGCTGTACCAGATATTATTCCTGAAGAGGCTATTGCTGTAATAAATCCTAAAAGACCTGATTGTGAATATATTTATAAAAACTTAGCTTGAGCTTGAGTTGCTTTTAAATTGATGCAAGCCTTAGCTTATGAGTTTATGAATGAAAAAGAAGCATTTGAGTATATAAAAGAATCAGTTGATATAGCTGCAATATGAACAGTAGCTGACTGTATGAGATTAACTGGTGAAAATAGACTTATTGTTATGGAATGATTAAAACAAATTAAAAAATCAAGAAGTTTATGAATTAGGAAACTGATTGAGGATAAGATTAATGATGACCTTGATGCAGATTTATTTTGATTTACAATTTGACCTAGAATTAATGCTGCAGGTAGAATGGATACTGCATATAAAGCAGTTAACTTAATATTGAATAATTCAAGCTCAATTGATAAAACTATAAGTGAAATAGAACAACTAAATGAACAAAGAAAATATTTAACTAAAGAGTTTACTAATGATGCTCTAAATAAAGTTAATAAAGAAGATAATCTTTTATTTTATATTTCTCCGGCTATAGAGCATGGTATTATATGAATAGTTGCAGGTAGAATTACTGAGCAGTTTTATAAACCTTGTATATGTCTAAAAGATGAATGAGATAAATTAGTAGCTAGTTGTAGAAGTCCAGAATATCATTCTATAATAGAAACTTTAGATTGATACAAAGATTATTTTTTAGCTTATTGATGACATAAACAAGCAGCTTGATTTTCAATAAGTAAGGATAAATTTAGTGAATTCAAAACAAAAATAATTAATGAATTAAATAAAAAAGACTTTAGTAGATATAAAAAAGAAATAAAAGTTGATAAATTAGTTAAGTTAGAAGAATTAGGTTTTAATTTTTTAAAAGAAGTTAATAAATATAAGCCTTTTTGAATTTGAAATGAAAAACCATTATTTATGGTTGAGAATTTGGATTATGATAAATTAGATTTTATATGAAAATGAAGAGATCATCTTAGGTTTACAACAAAACATTGATATAAAATTTTTGCTTTTTATATGTGAGATTATTACGAACAAATAAAAAGAAGCTGAATAAAACCAAGTTTGATTTTTGATATAAGTGAAGACTCTTGGATGTGAAGAAAAAATCTTATGTTAAAAGTTGTTGATATAGTATTATAAATATTTTATTATGGAAATATCACAAAAAATAATTGATTATGCAATATGGTATTATTTAAAATACTATCCTTCTAAAAGAAAGTTAAAAAGAAAATTGATAGAAAAATTTTGAATAAACTCTGAAAATGGTCAAAAATATTGATGAATTTGAGATGAAGAAATAGATTATATATTTGATTATAAAATGTCTTCTATTATAGATGAAAAAGCAGTTATATTATCAAAAATTAGAGTTTTTAAAAATAAATGAAAATCAAAAATTTATATTAAACAAAAGCTTTATGAAAGATTAGAACCAAAAGATTTAATAGAAGAGCTTTTAGAACAAGAATTTTTAGATTGAGAATTAGAAGTTTTAAAAAATGAATATCACAAGTTAAAAACAAAGATTAGAAATTATGTAAGTGAAAATGATTATAAACAAAAAATTATACAAAAATTAATGATGAAGTGATTTAAATATGATGATATAAAAGAGGTAATTAAATAATAAAAACATTATTTTAAATTGTAAAATAGCTTATTTTAGATAAAGTAAATACAATTATTTATAACTATAAGTATATGTCTAAAACAATTATTTGTCCTAATTGTTCTACTAGTATAGACTTGGATCAAGTTGCAAATCAAAAATATAATGAACTTTTGAAACAACAAGAACAAAAACTTAGAGAAGAACAAGCAAAACAAAAGGAGGCTTTTGAAAAAGAGTTAGAAGAAAAAACTTCTGAAATGAGAAAAAAAGCTCAAGAATATGCTGAAAAAAAAGCATCTGAAGCAAAAAAAGAAATGGAATTAGAATTAAAAGATGTTCAAGATCAATTACAAAAAGCTCAAAAAGATAGAGAAGAGGCAAGAAAAAAAGAATTAGATTTTTTAAAAAAGCAAAGAGAGTTAGAAGATAAAGAAAAAAACTTTGAGCTTGAAATGGAAAAAAAGCTTTTTGAAGAGAGAAAAAATATAGAAAAAGCTTTAGAGGAAAAAATGAAAGAGTCTTCTAAAAAAGAAATGGAAGAAAAACTAGAAAAAATGTCTGAGGACTTTAGAAAAAAAGAGCTTGAAAATTACAAGCAACAAGAGCAAATGAGAAAAACGATAGATGATTTAAAAAGAAAGGCTGAACAATGAAGTCAACAAATTCAATGAGATATAAGTGAAGATGATTTAAAAAATAGTCTATCTATTTCTTTTCCATATGATGATATAGAGGATGTTCCTACTTGAGTAAAATGAGCTGATTTAATACAAACTATAAGAGATAATCTATGACAAAATGCTTGAATAATAGTTTGGGAATCAAAAAATACAAAATCATGGCAAGATGCTTGGATTATGAAACTAAAAGATGATAAGCTAAAAATAAATTGAAATATTGCAGTTTTAGTTACTAGTGTTTTACCAAAATGAATTAAGCACTTTTGACTTATTGATGATGTTATGGTTTGTACTCCTGATTTTGCTATACATGTATGATGAATGTTGAGAGATAAGTTATTATCTATATCAAAAGTTGAAAAATCTTTGGAATGAAAAGATGCAAAAATGGAAATGTTATATAAATATTTATCAAGTGAAGAATTTTCTAGTAAAATGAATATGATGATAGATGTTTTTGTAAATTTAAAAGCATGAATTGATTCAGAAAGAAGAGCTATGGAAAAGAACTGGAAAAAAAGAGAAAAAGACTTAGAAAGAGCTACTTTTGCTGTTAGTTGAATGTATTGAGAACTTGAAAGTCTTATGTGACAAAGCTTGCCATGATCAAAAATGATGGAGCTTGAGTGACCTGATGAAGATGATTTAGATTAATAAAATTAAATAATGTCTGATAAAATATCTATGGACTTTGATGGTAGAATACCAAAGTTTAGAAGAAAAATATTGCAAAATATAATAATAGATAGAAAGAGTAAGTATAGCGTTGTAGGATGATTCATAAACTCTAAGGAAAGCTTAGAATTGTTTATGAAGGAATTACTATCTGATAAATATTTTATAAAATCAACACACAATAGTTATGCATATAGAATAAAACTAGATAACTGATCTATTTTGGAATGAAAAAATGATGATTGAGAAACTTGAGCATGAATGTGTATTTTGAGAGAGTTACAAAGAGAGAATATGGTAAATACTATAGTTGTAGTGACAAGATATTTTTGATGAATTCATTTACAATCAGATAGATTCAAAAATGTTATAGAGTGAACAAAATTAATATTAAAAGAAATTTAATTTATGAAAATAATAAAAAGTCTTTGAAAAAAAATAACTTTAAAAATTGATGAAACAGGAGAGTTAATCGTAAAATCTCCAGTTTTTGCTAGTAAAAAAACTATTCAAGAATTTATAGAAAAAAATAAAGATTGGATTAGTGAAAAAAAACAAGAAGCAATAGAAAAAATAAAAGAATTTAGAGAATGAGAAAAGTTTTATTTTTTCTGACAAGAGTACGAGTTAGTTTTTGATGATAAAAGTGAGGATATATATTATGATTGATTAAAGCTTTATTTACACAAAAGACATAAAATAGTTGTAAAAGAAAAATTAGTAGATTTTTATAAAAAAGAGGCTAGAAAATATATAGTACCTAGATTAAAAGAAATAGCTGAAAAAAATAATCTTAAATATAATATTGTAAAAATAACTAGTGCTAAAACTAGATGGTGAAGTTGTACTAATAAAAAGAACTTAAACTTTACTTATAGATTGGTTATGGCTCCAACTAGATCAATTGATTATGTCTTAATACATGAATTAGCTCATTTAAAATATATGGATCACTCTGCTAAATTTTGGGATTATGTACAAGAATTAAGTAGTTCTATGTATCCTTGAAGTTATAAAATAAATGAGCAGTGGTTAAAGCAAAATGGCTCTAAAATTATGTACTAGCTTTTTAACAATGTTTAAACATTTTTATTAGTTTTTAACAAAAATGTTTAAAAAATGTGAACATTATATTTATTAAAAAATATTAAATGGAAATCAACAAGTCTTTAATAGAAGATTTTAATAATAAAACATCTAAAATTTTAGCTGTTACTAAATATTTTAATATTGATGAAACAAATAATATAGCTTCTATTTTATCAACTGAGTATTCAGATTATATAGTTTGATTATGAGAAAATAGAGTTAATTCATTAAAAGAAAAAGGTTTAGATAGGGAATCAACACATTTTATATGAAATATACAAACTAAAGAAATAAAACATATAATAAAACATTGTATGTATATTCATAGTGTAGATGATATAAAACAATTATACAAAATGGAAGATATTTGCTCTAAATCATGAAATTGGGTTCAAATATTTTTACAAATAAATCTTGATGAATCAAAACCAGGTTGAATTAAAAAAGAAGATATACCTAAATATTTAGATATAATAGGTGAGTTAGAAAATGTAAGTTTAATTTGATTTTCTGCTATTTGAAAAAGTGAATTTAATTATGAAGAAAAACAAAATGAATTTTTATTATTAAAAGAACTTAGAAATAAATATTTACAAAATGGTCTCATATCAGCTTGAACATCAGTTGATTATAAAATAGCTTTAGAAAATGAAATTGATATTATAAGAATATGAACTAAATTATTTAATTTATAATTTTATGAAAAAACAAATATTATTTATATGATGATGAGAAGCATTAGAAAACTTATATGATAAAAAATTTATTGAAAATAAAATGAAATTTTATTCTGAAGAATTTAATTTTGATCCATTTCAAGAAAGAAAGTATAACTGGAAAGATAATTTAGCTTTGGAAATAGAAAATGACTTTGATTTTATAAAAATGTATAGACCTTTATCAGATAGTGCTATTTATGATTTATGGAAATTATCATTTGAAAAAACTATTAATTATTTAAATGACGACTTTATTTTGATATGACATAGTCTTTGAGCTATTTTTATATTAAAGTATTTATCTGAAAATAAATTTAATTATAATAAAATTAAAAACATATATTTAATATCTACACCATTTAAAGATAGTGATGATGAAAAACTTGGAACTTTTTCAATTGATGACTCATTGTTTAAAAATATTGAACATATAGAAAATAAATTAATTTTCTTTCATAGTAGAGATGATAATATTGTATCTATAGAGGATTTTTATGAATATAAAAATTATTTTTCTAATTCTAGTTTTTATGAGTTTGATAATTATGGTCATTTTATTTTTAATGAACATTTTATAGAATTATTAGATTTATTAAAAAAAGAAAACATATAAAAAAGACAGATTATAATCTGTCTTTTTTATATGTTTTTAAAACTATCTATTTTTGCTTCTCATTTTACTATTAGATATATGTGATATGGAGATTGAATTATTCATTTTCATATATTATATAGTCCATCTAATCAAGCGTAAATACTATTAGCACTTCATAAAGCAAATCATAATATATGCTCATGAATCAATTTTGGATTTTTAGCTGTATTTATAAGTTTTTCTGGTAAAAATTTTTCAATTTCATTTGTTATATTATTTATATCAAGATTCTTTTCTATATCATCTTTTAGTGACATTATTTCAATATGAACTTTATTTTCAATTGATTCTTGAGCTCATTTTAATATTAAGAAAAGTTTTTCTTGTTCTTGATTTTTTAGTTTATCGAAAAAATCATTTCATGATTTATTTAATTCTATTTTTAATTGTTCTAATCATCTAGAAGTATCAAATTTTATCAACTCTTTTGTTTTTGATTTTTCAATTCAATAATTTTTAGATATTTCATTAGATAGTTCTTCTAACAAAATATCTTTATTGTCTTTTTTTTGTTCAAAAGTAGAATTATTTTTTTCAATACTCATTTTTTATTTATTATTTTTTATTATTCATCTTTTTTAGAGTTTGATCAATCCAATATTCTATAGTTTCTTGATATTCTCTATTTTTATCTAAATCTAATGATTTTTTAAAACTTTTCAATGCATCTTCATAATTTTCTTTTTTTGATTGATAAATTCAGTTTACCATTTGTATCATTGGGTTTTCAGGATTTATCTCTATTCATTTTTTTATATTTGTTTCAATTATTCTTTCTTGTATTGTACTTATTTCTTCTTTTTGTAACATTATCCATGCATGGTATCAGTAAAAAATTTCTGATTCTTTAAATTTCGTTTTTGCTTTTTCACTTATTATGGCTGCATTATCAAGGTCTCCATTTATTATATGATAATAAACTGCTAGGTGAAAATCTCTTATATTTAGTTTATCTGATTCTAATTCTACTAGCTCTCTAAATGTTTTTAGCATTTTTTCTCTATCATCTATTTCAAAATATATAAAAATTAATCTTCTTTTTATATCTTCTATATCACTATATCATATATTTATAGCTTTACTAAAATGTATAACACTAAGTACATATTCATTTAATTTTTCATAAACTCTTCATGTAAAATAACTCATTTCTGGGTCTTTTGTTTCAATTTTATTATATTCTATCAAAAAATCTCTAGCTTCTATATAGTTTCAAAGTTCGTAAGCGCTTTTTGCTGCTATTTTTAATACAGGTTTATATCATTTGTTTTCATTTAAAATATTTTTTGATGTTTCTAAAGCTACTTTATAAAATCAATTTTGATAATAAGCTCAGCTTATTAAAGCTGCTTTATAAACTAAATCATCAATTTGAAAATTCTCATAGTTAACAAAAGCATTATTTATTGTTTCTAAATTTTCATTTAATTCAATTTTTGTAGTATTATCTTCATTATTGTTATCTTCTTCTATTTTTTGGAAAAAATCTTGAAATTTTTGTCTACAAAGTGAAAAATCTTGAGTACAAGTTATAGAGTTTTTATAATAAAAGTTATCTTGTTCACTAAAATTAAAGCTATCAATTTCATTATTTATATCTCTTATACTTCATGTATTTGTTATATCTACAGAGTTTATATAACTATAAAGTGCAATTTTTTTATCTATTTGAGGGTAGTCTTTTATATTTGAATAAAACTCATATGCTCTAGAATAGTTTCATAATTTATAATATATATCTCATATTTTTTTATTTACTTCCTTATCTCAAGGAACATTTCTATATACTTGTAAATATTGTGTAAGAGCAGTAGTATATTCTTTATTTGAGAAATATAAATCTCATCTTGTTATTAAACCTTTTAATTCAATTTTTTTTCTTAATTCTTCTAGTCTTTTATTTGCTTCTTTTGAATCATTTTTATTGTTTTCTTCTTCTAATTCTTTTTCTATATTATCTAAATATCAGTCACTATACTCTATAATTCATTCATTTGTTTGAGTATTATTACAGCTATTTAATAAAAAAGATAGAATTATAAAAATAACAATACTAAAAATTTTTTTATTCATTTGTATTTGTTTTACAATTAAAAATCATAAATCTATTTTATATTTTAGCTAGTTTTTGTAAAGAGTTTTTATTTTAAATGAGTTTACAAAGCAAAAAAATAAATTAAACTAAAACTATCTATATTATTAAATTTTAAAAAGTGTATAAAAAAGTAGCTTCAAATACTATATCCCAAATATTTTCAAAAGTAGTAACAGCAATTATTGCTATATTTTTGATTAGTATATTAACAAATTATTTATCTTTATGAATGTATGGTCTTTATACCAAGATTTATAATTATATTTGAATATTTGTTTTTTTAGCTGATTTATGACTTTATGCTATTTCTATTAGAGAAATATCGAATAATAAAAAAGACTCTGCAAAAATTGTTTGAAATGTCATGACATTGAGATTTATTTTATGAATTTTTATACTATTTATTTCAGTAGCTATAGCTTTTTTTATTCCATGATATAATTCTTTATTGGCTATTCTTGCTATACTTATAGCTTCTATATTTACTATATTACAACTCATTAACTCTTCAATATTAGCTTTAATGCAAGCTAATATGAAAGTAGAATTTTCAGCTATTAGTCTTATATTTTGAAAAATTATAAATTTATTATTAATAGCTTCAATTGCTTACTTTTTTTATCCCAAAGAACTAATTGATAATTATTTTGATCCTTTTTTATATATAATGTTTGCTTGAGTTGTTAGTGTTTGAATTAATACATTACTTAATTATATATATGCTAGAAAAATTGTTAAATTTTGATTCGCTTTTGATTGGTGATATATTAAGCATTTATTTAAAATTTCTTTACCTTATGGTATAGCTTTATTTTTATCAGTAGTTTATTTTAAGGTAGATGTTATATTGTTATCTATATTGGAATGACCAGATTTGTGAGATAAAAGTATAGCTTTGTATAGTTTACCTATGAAAATAGTAGAAGTTATAATGGTTTTATGATGATTTTATATGACTTCTATCTTACCTAGTTTAGCAAAATCATTTAAAGATAATTCAACTGATAAATTAAAAGAAATATTAGATATTTCATTCAAAGTTTTATTCTGATTTGCATCAATTATATTTGTTTTGGGTATATTATTTAGAGATTACTTAGTTTTAATAATAGCAAATAAAGATTATTTAATAACTGATCATTTATATAATTCTAGTGATGCTTTTATTATAGTGATGTGAGTTGTTTTATTTTATTTTATATCTTTAGTATTTATCTATAGTCTAGTTGCTTCAGAAAATCAAAATAAATTATTAAAGATAAATATAATAATAACAATATTTAATATAATTTGAAATATTATATTGATACCAAAATATAGTTTTATATGAGCATGAATAACTACCTTATTATCACAAATATTTTTATTTATATTAGGGTTTTATTATACTAAAAAAATAATTTCTTTTAGACTTCCTTATTTGTTTATATTAAAAACTACAATATTTTCTTCTATTATTTTATTATTATGATTTATTGTCTTAAATAATTATAATGTAAGTCTTTATTTTGATTTTTTTGTGTATTGATTTTGATTTTTTATATTATTTTTCTTATACTTCTTGTTTACATTTAGATGACTTATTAAAAATAATTTGCATAAATAAAAAAAAATTTTAGAATTCTATTCTAAAATTTTATTTTTTATAAAATCTATATGGAAGAGGTTAGTTTTCTCACACAAACTTTATCAGTTTTGAGTTTATTAGTTATATGTTCTTTTTCTTATATTATCAGTAAAAAAATCAATTTCCCATACACTGTTTTATTAGTTCTTGTATGAATAATACTTGTGCCTATTTCAAAAATAGGTATTTTTTCTTTTATTGATGATTTTAGATTAACTCCTGAATTGTTATTTTTTGTATTTTTACCTGTTTTATTATTTGAGGCAGCATATAATATAAACTATAGGCAGCTTATAACCAATTGGAAGTCAATAACTTGATTAGCAGTATTTTGATTATTAATATCTACATTATTGGTATCAAGTTCATTATATTTTATTTTTCCATTTATATGACTTGAAATACCATTTCTAGTATGTTTATTATTTTGAGCTCTTATATCGGCTACAGATCCGGTTGCAGTTTTATCTATTTTTAAATCTCTTTGAGCCCCTAGAAGATTGACAATTCTTTTTGAAGGGGAAAGTTTATTTAATGATTGAACAGCTGTTGCATTATTTTTTGTTATATTATGACTTATATTAGAGTGAGGTGATATAACATGAATGACATATTTAGAATGAACATTGAGCTTTTTATCAATGGTTGTCTTATGAATAATATTCGGTTGATTTATGTGAGTATTATTTAGTAAAGTAATTTGATATATAAAAAACAATGAAGAAGTTGAAATCGTTTTAACTATGCTTTTGGCTCATATTACTTTTATATTGGCTGAACTAGTTACTCATTTTTTCCCGATGATTCCTATATCTTCTGTTATAGCAACTGTAATTGCTTCTTTGATTATATGAAATTATTGAAGATATAAAATTACTCCAAGAGTAGAAATTCATATGCAAAAATTTTGGGAATTTTTTGCTTTTGTATCTAATTCAATTGTTTTTATATTGATGTGATTAATCCTTTCAAATATAGATGTTGATTTATCTCTTTTTGTTTTACCTGTAATTATATCAATACTTGTTGTTATGACAGCTAGAGTTATATCTGTTTATATACCAATATGAATAATTAATTGATTCAAAATGGAGGAAAAAATACCTCATTCTTGGATGGTTTTATTGTCTTGGTGAAGTCTTAGATGAGCTATAGCTTTAGTAATGGTGCTTTTAATACCATGAGCTTGAGATCCTTGATATGAAAAAATGTTAGCTTTTCAAGAAATGGTATCTTGGAATTACAGTTTTTCTATAAAAGATTTTATTCTAGTTCTTACTATATGAAGTATAATGTTTACTCTTTTTATAAAAGCGCCAACTATACCATATATAATGAGAATGTATAAGGTTGATAAGCTTCATAGGTTAGAAGAGTTTGAATATGAAGAATGAAAAATATTAGCTAATCTTAGGATATTACAAAAACTTAATACATCTTTTAAAAAAGCTTATTTAACTCAGGTTGAATTTGATGAATTACAATGAAAATATAGTGAAAAATTAAATAAAGCTGTTGAAAATATGAAAAATATATTAAATAGAAAATGAGTAGATTCATATTCATTAACAAAAAGAGCTTTATCATTACATGCTTTATGAATAGAAAAACAATATTTAAAAGAGTTATATTTTTATAATGAAATAGATGAAAAAAACTTTAAATATATATTAAGAAAAATAGAAAAACAAACTGAAAGACTTGAAAAATCAAATGAACAATTGAGAAGTATATCAAAAATGGAAAATGATTATGATATCTTTATTAGATTTGTTTTAAATATGTATAAAAGAACTTCTACAGATTTAGATTCATACATAAGAAATAGAACAAGAATGATAATTACAAGAAAAGTTATAAAAGAACTTAGAGTTTTATCTGAAACAGAGCTATGATTTGATAAAAAAATGTTTGATGAGATAATTGATTTATATGCATGATTCAATAAACAAGCAGATGAAAAAAGAATAAAAATATTTGCTTCACATAAAGCAACTATAAATGCTATTGAATCTAGATTGATAAATAAATCATTATTAAAGTTAGAAGAAAAAACTATAAAAGATTTATATAATAAAGAAATAATAACTCCAAAATTATATATAAAATTTATGGAAGAAATAGAAACAGAAATGTATAGTGATGTTAAAAAATTTAGCTAATAAAAAAGATTGTTTTTAAAACAATCTTTTTTAATTGCAAAAATTAGAATAATTGTTAAATTTATACTAGTATATAAAAATAATAAAACTAAAAATGAAAATAGATAATCTTACATTATCTTTTAGAAATAAAGTTATTCTAAAAGATATAGATATAGAGATAAAAACATGAGAATTTGTTTTTATTATATGACATTCAGGTAGTTGAAAGACATCTCTTATTAGGTCTTTGATATGAGATTTTGTTCCTGAAAGGTGAGATATAATTCTTGATAGTAATCTTGCGCTATATAAATGAATGACAAAAGAAACTATACTTTCATATAGAAGAGATATTTGAGTTATATTTCAAGATTATAAATTACTAGAATCAAAAAAAGTTTATGAAAATGTAGCTTTTGCTATGGAAGTTTGTTGATATAGTGATTCTTTGATTAGAAAAAAAGTTCCTGAAGCTTTGGAAAAAGTAGGTCTTTTAATTAAAAAAGATAAGTTTGTATTTGAGTTAAGTTGATGAGAAAAACAAAGAGTAGCAATTGCTAGAGCTTTGGTTCATGATCCAAAAATAATTATTTGAGATGAGCCAACATGAAACCTCGATCCTGAAACAGCAAAAGAAATAATGGATATATTTCTTGATTTAAATGCTGAATGAAAAACTGTTATAATGGCTACACATGATTCAAATATAGTAAATAATATGAAAAAGAGAGTTATTACTTTTCATGATAGAAAAGTAATAAGTGATAATGAGAAATGAAATTATAATTTAGCTATATAAAAAAATAAACCAACTTATACTGGTTTATTTTTTTTGTAATATTTACATTTATCACTAAAAGGGCATGTTTCACATTTTGGTTTTCTAGCTATACAATGATATCTTCAAAATAGTACCAATGTATTGTGTAACATAGAGTGATTGTCTTTTGTAAATCAAGAACTTATTTTTTTGTCTGTTTCTAGAGGAGTTTTAGTATTTACTAATCATAGCCTATTTAAAACCCTATGTACATGTGTATCTACTCATATATATGGAGCATCTTCTATTACAGCTAAAAAAACTTTTGCTGTTTTAATTCATACTCATGGTAGTTTTACTAATTCTTCTATAGTTTTAGGAACATTTGAATCATATTCTTCATAAAGAATTCTAGAAGTTTCTTTTATGTTTTTTGCCTTATTGTTAAAAAATGATATAGAATTTATAAATTCTTTGATATAGTCTAAATCCATATTAACTCAATCAATAGGTTGTTTTAAAAAGTTAAAAAAATTCCTATTTACTATATTTACTTGTTTATCTGTTGCTTGAGCGGACATAAGTATTGCAATTAACAATTGAAACTCATTTGTATAGTATAATTCTGTTTTTGCATCAGGGAACATTTCGTTTAATTTTTTTGCGAATTCTGGTATATCTTTTTTTAGCATTATTAAAATTAGAAAAATTGTATATTGTATATATAATAATAAAAATTTGTTAATTTAAAAGTAAAAAATGTTTTATAAAGAATGATTTTTCTTAGATAAGGAATTGTGAAATAATGCTTTTTCCTTTGATATAAGAAAAAATAAAAAACTATATATACCAAGTATAATTGATATAGATATAAATGATCTTGATAAAATAGAAATACAAGATGATAAATCAAAAATAGCATTTGAAGATTTTGATTTTGATGATAATTTATCAACAAATTATGGTCTTAAAAATTTTTATAGAATAAAAGTTAAATGAAAAGAAATTATATTATTTGATAATCATAATCATGCTTTTTATTTCTGGTATGAGGCAAGAAATAAATGATTAATTTGAGATAATAACCTTTTATTTCATATAGATGAACATGCTGATACTAGAGATAATAATAAATATATATCTAAAGAAGATTCATCGGATTTATCAAAAGTTTTTGAGTTTACTAATTATGTTTTAAATGTAGGGGATTATATTATTCCTGCAGAAAAAGAATGAATTATATGAAAAACTATTCAGATTAGAAATACTAAAAATTTAAATGATTATGTTTCTAATTATTATTGAAAACTTTTAGATAAAAATGATACTAGGGGAGTTATTTTAAATTTAGATTTAGATTTTTTTCAACCAGATTTAGATTTTATAGATTATGATTTGAAAAAAAAGGTAGTTCTTGATGCTTTTCATAAGGCTGATTTTGTAACTATTTGCACATCACCATTTTTTATAAATCAAAAATTAGCAATAGATGTATTTAAAGATATATTTTGAAAATTATCTAACGATTAATAAAAATATTTTGTTGATTAAAATATAAAAATAGATATTATTTTATATATTTTATTTCTTTGAAATTATTTTTGACATAATAATAAAAATAAATAAAATAAATTAAATGAGAATTATTCTCATTATCTTATATAATTAATAATATGTAAATTATGACATTAGTATTAAATAATGAAAATTTTGCTGAAACAATAAAAGAAGGTGTAACTTTAGTAGATTTTTGGGCTGAATGGTGTGGACCTTGTCAAATGATGTTACCAATATTAGATGAATTTTCTTCTTTAATGGAAGGAAAAATGAAAGTTGCTAAAGTAAACGTTGATGAATGTGGTGATATAGCTGGACAATATAGAGTAATGTCTATTCCTACATTAATTGTTTTCAAAGATGGTGAACCAGTTGAACAATTAGTATGAGTACAACAAGTTGATAAATTAGAAGAAGTTTGTTCTAAATATTTATAATAAAAAAACTAGATTTTAAAAATCTAGTTTTTTTTATATTACATTTACCATATTAAAGAAAGGTAACATTATAGCCATTATTAGTACTCATACTATAGATCATACTATTACAATTACTAGTGGTTCTATAGCTGTTTGTATATTTTTTACTATGTTATCAATTTCTTTATTATATTTTTTTCATATTTTTATAAGAAGACTATCTAGTTTTCAAGTAGATTCTCATATTTTTACTATAGAAGCTAACTCTATAGGAAATAAGAAGTTTTCTTTTCATGTATGTATTTCGTGAACTCACATAAGCTTACTAAGTTCAACTCATTTACTAACTCTAGAATTTATTTCTTTTAAAGCTTTTTCATAATAATCATTTTCTAATGCCTTTGAACTTATTTCTAATGATTTATTAATTATAACTCAACTTTTTAATAATATTCATAAACTATTAACAAATAATGCTAATGTTTTCTTTTTTATAAGAGGTCAAAATATAGGTATTCTTAGTATAAAATTATCCCAGAATATTTTTGTTTTTTTATTGGTTTTGAAAATTATAACTCATATTATGAAAAAAATAATTCATAAAACTATATATATTATATTTTCTTGTATAAAGGTTGATGTATCAATTACTCATTGAGTTAATGCTGGTAAATTTACTTTTGAGTCTATATACATTTTTTGTATTTTTGGTATTACATAAACCATAAACACACCTATCATTATAATAGATAAACTTACTATAACTATAGGGTAAATAAGTGCTCAAATTATTTTTCATTTTAATTCTTGAGATTTTTCTTCTTTTTCTTTTATTGTTTCTATAGAATCTCATAATTTTCATGTAACTTCTCCCATTTCTACAATAGAAACATCAAATACTCAAAAAGATTTATTATTTTTTGCAAATATTTCACTTAAACTATCTCATTTATTTATATCATCTACTATTGTTTTTAATAATAATTTTAATTTTTTTTCTCTAGTTTGATACATTATTATCTTAAATGCATTTATAAGAGGTATTCAAGATTGAAGCAAATTAGATAATTGCTCCAAAAGATTAATTTTTTCTTTTGAGCTTATTTTTATGTTTGATTTATTATTAAATTTCTCTTTTATTTTTTCAAGAAATTGATTAATTTTTTGCATCAATACTAAATTATAGTTAATTTATATTATTTTATCATTTTCCTTGAATTTTTTCAAAAAATAATATACTTAAAATATAATTATTAAATATTTGATTTATGTTTAAGTTTTTTAATGTTACAAAAAATAATCAATATAGAGATATAGATGAAGAAGAATATATTGATGAAGAAATAGAAAATCAAGAAGTAGGTCAAGTTGCTATTGATATATTGGAAACAAAAAATGAAATGATTTTATTATCACCAATAGCTTGAGTTGATTTAGATGATGTTGATATATCATATAATGATCAAATTTTAACTATATCTTGATATAGAAAAAGACCTGATATCTTCTCAAAAGATATAATTGTTAAGAATAGTGAATGTTTTTGGTGAGAATTTACCAGAAATATAATACTTCCAGAAAATCTAGATTTTGATAATATAAAAGCAAATTTAGATAATAATTTACTAGTTATAACTATACCAAAAATTAGTTTTTCTAGTAGGCATATAAGAGTTGAAAAAATTTAATATTAATATAATTTACTGTGATATTTAAGAGGAAATGAGTTCATGCATGAGCAAGAAAAATAGATAAAATAGTTACATGAGTTATAGTATGAACTGCAGTAGCTTCTATGGTATGATTATCAAAAACAAAAAAATGAAAAAAAATCACTCAAAAATTATGAGAAAAGGGAACATGATTATTTAAAAAGTCATATAGCTACTTTGGTAAATGCTTAGTTTGAACTATTAATTTTTTAAAGAAAAAATAATATGAGAAATAAATTCTTATTATCATTTGTTATATTTTTTATATTAACACCATATACTTTTTCATGTAAATATGAATCTGAAATTTCTCAATGTAATTCTCAAATACAAAAATTTGTTCCAAAAAATTGATGAAATTATATATATAATGGATCATCTATAAAAAGTTTTGAAGATTTTGTTTGTTTGCAAGCTGCTCCTGAAACAAGAGTAGCTCAAATTGCTTTGGATTTGAATTTTAAAGAAATAGATGAAGAAGTAGATACTTATATAAAAGATTTAGAATCTCAAAAAAATAGATTTTTCTGAGAAGGTTCTAGTTGAAATTATTTTGATGCTGTTAATTTTATATCTGATAAAGTTTCTGAATTCGAAGGTAAATATAGAGAGGCATGTGTAAAAAGCTTGCAAGAAACATCAGAGTGTACTAATAATTATGCTTATGATTTAGAATGAGAACAAAAGTCTGTAGGAGTTTCTACTGCTATAGAATATTTAGCTGAATGATGAGATTGTTATGAACTAATAAATATAAAAAAGGATATAATTTCTAGTGTTTCTTATAATATATTGTTACTTAATCAAGCTCAAGTTCAAAAGGATCAGCAAACACTTTATGAACAAGATAATAGAACAAAATATAATAAATTAATTGATATTATGATGATTAATTTATGATATATTGAAAGAATTTGGCAAAAAACACCAAGTTTAACTAAAAATCCATTATAAAAAAACAAGAAGTATTACTTCTTGTTTTTTTGTTTTGTTCAACAATAAGGACATATTTTCATATCTTTTTTTATAGATTTTTTACATTTTTCACATTTTTTTCTTGTTGTTTTTCTGAAAAGTATAAATATAAGAATAAAAAATATTAATATTAATCATGCAAACATAAAGAAATAAGGATTTAATCATACATATTTTACTTTATAGTTTACTTGAAATTCTTCTGCAGAGTTAAATTCTATATTTTTTCATTCATAATTTTCATATCAAATCTCAATTACAGCACTTACATTTTTTTGTTCTAATTTTTCATTTACTCTTTGCCAAGGGAATATCATTCATATGTCAGCAATATTTTGATTTGTATAATACTCAGATGGAGTCCAATATTTTATTATCTTTTTACCATCTTCATCATAATCTTCATATGGAAATCATTTCCATTCACTAGTATATATTCTTTTTGTGTTTGGTAAAATATTTCATCAACCATCATTAATAGGAATATAATCAACAATTTTTTCTCATGTTATCATTCAATTTTGATCTTTTATAACTTCTTTTCAGATTCATTTTATTTGATTACCATTCTCATCTATTAGAGTTATTTTTCATTCTGGTTTTACATGAGTATTTCAATTATTTTCAAATGGAATGCTTATTTCTATATTAAAATCTTCTTCTTTTTCTTCATTATTTGTAGCTAATTGATTATTATCTTCATTTGAGTTATTTTCTTGATTTTCATTATTATCTTCTTCTTGCTCCAAAGCTAAATTAGAGTTATTTTCTAAAGTTAACTCAGTATTTTTATTGTTATTTTCTATACTTATATTATCTCAATCTTTTTCTCATCTGTTTGAAACTATTTCAATTGCTTTTTCGAAATAAACAGTATCAAAACATTTTCAATCTGTGTCACTACTTGTAAAATCTCAGAATCTACAAACATCTTTAGAGCTAATGTTATTATCTCATCTATCTTTTGTCCAATCATATCAACCTCATGATGAACCTGTTCATATATTTATTTCAGGCTCTCAAGGTCAAGCATTATCAATTATTTCTCAATCTACATTTACTAATAACAATACTCAATAATCAGCATTTATTTGTACTTTTGATCAATTAATTGATCATTCATCTCATGATGTTTTAAAGAAAACAGCTCAATAATGTCATCCTGGAACTGCATCAGTTGGTACTTCTATTTGAAATGTTATGTCATATTCTTCTAATCATCATATAACAAAACTATCAGTATCTATAGTAATCCAGCTTGCCAATTCTTGATTTGGATTTACTAATTCACTTTTTCTCACAAATGTTGGGTTTCAATATGAATCTCTAGATTCAAAATCAGATACTGAAGTTGTTATATTGTATGAACCAGTAGAGTTATTTATTAATTTTGCTGATTTTGTAACTATTTCTCATGGTTGAGCTTCTATTTCATATCTAATAGGACTAACTACAAGGTCAATATTAGCATTTACACTAGATATATTTATACTAAAAAATAGTAAAACTAAGCTAAATAATAATTTTTTCATATATTTTTAAATTATTTAAATTATTTAATAATCCTAATAATATTAAAAATATTTCAAAAATCAAAAAATACCTCTAATTTAGAGGTATTTTTTTAAAATTATTTTTTATAATTAGAAATTACCAGTTACAGTAAAAGTAATTTCATCAGTATAGTCACCAGCTGGAGTTTCAGCATCAACATCAACTTCAACAGTAAAAGTTACATCAGCAACAGCATTATCATCTAATTCTGGTTTATTTGTTTCGTAAATTTTATGTTCTGTTGTATTATCAGTTACTTCAGTAGCAGTTAAATCACCAGTACTTGTAAATGTACCAATAGTTGAATCTACTGCATTTGCAGTTGAAGCATAAGTATAATTATCACCATTAGTGTTATTTATAACAATAGAGTTATCAGAAGTATTAACTAAACCTCCATTTGCAGATCTAGCAGTAATTGTAACACCATTTGCTGCATTTGTACCAACTTCGATATCAATACTTGCACTTTCAGCAGTACCAGGATTAATATTACCTAATGCAATAACTGAATCAGATAATGTCATATTTAAAGTAGGTAATACAGAAGCAGTTACTTGAACACCAGAAACTGTACCAGTTGCAGTACCAGGAAAATTATCATCCCAAACTACATTTGAGTCAAAAGCAGCTTGACCTTGTACACCAGCAACACCAATATTAGTAGCTGCGAAAACATTTGCAAAATTTGTCATTGTAATAGCTGTAATTCAAGCAACAGCAAAAGCTTTTTTTATTTTTGTTTTTAACATAGTATATGTTTAAAAATATAATATAAATAAATTTTTATTTTAATATCTCAAGAAATTTAATTTGAATTTCTTAAGTACAAATATATTCTAGCATATTTATTTTTATAAAGTCAAAAAAAAAGCAGCTTTTTTATAAAAAACTACTTTTTAATTATTAATAATCAAAAATTATATCAAAATCTATATTTCAAGAATAGCTTCATGCTGCTATATTTTCATTTATATTAGCTCAAAACCTTATACTATAAATATAAGTATTTTTTTCTCAGTTAATATTTATATTTTTTGCTTGATTTACTATTAATTGGTTTTGATTAATAGTATTTATTGTATTTGTAATAGGTTCTCAGTCATATCAAAAACCATTAGTTCAATTCCAATCACTTATGTTTAATCAAGAATAATTTAATTCTCATGATTTATTCATTTGTATATCAAATCAAGCTCAAACAGTATTTACTGTTAAAAATAAATCAGGGCTAAATTTATTTGTATTCAAATTATTTATATTTCATATATCAATTATAGAATCAGATATTAAAAATTCTGGTTCATCTATATAGAATATTAAATCTTTTGTACTAGTGTTTCATCAATTGTCATCAATACTAAATCTAAATCTATATTTACCATATCATAGGGGAGATATATTATATGTAGATTGGTTTATATTATTACTTACTGATGTCTGGTAAGTTGCTAATATATTATTTCACCAACTTGTTCAATTCCATTTACTTAGGCTTGCATTTATTGTATTCAAATCTAATCAAGACTCATCATTATAATCTATTGTTATACTTTTATTAGAATTTGGTAATAAATCATTATTACTAATATTATTATAATCTATTGTTGGTTCTGTAGTATCTAAAATAGCAGTATAATGAATTATACCATTCCATATACGAGGAGAAAATGAGTTTTGAAATTCAAATACTTTTCAAATACCTTCTCTAAATATTATAAAAGCATCTTGTGCAAATATATTTCACTCAGTAGTTCAATTTGTATAACGTATTCAAGAAGTTCATACTTCTGTAACATAAAATGAATAAGTTGTATTTGAGTTTAAATTCAAATTATCTATTTCTATATATGTAGGATTTCATTCTCATGCTCATGTAAAAGGGTAATCTCAAACCAAAGTCCATCAGGCTGCAGCACTTTCAAATCATGCATAACTTCATTGTTTATAGTAAACACGAAGACTAGAGTTAGCAGTTCTTGTATTTATAGATAAGGCATTTACTATTACATCGTTATTTAGTATATCTATTTCAAACATATTACCAGCTTGTCAATTTCATCATGCGAATGTAGTTTCTAATCATGATTCTACATTTCAAGTAAAATTTACATCATAATGAATTATCCCATTCCATATACGAGGTCTCCATGTATTTGGTCAAAACTCATTACCAACTCATATTCATTCTCTAAATATTAAAAAGTTATCTTGCGAATATATAGATCATTCAGTAGATCAGTTTGTATAACTTAAATTATCTCAACTGGTATTTAGTATATAAAATGAATAATTACTATTTTCATTTAATATTAATTCATCAGTTTGAACAAATGTTTGTCATGGTCATCAATTAAAAGAATAATCTCATAACAAAGTCCATGCAGTTGAATCTGTTTCAAATCAGGCATAAGTTCATGATTTATAATATATTCTTATATCTCATGTTTGAGTTTGAGGGTTTATTGAAAATCATTTTATAGTTATTGATTGATCTAATACTTCTATATCAAACATATTTCATCTTTGTCAGTTTCATCAAGCAAATGTAGTTTCTAGTCATGCAAATATTCATCAACTACAATCTCAGTGAAATATGTTATTTCAATTTAAATTTACAAATCAAGAATCACTAGGTTTTTGCCAATCAAGTTCTACAACAGCTCAACCTCATCTCTCATAATATTCTAATCTTATATTATATATTTGTCATTGATTTAAATTTATATTTCATGTTACTATTGTAGGTGCCTGATCTACCCATTGATCTATTATTATATTTCAATCTATATAAAGTCTAACTCAATCATCTGATCTTGTACGAAATGTATAATTTCATGATTCATCTGCTTGAAATTTTCATTCCCATTCTACTGTAAAATCATCATTTGGTAATTGTTCATTTGGACTTAGATTTCACCAATCAAATCTTACTTCATAATCTGTTTGGCTATTTACGAAATTTATTAGATTGTATGGTTCAGTTGCAGTTCATGTATAGTATTTTCAGCAAAATCAAGGTGTTCATATTAGAGTATTTAAATTCCAATTTGAATCTACATTTGTTCAATTACTACAAAATCATATAGTATGAGTTTCTCAAGGGTTAATTATCTTGTTATAAGATAAAGGAGTTATTGTATGAATATTTGTATTTTGGCTATAGTTTCATCAATAACTAGATGATAAAGCTTGATCTAACTCAAAATTTAATTGCCATCCATTTATTGTAGTATTTCAATTATTAGTTAATGTTATATCTCTACAAAATCATCAAGCCCAACTATTATTAGTTGTTATACTTACATCTAATCAATTATCAGTTAAATTATAATCTTGTAAAACTAGTCATCATATATTTTGATAATTTTTAGTTATTAAATTTGATATATATCATATTCAACTATCTGCACATAATCAAAAACTAAGAGTTTGTCATACTGAAAAAGTATCAGCATAAGTTCCTGGTGAAGTTATTATATATTCTCATCATCAAAGATTTGTAAAGTTTCATCACCAACTACTTGTAATATTAGCTCAGTTTAGTTTAAATCATATTTCCCAGTTTGTTATATTAAGAGTAGAATTATTTGTTGCATTAAACTCATAACAAAATCATGTATTCCAATAATTTTCATTTGTAGTATTAAATGAAATAGGAGTTTCTTCTAGAGGAGGAGTATAATCTACTATTAGATTAGCTCTATATACTCTTGCATTTCTAGTTCATCAACCAGTTTTCCTATATTTTAATAGTATTCAAAAATTATTAGATTTTATTTCTGTATCACTCCATGTTGTTCACCATAATTCAGTGTTTGAACCATAAATTGTTATATTTTTTGTTGTCTGACTTGCATTATTTGCCAAATTACTTGTATAAGAATCATTTCAATTTTTTGTTAATTCAACAGCAAAATCAGTTACTCTAGTACTGCTACCTTGCCATTCTACTTCAATTTGTATTCAATTAATAGTTGATCATACAGGTATATTTTGTGATTTTAAATCAAATCATTTTAATATAAGAGTATCAGAAACACTAGGATTATTAGACATATTTACTTGTCAAAAACTAGAGGTATCATCTCAGATTATATTGTTTGCATTAGTCCATGAAAAATCTCAGTCATTTATTACTTGTACTTCTCATACATAATTAGATACTATATCAGCATATGATATATTGTTTATACTAAAAATAATTGAAGTTATTATAAAAAAGTATATTAACTTAATAATTTTCCTCATTTTTTCTTATTTATTTTATATTTTAAAAATTATATATATAAACTATGTTTTTTCAATTAAATTTAAAAATTGTAAAAAAGATTTTTTTGTTTAAAATAGGAGAAATATTTTTTAATATATGTACTTAGTGAGTTTAGATATACTAAAGAAATACAAAATAAAAGCTAAAAAATCTTTAGGTCAAAATTTTTTAGTTAATGATGAAATTGTTGAAGAAATTTCAAATATAATTGATGTAAATTGAAGAAATATTATTGAAGTTTGACCTTGATATTGAGCTTTGACAGAAAGACTAATAAATAAAAAACCAAAATCTTTAAATCTAGTAGAGCTAGATAATGATATGATAGATATACTTAATTCAAGAATAAAAAATTGAGATTTTGATTTAGATTGAATTGATTTTAATATAAATAATATAGATGTTTTAAAATATATTCCTGAACAATCAGATTATTGAGTTATTGCTAATATACCATATTACATTACTTCACCTATAATTAGACATTTTTTATATAATGTCGAAAATAAGGCAAAATTTATGATAATTCTTATGCAAAAAGAAGTATGAGATAAAATTTTATGAAACTGAAAGAATAAATCTTCAGTAATAAGTCTTTTTGTTGATAAAAAATGTTATGTTGAAGAAAAAATATTTGTTTGAAAAGAAAACTTTGTTCCTGCTCCAAAAGTAGAATCAAGTGTTTTATATTTTGAGCTTCATAATAAATATGACTATATTGATGATATTTTATTCTTAGAATTTATAAAAAAATGATTTGGTGAACCAAGAAAAAAATTATTTAAAAATTTTGTTAATTCATGATTAGAAAAAAACTTAGTTTTACAATATTTTAAAGAATTATCAATAGAAGAATGAGTTAGGTGAGAAGATTTAAATATCTGAATTTGGTGCCAATTATTTGAAAAATTTAACAAATAATTAACAACTAAAACTTGATGAAAATAAAAATCTTTTTATAATCTGGTCTCCAATAGTGAATTGTTTAAGATATGTTTAATGTATTTTATACAAAAATACAAAATATAGTCTTAATATTTATAATGTTAATCTAATCCCATGGATAAAAAAGCTATAGTCCATATAATGACTAAGTCTAGGATGAAGAGTGATGTTTTTACCTCTGATATTGATGCTATAGAAGAAATTTCTGAGAAATATTGAGTAAAAAATGTAATTTTTTATAAATGAGAACCTATAGAATATGCTGACTTGATAACTAAGTTAGAAAAGTTTGGTATATTTGTATATAATTATCAAAATAAAGAAGATTTAAAAGAACAAGTAATAAAATTTTCTAAAGAATATGAAGTAGTTTTTGTAACAACTGCTATAGAATTACTTATTAATACAGTAAATGAAGTAAAAGAGTCTTTATGAAGACCTCTTTCTGAAAATCCTGATATTTTCAGAAATAAGTTTTTACAAAGAGAATTAATACAAAATCATAATCCTGATTTGTGAATTAAGTTTATGAAATGAACTCCTGAAGATTTGAATATAGAAGAAGTTGAAAATCATGTTTGATATCCTTTTATAATAAAGCCAGTTGATTGAGTTCAAAGTTCTTGAGTAGCAAAAATCAGAAATAGATCTGATTATAATAACTATATGAAAACTTATAATGATTTTCATGATAGATTGAAATCAAGATGAGTTGATAATAAAGATTTAATAGTTGAAGAATTTATTGATGGTACATTGTATTCTATAGATTACTATGTTAACGATAATTGAGAAACAACTATATCAAAACCAGTTAAGGTTAGACTTTGAATAGATGTAAAAGTAAATGACTATTGTAATATAGCTAGAATATCTTCTGAAAAAACAGAATGAGAGTTTAAATGAAAAAGATTAAAAACTTTTGTTAACTCTACTATAAAAGCTACTTGAATAAGAAATACTTTTGTTCATCATGAGTTCAAAATTAATAGTAAATGAGAATTAAAAACTATTGAGTTAAATGGTAGACTTGGTTGATGAAGATTAGAATTAATAAAAAGAGCATATGATTTCAATATGTATGAAATGGTATGTAATCCTGATATAAAAATTTGAAAATTAAAAGAAAGTAATATAGTTGTTAATATATATTCAACAAAAAGATGAATGTTGAGAGCATATAATGAAGATTTATTATCAAAAATAGAAAAAAGAGATTCAGTTTATAAAATAGAAAAATATGACTGATTCTTATGAAAAGAAACTTGATTAACAAAAGATTGATTTATTAAGGTTTGAGCTATTAGAATGGCTAACAAAGATTATGATGAACTAGCTAAAGATTTTAGATATATCAAAAATAAATATAAAGATTTATTAATCATTGATGAATTTGATGAAAATCATAATATAAAACAAAAATGAATATTTTCAAAAATTAGAGAATATATTAATAGATAAAAAAATAGTAAGACTTATTGTCTTACTATTTTTTTATTAGTGCATTTTTTCTTAGTTTCTTCATAGAATTAAGAGCATCTTGAATAATGTCTTCATTGTAACTGATATTTTGTCATATAATATCCATTACTTCTAGCTTTACTTTTTGTCTTTCTTCTTCAGTTGAGTGTGTGTATATATTTTTTAATCATATATTGATTATACCATCTATACTTATTTTTGTTTTATTTGAAACTATATTTATTCAGTATTCATTAAAATCTAATATAGGATATTTTATTGAAATATATTTTATAAAATCCATTTCATCTAATTCTTTTCATTGCATTCTTTGTTTTATTGCAAAAAATACTATATCAGAATAAAACATTGGCTTTAGTATTTTTTTTGAATTTATTTCATTTTTGATTTCAATTAATAATTTAATCTCATCAAATCAAACTTTTCATAAAAATAAATCTTCAAATTTTATTCATTTTTCACCATCAGATAATATATATTTATTTATTTCTTTTGCTGCCTGGAATAATCATCTTGTATATGTTGTGTCTTTGTGTTGTACTCAGATTTTATTAGATCTTTTTAGTCTAAATAATCTATCTTTTACAGATATTATGTCTTTTTCTAATTTGTTTGATATTATTAAAAAATCTATTAATTCTTCATTTGTTAGTATTTCAGCAAAAAGTATTTTTATAAAATTACTATTAAAATCTAATTTTTTTTCATCAATAATATATTTTCATGTTTTTTTATCTATTTTAAAAATTTGTTCTCAATACTTCAGCATATTTTCCATCAAAATTGCTGCTCATTCATCTTTTTGAGTTGATCATTTTCATCTAATATTTCATATCAATATTTGAGAATTATGCTCTGAAATATTGTGAGTTTCATTTTCATGTGAATTTAAGGCTAGAAATCTTGGAAAATCAAAAAAAGCAAAACTTTCAGTACTTGGTATTTGAAATCAGTTTGGTCAGTCAGATATACTTTTAGCATAATTATTAACCTCTACATTAAAGTTCATTTTTTTGAATGCTTCTATAAAAAGATTGAATCATAAAATATAATCTTTTTGACTTAGCTTATATTTAGATAATTCATTTAATTTATTTTGATTGCTATTTGATTCTTTGTATTGGAATCATATTTCTAAAAATGACTCTAATTTTTTTATATATCATAAAAATCTTTCTTTTTCTTCTTGGTTTATTTTATGTTTATTTTTTTCAAATATAGTTTTGACTTTTGTATAACATAATCAAACTTCTTCAGGGTTTTCTTTTATTAATCATCAAAATAATTTTTTATCTATATCTCTTTGTTTTTTATTTATTTTTGATTCTTCTTCATTTTTTAATTCAATATCTAATCATGCCTTTTCTTCTTCAAATACTAATCAATTTAAACAATATTTTAGTAAAAGAATTTTTTCATCTAGTGAATTCTTAAGTATTAGTATTTTATTTTTATTTTTTGTTTTTAGTTTATCTATATTTATTTTTTCTATAAGATCTTTTGAAATTTTTATTTCTTTTATTTTGCTTTTTATTTTCTTTCTTAATTTTTTAGATGCTTTTTTAACCTGTTTTATTTTTTCACTATCGTCTGATTCTAAAAATAAATTTATATCTAACTCTCATAAACTTATGAATAGGGTAGTATTTATATTTACTTCTCTTCAGTTTAATATTAACTTTTCTCATGTTTTTTCATTTGTATTTAAATATGAGTAAGTTACTTCAGCTATTTTCCACATTTCTTGTTTTATCCATATTTCATCATCATAAACTAGAGAAGTTATATCATTTATAAACTCCTCTAGTTTTTCTATTCAAAAATTTTCTAGATTTTTTTTCATAGATTTGATAAAATAAATTAATTCTATTCTAAAATAACATATTTCCTCTATTTTTTCAAATTCTTTACTTTTTGTTTTTTATTTATAGAATATGCAAAATTAATTTTAACAAGACTTTTAAAAGATATGAATTTAGAAAAGATTAGGAATTTTTGTATAATCGCACATATAGACCATGGTAAATCAACTTTGGCTGATAGATTATTAGAAATAACATGAACTATTGATAAAAGATGAATGAAGCATGGACAAATGCTTGATACAATGGATTTGGAGCAAGAAAGATGAATAACTATAAAGCTTCAACCAGTTAGAATGCAATGGAAGTGATATGAAATGAATATAATTGATACTCCAGGTCATGTTGATTTTCAATATGAAGTTTCTAGAAGTTTAGCTTCTGTAGAAGGTGCTTTATTGATTGTTGATGCTACTCAATGAATTGAAGCTCAAACCCTTAGTAATGTTTATATGGCAATAGAAAATGACTTAGATATCATACCAGTTATAAATAAAATAGATTTACCAGCTGCTGATGTTGATAAAGTAAGTGAAGAAATAATAAATTTACTTGGTTGTGATAAATCAGAAATTATACCAGTATCAGCTAAAACATGAGAAAATGTTGAAACAGTATTAGATGAAGTTATATCAAGAATTAGTTCTCCTCAAGTATTTGAAGAAAGTTTATGAACAGACAAAGATGAATTAAAAGCTCTAGTTTTTGATAGTCAGTATGATCCTTATAGAGGTGTAGTTAGTTATGTAAAAGTTTTTAAATGAGAAATTAAAAAATGAGATAATCTAACTTTCTTGCATACAAACAAAAAAATAGAAGCATTGGATGTAGGATATTTTTCTCCTAGTTATGTTAGTGATAAAAAAATTGAAAATTGATCTGTTTGATATGTTGTTACTGGTTTAAAAAACTTGGAAAATGCAAAAGTATGAGATACTTTATGGAAACCAGAGAATAAAGAATGACCAAAAGATAAAGCAGAAGATGCAAAACCTATAGAATGATTTAGTGAAGCTAAACCTTTTATATATGCAGGTATATATCCTATGGATAGTAGTGAATACCCTCAATTGAAAGATGCAATGGAAAAGCTTATATTAAATGATTCTGCATTAAGTACTGAATCTAGTGTTTCTCAGGCTTTATGACATGGTTATAGATGTGGTTTCTTATGATTATTACACTTGGATATAGTAAAAGAAAGGCTTTTTAGAGAGTTTGATATGGATGTTATAATGACATCTCCTCAAGTAACTTATAAAATAAAATTTTATTGAGATAAATCATCTGAATATAATAGATTTCATCCTGAAGTTTTCGAACTTGAATGAAAAAAATATACTTATATTTATATATCTAATCCAGAAGATTTACCTGATAGAGAAAAATATTTAACTATTGAAGAACCAATTGCAAAAGTAGAAATAATTACCCCAAGTGAGTATGTTTGAGCTCTTATGCAACTGTCTCAAGAAAGAAGAGGTAAATTTGTAAATCAACATTTTATAGATACAACTAGAGTTATGATAGTTTATGAATTACCTATGAATGAATTAATAGGGGATTTTTATGATGAAATAAAATCTTTATCTAGTTGATATGCATCTATGAACTATGAATTTATAAAGTATAGTGAAGATGATATGGTAAAATTAGATATAGTTATTGCTGATGAAAAAGTGGAAGCGCTATCTTTTATCACTCATAGAGATCAAGCTCATTATGTTTGATGAAAACTTTGTGCAAAATTAAAAGAAACAATACCAAGAGCTTTGTTTTCGATAAAAATACAGGCTGCTGTTTGATCTAAGGTTGTTGCTAGAGAAACTCTTAGTGCTCTTAGAAAAGATGTTACTGCTAAGCTTTATGGTTGAGATATTACAAGAAAGAAAAAGCTTCTAGAAAAACAAAAAAAAGGTAAAAAGAAAATGAAACAATTTGGTAAAGTTAGTTTACCTAGTGAAGCTTTTGTTAATTTATTAAAAAAATAATGGATTTTCCATTATTTTTTTTTAATATAATTATATATTTGTTTATTTTTATAAACACTAACTAATTAATTTTTTTGTTATGGATTTATTTATAAAGTTTTTGAAAGAAATTTCAAAGAATAATATTCATTTGATTAAGCCTTTAAAAAAGAGTAATATAACTCAAAACCCAGTTATTTTTTGATATAGTAAAGTTCCAAACTTAAAAGAATATAGATATATATATCTTTGAAAGCTATATAAACAAAAAGTTAAACTTGAACAAATAAATAAGCGTATAAAGTTAAATAAGATAAAATTATGAGAGCAAAGATATAAAATTCTTTCAGAAGAAATTAAATATATTTATAAAAAAATAGATTTTTTAAAAAATGTTTATGATTTTGAGGCAAATAAGATAGATCCAAAATATAAAATATCTTATCCTGAGATGGATTATGATTATTTTAATAGAGCATTTTTTTGAGTTAAAAAATCTGATATATGTAAAGATACATATATAGAAGATATAGATGAAAAATATACAAATGTTTCAAAGGCAGATTTAAAAGAATTACTGGAATTATCTAAAAAGTTAGTCCCGTGATTGAATTATAAATTTTGATCTTATGCTTTTATGTCACATAGTTCTGGTACTTTGGTAATACCTACAAAAAAATATTATACATCTAGAGAGTTAGTTACACTTTTTTTTCATGAAATGACACATTTTTTTAGAAGATATAATAATATAGCTAATTATCAAACTACTCATTGATTTTCAGATTATATGAAATTAGAAGAATGATTCGCATTGTATAATGAATATTATTATTGAAAAAAAATATTACCAAATATCAAATACAACCCTTTTTATGATGCATGTTATTGTATTCTTTTAAATAACAAATTAAATAAAATACAAAAACAAGAAAAGATATATAAAATTCTAAAGGTAAAATGATTTAGTAGGGAAAAATCATTACATTATTATTATCGTTTTTATCGTTATAGTTCTTTTAAAACAGATCAATATTTTTTAAAAGATTTAATTTATACTAAATGATATAAAAAAGTTAATAGGTTATTAAAACTAAATAAAAAAAATTATAACTTAATTTTTTCTGGTAGAGTATGACCTAAAATGTTGAAAACTGATTTATGTATAACTCAAAATAACTTTGATACAAAAACTTATTTTGAAACTATGTTAAAAGAAATACAAAAAAAGATATAGAGTTAATTCTATATCTTTTTATATACTTATATTTATACTTATTTCTATATCTTGAGCGTCTTCACCTAGAGGATTTTTCATTTTAAAAATATTTAATCCTGGTTTTATATATATCGGTTCATTTATAATAGTTGGAGTTTTTATTATATCTTTTATTCTTTCCACCATATCGCTTGGATTTGTATTTGATTTTATAACATAATCATCAGCTCAGTTTTGCATAGCTTCATCTAGTTTTTCATTGTCTACTACATTAGTAAATACTAATATCTTACAATGACTTGATGTTTGATGTTTTATTGATTTTAATGTATCAAATCAATTCATTACAGGCATCATTAAATCTAATAATATAACATCAGGATTGAATTCTGATATTTTTGTTAATCAATCTAATCAATCACATGCTTCCATTACTTCAAATCATGATTTTCTTAGTTTTATAGCATACATTTCACTTAAAACTTTATCATCTTCTATTATTAATATTTTTTTCATAGTCTTTTAATTATTTATTAAATCAATTTCAAAATAAAAATTACTTCATTTTCATATTTCAGATTTTACTTTTATTTGCGATCAAAAATCTTTTATAAAATTTTTACATAAGGCAAGTCATAATCATAATCAGCTAGTATTATGTCTTTGCATACTTGATTCTATTTGAGTAAATTTATCAAAAAGTAATTCTATTTTTTCTTTTGCTATACCTATTCAATTATCTATTATTTCAAATAATACTTTAGATTCTTTTTTTGTTGCTTTTAGAATAATTTTTCATCCTGGTTTTGTAAATTTTATAGCATTACTTAATAAATTTATAAAAACTTGTTTTAATCTATCTTCATCTATATTTATTTTTTCATTTTTTAATCTTTTATCTATATTTATTTCAAAATCTAATCATTTAGTTTCCATTTCTAAAAACATATCATTATAAGTAGATTTTAATAATTCAGTTATATCTACATTTTTTTTGTAGTATTCCATTCTTCAAGATTCTATTTTTGACAAAGCAAGAACATCGTTAACTAGTTTTATCAACCTAACAGAGCTATCATAACAATGATTTAAAGCTTTTCTAGCATCATCACTTATCTCTCACATATCTCACTCTAAAATCATAGATGTGTATCCTCTAATAGATGTAAGAGGTGTTCTCAGTTCATGTCATACAATTGATATATATTCTTGGCTTGTATGAGGATTCATTTTGAAAATATAATTATAAATATAATCTACATTTATATTGTATCATAATCCTTTTTAAAAAAGCCAAAAAAAGTATAAAAATTGTTTTGACAAATGCTTGTTTTTTAATATAATCAGCCTGCTTTTATTAAAAAGTATTTGTGGTGCCCGTAGTTTAGTTGGTTAGAACATCAGGTTGTGACTCTGAGGGTCGTGGGTTCGAGTCCCATCGGGCACCCCATTTTTTTTATTTGAAGTTTGATTAAAGTTTATTAAAATTAAAAGTTTTTAAGTAGAAAGTTTTAAGTCCTAACTTGCTTTTTACTACATAGATTTTTAATTTTTATTGTTTTTAAAGCCTTATAAAACCTAAATAATAAAAAAATCTAGTTTATATTTTATTACTTAACGTATATTTGCATTATGGCAAAAAATGATTTAACTCTGTTTGAAGAGTTGTTTGCAGCATCTCCTGAAATTAAATACCCAAAACAAGGAGAAGTTATTTCTGGTACTATTGTTAAAATAGAAAAGAAAAATATTTTAGTAAATGTTAACAATCAATTTACTGGTTTAGTTGTTTCTAAAGAAGTAGGTAATACTATTGATTTAAATGAATTACAAGCTGGTCAATCTATTGATGTTATGGTTTTAGGTGACTCTGTTGAAAGAGGTTTATTAATCCTTTCTCTTAAAAGAGCTAACCAAATCAAAAACTTATCAAATCTTACTAAATATAACGAAACTAGTGAAATTATTACAGTTAGACCAACTGAAGCTAATAAATGAGGTTTATTAGTTGATATTGATGGTTTAAAAGGGTTTATACCTGTTTCTCAATTAACTCCAATTCACTACCCAAGAGTTGAAGGAGCTGATCCTGAAAAAATTCTTGCTCACTTAGACGGTTTAGTTGGTGAACCATTCAAAGTTAGAGTTATAAATGTAGATGAAGCTGGTAAAAAAATCATTTTCTCTGAAAAAGCTGCTATAGAAGAAAACAGAGAAAAAGCATTAACTAACTTAAAAGAAGGTGATGTTGTTGAAGGTACTGTTTCTGGTATCTTATCATATGGTTTATTCGTTACTTTTGATTGATTAGAAGGTTTAGTTCACGTTTCTGAAATTGATTGGGGACATGTTACAGATCCTTCAAAATTTGCTAAAGTTTGAATGAAAGTAAAAGTAAAAGTTATAGGACTTGATAGTGAAAAAATTTCATTATCTATAAAAAGATTAAAAGAAAATCCTTGGGATGTTCTTGCTAAAAAATACAAATTAAACGATTCAATAACTGCTCCTATTTCTAGAATTTCTAAATTTGGTGCATTTATGGACTTAGAAGGTGGAATACAAGGTCTTATCCATTTATCTGAAATTTCTCACGGAGTTGTTAAAGATATTAGAGATCATGTTAAAGTTGGTGAAGAAGTTACTGCTAAAATCATCAATTTTGAACCAGAAAAGAAAAGAATTGGTTTATCTTTAAAAGCTTTACAAGAAGCTCCTAAAGAAACTGAAGTAAAAGAAGAAACTAAAGAAGATTCAAAAGAAGAAGCTTCAAAATAATTTTTAAAAATAAAACAATAGATACTCTGGGAAGTGTAAAACACACAGGGTATCTAAATTTAAGGCTATCCTGTTTACCTTATGGTAGATTAGCCTGATTTATATAAATAATAATATTAAGGAAAATATGAGTAAAACTGTATTAAATTCAATGTTTGAAAATTTATTACATATTGGTAATAAATCAAATTACTGGAATCCAAAAATGAAATCTTATATCTATGGATCAGTAAATGGTATCCATGTTATAGATTTAACTAAAACTGCTGAAAAATTAGAAGAAGTTAAAGCTGAATTAAAAGAAATTCACGAATCAGGTAAAAAAATCTTATTTGTTGCTACTAAATTACAAGCTAGAGATGCTGTTTCAAAAATGGCTACTGAATCTGGTCACTACTATGTAGCTGAAAAATGGGTTCCTGGTTTATTAACAAACTTTAAAACAATCAAAAAAAGAATTGCTACTTATGTTAAATTATCAAATGATTTAGAAAATGGAGCTTTTGATATGTTAACAAAAAAAGAAAAAGCTGCTAAATTATTAGAACACGAAAAATTAGATAAAGCATATGCATGAGTAAAAGATATGAAAAAAATGCCAGATGTTATATTTGTAGTTGACGGTATTTATGAAGATCAAGCTATCAAAGAAGCTAATTCATTAAAAATCAAATCATTTGCTATATTAAATACAAATGGTGATGATACTTTAGTTGATAATTGTATACCAGCTAACACTAATGCTGTTAAATCAATTGAATTCTTAGTAAATGAATTATCTACTTCTTTATCTGGTACTGCTAAAAAACCAGCTGCTGCTAGAGTAAGAAAAGTTGATGATAAAAAAGTTAGTGGAGAAAAAAAAGCAACTAGAAAACCAGCTGCAAAAAAAGCTCCAGCTAAAAAAACTGAAGAAAAATAATATTGCATTTTTAGAGGAATAATTATTATATAGTTATTCCTTATTCTTTAAAAAAATTATAAAAATGAATAATACTGAAAACCAAAATGCTAGAGTTAAAAATGCTCTATGTTATATTCCTGTTGTTGCTTTTGTTTTATTTTTTATTGAAGAAAATAAAACTCCAGACTTAGACAGAAATATAAAATATTGAATGATATTTTTTGCAGTATATTTTGTACTATCAATAATAATATCGTTTTTTCTAACTGGTTTATTATTTTTGATATATATGTGATTAAGTATCTTCTTTTGATACAAAGCATATATAGGTGAAGATGTAAAAGTAGAGTTTATTGATAATTTTTTAGAAAAAAATAAAAAAGATAAACAAGACTAAAATTTATAATTTAATAAATATATAAATATGGCAATTACAGCTGCTCAAATAAAAGAATTAAGAGAACTTACAGGTATCGGTATGATGGAATGTAAAAAAGCTCTTAGCGAAACTGATGGTGATATGGAAAAAGCTATTGAAGAATTAAGAAAAAAAGGTTTAGCAAAAGCTGCTAAAAAAGCTGATAGAGATACTTTTGAAGGTGGTATTAAAATTATTACTGAAGCTGGTAAAGCTTATATCGTATCTGTTTCATGTGAAACTGATTTCTTAGCTAATTCTGATAAGTTTAAAGCTATGTTAGAAAAAGTTGCTGAATTCTTAAAAGAAAACGGTGCTGATTCTAAAGAAGCTGCTCAAGAATTCATCAACTCTAACTATTCTTTAGAAATGGGTGAAAACTTACAAGTTTCTAACTATAAAATAGTTGAAGGTGATGTTGTAGCTGACTATGTTCACTCTAACGGTAAATTAGCTGCTTTAATAGTTGCTAAAGCTGGTACTGATGAAGAAAAAGCTAGGCAAGTTGCTATGCACGTAACTGCAAGTAATCCTGAATTCTTATCTCCAGAAGAAATTTCTGATGAAGTATTAGAAAAAGAAAAATCAATTCAATTAGAAATGATGAAAAATGACCCAAAAATGGAAGGTAAACCAGATGATGTTTTATTAAAAATTATCGAAGGTAAAATGGGGAAATTCAAATCAGATATTTCTTTAACTGAACAAGCATTTGTTATGGATCCAAATATGAAAGTTAAAACTTTCATCGGTGAAGGTAACTTACAAGCTTTTTACAGATTTTCTATATAATAAAATTTTACTATGGCAGATATAAAAAAGCTTCAAAAGGAAGCTTTCGAAAATAAAGTAAATAAATGATTCAATACTACAAATATTGATATGGAATTTAACTTAATTTATTGAGAGTTAGCCGAAGCTTTTGATGCCTACCATAGAAATAGATGAAATGTTTGAGAAGAACTTGCAGATGTTATGATTTTCTTACTTTGATTATCAGAAATGCTTTGAGTTGATCTTGAATCAGAAGTCTTAAAAAAGATGGAAATCAATAAAAATAGAATTTATAAAAAATCATGAAGCTGACATATAAAATCTTAGCTTCATGTCTTTAGTCCCATAGTTAAACGGCTATAATTCAGGACTCCAAATCCTGCGTTCAAGGTTCGATTCCTTGTGGGACTGCCATTAAACCAATAAAAAAAATAATCTCCTAATTTTTTAGGGGATTTTTTGTATTAAAAAAGATAATTATTATATTTAGGAATGAATGGATAAAAGTGAATATGAATATATATTATTAAAATATTAAATAAATAAAATATATCTATATATTAATATTATATAACTTTTCTTTACTATTAAATTTAAAATTATATAATAGTGTATAATTTTATTATTAATAATTTTAATTCCTATGAGATAGGAAATTAAATCTTTTAGAACAAATTGATATTATCCATGTCTTAATGATATACAAGGTCATGATTTTAATCAATCTAAACATAACTTTTTTTCATCTGAAAAAATTGAGTGCAATATTGTTTATGATTTTTTAAATTAAACTATAATTTTGAATTTTCTATATATAGAAGGGGATTCAGAAAAATTATTAAAGCATATATGATCTAACTCTATAGGTGAAATGATGTTTTTACTAAAAAAATTAATGAGTTAAGTAATATATAATAGTTCTATTTATCATGAATTAACTAAAAAAAGATAAAATATTATTTATATTTTGATGAATGATATTTTTTATATTACCAATAATAATATTAACCTATAACAATATTATTTGATGATATAGTTTATTTAATTATATAACTTAAATTTTATGAAAAAAATATTTGCATCAGTATTATTGTTTTTATCATCTGTTTATATATGAATTTATATTTATGATTATATAAATAATTTAAATAAGCCTATAATGTATACTTGATTGCTTGTAGAAAAAAGTTGTTCTATATCTTTAGGTGAATCTTGCTTTGAATCATGTATGGATAAACATAAATGAAGTCCTGTTAGTTATATAATATACTGTAAAGATAAATGTTGTTTATTAACGTCAAAATCGACTTTTAATATATTTAATTTTTTAATTTTAATTTTATTTATATTTTTAATAAAATATTTATTTTTTCCTAAAAATTCTAATAAATAAAAAAACACCCCTTCGGGTGTTTTTTATTTTATCTCACAAATTTCTTTTCATTCTCAAGCAAATTTTGTTGCTATTCAATCAATTATTAATCAAATTATTGCTCATTCTAATACTAACCAGTAAGGAGAGTATCATTCAAAAGCAGAACCTATCATTATAGTAGTCAAAATAGGGAATATGAATAATACAAGAACTAAGTTAAACCAAGCTCAAAGAAAAATTCATCTAAAACACCAAGGCATTTTAAACCAGTTTAAAACAGGATGTTTATCCATGATTCACATCAAACCAATCATGGCACCAACAGTTGTATACCAAAACAAAACTGCCAATCTAAGCTCTAAACTAGCTTCTTTAAACACATAAGGCATTACAAAAAAAGCAACTAATCAAATAATAAAACCAAGACTTTTAGCTATAGTAAGTCTTCTAACAAACTTATTTTCAAAAATTCCCATAATATAAAAATTATAAAAATAAACTATTAAATTATATTATTTAATCTAATAATAACAAATAAATTAAAACTCTTCTATTATTTCAATTAGGTTTTCAGTAAATACTTTTATTATTTCATCAGTATCAGTTATAGAAAATTTACCCAATGGATATTTTCTAGTTTTTTGTCATTTTTCTGTTGATGAAAATTCTGGATGTATGTATCAGTATTTTAAATCAATTTGTTTATAATTAAAATTACAAACTATTAATTTATTTATCATTTGAGTAGTGTCATTTATTTTGATTTTTACTGTAAAATTTCAAAACTCAGTGTATTCTACTCAGTATTTAGCTATTATATTTTTTCTAATAGATTCTTCAGCAGCTTCTATTATTTTTTTTAATTCTGCATCAAAATCTCATGTATATTTTTGTTTTGATTTAATTTTTAAATCATGTATTTCTTCATATGTTTTAACGTATGTTCTCATTTGTTTTTTATATTATATATTAATTTTATTATATAAAAATGTTTTATTTTTTCAATAAATAGTTGATTATAAGCTATTTTTTAATTTTAAATTTGGGTCTTTATTATTTATGAATATTATATCTAATATATTTAATACAAATTATAACAAATGAAATTTAACGAATTAGGTCTTGTATGACCTTTACAAAAAGCATTGGATAAAGAATGATTTGATACTCCAACAGAAATACAAGAAAAAGTTATACCTTTAGCTTTAAAATGAAAAGATATATTAGCTAGTGCTCAAACAGGTAGCGGTAAAACTTTTGCTTTTGTATTACCTATATTACAAAGCCTTTATAATGAAAGAAAAGAGCTAGAAGAACAAGGTAAAGCAAAAAGAAAATTACAAGCTCTTATTATAGCTCCTACTAGAGAGTTAGCTATACAGATAGGAGATTCTATGAAACTATATTGTTCTAATGTAAATCTTAAAAGTACTACTATTTATGGTTGAGTTAATGATTTTCATCAAAAGAAAGCTATAGAAAAATGAATAGATATATTAGTTGCTACTCCTTGAAGATTGGAGGACTTAATTAATCAATGAGTTATAAAACTATCATATATCGACTATTTAGTATTAGATGAAGCTGATAAAATGTTGAATATGGGATTTTTACCTGATATAAAAAAGGTAATGAAAAGAATACCAGAAAAAAGGCAAACTTTATTTTTCTCAGCTACTATGCCAAAAGAAATAAAAGAATTAGCTTCTAGTTTATTACATTGCCAAGAAGAAGTAAAGGTTCATAAAGTTGCTTCTACTACAGAAAATATAAATCAACAAGTTTATCATGTAAAAGCTAGTCATAGAAGACAATTACTACAATACCTTGTAAAAAAAACAGAATTTGATTCTATACTTGTTTTTGTTAGAACAAAAGATGATACAGAATATGTTTTAGAATATATAAAATCTATATGAATAAAAGCTGATAATATTCATAGAAATAGATCTCAAAATGCTAGACAAAGAGCTTTGAAGGCATTAAAAGATGGAGAAATAAAAGTATTGGTTGCAACAGATATAGCTTCTAGATGATTGGATGTAAATGATTTATCATGTGTTATAAACTATAATATACCATTAGAACCAGAAGATTATGTTCATAGAATATGAAGAACAGCTAGAGCTGGTAAAAAATGAGTAGCTATAACATTTTGTATAGATCATGAAAAAGAATATTTAAAAAAAGTAGAAGAAACTATTGGTAAAAAAGTAAAAGTTATTGATGATGATTCATATAAAAATGAAGTAATACCAAAAACAAAAATACTTTGATATGATAATTTTCAAGAATGATTTAAGAAAAAACCAAAAACTAACCCAAATAAAAAAAGATATTATTCTAAAAAGAAAAAATAAATAAAACCCCTTATCAAGTTATGATAGGGGGGGTTTTTTACTCAATGAGTTCGAGATAAGCTTTGAACTGCTTTCTCAAAACAGTGAGTTTAAAGGGTCTATCAACTACAATAGTTCTTACTTTTGCAGTAAAGCCAATTTCTTCATCTTCGGTTCCAGGAGTTTTTCCTTTCATAACCTCAAATGATTTAAAACTTACCAGAAATTCTGTAATTGAGTCAAATAGGCTACCACTGAAATACAGACGAAGGAGAATAGGTTTTTCTCCCAGGTCTATATAGTTGTGATTGCTCTTTTTTTCTACTCTTTTTTTGAAGTTTTGGTAGATTTTTTCTTTTTGCTCATTGCTCAAATCACCTTTTTGTATTGATTGAGGAAGAGCCATATGAAGATGTTTTTTCATCTTTTACTCCTTTTTGTTTCAAAAAATGTTTAATTATTGTAAAATAAAAACTTTTTTAGTCAATTTTATCTTGCATAATATTATTTTTTGTCTAATATAAAAAAAATAAATTATAAACTTTTATTATGGTTGATAAAACAAAAAATAATCTTGATGTAGAACAGTTTTTAGATTTTTTAGAAACTAATTCTGTTAACAGTTTACCAGAGTCATTATATGAAGTACAGAACCTTATAAAAGTTGAAATAGAAAATATATTATGACAAAATGTTTTATCTCAATTGCTTATAAAATCAAAAGAGTATTGACTTATTACTATAAGTGAAAATTTAATAAATGATTTTGAACAAGAAAAAGAAATAAAGATACTTTGAGTAGATAAGGAAAAACTAGAAACAGATTTATTGGAAAAAGCATGAGCAAAAATGGTTTTTAAATGAACTGTTATAGATGTGTATTATGATTTTGAAAATGATGCTATAGAAAAAACAAAATGAAAAACAAGTTTTAGAATAAGGGAAAAAATTTGAGAAGATGGAAAATCTACTTTTTATTATACTATTAAAAGAAAAGAAAAAAAAGATGAAGATTCTTCTGTAATGAGAGTTTGTTATGAAAAAGAATTCAAGATAAATGACATAATGTTATTCATAGAGTTATTAAATCATTTATGATTTAAAAAAACTAGAGCCAAGAAAAAAGATAGAGTAGCATATGAATTATGAAAAATAAAATTTGATATTGATTCTTATGAATGAATACCACCATTATTAGAAATAGAAGCTCATACAGCTAAAATTGCTGAATTTTATATAGAATCTTTATGATTGTCTTCTCTTGAAAAAAGTAATTGATGATCTAGAAGTTTATATGAAAAATATGATAAAACTTATAAAACTTTTGAATAAAAAATAACATAGAATAAAAATTCTATGTTATTTTTTTATAAATCATTTTTTCTCATATTTTCTCTATTTTTTTGTTTTTTGCTTTGTATTTTAATAATGGTTTTAAGTCTAGATCTTTTTTTTCATTTTGTTTTTTTAGATATTCTATTATATCTTGTAATTTTTCAAATACTTTATCTTTTCATATAGATTCAATAAAACCTACATTATCTAATTTATTTAATACTTTTATCCTAAGATTACAGTAATAAACTTTTATCAATTGTTTTCTAAGTCTATAATCTAAATCTCTAAGAACTACATAGCTTGAAGAATCTATATTTCATACCCATTCGAAGTCAAATATAACTATCTTAAGATCTGGTTTTTCAGATATATAATTTAATATTTTGCTCTCAAAATGTCATGCATTAGCAAAAAATAAATTTCAATCAACTCTAAAAACAGATACATATTTTGATTTTTTAATTTTGAAAAAATTAGCATCTCTAAATATTCAGTTTTTATACATTGAAACTTCAATCACCTTTGGTTTCATAGATCTATATATATGAAAAGCAAGAGATAATATTACTCATACAGCTATTCACATTTCTACATTTGGACTAGTAAACATTGTTGCTAGAAATGTAATAATGGCAACATAAGCATCTTTTTTTTGTACTTTCCATGCTTCTATTATAGGTTCAATTTTTATTAAATCAGAAACAGCAATTATTATTATTGCAGCTAAAGTAGCAATTGGTAAATGATATAACATTGGAGTTAAATATATCAATGTTATTGCTACTATTATTCATGTAACAATAGATGCTGCTCATGTTTCTGCTCCTGCTCTAAGATTTACAGCAGTTCTAGAAAAACTTCATGCAACTCAATATCATCAAAAAATTGACGATCACATATTAGCAGCAGCTTGTCATAATAATTCTCTATTTGCTGATACTTTTTGTTTTGTTTTAACAGCTACTCATTTAGCAACTGCTATAGATTCTGTAAATCATATAAGTCATACTATAAATGCAAATAACATTACTTTGTATGTATTTTCTCAAAATAGTATTTCTGTAGTAAAATTTAAATTCAGATTTGGTAATCAACTAGGTATTACTCAAACAACACTTCATCAATAATTTATTTCAAATCATATTTGATATGATACAGCTATTGATATTATCAATAAAAATAATACTCTTGGAACTTTTGGGAGAAATTTTTTTAGTATTAACAAAAATAATATTGCTATAAATCAAAATAAAAATGTTATTAAGTGTAATTCATCTAATGATTTTATGATAATTTGCCAAGTATGTTCAAAAATTCAAAGTCATTTAGTTATAGAAAATCAAAAAATTTTTTCAGCTTGAGCTATTATTGTTATAAGTGCTATTGCATTTGTAAATCATACAATTACTGGGTGTGATAAAAACTCTACTATTATTCACATTCTAAAAATTGATAGTATCAAATATGTTAATCACATAAAAAATGCCATCATAGAAGCATAAATAATATATTGCTCCATTGATTGTAATCATAGAGATCATATAGTTGCTGCAGTCATTATTGATACTATAGTAACAGGTCAAGTAGACATTTGTTTACTAGATCAAAATAATCATCATATTATAACTCATACTAAAGCAGTATAAAGTCATATATAAATAGGCAATCATGCTAATCAAGCATATGCCATTGATTGAGGTATGATAACTAGAGCTACTGTTATTCATGCTAATAAGTCAGCTCTAAAAAATGTTTTTATTTTATTTTTTAATTCTGTCATAGTGTTTTAATGACTATTTATTATATTAATTTTATCATATATATTTTAAAAAATAAAATATTAATATTTTTATATTTGCTTTTTGATTTTTTATATATATAATCCGCACATAAATTTGGAACTTCCTTTTAAGGACTCAATATAATGGGATATAATTAATTTGGGTCAAATAGAGGATTATGGCGTAAAATTAATTATATTATATTGATTTTTTTAAAAAGAAGTTTTTCACTTAAATGATGAAGAACTTGCTTTATATGCTTGTTCTTTTTTTATATTTTTAAAATTTAAGTTATACAAAATGACTGTAAAACAAATAGATTCAGCAGATACAAATACAAAAATTAAATTTTCTGATTTAGGTTTATCTGAAAAAATGTTATCAAAAATTCAAGCTAAATGATATGAATACCCATCTGCAGTACAAGCAGGAGTTATACCTTTATTGTTAAATTGAGATAAAGATATTATTGGTCAAGCTCAAACAGGTACTGGTAAAACTGCTAGTTTTTGAATACCTATTTTAGAAAGAATTGATGTTAAAGCTAAAGGGATACAAGCTATGATTTTAGCTCCAACTAGAGAGTTAGCTATACAAGTTGCAGATGAAATTAAATCATTTGCTGACTCAGATGTAAAAATACAATTATTATATGGAGGGCAAAATGTTAGAGATGAATTAATGTGATTAAAAAGAGAACCTCAAATAGTTGTTGGTACTCCTGGTAGAGTTATTGATCATTTAACAAAAAGAAAAACTTTAAAACTAGATAGTATTAAATATTTCGTTTTAGATGAAGCTGATGAAATGTTAAATATTGGTTTCAAGGAAGAAATAGAAGAAATTATTCAATATACTCCAACTGATAAAAAAGTTTTATTGTTTTCTGCTACTATGCCTAGATGAATTCAAGATATAGTTCATAAATATATAAAAGATCATGATAAAGTAACTATTGAAAGAAAAGAATTAACTAATTCAAATATAGAACAAAAATGTTACAAAGTTAGAGAACAAGATAAATTTGAAGCTTTATGTAGAGTTATAGAGGTTGAATTTGATTTCTATGGTATTTTATTCTGTAGAACTAAAGCAGATGTTGATGATGTTGCTGCTAGACTTATGAATAGAGGATACAAAGTTGAAGGTATTCATGGTGATATAGATCAAAAAATGAGAGAAAAAACTCTTGCTAGATTTAAAAACTGAGCTATAAAAATTCTTGTTGCTACTGATGTTGCTGCTAGAGGTATTGATGTAAATAACTTAACTCATGTAGTTAACTATTCTCTACCAGATAATCCAGAAACTTATACTCATAGAATTGGTAGAACTTGAAGAGCTGGTAATAAATGAGAAGCTATTTCTTTTGTTTCTAGAAAAGATTCAAGAATGTTATCTTGGGTTGAAAGAACTATAAAAACTAAAATAAAAGTTGAAACTTTACCTCAAGTTTCAGAAGTTATTGAGTTTAAGAAAAAAAGATTAATAGATAATACAAAAGAATTAATTCAAAATAAAGATGAGTTAAATTATATAGATTTAGCTAAAGATTTATTAGAGTTAGGTGATTCTGCAGAAGTATTAGCTGCTATATTAAAAGAATGATATGGTAAAGAATTTTGTTCTACTCACTATAGTGATTTAAAACAAGAAAACTTTAGTTCTGATTCTAGAGATTCTAGAGATAGAAATAGAGCTAGTGCTTGAGTTGACTGACAAAAAAGATTGTTTGTTGCAAAAGGTAAATTAGATTGATTTACTCCAGGTAGTCTTATTCAATTTATAGAAAAAGAAACTGACTCAAAATTAGGAGATGTTGGTAATATAGATATAATGAGAGAATTTTCTTTTATAAACTTATCAGATGATGATACTCATTATGTATTGAAAAAATTCAAAGATTTAAATCCAAGAAAACCTCTTATAGTAGAAGCTAAAAGAGATTGAAATGGAGGTGGATGAAATAGAAGATCATCAGGTTGATTTAGATGAGGGAATAGAGGTTGATTCAAATGAGGAAATAGAAAAAGATAATAAAAAAAACTAGAATTTAAATTCTAGTTTTTTTTATTATCTTTTAATTTTAAAAACAATATTATCTTTTATTTTTGATATTTTATTTAAAAAGAAAGGTCTAATGTTTATCTCAACATTACTTATTTTTCATGTATTTATAAGTATTTTTTCAGCTTCATCTTTATCTAATCATACTACTATACTTTTTAATCTATCTACATAATTATTGTTTTCAGATAAAAAGTTATGTATAAAGAAAGCTTCTACTAATGCTGTAGTTTTTACTGAAAATGGGTAGTTTGAAGTACTAAGAGTAGGAGATATTATTCTTAAAGAATCTTCATTTATTTCTAGTAATTCTTCTATATTATCAAGTATTCAATCTCTTACAGTTTGTCTAAGCTTTGTTAATAACATTTCTTTATTATATGAATATGTTGTTATTTTTATTGATGCTCATAATTTGAAACTATCAGTTTCTTCTCATATATTTATTTGATCTTCTCATACTACATTAAATTCTGAATATTTTGTAACTCAGTCTACAGGAAATATTTCATATTGTACATTATTTCTTTCGTTGTTATCTTTTATGTCGTTTTTTACATCTTCATATATTTGTGTTTCAAGCTTTCATCTAAGTATAGTTTTAGCATTTTCTATATCTTGTTTTGTAACAACTTTTTTATAATTATCATTTCATCATTTAAATTGACTTATACTTTCAGCATATATTTTATCACTATCTTCTTTTAGTCATGGTAAAAACATTGCTATTCATGTATCTATATTTCAATTAGATCATATTATATTTCATTTGCTATCTCTTAATCTAGATTTTGCATAAGCATCTATTTCTCAAGGTATTACAGCTCATGTTGAACTTACACTACTAGATGGTATAACAACATTTCATTCTATTAAATACACTAATCAAGTTTGAGTTTCAAGTCTAGTGCTATCAATTAATTCTATTTCATCACTAAACATATTGTACAGTTTTACTTTTCATCTAGATGTTGAAACTGTATCTTCAGATACTCAAGATGTTCAGAAACTTGAATCTATAAAAATTTCTTTTGTTATTTTCTTTAGTCTTATAGTGTTTTCATCTAATACTAATTGATCATTTTCTGATTCTGTAAATATAAAATTTTTTCATTTAGTTTTTACTTCTATTTTTGGTGTTATTTCAATATGTGTTTCATTTACCGCAAAGTAAAAGACAAATATTAGTAAAAATAATGATAAAAATAAAAAACTTATAAAATATCATATTTTTGAGTTTCCATATTTATCTCTATATCTAGATATTATATTATCATTATTTTTTTGTAAGAAAATATCTTTTATTTCTCTAAAATAGTTTTTAAATGTGTATAAAAAATATTCAAAAAAACTATAGTTATATTCTATTAAATCAGGATTATTAGTTATAGAGTATTTTATTCATAATCTTTTTCATATTTTTTTCGCTGTTTTATCATTAGTAATAATAACTAAATCTTTTTTTCAAGATTTTGCTTTTAATATTCTAAGTGATGTATAATTATGTAAAACTGGATGTCAAAAAGGGAATTCTAAAATTATTTCTCTTTCTTTAGTATTTTTAATTTTTATTATAATATCTACTATAGAATCATTCTTATGAATTTTTATCATTTTTTATTTTAAAATTATTACTATTTTATTTGTTTTAGAATATCTATTTAATCTTTTTTTTCAAGTTAATTATTACTTTACAAAATATCTATTTTGGCTACACTTTTATTATATTTATAGTTTAACTTTGTTTGTTTTGCAAGAGATACTGAAAATAATTGATTTAATAGAAAGTTCTATCAAAGAAAATCCTGAAAATTCACTTACAGCATGAGAAATAATTGCTGATAATTATGATGAAAAAGTAGATCAATATAGAAATATTATAAATAATTCTCAAGAATGGCTATTAAATTATCAAAATGATTTATCAACAAGTACTTGAATATCAAACTTAAAAATTAAGTTTACTAATGCTTCTGGATATTTTATAGAAATACCAAAATCACAAACATCAAAAATTCCTGATAGTTTCATACATAAACAAACACTTGTAAATGCTTCGAGATATATAACTATAGAACTAAAAGAATTTGAACAGAAAATGCTTGAAGCACAAAATGAAAAATCTTCAAGGGAATATAATATATTTTTAGATATTAGAGAAAAAATATTAGATTCTTACTCTATTATTAAAAAAACTAGTGATAAATCCTCAAATATAGATTTTTTAGCATGACTTGCAACAGTTGCATATAACAATAATTATGTAAAACCTGAAATAACTGATAAATATAATTTTGAAGTAGTATGATGAAGACATCCTATAATAGAAAAAAATGTATCTGATTTCATAAGTAATGATTTATCAATGGATAAATCTAAATATGTTCATATTATTACATGACCTAATATGTGAGGTAAATCAACTTTTTTAAGACAAAATGCTCTTATTATATTGATGTCACATATATGATCTTTTGTTCCTGCTAAAAAAGCTGTTATTCCTATCACTGATAGTATTTTCTCTAGAATATGAGCTAATGATAATTTATTTTTAGGTCAATCAACTTTTATGGTTGAAATGCAAGAAGTTGCAAATATATTGAATAATTCAACTGAAAATAGTTTTGTTATTATTGATGAAGTTGGTAGATGAACAAGTACTTATGATTGAATGAGTTTAGCTTGGTCTATACTTAAACATAATCATGATAAAATAAAAGCTAAAACATTATTTGCTACACATTATCATGAGTTAATAGATGAATCTACTAAACTTAAATGAGTAAAAAATTTTTCAGTAGCTGTTTGAGAAAATGATGAGAATTTAGTATTTCTTAGAAAAATAATTCCTTGATGAATAAAAAAGTCTTTTTGATTAGAAGTTGCTAGAATAGCAGGTTTATGAAATGATGTAATAAGTGAAGCTAAAAAGATGTTAAGATTTTTAGAATCTGAGCATTCAAAAACTTCTCAAACTCAGTTAGATATTTGACTATGAGATAATGTTAAATATATGGAAAAAATTGTTTATTGAGATAGTGAAATAGAACAATTAATTAAGAAAATGGATTTAAATAACTTAACTCCTATAGATGCTTTTAATGAATTATATAAATTAAAAAATATGCTTGATGAAAAAAAGTAAAATAATAATAATGCATGACACATTTTTATATAAATGATGATGAGAAAGGCTTATTCTTATGATGGCAAAGGCTCTAAACTCTGATTTAGCTTCAGGTTTTTTTAGTTCTTGAAGTTTTGATTTGAGAAAAGAAGGGTTTAAGTGAAAAATGATAAGTGTTTCAAGTGAAATATTTAAAAAATGATTTAGACATATAAAATTAAAATGGGCTTTTTTATTTAATACAAAATTTTTAAATGAATACGATTGTGTTATTTTTTCATGAGATAGTATAAGTTCTGTAAGAAACTGTAGAAAAGATACAAAGAAAATATATTATTGTCATACTCCACCTAGATATATATATGATTTACATGATTTATATCTTAGAAAAGTACCTTTTTTACTTAGGCCTTTGTTTAAAATTTTTTCATATATATTTAAAAAAATGTATGAAAATGATGTAAAGAAAATGGATTTAATATTAACTAATTCAAAAAATACTCAAGCTAGAATTAAAAAATTTTTGTGATTAGATTCTACTATTTTATATCCACCTGTTGATTTATCTGAGTTTAAATATAAAGATCAAAAAGATTATTATTTATCATTTGCTAGATTATCTGATGCTAAAAGGGTAGATAGAATTGTGAAAGCATTTTGAAAAATGCCAGATAAAAATCTAGTTGTTATATATTGAGAAAATGATCCACAAAAAAACTATATTTTTGATATATCTAAATGACACAAAAATATAGAATTTGTCACTTTACCTTGAAATATATGATTTACTGATTATGTTTCTAATTGTATTGCTAGTATTTATATTCCTATTGATGAGGATTTTTGAATGAGTCCTGTTGAAAGTATGGCTGCATGAAAACCTGTTATATGAGTTGATGACTGATGACTTAAGGAATCTATTATTGATTGAAAAACATGATATCTTATAGATAAAAGTGCTAAAATAGATGATATTATTTCTTGTGTAAAAACTTTGGATAAACAAAAGGCTTTATCTATGAAAGAAGCTTGTGAAGATAGAGCTAAGTATTTTAGTATAGATAACTTTGAGAAACAATTAAAAACATATATATAAAAAAAGATACACTTATTTAAGTATATCTTTTTTAAATTATTAACTCATTGCTTTAATAGCTTCTTCTTCAGTATCAACAGTAGGAACAATAGTTGTTATACCAACTAGTTCTAAAATATCTTTTACTCCTTCAGAACAGTTAGATATATGCATTTGACCTTCATTATCTTCGATATTTGAAAATACATCTGCTATATAACCAATTGATTTTGAGTTTAAATATTTTAATCCTGACATATTGAATACGATTTTTTTGTTTTCAAAACCACCAATTTCATCATATATTGTTTTAAATGTTTTATCAGCATTTGTTTCATCTAATTCTCCAGAGAATTCAAAAACTAATATACCATTTTCTTCTTTTTTATTTACTTCTATTAATGTTTCCATAAAATATTAAAAGTTATTATTAAATTTGATATATTTATTATATAACAAATATTTTTTTAAAGCAAATTTTAACATTATTTTTTCTTGATATGATTAAAAAATATACCATAGATAATATAAATACACTTGATATACCTATTCCTAAGCCTTCAATAATTTTTCTTAGAGGGGATTTATGAGCAGGTAAAACAACTATAAGTAAACATATTTTAAACAATTTGTTAAAAGTATGTGAAGAAGTTACATCTCCAACTTATACTTATTATAACAGATATTGAGATAATTATCACTTTGATTTATATAGATTATCTAATTATGATGAATTTTTTGCTATTTGATGAGAAGATATTTTAGATAATAATGAATGAGTAATTCTTATAGAATGGCCGGATTTAATAATGGATTATTATCAAGCTGATTTAATTATTGATATAAAAAAAACTGATAATGATAATGAAAGAATAATAGAAATAATAAAAAAAGAAGCATAATTGCTTCTTTTTTTATTTTCTAGAAAAAATAACATTAAAAGTTTTTAGTATTATTTTTAGATCTAGTAACATTGTCCAATTTTCTATATAAAATATATCAAGTTCTGCTTCTTTTTTAAAATCATTTTTTTCTCTTCAATTAACTTGAGCCATTCAAGTAATTCATGGTTTTATTGTAAGAAGTCTTTTTTGTTCTATGTCATATTTTTCTACTTCTCTTGGTTGATGTGGTCTAGGTCAAACCAAACTCATATTTCATATTATTAAATTAAAAAATTGAGGTAATTCATCTATAGAGTATTTTTCTATAAATGTTCATATTTTGGTTTTTCTTGGGTCATTCTTTATTTTGTATAGTGGTCAATTTCTTGTTGAGTTTTTTTCTATTAATTTTTTTTCAAACTCTAAGGCTTTATCTTTTTTTGGATCTATATTATATGCATCTTTGATACAATATTTCCATTTCATATACCTAAACTTAAAAAGATTGAATTCTTTTCAGTTTTGTCATATTCTTTTATTTTTATATATTATTGGTCACTTAGGATCTTCTATTTTTATTAGTATAGAAACAATTATAAAAATAGGTGAAAATACTAATACTCATATTATTCAAGATAGAAAATCAAATATTCTTTTAAAAACTTTTCACCAACTATCTAGAGATGTATTATTTATTTCAATAACTGGTATTTTATTTATAAGTGAAAGACTTGTATTTGTTTTTGTTACATCAAAAGAATTTGTTATATATCTATATCTAACTCAAAATATTCTAGTTAATTCCCATAAGTTATGTAATTCATTTTTTGAGAAATCACTATCTATATATAGTACTTCATCACATTTTTTAGATTCAAATAATTTTTTAAGTTTATTTATATCTCATTTATAACTCATTTTTATTCATTCTATCTTTTCTATATTTGAATATCATATTATTTGATATATTTTAGCATCTTTTATATCTTTTATTATATTTTCTATTTTATTTTTTGGTTTATTATTTATAAGAAGTATTTTTCTTTTTGATAAAAATCATTTCTTTAATAAAAAATATTCAAACTTATTTAAAAATATCCTTTCTAATATTACAGCTAATGTACCAATAATAAATGTAAATAGTATTATAAGTCTAGGTATTTCAATTTCATAAATTATTCACTTTCAAAGATAAACAAAAAATGAATAAAAAATTAACCAGTAAAAACTATATCTAATTATCTGTAAAAACTCACTTATTTTAGAAGATGTTATTTTTATAAAGTATAGTCAATGAATAGCAAATATAAATATATATAGTAAGGTACCGTATAATGCAAAAAAGAACAAACTAGAATCATCTATAGTTTGTAGTGGTAAATTTACTCATGGAACGAAGTCGTTTATTTGTCTTATTTCCCTGGATATGTAAAAAAGACAAAATATAATTATAAAATCAAGTGGAAGCTTTGCTATAGCAAATACAATATCTTGTTTTTTCATCTTTTATATTTTTTAATATTTTTTTTTATTTTACTTTTTTGTTTTTATTTTGCAAATTCTATCTTATTTATTAAAATAAAATTGTATTAATTTTTAATTAACTTTCATGAAACAAATAATTAAAAATATATTTTTTGATATACTTTTTTTATATAAAAACTTTATACATTGGAATTTTTCAAAGCTATTAATATATATTTATTCTATATTGGTATCAATAGTTTTTGTTCTTCCTATTATATTAGTTTACTTTTTACTTTCACTTGCTAGTTGAGAATCATTTATTTTGTTTTTATCTTGATTAGTTACTTGAAATCTAATTCCTTGATTTGGAGCATTTTTTCATGTTATTATTTTTTTATTATTTTCTTTAGTTTTTGTACTAGCTACAAATTTTTTATTAACAAAATTAAATATAAACTATATTAACTGAAATAAACCAAACTATAAAAATAAAGACTTTATAGATTATAAAAACTTTTTATCTTATTTTTGATATAGTTTATTAACAATACTTATCTTAATTTTACCTAGTGTATTTTTTATTGTAATTTTAGCTATATTTCTTGTTTCATTTTGATGAATAGATGAGGTTTTATATATGGTTAGTTCTTGACCTATAAATACTTTTTCTATATTAGCTTTAGTATTATTTATATTGAATGTTTTAATTACTATATATCTTTTTTATAGATTAGCTTTTGGTTTTGTTTCTATATTGGAGGATAAAAATAATCCTTGAGTTTTAGCTAATATTAAAACTAGTTTTAGATTAACTAAATGATATAAAAAATTATTAAAAGTTATATTTGTATTTTTACTTTTTGGTATATTTTATATGCCTTTTAATTATATGAGTTTAAATACTTCATGAACCTATAATGATATAGGGAATTATGTTAGATATATAAATGCTAGTGAAGAACAACAATATTCTATTGAGGCATCAAATAAATATTATTACGAATGATTAGAATTATCTTATTGATCAATTGATTTAGAATTATTAGAAAAATTACAAAAAAACTATTATTATTATAGTATGATATATCAAATAATAGAGTTTTTATTAATATATTGATTCTTTTCTATGCTATTAGTATCAATTTATTTTAGAATTATAAAAGAATAATAAATGAAATTATTAATTTTTTGAGACATATATTGAAGAATTTGAAGAGCCTGATTAAAAAAAGAGTTAGCATGATTAAAATCAAAATATAATCCTGATTTTACAATAGCTAATGTTGATAATATAACTTCTTGAAGATGAGCTGTTGAAAAACATATATTAGAGATGAATAAAATATGAGTTGATATTATGACATGATGAGATCATATTGTAGATAATTATTCAAAAATAAAAGATTATTTGTCTTTAGATAACACCAACTTACTTAGATTTGCTAACTTTTATGATAAAGATTTTGCATGAATATGACATAAAATTTTTGAAAAAAATTGAAAAAAAATTCTTGTAGTTCATTTGCAATGAGAGGTTTTTATGCATAACAAAGTTTTAAATCCATTTATTACTATGGATGAAATATTATCTAGTTATGACAAATCCGAATATGATTGAGTTATTGTAGATTTTCATAAAGAAGCAACAGCAGAATGATATTGATTAGTTCATTATTTAGATTGAAGAGTTAGTTTTGTTTATTGAACTCATACACATGTTCAAACAAATGATGAATTTATTTTAAATTGATGAACATGATATATAAGTGATGTTTGAATGAATTGACCATTTTATTCAATTATATGAGCAGAATTTTCTAGTGTTAAACCTAGATTTTTATCATGAATATCAAAATGAAAAATAGAACAGTCACTTGATAATACTTATTTAGTTTCTTGAGTATTTATTGAGTTAGATGAAAAATGAAAATGTCTAAAAATAGAGAAAATTAGAATAAAGTCAAAATAGAAAAGTAAAAAATTTGCTTTTCTATTTTTTTTATTTATAATCCACCTAACAATCGTTAGTTAGATAATTTAAAAATTATGAAAAAAGAAGAAATTTTACAAAAAATAGAGCATTTATTTTATGAAAAAAGTTATAAAGAAGTTTCTCTTCAAGATGTAGCTAATATTTTTGAAATTAAAAAATCTAGTTTATATTATTATTTTGATTCTAAAGAAGATATGTTTTTTGATGTTTTAGAATATTCATTTAATAAATATTTAAACTTTATAAAAGATCTTATATCTAGATGGAATAATAGTAATTTTCAGGAATTACTTATAGAGTTTATTAATTATTGAGACAGCGAAAAGAATGTATTTTTTAGAATAAATCAATCTAGTTACACATGAAGTGATAAATCTTTGGATTTAATTCAGTATAAACAAAAAATTATTTTTGATGAAATTCATAAAGCTTTTTATGAAAAAGCATGATTCTCAAAAGAAAGAACTTATTTATTTTTAGTTTTAATAAATCAAACTTTTAATAATAATTGAGTTTACTGAAAATGTGAATTGAATAATGAAAATATACCATCAGAAATTGAAAAAATATTTTTTAACTAAAAAAAATCATGAAAAAAATCTTTATTATTATTTCTTTATTATTATTTCTTTCTTCTTGTTGAGAGATTGATGATAAAGTAGTGAAATATTATGAAACATCTATTGTATCAACATGATCTTTAGATAAAAATACTACTTATGTTTGATATACTGACTCTTTTGATAGTATTTGATTATCTTTTAAATCTCCATGAAAAATAACAGCAATATATAAATGAATTGGTGATAGAGTTGTAGAATGAGAACTTTTAGCAGAACTTGATTGATTAGAAGCTAAAACTTGATATAGTTCTAGTTTAGATATTATAGCAAGCCTTAATAATTTAAAACAATCTACTTCTTTGTCTTATGATAAGCAAATAGAAGCTACAAGAGCTCAAATAAATCAATTAAATAAAGCTCTAGAAATGTCTGATATTTCTATATCATGAGCACAAAGTTGATTATCAGATGCTGATACAATAAAATCAAATCAAATTGAAACTATAGAAAATCAAATTTCACAAGCTGAACTTTGACTAGAAACTTCAAAAATAAATTATGATAATACTAAGTCTTTATTAGAAAAAAAAGAAACTGATATTTATACAAACTCAAAAAACTCTATTTCAAGTGCTAATACTTTATCTTCTAATGTTTTTGATTTCTTAGATACTTTATTTGGTGTTAGTTCAGTCAATAAAAATAAAAATGATTCTTTTGAAATATATTTATGAGCTAGAAATTCTTCTCAAAAAATATCAACTGAGAATTTAATAGATAATTGAATGAAAGATTTTTCTAATCTAAAAGAAAAATACTCAAATTTAGATAGTAATGAAAAAATTAAAGAAGCTTTAAATGAATATTATATATTTTTTAATAATGATTTAAAAAATATTTTAGCTTCAGCATATACTACATTGGAAAACTCTATAGAATCATCTAATTTTAGTTCTTCACAAATAAATCAATACAAATCAACTATTTCAGAATTTCAATCTAAAAATGAGCAAGTTATATTGTTTGTGAGTTGAAATTTTATGTTGGGTTTAAAATGAAGTTTAGATAATATTGATACTATACAAAGAGAAAAAAAATCTAGTTTAGATTTATTGCAAAAACAAATAGAAAATAGTGAAAAACAAATTGATATTTTAAAAAAATCTTTAGAAACTTATAAGTCTCAATCAAGTTGAAATGTTAATCAAGCAAGTACTTGATTAGAACAAGCAAAAAAACAAAAAGAAATTGTTGAAAATCAAATAATAGAAGCAAATGCATGATTAGAGGCACTAATAGAAAAAAAGAATGCTTCTCTTAGTGAGATTGATACTCAAATTTCGCAAGCAAGAGCCTCACAAAATAATGCTTGAGCAATGATTCAAAATACAAAAATTTATTCAAATATATCAGGTATAATTACAAAAAAGATGTTTGATGTATGAGAAGTTGTATGAGCTTGAATTCCTGTTTTATACGTTAGTAATAGTAAAGATATAAAAATAGAATTAAATATATCTCAAGATTTAGCTGATAATCTAAAAGTTTGAGATATTGCAAAAGTTAAGATTGAATGATTAAATGATTTATTTAATTTTGAAGTTTTTAAAATATATCCTTCAAAAGATGAATTAACTAAAAAAGTAACTATTGAATTATTTTATAATAATATTGATAATAGAATAAAACTTTGAAGTTATTCAAAAATATATTTTGATTTAAACAAATCAAGTACTTGAATTATAATTCCTAATACAGCAATTATATCTAAATATATGATTCCTTGAGTTTATGTTCTAAGTGATAATTGATTAGTTAGTTTTAAAAAAATAGAGATTATATCTCAAAATGATGATATTACTCAAGTTACTTGATTAAATGTTTGAGATATGCTTATAACATGATGAAAAGATAATATTTATGACGGTGAAATTTTATCAAATTAAAAAAGAGGCCGTAGCCTCTTTTTGTTAACCTTAAGACTTAGCTTTAAGGCTTTCTTGCATTTTGGCTATAGCAAGCCATCTGCAAGGTTTACTCTTTTTCTCTCCTTTTTTTATTGTTTGTGTAGACTTTGTTTGTTTAACAGATTGAGATTTTCTCTTCATGTTATTAATCCTTCTTGTATTGTTCTACATTTCTCAAAAGAGTATTGTTATTTATAATACTTTAATATATAATGTCAAATTGTTTTTAATATTTTAAAATAAGTACTTATGTTTAAAAACATAGCAAACTTTTTCATAAAAAATTCAAAATTAACTTTTGTTATAGTATTTGTAAGTTTTTTTGTTTGAATTGCTAGTTATTTTTCTTTGCCAAAACAATATAATCCTACTATTGTTGTTCCTGCTTTTGAAATACAAATACCTGCAAATTGACTTTCAGTAAACGAAGTTAAAACAAAAATAATAGATCCAGTTGAAGATTTGTTATATGAATTAGAGTGAATAGATGATGTTTATTGATATTCATATGATAACTTTGCTTGATTAATGGTAAAGTTTGAAGTATGAGTTGATAGTGAAAATGCAAAAATTAGATTATTGCAAAAAATTAATGATAATATTAATTTTAAACCAAATGAAATAGCTGAACCTGTGATAAGATCAATAGATCCAGAAGATTTATCTCAAATAACTTATGCAATTAATTATATTGGAAATGATATATTAGATAATGAACAAAAACAAATCTATCTTAGACAAATAGCTAATTTAATAAAACAAGAAATAAAAAAAATAGATAATATTACAACTATTGAAATAGTTTGATGATTTAAAGAAGATATAGTAATTGATATTAATATTGATGAGTTAAAGGCTAGAAACTGAGATATATTACAAGTATATGATGTGTTACAAAAATATAATTTTGATATGCCTAGTTGAGATATTATTAGCTCTGGTGAAAAAGTATTTGTATGAGTTGAGTCTAAAATTAATTCTATAGATGAGCTTAAAAAAATAGTTGTATCAAATATAAATTGAAATAACTTATATTTAGAAGATATTGCAAGTATAAGATATTGAGTTAGTAGAATTGATAGTTTTACTTTGTATACAGATAATAAAATAAAAACAGATAGTGTATTAATTTGATTTTGAAAAAAAAGATGAACTAATGCAGTAGTAGTTACTGATAATATAAAATCAAAAATAGAAGAATTAAAAATATCTTTACCTAAAGATATTTCTATTGATGTTATACAAGATGAATGAAAAACTGCAAATAATGCAACATCTATGTTGTTAACTAATTTGTTCCAATCATTTATTATTGTATTTATTATATTAGCTTTTTACTTATGAGTAAAAGATGCTTTTAATACAGCGGCTTCTATTCCACTAACTTTAGCTTTGGTATTTTTTCTTGCTATATTAGTATGAGATAACATAAATAAAATTACTTTATTTGCTCTTATTTTAGTTCTTTGAATGATTGTTGATAATTCTACAGTTGTAGTTGAAAATATATCAAGGCATTTAAATGAAAGAATAAACACTTGAAAAACAAAATTAGAAGCAGTTTTAGAATGAGTACAAGAAGTATGATTTTGAGTTATAATGGCAACTATTACAAGACTTCTAGCATTTTGAAGTATGTTCGCTGTTACATGAATGATGTGAGAGTATATGTGACCAATACCTAAATATGCTATATTTGCTTTACTTATTTCTCTTATAATAGCATTGACTATAAATCCTTGGATAAGTTATATGTCGGCAAATGAAGTAACTGAAAAGGATAGAGATAAACATGAGTCAAACTCTAAATATGATCCTAGAAAATATTATCTTAATTTTATGAAAATATTTATAAGTGATGATAAAAAATCATTTAAAAATAGGAAAACTTTTAAGTTAGTTTTTTGGATAACTTTGTTTTCAGTTATTATAGCACCTATATATTTTAGTATATTTAAAGCCAGAATGCTTCCTAAATCAAATCAAGATCAAATATATATTTGGGTTGATGCACCAAGAAGCTATAGCTCTGAAAAAATGCTTGATATAGAAAAAGATATCACTAATTTTTTCTTTGATAATGAGTCTTTACCTGAAGAATTAGATATAGCAAATAATATAACTAGTACTATATGAAATGCTTTTGTATGAGATTTTGCTAATTTATTTAGATGATGATCTCAAAGAATATGAGAAAATCAAATAAGTTCTAGATTGAATCTTATAGAAAAAGATGAAATAAAAAACAGAGTTAATTCTGAATATTATACAATTAATATAAGACCTTTATTTAGAGATTATATGTTATCTAGATATCCTGACTTAGAATTAAGACTACAAGAAGATCCTCCAGGGCCTCCTGTTATGTCAACTTTTATGATAAATATTAAATGAGATGCTACTAATGACTCACTAGATAATTTTATGATAAAGGCTCAAGAAGAAGTAAGATCTATTATTAAAAAATATTCTTTGGTTGATTTATGAAATTCAAATGATACAACTTATAGAAAAATTAACCTAAAAGTTGATCATAATTCTGCTTCAAATGCTTGAATAACTACTCAACAAATTACATCAACTTTGGCTATAATATTATCTGATGCTAATTTATGACTTATAAATAATAATTATAGCTATGAACATAATAGTCTTATTTTATCAGTTGATAATAATCAAAAGGATACTATATGAATATTGGATGAAATTTATTTAACTAATAAAAATTGAGTTAAAATAGCCTTAAATTCTTTAGTTGATGTAGAATATTCTTTTGTTTCTAATCAAATTAGTACTGATTCTAGAGAAGAAGTAAGAACAATTTATGCAGAAATGTGAGATGATTCTCTTGTTTATCCTGTTATAAAGTTATTTAAAATATTCTTAAGTGATGAATTTACTTGAGATGATTACAAAGTAGAATCATGGAATCCTTATGGTATAACATATTTATGATTAAAAGATTGAAAAGAATATAAAATAGAATGGTGATGAGAATGGGAATTAACTGTAGATACTTTTAGAGATTTATGAATTGCTATGATTTTGTCATTATTAGCTATATATTTTTTACTTGTATGACAATTTTCTAGTTTTAAAATTGCTTGAATAGTTATGATTACATTTTTACTTAGTTTTTTCTGAGTATTTCCTTGATTTACAGCTTTATATTTATTTAATAATGAATATTTTTCAGCAACAAGTATGATATGAATAATAGCATTATGATGAATTGTTGTTTGAAATGCTATAATACTTATAGACTATTTAAATGTATTAAAAAGAAATTGACTAACTATGTGAGATGCTTTATTAAAAGCTTGATATGTTAGATTTGCTCCTATTATATTAACTAGTTTAACAACAGTTTTTTGAGCAGCAACTATAATTTGAGATCCAGTTTGGTCATGATTGGCTTGGACTGTTATATGGTGATTGCTTATAAGTAGTATTCTTACTCTGGTAGTAATTCCTATATTTTATTATGATAGTCAAAAAGATGAATGGGAAAAATGTGCATGAATAGATGAAAAAAAATGTTAAAAAAATAACCTACTTAGTAGGTTATTTTTTTAACTATTTTCTTCGTAAGCTTCTAATATTTTTTTTATTTCAGCTTCTGATCTTCATTTAGCAGTTAATTCTTTTTTTAGTGCTTTTTTTTGTTTTTCTAATTTTCTTACTTTTTTTTGCTCATTTTCTAAATCAATTTCTAAATTTAAAGATTTTTTTTCAATTTCTTGCTTATCTATTTGTGCTCTAATTAATTCTTGTTTTAATCTTTCTATTTCTTTGTTTGCTTTTTCTATTTCAGTTTCTCATTTTAACTCTGTTAATTCAAAAGACTCCATTCTAGTAGTATCTATTTCTCAAGCCTTTATTACATTTGATGTTTTTCTTTCATCTTTTTGGGCCTCATTTATTATAGGTCTTATTATTTTTTCATTTTTTAGTAATCCTTCTATTGTTGAATTTATTTTATATCATCATCAATTTACTTTTAATATTACTCACTTATTTATTAAATGGTTTATTAGTATTCTCATTGTTTCATATCAATGTCATAATTTTTCTACTTTTTCTACCAAAACATCATCTGTAATTATTTCATCAGGAAATCTTATATTTAGAATTTTTGATATTTCTCAGAATCAGAAAAATTTATTTACAACATCTTCTAGTTTAATATTTTTTCCATCAATTCAGCTTTTTATTAATATTTGAACAATTTCTTCTAATTTTTCTTCATAAAAAACAGATTCACTCTTTATTTTTTCTATTTCTCTTTGGTCATCTAATCTTAGGTTTAGTAATTGTCAAACTCTGTTTTTATATCATTCTATAAGATCTCTTGTTTCATTACTTTCTATTTCACTTTTTATTTTTGTTTTATTTAGATTATGACTTAGTATTAAAGATAGTGCTTGATAAAATAATAAATCATTTTTTAATGATTCTTTTGAGTTATTTGTAGTAGCTATTCTGTTTATTTCTTGATTTAAAAATTCTAAAAAATAACCATTAGCTATTAAATCAATAGATTTTTCAACTTCTTGAGCCAATAGACTCATTTTTAATTGATTATCTTTTTTATAATTAGCTAAAAAAGCATCTCTTAAAGCATCTATGATATTTTTATATCAATCATATGTGTTATAGTCATCAAATTTATTAACCATAATTTTTTTTTATTTTGTATATATTTTTTATAATATCATTTTATTTTGATTTAGACAAAATATATTAATGTATTTTTTAAATAAACTTTTAAAAATGCCAAAAATGTATAAAATACTTATCAAATTAATTTTATAATTACTCTTAATGAAAAAAAGATTTTTATTATTTTTGATATTTGTAATATTCCTTTTATCATTTACTACTTTTTTCCTTATATTAAACTATCTGGATCCATATGAATATAGGTTATTATCAGTATCTTTTATAATTATAAGTTTTATTTTATCTTGTACATCTTTTTTTACAATTTTTTTGTATTTTATAAAAAAAATTTATTTCAGGTGAAACGTATATATATATCATGTACTATCTAGCTTTAGGCAATCTTTTTTTATAAGTTTGTTTTTTATTAGTCTTATATATTTCAATTACTTACAAGCGCCTATTTTTATAACAGGTATATTTTCTTTTTTACTTTTGTTTTTTCTAGAATTATTTATTAAAAACCAAGAAAGTTAATCGTCAAGACTTCTTTCTTTGAAAAAAAGGTTAAAATGTTTTAAAATATATATAGATGTTTATTTTTTAAAATATTATTTTGCATAAAATATATATATCAATTTTATTAGTTTTTTGATTTATTTTGCATTACTGATTTGTACATGCATTAACTAATTCAGAAAAATGAGCTATACTAGAAAGATTTCAACAACAACAATATGAGTTGTTATTTAAGTCTGAATTATCTGACTTTGGTTGAGAATATTCAGATGTTTTTAGTATATCAAAAAAACTAGATTTATATAATTCTATGAGTAATGATATATTAGAAGAAAGACAAGATGCTCAAGAAAAATATACTGATTTAGTTAGTCATGTAAGCTCTTTGGAAGAACAACTAAATGATTTAAATGCAAGTATCGAACAAACTCAAAACAAGGTAAAAAATATAAACCTTGATGTTATTAGAATTAAATGAGAAATAGAAGAAAATTCAGTTACAATTGAAGAATTAAAACAAAAAATAGAAGAAAATAAAGAAGTATTATTAGATTATTTAATATATATCTATAAAAAATCTAATACTTCTTACGAATGAACTGAAATCGATAATTTAAAAAGTATATTGTTGAATTGAGAAGATATAGGTGATATGATTAATGATCTTTATTATAAGTGAATTATTCAAGTAACTGGTCAAAATTTAATAGATACTCATAGAAGTTATATAAGTGAACTATATATTAAAAAAGTTAACTTAGAAAAAAAAGAACAAGAATTAAAAGAATTAAGAAAACAATGAATTATTGAACAAAAAATTCTTCAAGATAAAAAAGACTTCCAACAAAAACTATTAGAAGAATCAAAATGAGAACAAGAATATTATGAACAATATTTAGAAGATAAAATAGAGTTAGAAAGTGAAGTAAAATTGAAAGTTTTAAGAGAAAGAATTAAATTAAACTCAGCTAGAAATACTATTTTAGAAAAATATGGTTGTGATTTTATTGATGTTACACAAGATTCAGAAGAAGTTAGAACTATGCAAATTACTTCTGAAAAATGTTACAATATAAATAGAATGCTTTATTGAGAATCTCAATTAGCTAATAATAGTGAAAATCTAAATGAAAATAAAACTCATAATGTATTTGATTGGCCTGTTAATCCATATTTAGGTGTATCAGCTTTTTATAGAGATCCATCATATAGAGAAACATTTTGAGCTGATCATAATGCAATTGATGTAGTTATACCTCAATGAACTCCTATTGAAGCTCCAATGGATTGATATGTTTTATACTTAAATCCACCAACAAGTGAAGCTTATTCTTATTTAGCATTAAAACACTATGATTGATATATAACTGTTTACTGACATTTGAGTGAAATATTAGTAGACGAATATCAATATGTAGAAAAATGAGAAATAATAGCAAGAACATGATGAGAATTTTGAACAGCTTGAGCATGATATATTACAACTGGTCCACATCTTCATTTAGAAGTATTTAAAGACCAAGAATATATAGATCCATTAACTGTTTTAGATAACTCTTATTTAAAATTTGAAACTCTACCTGATAGATATCAAACAAAATACTTAATTGATTATCAATTAAGAAAATGATATGCATATCAAAATATAGATAAAAATTCAAAAACTTTTTATCTAGAATGAAATAATGAAATAGAAAGACAAAAAAATCTTATTTCTAAATATGCAGTTTGATCATTTAATAACTGGCAAATGTGGATAGATGAATCACTTGATTGAAATATAGATCCATCACTTGTTATGTGTATTTGATTAGCAGAATCAGGTTTATGAAAAAACCTTAGTTCTCCTTATAATATATGAAATGTTTGAAATAATGATAGATGAGATAGAAAATGATTTGAAAATGCAAGACAATGAGTTTATGCTATAATTCAAACATTAAACAATAGATACTTCAAAGACTATAACGATTTATCTAAACTATCATGAGCATGAAGACAATTAATGTGATTACCTTCTTGTAAAGAGCAATGAGAATATTGTTATGCAACAGACACTAATCATTGGCATAATAATGTTACAAAATGTTTAACTCATTTGAAATGATCATTTGTTCCAGATACATATAACTTCAGGTTATTAAAATAGTGTGAAATTTTGCACTACTAAAAGATATATGATAAAATATTACTAGATTTAGAATATTTTTATCTTATATCTTTTTTTTATGAAAAAAATAAAATTAATATCTTTGTTTTATATTTTATATTCTTATTTGAATATACAAATTTCTCATGCTGCTGTATGAGCTAATGAATTAGATCAATGAAAAGAAAATGTAAGTATTATTGCTAGTTTTTTTACAACACAAATGCTTCTTAATGTAATATTTGCTATAGCTGTTGTATTTCTTACTTTTGTATCATCAAAAATGTTATCAGCTAAATTGGCTAGATATTTAGAAGAAACTGCAAATTGAGAAAATAGGGAAGAATTAGTAGGTGTTTTATCAAGAACTACACATATAACAGTACTTTTTATATGATTTGCAATAACTTTGACTATATTGTGAGTTGATATGTGAATTTTTTTAGGTTGATTATGATTTTGATTATGATTTACTTTGAAAATATTTTTATCAAACTTTATAGCTTGAATTATAATGGTAACTCAATGAACTTATCATAATTGAGATCTTATTCAATTAGAAGATGGTAAAATGTGAAATATAAAAAGAATACATTCTCTTTTTACAGCTGTTCAACAATTTGATGGTGTTATTTACTATGTACCTAATGTTAAGTTTTTAGAAGAAAATGTTTCTAACTATAATAGTAATGATAAGAGAAGGGTAGAAATACATGTTTGAGTTGATTATGATACTGATTTAGTTAAAGCTAAAAAGATCATGATACAAGTTATAAAACAATTTCCAAATGTTTTAGTTAGTCCTGAACCAATGGTTACAGTAGATAAATTAGCTGATAGTTGAGTTAATATGATTCTTAGATTTTGGATTCCAGCAGATGGAGGAGATTATCTAAAAACAAAATCAAATGTTACTGAAACTATACACTTAGCATTTAGACAATCTGGAATTACTATTCCTTTCCCACAAGTTACACTTAGTAATAGATCTGATTTTACAATTAAAAATAATTAAAAAAAAGAAGTTTTAAAAACTTCTTTTTTTTATGCTCTTTTTTGTTTGATAACAAAATATATTATTGGTAATAATAAAGATATTAATAATAACAATAATAATTCAGGTCATGTTTTTACTTTTGTAGCATCAGATAATGCTCATTCATATGGTTCTCAATTATCATCTTGCGTTACAGCTTTTACATAAAAATTTTCATATCTTACTTCTTCTCATGTAAACATAACTTCATATCTAGATTCTTCAACATTTGCAATCATTTCTAATTCTCAATTTTCTAATTCTCTATATACATTATAACTAAGAGCATCTTCAAGTGAGTCCCATGATAATACAGATTTTGATTTTAATTCTACTACTTTTAGATTTTTTATATTTAAATCTAATTCTTTTTCTTCTATAACTTCTTCTACTGGATTTGCAGCATTTAGATCTTCAGGTTTATTAACTACTAAACTAGAAGCTCATAATTCTCTTTTTTCATGTCATATTTCATCTTTTAATATAACATCTATACTGTAAACTCATTCGTCACCAGGAGCATAAGTTTTAGCTTTATATATTCATTCTTCATCTTCTTTTAGAGTTGTTACTACATCATTTATAACTACACTAACATCTCTTAATCATTTGTTTGATATAATTTCTATTTCAAATGCTCAGTTTGTATCAACTTCTTCAGGTATAGTTTTTATATTTTTTAAGCTAATATTATTAGTTTCTACTTTTATCTTGATTTCATTTGATTCTCAAATAACATTATCATCTCAATCTAATACTTTTGCAGTTATAGTATTTTCTCAATCCATTAATCATGTTATTTCTTTTTCATATATTCATTCATTGTTTGTTGTAGTTTCGAATTCTTCACTAGAATTAACAGTTATTATAACTTTGTGATTTTTATCCGAGCTACCTGATACTTTTATAGAGTCTTCTCAAATTGTTAATCCATTTTCTGGACTTATAATATCTATAGTAGCAGAGCTTACTGTTCATTCTCATTCAATATTAACTTCTCAAATACCAAATACTGTATCATCATTGAAGTCATAAACATATATATTTTGATTTCCTGGATTCAGAAATTTTACTGCATTTTCAAACATTATTTTTCATTGATCTGAAGGTTTGAATGTATAAGTATTTTCTTCTAGTTCAAGAGGTAGTTCAGCTTCAGGATCTGATTCCGAAAATATTAAAACCATTCATTCATAATCAGTAACAGTTTGATTATTTTTGTCTTTTGCTTCGATATAAAAATCTAGATATTCTCATGCTTTTGCATTTTCAGGTGTAAGTTTCACCTCAAAGTTATCTATTCAGGCAGCTAATGTAGTAGGAATAGCTAATAATATACTAGTAAAACTAGTTGCTAATATTTTGCTTAAAATTTTCATAAAGAGAGAATTAACTTATTTAAAATATTATCTATAATATAACTAAAAATAGCTTTTTTAAAACAAATCTTAGCTTTTTTGTCTTTACAATTTTATTTATTATATTTTAATATAGTAAGTATCGGGATCTTCAAAAATATTTGATATAAAAGTTTGGTAATATCTTATTTTTGATAATAGCATATTTTTATGTTCTTGATCTAGTTCACTTAATAAATCATCTATAATCAAAATAGGTTTTTTTCATGTCTTTTTTTCTATAAATATACCTTCTAATAACTTTAGATATATTATAACACTTTTTGCTTCTCATCTAGAAGCAAAATTTATTAGATTTATACCATCTATACTTACTTCAAAGTCATCGATATGTGGTCATATAGGTGTTTTTCATAGTATGATATCTCTTTTTATATTTTTATCTATATATTCTTTTATAGATGATTCTATATTGTTTTCATCTACTTTTGTTTTGTATATAAACTCTATATTTTGAGCTTTTTCTCAAAAATATTCTTTTGTATTTACTATAGATTCTTTTAAAAAATTTATTAGTTTAAACCTATATTTATATATTTGAGAAGCTAACTCTATGAAGTTTTTATCAAAGAAAACTAAATCATCTAAACTAGCTTTTTGCTCGTTTATTGCTTTTAGCACTGAGTTTCTAGATTTTACTATTTTTTTGTATTTTTTTAGTAATAAATCATACTCTTCATAACTACTTTTTAGTGTTTCATCTATAAAATCTCTCCTAAGACTAGGGGATAAATACATCATATTCATCATTATAGGAGAAAAAATAACACATGAATAAGATTCTAGAAGAAATTTTTTCCTTGTAGTTTTTTTGTTGTTTATTAGATAATTTTTCTTTTTATCTTTTTTTGAATAATAAAATCAAAATTTATCTCATTTTTTATTAAAAACTTCAATAAAAAAATAATCCTCTCACAATTTTACTAAATCATCTAAATGTAATTTTGTGATAGAATTATTTCATATTAGACTTATAGCTTCTAGGATATTTGTTTTTCATTTTCAGTTTTCTCAAATAATAAAGTTTTCATCTCTGAAATCATTTATTTCTTTTGATCAAAAATTTCTAAAATTTACTATTTTTAAGTCTTTTATCATATTTTTAATTATTTCATTATATTTGAAATAGCTATTTGATTTGCTACTACTTTTTGTTTTGAACAAGCTAGTAGATCTTTTACTTCTGTTTCTTTTTGTGTTTCTACATCATCTCTAAGAATATTTTCTTTTTCTACTACAGAAACAGTAGGAGCTACTCAACTAGTATCAACTTCATTTAATAAGTCTATATATTTTAGTATTTCATTTATATCGTTAGCTAATTTTTCATCTTCTAATTTTATTTTACTTAGATTTTTTGATAATTTTTCAATTTGTTCTTGTGTTAAACTCATTTCTTAATATATTAATTGTAATAAATTTAATTTAAATATATTTTTTATTTTTAAAAAATCAAGATTTCTATGTGAATAAAAGAAAAAATAAAACAAGACTTTGCTACTAAGTCTATATTATGTAGAGCAAGACTTAATTCAGCAAAAACTATATTTGCTATCGTTGCTTTTTTATTTTTTGTTAGTTTCTTTTTTGTTTGAGCATGATTTTATAGAGATATTTTTATAAGATTTCTAAGTATTTTATATATATTGTTATTAGTATCTTTTGATTTTTTAGTTTTTGTATATTTAGCTAACAAGTTTTTAGAAAAATTTGGTATTGTTTTTAAAATAATTACTATAGTTTTTCTTCTATTGTTTACATTACTTATGATATGACCAGTTTTATATGACTGAGGTTTTATCTCTTTTTATAATGAATATTTAAATTAAAATTTTAAAAAATTATATAAAAAATTATGTTAAAAAAAATCCCCTTATTAATCATAATGATGTTTTGAATTGTTTCTTGTGGTTGAGCTGAACAATGAATAGAATCATGATTTAGCGATTTTGAAAATGAATCTTTCAAAATGAAAATTCCAAGTGTGTGGGAAATAATAGAAGACAAAGATACTATTTTACCAAAAGCACGTGCTTGAGAAATAGAATTAGCTGTTACTTCTACCAATTTTAATACAGGTTTTGCTAATAATATGCTTATATTATCTGATAATTTAGATTCTTTAACTACAGCTAAAGATTATTCTATGTTAAATAATGTATGAGCTTCTTCTGATTATATCGACTATAAAAAACTAGCTACAAAAAATGTAGTTTTCGCTGATTGAACAGAGTCTGTTTTATATGAATTCGAAGCAAAATACAACAAAGATACACCTCTTTTAAAATTTATACAAACTGCTAATATTTGTAACACAAATAAAGCTTACTTTATAACAGTTGCTTTGAATACTAATGTAGAAGATATAACTAGATACGAAGATTTTATAACAAGTTTTGAGTGTAAATAATAAAAAATGAAAATTTCTTTTGAAATTTTCATTTTTTTATTATAATCAGCAAGCAACAATTTTTTATATTATATATGGTGCCATGGCAGAGTGGCGATTAGGTAAGTATTAATAGATGTAAAACGACGAATAGGAGTTTTAAAATCATTAATAGTCCTAGTGAGTGCGAAAGAGTCTGTAATGAAATGGAAGCGAATGAAGCGGACATCAGAGGTCTGAGCTCTGCATTAAACTAACGTTTCAAAAAAATAAATTGTTGATATAAATATTATATATGGTGCCATGGCAGAGTGGTCATGCAGAGGTCTGCAACACCTTGTACAGCGGTTCAATTCCGCTTGGCACCTCCATAACAAAACATTCGTTGAGACTTTTTACCCATCTAGATTTTAGGATAGCTAAAGGAAAAAACGAATAATATAATGAATTTAAAAACAAAAAAAGTACGAGTTAAAACTTAGTTTTGCTTGTGCTTTTTTTATTGTATGATTGATTAAAATTTAATATAAATTTAATATTTTACTGAATATAAAGGGAAAAATTGCTTTTTTTGTTTAAAAGATTATAGTGAAAGGTATATTTATATGATTATCTATGTGTTATGCTTGAATTCCTTGAACAATTTTTTGATTTTCTAAAGGATGCTAAACTTTTACGGGGTTTAATTATTTGATTAATAACTTTTATATTAAATTATTATTTATTTAGAAAAGATACAGATATATGAATTATTAGTACATATTCTGGTAAATCCATTCCTACCAAAAATCATATTAATAATGCTATCCATAGTCTTATTTTTAGAAATAGAAAAGATTATATTATTATGGATCAAGATTTAAATTCTAAATGATATACTAACGATACTTTAGATACTTTTATTACTGAAAATACATCACAAATAAAAAAACTTAGTAACTCAAATAATGTATTATCATTATTTTTGTTTGCTCATATGCCTTTAATTGTTTATTTAGGTTTTAAAATATGAAAATCAAAGAAAGTTGAGTTATATCATAAATTAAGAACAGAAGATAAAAATGAGTGGAAATGGAAAAATATTATATTTAAAAATATATATAAAAATAAGTGGGAATATATTATTAATAAAAATTTAGATGATAGTAAAAAAGACGTAATATTAGATATTGATATTTCTTTTCCTATTCACTGAAAAGACTTAATAGATTATACGAATAAATCTTATTATAGAATAGAGTTGATATGAAAAGATAATGAATTAATTAGAAATTCTTTTTTAAGATATAAATATCAATTAACAGAATTTTATAATATTGTTGAAAAAGCATTTTATGAAATAGAAGAAAAATTATGAAGTAATTGTAATATACATTTATTCTTAACAACTCCTAATCCTTTCTCATTTATTATATGACAACAAATACATATTAATTGACCAAAAGTGTTAGTTTATGATAAAAATAATGAGTGAAATTATGTTGTGATGAAAATTATAAATTAACAATAAAATATAATGAAATTAATAAGTTATTTTGATGATTTTTTGAAATCAGAAGTAAATTTAGATCAAACAAGATTAGATACCGCAAATAGTAGAATAGAAACTATTACAGGGTTTATTGAAAATGAAAATTTATTTAGTAGGATATTTAAAAAGTCTACTCCTCAAGGTTCTTTTAAACATCAAACAATTATAAAACCTGTAAATGTTGATGATGAGTTTGATGTAGATTTATTAATAGAATTAAATGAAATTGTAGGTTGGGAACCTAAGCATTATATTAATAATTTATATAGTATATTTAATGATAGTGATAGATATAATGATATTGTAGAAAAAAATACCAGGTGTATAACATTGAATTATAAATCTGATTTTCATATGGATTTAGTACCTTGTATAAAAAAAATAGATAATTATTATATATTTAATGAAGAAGAAAATAGTACTGAAATAACTGATTGATATTGATATGCTGATTGGTTTAAAGAAAAAAATGATTTAACAAATTGAAACTTAAAGAAAGTTGTAAGATTATTAAAATATTTAAGAGATTATCATAATTCATTTGATATTAAATCAATACTACTTACTACTTTAATAGCAAGAGAAGTAAATGAAAATGAAGATTATCAGGATGTACCATCAACATTAAAAATATTAATTAATAGTCTATCAGGAAAATTATACAATATTATATATTTAGATGACTTAGATTTATCTAACCCTGTATTACCTGATGAACAATTTGATAGACATATAAATCAAGATATATATGAGAATTTTAGAAATGAAATATTAAAACTTAATATTTTAATAGATGAAGCTTATAATGAAACAGATAAAAATGTAAGCATAGAGCTTTGGAAAAATATATTTTGAGAGAGTTTTTGAAAATCAAATAGTAAAAATAGTATTGTAAAGATAATAGCAAATGAATGGATGTGAGAGAAACCAGTTTGGGAGAAAAAACTTATTGGTAGAGTAGTAGTAAATTGTAATTACTATACTAGAATAAGTAAATATAATACACAAAAAATAACTGTAAAAAATTTACATACTTTTGTTATATGACAAAAAGTAAAGTTTTCAGCTTCAGTTTACAATATATCTTGACCTTATGAGGTTAAATGGCAAGTAGTAAATACTTGAGATGAGGTTAGGTGAGATAAGGAAAAAATGAGATGAGATTTTTTTAATTGAAGAGATGAAAATCTTAATGATGTAAAAAACTCACTTACAAATTGGGAGAAAATCTGATATAAATGAATTCATTGGATAAAGTGTTATATAATAAAAAATAATTTTATTGTATGAGAAAGTGAAAGATTTTATGTAATTGTAGATTAACTAATTTTATTTAATTAGTATTTATTAAAGATATATGATATAATCATAAATATATAAAATAATATTTTATTATGGAATTAGAAATAAATAGGATTTCTCTATATTTAGCTTGAAAATTACCTCCATATTATAAACCATTTGATAAAATGGAATTTATGGAAGAATTAATGTGAATATTTTCTGATGAATTTTCAGAAAGTACTTTTAATTTTATACAAAATCAATCAAAAACAGACGAGCAGTTTTATTCTATGTCTTTAAATAAAGCTAAAAGAATTAATAAAGCTAAATTAGTTTTATTTTTAGATAAAATTAATGTTAAAGATGATGCAAGAAGTATTATTCAAGATAGAAAAGAATCTGAAATAAATTGAAAAGAAGAATTACAATTAAAAATCAAAGAATTAACAAAACCAATAATAATCACAGAATGAAAAACAGATGTAAAAATCTTAAATATTGCTTGGAATAAACTATACCCAGATTTAGAATGTCCTTTTAATATAATAGAGAATTGAATAGAAAAATGAAATGAATTACCAAAAAATGGGAGTGCAGAGTGACTTAAAAATCAATTAAACTATAGTACTATATATTGAAAAGATAGGTTAATAATATGACTTTTTGATAATGATAAAGAATGAAATGAGCAATTTAAATGATTATATAAAGATTTATTTGAGAAATACGATTTATATAAAGATATAAGAAAACATAAAGATTATAATATTTATTGATTGTTATTGCAGGTACCTGAGTTTAGAAAAAATTATGTAAGTTCAGATGATATTAAGCAAAGGTATTTTCAAATTGAACATTATTTTTCTGATGAAATTCTTAATGAAAACAATATGAAAAAGAAGGAAATAATTAAGTGAACTTGAATTTTTGAAATATGATGAAGTAAAGACTCTTTTTCAAAATCAGTAGAAAAATTAGAATTAAAAGAATTTGAGAATTTTAAAATATTATTTGAAAGAATATTAAAGTATATATAAAAAATAATAAAACTCTAGACTAAAAAATCTAGAGTTTTTCTTTTAAATGACCTTAAATTTAAGGGGGTAAAAAGTCTTAATGCCCCCTTTGATATATCCATTTTGAAAATTTAGAAATTTTACGAATTTTAAATAAGGGCTTTCCGCTAAGGTTAGCTTTTTTTAGTGTCTATAAAAAGTTCAATAATTAGTTTTTTAATGCCAACCGTCTTTTGTTCTTTATTTAGTGAGTTTTGGCTTTCATATAGGGAAGAATAGAGTTCAATAATTCTGTTTATTATAAAAAAATATATTTTTGACAATATTTACTTTATATGTTTTAATATATTAAATATATTAAAACTTTATTTAATACATAATGAAAATAAATAAACTAGACTTAGCTAAAGTTATAAGTGACTTTATGTTTTTAAATGAGGAAAATCCTGAAGAAAAAGCTAAAGTTGTTTTTAAAGTCAAACATAAGCTAACTGCACATTGATTTGAAAAATATATGCAATACTATTTTGAAAAAATAAAAGGCTATAAAGTAACTCTTAATTGAAGAACTTATGAGTTTGATTGAGGTATTGATTTAAAGTGAATAAAACAAGAAAATTGAGTTAATAAATACTTAGTGGTGCAATGTAAGAAATACTCAATTAAAGATATAACAGAGGAGAATATAAGAAGTTTTCAATGAGGTACAATACATAAATATGCTCAATATAAAGAAGATACAGAAACTTATTATATTACTACTTCAAAATTTACTGATAGAGCTGAAAAGTTTGCTAATGAAGTATGAATAAAAGCAATAGATTTTTTTCACATATATAAATTACAGAAAGTTTATTCTGTAGAAAAATTTGAAGAAGATTTGAAAAAAGAGGAATGAATAAGAGAATATAATAAATCTTTCGAAGAAGACCAAATGATTTTAGATCTTGATAATCAAGTATATGAAACAATTTGAGTTACAAATAATGAGGTATTTCAATTGTTAAAACAAGTAAGAAGAGATTATTCTCATCATAAACAATTAAGGTTATGAGATATTGCTAGAAATGATACTTTAGAATTATTATCTAGAAAAAGACCTCATAATTTACAAGCATTAAAAGAAACAATATCTCATTTATCTACAAGAGAGCAAAATAAATTAATAAAACACTGAACAATTTTTGTAGAAAGATTAAAATATATTGATAATGAAGAATGACATCAAGAACTAATAGAAAAATCATTTTTTAGTAAATTGGTAGAATTTATAAAATAAAAAACCCTATGTGAATTTTTCATAGGGTTTTATTATTATTTTTATAAAAACTCTTTAATAAAAATAAATATTCAAAATATTATAAATAATGTTAATATAAAATAATAAATATAATCATAAGATTTAGATTCAATTATTTCCTTATTTATTTTATTTGTATCTTTAATTTCAATATTATTTAATTCATTTATGTTACTAATATTATTTAGATTTATATTATAGCTTTCTTTGGGTAATAAAAATTTCCAAAATCTATATGTTATATAAATGATACTAACAGTAAAAAATATTATAAAAGCATAAATTATTAAGCTAAGACTTATGGATGAAATAATTACATCTGTAAATTCATTTCAGTTATTTATTGGAGTATTAAATAAATTTTCAGAAATCGTTCTTATCATAATGTTTAAATTAATTATAAAAATTTTTATTTATTTTTAACATATTTTTCATTTATAATATTTCAATACTTTATTTTTTTTATATGATTTATATTTCATATTTTTTTATTATGAGATATTATGTAACTAAAAAATATTATTGTTTTAGCTATATCTTGTCATGAATAAAAATGAAAATCGTTATTAATTATTATTTCTAAAACTTTTTTATATATGAATCTATATGATCATCAATGCCTTAAAATATCAAGTATTATGTCATCATTGTTTTCAAAAAATAATATATAATAAATATTATTTTTTATTTTTTCATCAAAAAACTTTTTATTATAATAATTACTTTCATTATTTTTATTACTATAAATGAAATTTTCTATATCTTTTAATGTATCTAATGCACTCTGTATTTTAATTGAATAATAATTTTTCTTATACTTCCTATATATAAAATTAAGTTCAAAAAATATTATAATAGTAATATTAATAATAAATAATTCATATAAGTTTAAATTTATAAACTGTTCTTTGAATATGAATAAAGATAAACTAAAAACTAAAAAATATATTAAAAATCTTTTTTTAAATTTTTTATTATTTTTTAAAATATTAATGTCTTTATCTACTAAAGATACATCAATCATAATTCCTGATATAAAGAATAATAATATTAAACCTACCAAAAAGTCTCACATATTGTATTTAATAAAAAATAAACATATTTTAATATTACTATATAATATAATAAATTCAATTTTAAGTTTGTAATTTGAAATTTATTTATAATAATATATATATTATTTTTTACTATTTTTTTATGAAACTTATAATAAATTTTATTAGATATATTTTATTTATAATATTTTCATTTTTAGCTTCTGAGTTAATATTTTATTTATTTACTTTACTTTTAGGATTTATATCATCACTTTCAATTTTTTGGTTAATAATATTTTTTATTTTCCTTTTTTGAGCTGTTAGTTGAGTTTTATATTTATTTTCTTGATTATTAATATATTTAATATGACTTATTTCACCTTCAAAAATTATATGATCTTACATATTTTCATTTATTATATTAATATATTTTTCTTTATATATGTATGATATAATTTTTATTAATGAATGAATAATATTTAAAATATTTATTTCTTTATTATTTAGTTATTTTACTTTAATTCTTATTTTCTTTTCTTTTAATAATGAAAATTAATATAAATAATAATAAAAAAATTATTATATTAAATTTAATAGCTATTATTTTACTAATAGGAACTTTATTTGATTTTCCATATTTTTATTATCAAATATTAAGATGGTATATATTTATAGCTTTTATATTCATAATCTATAATTTGTATTTAATAGATAAAATTAAATTTAACATATTAATATATATTTATTGATTTATTGCAATAATTTTCAATCCTATATCACCATTTTATTTTTGATGAGATATATGGTTTATTATAGATATAATTACAGTTTTTGTTATAGTTTTTAATATTTTTTACTACAATTATATATCATCTAAAATATCTCTTAATATTCAATAATCTTTATTTCAATTATATTTATTTAAGTGTTATGGGTTAAACTTTTTCATGTTAGTTTATGTTATGTTTTAATAATGTAAAGTTTATGGTAAAAATTTTCAAAAAGACACGGAACTATCCGTGTCTTTTTTATATTCATTTTTTTATTCTTATTGAAAATATATCTCATTTAAAGTGTTTAATTCAATCATAGTCATGATTTATATTATAAAATGTTACTTCAATTATCATTCAATCTACTTTCCAAGAATAAGATTTTAATGAATTATTTGTTCATTCTATATTCTCAGTTTTATAATATTCTCATAAGTCTTTTTTTATGTCTTCTAAACTAGATTTTATATTTATATTTCAATAAATATATCAATTATAAAGCTCCCATTCTGAATTAACTCTAGAAGGAAAAAATATTCAATCTACTTTATTATATTTATTATATTCCAATCAAAATCACAAATTTTGATAACTTCAATTTTTACTTTCTCATACCAAATCTACAACTGACTCTCTAGTATCATTAAGTTGAATTTTAAATCTATATTCATTATTAACACTGCAAGAATATAATAGTAATAATATAGTTAATATAAATATTTTTTTCATAATGATTTAATTAATTAATATTTTTTTTATAATACTTTTTAAAATATAAAAATCAATTTATAATTCTACCTCATCTAAAATTTCTCTCAATATTCAATAATCTTTATTTTTGGCACCTCCATATCAAAAACAAAAAAACCGACTATTTTTAGTCGGTTTTTTACATTTATATAAAAATATTGTAAAATATATATGAAATTTATAAATTTTAAAAATTACATATGTGAATAGAATCTCAAGAAGCTAATTCTCTTACAGAAATAACGAATAATATAAAGGAAAATCTAATATCTAGATGAACAATAGATATTGAAAAAATTGATTATTATATTAATTTTATATTAAAAGGTAAATTTAGTGAATGAAAATTACAAAATTTATACGATAAAATAAGTAATAGTGATGATAAAAAAGTAAATGAAGTTATAGATTTTCTATATTTTATGGGTTATATGGAAAAAGAACTAAATGACATAAAATCATCTCTTGATAAAGCTCCAGAAAAAATAAAAAAAGCTATTAGTGAACAAGCAGAAATGGAAAATAAAATTGAATTAGAAGAATTTGAAAAATTTATGAATGATAATTTATAAAAAATTATTATTATTTAAATCTTATATATTAAAAATATAAAATGGCAATTGAATCAGTAAATCATACAGTTGAAGCTGTTAATAACCTTAATAATGATATAAAGGGCTTAGAGAATAAATTAAATGATATAAAAGAGAAAACATGATTGTTCTCAGAATATTCTCCATCTGAAGGTATGGATAAAGTAATAGATACTATAAGTGATTTTATTAAAGAAAAATATGGAACTATAAATATTATATCAAATGCTTTGTCTAATTGAATTGAAAATCAGGAGGTAAATCAGATTTTAACTAGTTTGGTATCTAAGATGGATATTTTAATATCTACTCTAAATGACAATTCAACATGGGTTAGTGGTTGATCAAAAGATAAATTTAATATGTTACTTGCAGAACTTAATACTGTTAAATCAAAAATTAGCTAAAAAAATATTATTTTATTTGTAATTACTTATTGTTATATCTAAATTAATATTATATAATATAATTCAATTCAATATAAACTAAAAAAACTATTATGAAAAAATCTACATTAATTACTTCTATTATTTTTGTATTATTTATATTTACTTATGTAATTGTTGATGCAAGAGCATGATGATGAGGTTCTTCTAGCTCAGGTGATTGAGAGTCAGTTTTTTGAGCAGTTATAGCATGACTTATCTATGCTATATATGAAATTAGAAGAAGAAAAATGATTAAAAAAGCAAAAAAAGATTTAGAAGAAGCTTTGAAATCTGATTCTACTTGGGATTTAGCTTCTTTGAAAGAGTCTGTTGAAAATGTTTTTTCAAAATATCAAATAGCTTGGTGAGATAAAGACTTAACTAGTGTAAAACATCTAATGACAAAAAAATATTATGAAAAAGCTAAAAAAATCATGGATAAAAAATTATCTTGAAAAATTAATATAATTAAAGATATAAAAATACATGAAATGAATTTGATGTCTGTAAGAGATATGCCAGGTAGGGATGGAGATATGTTTGCTATGGAAGTAAGTGCTTCTATGATAGATTATACTATAAATGAAAAGACTTGAAAATTTATTAGATCTACTATGCAAAAAAGAAAAAATGAAACAAACTTATCTTATCAAAATAGAGCTATGACTTCAGCTTCTGAATTTAAAGAATATTATATTTTTATAAGATATGATTGAAAATGGTTATTAAATAATATAAAAGAAAAATTTTCAATTGTTTGAGATATAATAAGTTTAAAAGAAAAAGATTTAAGAAAAGTATTAGAACAAGAAGAATCAACTGATTATGTAGATGATAGTGTTTTTTATAAAGATTAAAAAAGAGAATTTGCTTCTCTTTTTTTTTTTACTTTTAAAATTTTAATCTAGATTTAATATGGCTTTTATATAATTAGATTAATTTATATTTGTATAAATAAAAATACTAGTACAATATAATTGTTTTATAACCAATTTTTTTATGAAAAAATCACTATATATATTTTTTGTTATTTTTTTATTATCATGATGTGTTAATCAAATAAATATTGATAATAATTCTAGTTCATGAACAAAAACTGAGTTAGTTAATTCAGGAACTATTGATATTACAGAACAATCTAATTCATGAAATCTTGATCTGTCATTTACTTGAAACTTATATAATGATACAAATAAGTATTGTATATTATCAGATTATTGTATACCTTCTGAGTTAGAAATAAATCAAGAAAATTGATTTTATATTGCAAATACTTCAACTTGAGAGTATGAGTCTAAGCAAGAATTTACTTATGAGTTATCAGAAAACTATGATTATTTTTATATGTCATTAAGTGAATTCATGAGTAAAAAAAATACAAAAATATCTAAAGTATGAAGTTATTATATAAAGTCTTTTGATAGAATCTGATGTTGATGATCTAACTTGGAACAAGTAGTTTTAGATTCTAATTGAAAACAAGTAGAAAAAGACTTATTAGATTTAAATATTTCAAAAATAAAATTATGAAATGTTAGTTTTGAACCAACTTTAAAAGCAAAGGGTTGATTTTGACAACCTCTTGATTCTTATAATGACTTCAAAATTTATAGAGAAGATAAAAAATACAAAATCTATGAAAATCAAGAAGACTTTGTTAATTTTGTAAATGATAAAGTTATAAACGAGGATAAAAAATTATATAATTCATATATAGCTTTGTACAAAGATAACCCTGAAGTTTATGTTTTTTATAATTCATTGTGATATGATGATTCTAGTTTAAGGGTTGTATGGTTATGAACTGATGAGTCATATTTAAATCAAAATATAAAAGAGAATTGAGATTATATGGATTTAGATATAACAAATAAAATAATTTGATATTATGGAGGAGAATATTCTGCTCAAGGTATTTTCGATAAAGATTGAAATAGAATAAACTCAGTAACTAAATCTCAATTGCCAATATTTAGTATGAAAAAACTAAATGAAAACTGAAATTATTTAGTTTACTTCAAGGATTGATATGAATTAAAATCTTTTGCTGAAATGTGTAAACCTGTTGTTTATTATTACTCAAATGAAAAAGAAAAAAATAATCTTACTATTGATATAAAAAAATGAGATTATTTTACAACTCTTATTCCTGAATTTAACAATAATAATTGATGGGATTTTGAATCAAATGATTGAAATATAACTGTTTGAGAATCTAGTTATGATTATCTTTATTATTCTTTAGTTACTATGGATTATAAACATAATAATGATTGATGGATAGTATTATGAGATAATATAGTTGAATTTTTTGATGATAAATTAGATAAAATTAACTTTAATAAAAAAGAAAAACAAGACTTTATAGATTTTTGGAAAACAGAATATGAATCTTGAAAATATTATTTTGTTTCTTTTAAATACAAAGAAGAGCTTGATAAAATAGTTGATTTAAAATTTTCAAAAAATGTAGATAATGAATTCAGAGTTTTACTTGATAGTTATGAATTAACTGATTTTGTTATGGAAGAAAAAGAAAAATTTTTATATTCAAATGTTTGAGATAAATTCGATAATTATCTTATAAAAAGATTTGGAAGGGATAATAATTCAACTGAGGTTTTTGAGTGGGGAGGTGTTCTGATAAAAAAAGATGAAACAATTATAAAATAGTATATGAAAAAGATAATAACATTTATTTTTATGATTCTTATTATAAGTTCTTGTTCTAAACAAGAGCTTATTTTGAATGAAAATAAAGAAACAGAAGTTACAAAAAATGAAAAATATTTTACTATAATTCCTCACCATAATTTGGTTGATGAAAAAATAGATGAATATTATAATTATTTGAAAAACAAATATAATAACTTTGATAATATTATAATAATTTCACCTAATCATTTTGAAAATGTTTATTATAGTCCTTGAGTAGAAACAAAGTTTTGTAACAAAATGTATCCAAATGAATGTTTAACTATAAATTCTTTAGATTGAATTAATTTAGATAAAAATATAATATCAAATGAAAATATAGATGAATTAGTATTAACAAAAGAGCATTGAATAGCTAACCATTTTAAATTTATTAATAAATATTTTAAAAACTCAAATATTTATAGTATTTTATTAAAAATAGATATAGAAAAAGATTATTCATTGGAAGAAATATCTGAAAAACTCAAGAATTATAACTTTAAATGAAAAACTTTATTTATATGATCAGTTGATTTTTCTCATCATGTTAATGAAAAAGTAGCTGTATTTCATGATATGAATACTTTGGATTATTTAAATGGTTGATTTGAAAAAAAAATAGAAGTAGATTGTCCTAATTGTTTATATTTGATAAAAGATCTTTCTAGCCATTATTCAAAGAATAATTTTGATTTATATTCTAGAACATCAACAGATTCATTTCTTAATATAAATTCAAACTTTGATAATACTAGTCATATCTATTGAGAGTTTATAAAAGAAAAAAAAGATAATTATGACTCTGTTTTTTCATGATTACTAGATGAAAGTAACTTTGATATAATTACTTGAACATGAAATATAAATAATAATTATGTATATTGAATGTTTTTTTGAGATACTCATTTTACTAGATGATTTACAAGTTATTATAACAAAAACACTATAGATGATTATTTATCATGTTTTTATTCAAATGCTGATTTAACTAGAGAAATTGATTATTGGCATAATAGAATTTTTTATTGATTTGATATAGTTTGAGTAAATTTGGAAACTTCAGTCTGATATAAAAATGAGTGTCAATATTCTCAAAAAGAAATAAAATTTCAAACTGATCCTAAGTATTTATTAGATTTTAAAAAAGTATGAATTAATACTTTTAATCTAGCTAATAATCATAGTTATGATTGTTGAAATATATGATATGAAGCAACAAAAAAATACTTGGAACAAAATAACTTAGATTATTTTTGAGATTGAAGAAAAAATGAGGAAAAAATTCTAAAAAAAGATATAAATTGAACAAAAGTAGCTTTTGTATGATTTAATGATATTTGAAATCAAATAAATATCTCAGATAAATCAGATAAAATAAAAAACTTAACTGATGAATGATATATTGTTATAGTAAATATACATTGGTGAATGGAATATCATTTAAAATCAAACAATAGACAAAAAAATATAGCTAAGAGTTTTATTGATTCTTGAGCTAAGCTTATAATATGACATCATCCTCATGTTGTTCAAGATTATGAAATATATAAATGAGTTCCTATTTTTTATAGCTTGTGAAATTTTATTTTTGATCAACCATTTGAAAATACTTTAAAATGATATTGATTGATTTTTGCAATAAACAATAATTCTGTTAAATATAATTTATTAGAATTTAATAGAAACAGTAAAAATTTTATGATAGATTGTGATAGTTTTAAATAAAAGAACTTTAATAAAAGTTCTTTTATTTTTACTTGTAACTATATAGAAAATAGTTAATATAAAATACCTTTTTTAAAAATAATATAAAAATTAATGAAAAAAAATAATGCATTAGAGTGATCCATAGTTAAATCTATACTTACACTGACAATACCAATTTTGATATCTAATTTACTTCAAAGTGCTTATCAATTAATTGATGCTTTTTGGGTTTGAAAACTTTGAGAAAATGCTGTAGCAGCTGTTTCTATAAGTTTTCCTATAACTTTTTTTCTTATATCTGTATGAAGCTGATTTTCTATAGCTTGAGCTACACTTATTGCTCAGTTTTATTGAGCTAAGAATTTTAAAAAAGTTAATCATGTAGCAGCTCAAACTATTTTACTTGTAGTTATTGTTTCTATATTATTATCTATAGTTTGATATGTATCAGCAGGTTTTATATTATGAATTATGTGAGTGGAAGCAGCTGTTTATAATGAAGCATTAAAATTCTTACAAATTTCATTTTTATGAATGGTTTTTGTTTTTTCATTTTTTATGTTTCAATCATTACTAAGAGGTATATGAGAAGTAAAATTACCAATGAAAATAGTGTTATTTACAGTTATATTAAATCTATTTTTAGACCCTCTGTTTATATTTTGATATTGAATAATACCTGCTATGTGAGTTTCATGAGCTGCTTTAGCAACTTTATTTACTCAGTCAATTGCTACTTTTATAGGTTTATTTTTCTTGTTTAAATGAACATATTGAATAAAAATTTCTATACCAAGTTTTAAACCAGATTTTTCATATATTAAAACAGCTTTTTTCTTATGATTTCCTTCTTCTATAGAAATGTCATTACGTAGTTTATGATTAGTTATTTTAACTATTTTAATTACTAGTTTTTGAACTACAGCAGCAGCATCATATTGAGCATGATCAAATATAGTTCAGTTGGTTATGATACTATCTCTATGATTATCTATGTCAACAGCAGCGCTAGTATGACAAAATATAGGAGCTAAAAATATTGCCAGAGCAGAAGAGATAGCTAAAGTAAGTTCACTTCTTTCATTTGTTTTTCTAACAATTATTTGAATAATAGTATTTATATTTGCTAAATATTTTGTTTGATTTTTTGTTCCTTGAGAACAAGCTGTAATTGATTGATGAGCAAGATTTTTACATATTATTTCATTATCTTTTTGATTAATATGAATTCAAATGGCTATTACTTGAGTATTTAGAGCTTCGGGTAATATGAATACTGCTCTTATATTAACAATCATATCTCAGTGGGTATTGCAATTCCCATTAGCATATATATTGTCTAAACATACAGATTTATGAATAGATTGATTATGGTATGCTATTTTACTAACAAATATTATAATGGTATTTATTTCTATTTTGGTATTTAAAAAATGAGATTGGAAAAATAAAAAGCTTACAAAAGAAGATAAATTAGAAGAAGAAGTTTATGAAAATACAGTTATAGAAAGATGATATAAACATTAAAAAAAATAGGCTCTAGCTTTTTGCTAGATCCTTTTTTTGTATTTTTTTGAATGTATTTTATTCCTTTCTTCTTTTAAATATCTTATATATTTATCAGTATTTGAACCACTAATAATTTTATAATTTTTTGGATTAACATCTATCTCAAATTTGTAATCATTAGATTCTATTATTTTAACTAAATCATTACTTATTCTAGATACTCCAAGCATTTTTTTTATATTAATTAAATCAACTTGTTTTACTTCGTTTTCAATAATTATTTCTGCAATTAGTTTTGTTCTTTTCCTCAAAATATTTTCAACCCATATAGGTTTTTGATATCTTATTTTTTTTATTTTTGCATACATTCATTCTCCTTTTTTTGATGTTGTTTATTTATAAGGATTTATTTTTCAATGTCAAAATCTATTTGTATATATATCTTATAAAGTTTTGATAAAAAAATATAAATACTATAATAAAAATTAGTTATTTTTTATAAAAAATTAAATGAAAAAAGTTATAAAAATATTAGTTTTATTATTTATATTATGAATATCATCTATTTTACTTATAAATTTGTATGTTTTATCTTTTTCTAAATCAAAGATAATTACAACTACAAGCATAGATTTAGATTATGGCGTATGAATAGTTTTTTGAGCAAAAGTAAAAGATAATTGAAACCCTTCTGATATATTAAAAGATAGATTAAAAGTAGCATATGAAGCTTATTCTAATAAATTAGTATCAAAAATAATCGTATCATGAGATAATTCTAGAATTGATTATGATGAAACTACTGCAATGAGAGATTATTTGATACAATTATGAGTAAATAAAGATGATATATATATGGACTATGCTTGATTTGATACATATGATACTTTATATAGAGCAAAAGATATATTTTGAGTAGAAAAAGCAGTTTTATTTACACAAACTTTTCATTTAAAAAGAGCTTTATATATTTCAAATAGAATTTGAATAGATTCTATTTGAATAAGTACTGATTTAAGAGATTATATTTATTCTGATTATTATAATAGGAGAGAAGCATTAGCTCGTATAAAAGCATTTTTAAATGTTGAAATATTAAGATCAAAACCAAAATACCTATGAGATAAAATAGATTTAAATATTCCACAAACAGAAATAAGTGAACTAAATGTTTATAAGTAAAAAGATATTAATTTTAATTAATATCTTTTTTATTTTACTTTTTGTATAAAAAGTAATAAAATACTTATACAAATATTTTTTTAATCAAATTTGTTATGGAATTACTTATTTTACTTTGAGTTTGAACATTGTTATGATTATTTGTTGCTACAAAATATAATGCAATAATCAAATTGAGAAATATTAGAGAACAATCATTTGCTGATATTGATGTACAATTAAAATTAAGATTTGATTTAGTACCTAATTTAATAGAAACAGTAAAATGATATGCTAGTCATGAAAAAGAAACTTTGGAAAATGTTACAAAAGCAAGAACAGAGTTTTTAAATGCTTGAAATATAGATCAAAAAATGGAAGCAGATAATATGCTTACAGATACTTTAAAAAGTTTATTTGCTGTTGCTGAAAGTTATCCTGATTTAAAAGCTAATCAAAACTTTTTACAAATGCAAACAGAATTATCAGATATAGAAAATAAAATAGCATCGGCTAGAAGATTTTTCAATAATGCTACACAAGAATATAACACTTATATTCAAATGTTTCCTACAAATATAATTGCTTGAATGTTTAGTTTTAAAGAAGAAAAAATGTTTGAAACTAAAGAAGCAGAAAGAGAAAATATAAAAGTTTCTTTTTAGTTTTAATATATTCTAAAATAAAAATAAAATGGCATATTTATGATTGACCACTTCTATCTGGCATAATAGGCTTAGACTTATTTATCTTACATTATTGTTACCATTAGTAGTATTGATAATTATATTTATATACTTACTAATTGTTCATTGAAGTATTACTGATATTTTTTGGGCTGATTTTCAAACTATAAACTTATTATTAATTCCCATACTTATTATATGGTTAATTATAGGTGTTAGTATGCAAAAAAATATTATCTTTAAATTTACTTGAGCTAGGGAAGTAACAAGAACTGAAGAATATGAAATATATAATATAGTTGAAAATTTATGTATATCTAGAGGTCTAGTTACACCAAAAATATGAATTATAGAAGATAATAGTTTGAATGCTTTTGCAACTTGATGGACACCAAAGAGTTCTTGGGTTGTATTTTCTAGATGATTAATTAATAAATTAGATAAAAAAGAAATAGAAGCTGTTGCAGCACATGAATTAACTCATATAATAAATTGAGATGTAAAAAATATGGTTATAATAAATGTATTTATTTGAGCTATATGAACTATCGGATATTTTCTTATGAGAACTTGATCTTCTAGATCATCTTCAAAATGAAAAAATCCATTATTTATTTTATGAATTATGTTATATTTAGCATCTATATTTTTATTGCCACTTATTAACTTAGCTATATCTAGAAAAAAAGAATACTTAGCTGATGCATGAGCTGTTTCTTTGACAAAAGATAATGAAGCAATGATTAGTGCATTACAAAAAATAAGCTCTGATTCAGTTATAGAGTCACTATCTAGTAAATGAAGAAACATAGCTTCTATGTTTATAAGTAACCCTAGAGCTAAACCTAGACTTTTTTCAGATATGAGATCACTTTTTTCAACTCACCCTAGTATAGAATCTAGAATTGAAGCTTTAAGAAGATATTAAAGAACTATATTTATAGTTCTTTTTTGTTTTATTAAGTTATTTGACAATATAGTTTTTTATTATATTATACTAGAAAATATTATTTTATAATTATACTATGAATTATTTATATAGAGATCAATTACAATTAAAAAAAGAAAAATTAATTACATGATTAGGATTAAAATGAGAAGATAAGGATATTATTAATTTACTATTAACTAATATGATAACTGTAGTTTGATTATTAGAGTGAATGAATCCAAATGAACGTCAAAATACTAATTGATATAATCTTGTATCTGAGTATGAACTAACAGATAAAATAATAACTGAAATTTCTAAAAATAGTGATATGGTTAATACTATTTTAAGAGAATCTAAATTACTTAAGGCAATTCCTTCTAAAAATAAATCATTTACTACAAAAGATTTAAAAGACCTTTATAATTTGGAAATGATAAAATAAAAAAAGAACTAGTAATCTAGTTCTTTTTTTATTTTTGTAATAAATATCATCTTAATTCTTGATAATAATAATTATCACTATTTTCTTTTTCAATATAGTCTTTATTTTTTATGTCTATGTTTTCTATTATTAATTTATATCATTCTATATCAAAAATTAATTTTTCATTATCTATATTATTATATCTTCAATCATATTCATAATTTGATATTATATCTAATATATCTTCTATATTTATAAGTGTTTTGTTTCAAGAAATACTTAATTCTATATTTTTAGTATCCATATTTGCATATGCCCAATCACTTCATTCTTCTTTTGCTTTATTGTTATAACTATTTATAGAGTAGATTCTAGTATATCAACTTAAATCTATTGGAAATATATTATTTTTAGAGTTATAAGTTATAGGTGTAAATGTTTCTGGTTCATAGTCGTAATAACCTATAAGTTTTATCTCTTCTTTTATATAGTTTACTATTTGGTATTGTCTTGGTTCTTTGTATTCATAATATTTACTCATGTCTTCTATTTTTTCTTTTTGTTTTTCTTCATTATCAGGATATTTTTCTTTTGTTCTTTTTATAAATTCTTGATAATTTTCTTCAGCTTCTTTTTTTTGTTTTTCTACTAATTCATTATATTTTTCATCGAATAATTCTTTTATTTTATTACAATTATCAAAATCACATAAATAATCTATTCATGAGTATATATCTTTTGATAACTCTTTATCAATATCATATTTACTTTTTAGGGCTACAATTTTTTCTCATTGAAGTATATTTGCTTTTTCTAAGTTAGTTACTAATCTATCATATTGTCTTGAAACTGGTAAATTATATACTCACCAAGGTCATATAGATATTATAATCGTAAATATTGTTAATATAGTTGTTATAAAACTTAAATATTTTCTTTTAGAAAAAATTAGATAAATTGATATAATAAATAGCCATAGACCAAAAACCACTACAAAATATCTATTTACAGTTAAGTCATATTGATTTATTCTCAGATATATAGCATATGCTAACATAAATATTTGAGGAATAACTGCATATGGGAAATATTTTCTAAATAGTTTTATGAATTTATTTTTTTCTTCAAAAATATATGAGAAAATATAAATTATATAACCAAAAGTAGAAAAACCAATAACTAACCAACTTACTTCTCATTTTGGCCAATCTCAAAAATTTGATAATACTTTAATACTATAAGCATATAGTATTAAAAAATATACATATATAAAAGGTATAGCTATATATTTTATCAAAAATGAGAAAAATATATTTTCATTGAAATAACTATTATTGTATTCTTCTTTTTTGGGTACTTGTATAAGAGCATATGTAGGAGTAATAAGACATAATGCTGTTATCATCCAATTGGCTATTATTTTATAGTCATTATATGAGATATCAAATAATTCAAATGTAGCAAATATTGCTATATTTCATAATAAGACTAATAATCAACCTAGTATAAATGAAACAAGAAAAATAGTTGAAAATTTATAAAAATATGTGTAGTAAATATTTTGTTCTAATTTTTTTTCTTTTAAATTTTTAATATATGGTGCAAAAAATAAAAATGATATAATTCAAGTTAATGTTAGTATAAAAAATACAATATTTTCAAAACTATCTAAATCTGTATTAAATCATATAAAAAATAAAACTGTAAAAATTATAACAGGTATTTGTAATAATATCTTTTTTATTCAGTTAATTCAATAATTTTCTGTACTTAAATATACTCACAAACTAAGAAAAAATCATATTATTCAACTAAAAATAAACCTAGATATATTTTGCTCTGATTCATTTGATAAATCAAAGTTTACCAAAGAGTAAAATAATCAAGCTATAATTATCATAAATAAAAATGATATAGGAAACCTTGAAAAACTATCTTTTATATTTTTTTTGAGAAAATTGAAACTCAAAAATGAAAATAATTTTTTCATATAAATATAAGTTATTAAATAAATTACATTTATTATAGTATTTTTATATTTGAAAGCTAATTATTTTAGTTTTCTATATCTTCTAAATTTATATATTCATAATTAAATCATAGATGATTTAAAAATTTTTCTACACAATTTATACTTAAAACAGTAGTATTATCATTTTGTCATGGATGAAATCAAATAGTAGAATTTTTTAATTCTATATCAAAAAGAACTTTTATATTTTTTTCTTTGTTGTTAACTAGAGCAAAAGGACTTACATGTCATGGATCTACTCATATTAATTCATTCATTAGTTCTTTTGTTGTAAAACTTATTTTATTTTCTTTCAAAATTTTTCTTAGTTTATTACTATCTAGTTTCTTTTTATCTCACAAAACAAGCATATATATATTTGTTTTGTGTTTATTTCTAAGTAATAATGATTTTACTCTTTCTCAAGGGATATCTATTCATTTCGCATCTTCGCAAGTAAATGCTGGTAAGTGTTCATAGTTATTATATTTTATTTCTAATTCGTCTAATATTTTAAATATAGTATCTTTCATTTTTAAATTTATTATAGAAATATTTATTTATAATATATTTTTTACTTTTTATTTCAAATTTAAACTTAATTTAAAGTTAGTAATTATTATCCATATATCTTTTAAAAAGATGCTTTAAATTGATTTAAAATAAATTTTGAAATTTAAACTTAATTTAAAGTTAGTAATTATTATCTATATATCTTTTAAAAAGATGCTTTAAATTGATTTAAAATAAATTTTGAAATTTAAACTTAATTTAAAGTTAGTGATTATTATTTATATATCTTTTTAAGATACTTTTATATTTTTAATTTTAATATTATGAAAAATACAACTAAATTATTAGCAGGAATTACTGCTACAATGTTAATAGCTTCATCTATATCTGGAGTTAATGCTATGAATGGACAATGACAATGAAATGGTCAAGGTCAACAAAAATGAAAAATGGAACAACAAGATTCTATGCAAAAATCTTCTCATAATCCAGCTGATGTTATAGCTGATATAGAAATGTCTGATTTAAGTGAAACTGAAAGAAATAATTTGATTTATAGTTATGCTGAAGAAACATTAGCTCATGATATGTATATGTTTTTTTATGAATTATATGGAACAAATACATTTTTAAATATTGCTAATAGTGAATCAGAACATCAAGCAGCTGTAAAATCTTTACTAGATAGATATAATATAGATATTCCAAGTGATTATGGTGAATTAAATGATGAATTTGAAGAATTAAAAGCTAAGGGTGAATTATCTTTGAAAGATGCTTTAGAAGTAGGAGTTTCTATAGAAATTTTAGATATAGAAGATATAGCTCAAACAATTATAGAAACTGATAATGATGATATAAAAGCAGTATTTGTAAATATCTGATGAGCTTCATATAACCATTTAAGATGATTTGTATCTGCTTTAAATAATAATAGTTTAACTACAGACTTAGATTATAATCAATATTTAACTGATGAAGAAATAGCTGATAAAAATATAATCATCAAACAAAAAATGGCTGAAAAAGTAATTTCTGCTTGAGTAGTATTACCAGAAGGTTTTTCTCCAGAAGATATTGTTGCTAAATGTGAAGCTGAAAATGCAGCAAAAGGTGAAAAATGACAAGGTTCTAATTGACAATGAAATGCTCAATGACAAGCTAAAGGCTCAGGAAATGGTAACAAAGGAGGGAACTCTTATGCAAATGCAAATAATAATAAATATATAAATGATAATGTAATTGCTACAAAAAATAGATATAAAGATGATATTTCAACTAAGTATTGAAATACTATATCAAAAATATCTGATACTAATTTAGAAAATTTAATTTCTAGAATTGATGAATCTATAGAGTCTATAAATAATTCTTTATATAGTGACTCTGTAAAAGAAAAATATACTTCTATATTATTAGCATTGAGAGAATTAACTATTTATAATTTATCTAATTAATTTAAAGTTTATTTAAACTTAAAAGTTATTATACTAATTATTGTATAATAACTTTTTTAATAATATTTTTATGAAAGTACTAATAATAGAAGACCATCCAAAAATAAGAGAAAACATTTCAAAGTATTTTAAAATCATATGATATACAATAGAAGAGTCTTATAATTGAGAAGACGCATTATTAAAAGTATCAACTTGAAATTATGATGTTTTAATATTGGATGTTAATATGCCTATAATGAATTGAAAAGATTTTTTAAAAATAATAAGATCAAAATGATTTAATACCCCTGTTCTAGCACTTACATCAAATTCTAGCTTAGATGATAAAGTTGAAATGTATGAATTATGAGTAGACGATTATTTAACAAAACCTTTTGAATTAAAAGAGTTAGAAATTAGAGTTAATTCATTATTAAAAAGAAAGGATAAAAAAATTGATGAAGTTTATTCTTATTGAGATTATAAAATTAATTATAGTATTCATAAGTTTTATTTTAATTGAAATGAACTAACTTTGTCTAATAAAGAGTATCTTATAATAGAGTTTTTATTAAAAAATAAATGATATCCAAAAAGTAAAAATCAGATTTTGGAAAAAGTATGGTGAGAGTTGGAAGAAAACTTAGATATATCTAGTACAACATTGGAGTCTCATATATCTACAATAAGAAAAAAAACTAATAAGGATTTTATAAAAACTATAAAATGAGTTTGATATATTATTGAATAATAAAATAAAAAATGAAAATTTCAAAAGAACATAGTATAGCATTAAAAATAAGTCTATCTTTATTTATAATAGCTTTTATAATAACATATTTTATATGATATTATAATCATAATTTTTCTGTTCAATCATACTGACAAAATTGAAAGTTTTTTGCTTTTAATAATATAAAATACTATATATTTATAGTTCTTAGTATATTTATTTATTTTGTTTCTTATGTATTGGCAAAAATAACTATAAAACCTATTGAAGATGCCAATAAATTGCTTAAAGAATTTAATCATAACTTAGCTCATGAGATAAAAACTCCAATATCTATTATAAAATCTAATATGGAGCTTTTGAATTTATCATATGAAAAGAAACTTGTTGATTCAAGTATTGAAGAATTAAATACTATAACAGAAATTACAGATTGACTATTATTTTTGAGTGAGAAATCTACAAATATAAGTAAAGAAAAACTTTTATTAAATGATATAATAAAAAAATATAATTCAGATTTTATTATTATAAATGAAGAAGGGGAATTTTATGTTAATGCTAATTCTGTATTGATAAATAGAATGATAGATAATATATTATCAAATGCACAAAAATATAGTATAGATTGAACTAAAATAATAATAAATATAACAAGTAATAAAATATCTATAATAAACGATATAGAAAAAACTATAATTGAAGAAAATTTATTGAAATTATTTAATACATTTTTTCAATTAGACAATTCTAGAAATAAAAAAGGGTATTGATTATGACTTAGTATTGCTATGAAAATAAGTAATATTCATAATATTAAATTAGATTTAAAATCATATGATAATAAATTTGAAGTTATTATAAAAAAATAAAAGATAGATTTTCAAAATCTATCTTTTATTTTAATTATCTATTATTTTGAATAAATCTATTTCTATAGAATTTTTATTATCAATATATATTCATAATTCATTATTATTAATATATTCTTTATATCAATCTATTTTTTTATTTGTTACTACAAAGTTTGTCAAAGAATATTCTCATTCTTGATTTACATTTTTATAATATAAATCTCAAAATGCTTCTAGCATAGTGTTTAAAACTTTTTTAGAAAAATCACTTTTTAATTCTTTATCAGTAATAAGGTTTATATATATTTTATCACTAATTTTATTTAAGTTTTCAAAAAACTCATAAGTCAAAGTTTGAGGTGCTAAACTATTTCATACATATATATCTATAACTATAGAATCATATTTTATATTGTTTTTTATAGAATTGTTTATAAAAAATCTTGATGGAACTGGATTAAAAACTACTTTTTTATTTAATTCTTCTTGTAAGAAATACTTTTCACTTATATTTTTTAAGCTTTTATCAACATCTACTACATCAATATTTTCTACAAATTCTTTTTTTGATAGCTCATTTGGTAAGGTAAAACCAGCTCATCAAATGATTAAAATATTCTTATCGGAATTATTTATTATTTGATTTTTAATTTCTATTATATATTTAAAAAAACTTTCTTTTTTATCTACCAAAATTCAAGATGCAAATCAATTATTTTGTAAAAATAATCTTCTTCAATCAGATGTCTCTATAACTTGAATATTATGATATGAATTTGCATGTTCATATATTATTCATGGATTTAGTCTTTTATCAGAAGATAAAATAGTTAATGCTATTAAAAATATAAAAGTAGATAATACTGTTAATTTTGTTATGTTTTTATATGTTATTGAAACTATAACTATAGCTAAAAAACTTAGTATAGCTATATTAAATACTGCTGACTTTTCTACTCATAAATATGCAAATAACATAGTTGAAGTTAATACAGATCATAAAAAAGACCCTATAGTTGAGAAAAATAATAATTTTCAAATTTTTTCTCAAGTATTATTTCATTTTAGTAATTCAGATAATAGAGGTATTGTTTGACTTGCTAAAAAAACTGGTATAAAAAACAATATAAATGAACTTAGTAATATAGACACAAAATAGTTTTGAGTAGTTTCTATAAGATAAACTAAAATATATTTATCAAATATAAAAGTTATAAATAAATAAAATATAGCAGCTATAGTTAGGTTTAAAGCAACTCTATATCATATTTGATTTATTGTTTTATCTTTGCTTATTTTTCAACCAATATAATATCAATATGAAAGAGCTAATAATATCACTCATAGAATTATAGAAGTAGATATTGAATTTGTACCTATTATTGGAGTAAAATTTCTTATAGCTATAATTTCTATAGATAGTGTAGTAAATCATTCTAAAAATGATATTAAATATATAAGTAATTGCATTTTATTTAAAGGTTATTTTTATATTAGTTCACTCATTTAATTTTGAATTTATTTCAATTTTCCAATTAAATTTATCACATATTTTTTTTACAATAGTCATTCATAATCAATTTCATTGTTCATTATATATATTTGAATCTCTATTTCTATAAAATCTAGAATAAATTTTATTTATTTCATCACAACTTATTCAAATTCATTTATCAATTATCTCAACAGTTTTTTCATCTATCACTATATCAATTTCATTTCATCAATCATTATAATAAATAGCGTTTGATATTAAATTTCAAAATAATCTATCTAAATAATAACTATTATTTTCTATTTTTAAATCAAAATTTTTAATTATATTTATTTTTATATTTTTACTATCTGCTAAGCTATAATATTCTTCTACAAGTTTTTCTAAATATTCTCATAATTCTATATTTTGAATTTTTATAATCTTTTCATCTCATCTTAAAATAAATCACAAATTAGATATAATTTTATTAATATTTTGAGTAGATTTTTTTATATTTTCTAATTTATTTTTTATTTTTGGATCATCTATTTTATCTTCTATTAACTCTATATTAGTTTCTATCTGCATTAGAGGTGTTTTAAGTTCATGATTAGTATCTTGAATAAAACTTTTTTGTGACTCTAAATTATCTTTTACTTTTGCTATAAAGCTATTTAAAGAATCTGTTATTTGTCATATTTCAGAACTTCAATATTTATTTATTATAAATTTTTTATCACTATTTATTTCATAATCTTTAATATAGTTTGATAATTTTATTAATGGCTTTAGCATTCTATTTGTTACAAAATAAGAAATAAAAAATGCTATAAATAGTCAAAAAATATTTAATACTAAAGTAGTATCAATTATATATTTTTTAATTCATACTAAATCTCTTATATTTTTTCATATAAGTATATTATATCATCTATAATCTCATCTAAATATATAGTTATCACTATATACATAAGATCATAATTTATAATTTTCTATAATATTTTTATCATCAAGTCATATAAATAAAAATAATCATTTATTTGCGAGATTTTCTTCTTCCTGCTCAGTTAAATCAATTATATTATTTTCAGAATTATCTATAATATCCATTATATTATTGTACTCTATGGATATATTTCTTTGCATGTTGTTGATAAATGACTTTTCAACAAAGATATATAAAAAAGTAGCAAATAAATTAGTTATAATTATTATAAAAAATCAAAATGATAGAAATATTCTTGTTTTTATTCAAAATTTAGATTTCATTGTTTTCAAATTTAAATCATATTCATCTAACTGTTTTTATTGGGTCATGTTTAAATCATGAATTTATTTTTTTTCTAAGAGATTGTACATGAGTTCTTGTTACATCTGACCAAATATCATTATTTATTCACCATATATATTCAAGTAATTCATGTTTAGGAACTACTTTTTCCTTATTTTTCATAAGATATTCAAGTATAATAAACTCTTTTGGTGTTAAACTTATATTTTTTTCTCATCTTTTAACTTCTTTTAAATCTAGGTTAAGCTCTATATCTCATACTATTATTTTATTTATTTCTAGTATATTAGAATTTTGATTTCTTTTTAGAAGGTTTCTTATTCTTAAAACTAATTCTTTTAGCTTGAAAGGTTTTGTTAAATAATCATCTCATCATGAATTAAATCATTCTTCTTTGCTTTCTAAATCTTCCTTTGCTGTAAGAAATATTATAGGGCTATTATTTCATAATTCTCTCAGTTCTTTTGCTATTTGAAATCAATCTTTTTTTGGGAGCATTACATCTAATATATATAAATCATATTTATTTTTCATAGCTTCTTTAATTCATGATTCTCAGTCTTTTTCTAAATTTACTATAAAGTTATTTTCTTCCAAATATTCTTTTATATTTGGTCATATAATATGATCATCTTCTATAATTAATATTTTCATAATTATTATTGATATTATTTAAATTTATTACTTAATTATATTTACAAAGTAATAATTTCAATTTATTATAAAAAATTAACGATTTCTTAACATAAAAAAATATATTTTTTTCTTTTTTTTCTTTATTTTAGCTATTACTAAGTATATTTAAAAAAATTAACGAATAAAACATTTATTCTTAACGCTTTCTTTACATTACATAATTATACTCAGTCATGTATTTATATTTTTTAACTAAATTTATGAATAAAAGATTAATTATATTAATTATTAGTTTTTTATTATTTGTACCAAGTTTATATTCTTTTGATGCTAATATTAGTTCTAGTTCTAAAGAAATCTATCTAAATCAAAAATTTACTTTGAATTTGAAAATAGATTTACAAGACTCTGACAATATAAATATAAATAGAATAAAAGGAATAGAAAATTTTGAGGTCTTATGAAAAAGTCAATCTCAACAAAGTGATTATAGAACTACTATTATTAATTGAAAAGCAGATACAATTTCAAGACAAATAATAAATATGACTTATGTTTTGAAGTCAAAAAATGCTTGAGAATATACTATTTGACCATTTGTTTTATCTGATGGGCAAAAAATAATAGAAACTAATAGTATTGATTTAAAAATTTTAAATAGTTTTTTTGATAATAAAACTGAAAATAATAAAAAAGAAAATAAAGTTTTATATAAGGGGTTAAATTATAACTATATTTTATACTTTTTATTACCATTGGTATTATTAACTATATTAATTATTTATACATATTATAAAAATAGAGAAAAATTTAAATCTGATATAAATCTTATTGTAAATAAATTTAGCAAAAAAAATAATATAAATACAGCTGATAAATTTATGGATAAAAAAATGGATGATTTTGAAAAAAATCAAACTATAGAGTATCCAAAAATTGATGATCAAGATTTTATAAAAAAAATAGATAATATTGTAAAACAAAAATTACAAAAAAAATATAATATAAAGGGAATTAAAAAATTAACATATACACAAATATTGGAAAATCTTGATCATAATTTATCAGATAGAGAAATAGTTAAAAATATATTTGATATGATAACTAAGTTAAAGTATTCAAATATTTTGATAAGTAAGAGTCAATTAATAGAGTTAATAAAAAAGATTTAAGATTAAGTATTAAAATATAAAAATGAAGAGAAACGCAATATTGATATTTTTAATTGTTTTTACTACATTTACATATGATGTAAGTGCTAGTTATAATTCAAATTGATTAAAAAATATTGAAACTCCAAAAACATCTTGATATATATGAGTTAATAATAGAAAAACTAATAGTTATACTACAAAAAAAGAAAAGGATAATAATAAAAAATTAAAAGTAACAAAAAAAGATTTAAAACAAGAAATAAAAAAAAGAAAAAAATACCATAGAAGTTTACTTAGTACTTATAATCAATCTTTTAAACAAGAACATTTAGATATGTTAGCATTTAACTCTAAGAGAATTAGTGAGCTTAAAAAACTTTTATAATAATTTTTTAATATTACAAACATGAAAAATAAAAAAAATAATACTTTTTTGGCAAATAAAAGTGACAAATGATTAAATAACACTAAAGTAAGTAAAGTTAAAAATGAAATTAAAATAAAATATATTTAATTTTTTAGAATTTAAAATTATTAAAAATGGATACTATTAATATTGCAAATAATGATATGAATAACTGAAATAGTTTAGACCTAGAACAAAAAATAGAAGAATTATCTTGAAAAGTTAATAAGCTAAAGATAGAAGTTTCAAAAAAAATAGTATGACAAAATGACTTAATTGATAGTTTACTAATAGGTTTATTCTGAAAATGACATGTTTTATTAGAATGAGTACCTTGATTAGCAAAGACACTTACAGTAAATACTCTTAGTAAAACTCTAGATTTAGGCTTTAATAGAGTTCAATTTACTCCAGATTTATTACCAAGTGATTTGATTTGAACAGAAATATATAATTCAAAAACACAAAAATTTGATATAAAAAAGTGACCTATTTTTAATAATTTTATTCTAGCTGATGAGATAAATAGAGCCCCTTCAAAAGTGCAGTCAGCTCTTTTGGAGGCTATGGCTGAAAAACATATAACTATATGAAATGATACATTTTCTTTGGATAATCCTTTTATAGTTCTAGCTACACAAAATCCAATAGAACAAACAGGAACTTATAAACTTCCTGAAGCTCAATTAGATAGATTTATGTTAAAAGTAAACGTAAGTTATCCTTCTTTTGAAGAAGAAAAAGAAATGTATAAAAAAGTTTTATCTTCTGATAAACAAAATATAGAAAAAATATTAACTAAAAATGATATTTTTGAAATACAAAAAATAATTGATAAGATTTATGTTTCAGATGCTATATTTGATTTTGTAACAAATATTGTTGATGCAACTAGAAATCCATTGAAATATTGATTAGAAGATATAAGTGATTATATTCAATTTTGAGTATCTCCAAGATGATGATTATCATTGTTATCATCAGCAAAAGTATTGGCATTTATGAATTGAAGAAGTTACGTTATACCAGAAGATATAAAATCACTTGTAAGTAAAACACTTAATCATAGATTAGTTCTTAGTTATGAGGCTATTGCAGATGATGTTGATACTGAAGATATACTAAATAAAATACTTGATAATATTGATGTAATTTAATTAATTTTATGGAAATAAATAAAAAAATAAAATTATTAGATTTTAAGCTTAAAAAAGATTTATGAACAATGCTTTTTTGAGCTTATAAAAGTATATTTTCTTGAAATTGAATAGATTTTTTAGAACATAGAGAATATTTACCTTGAGATCCTGTAAAAAATATAGATTGGAAAACTGTCTGAAAAACAGATAAAATATATTCTAAAGTTTTTGAAGAAGATAGAGATTTAAATGTTTTATTTATTCTTGATTTATCATGAAATATTGATTTAGGATTTTTTAGTAAAACTAAAAAAGATTTATTAGAAGAAGTTTTTTATTATTTATCAATGTCATGTAACTACTCATGAGATAACATAGGAGTTTATTTGTTATGAATAGAAGAAAAACCTATATTTATTTCTTATAAAAAATGATTAACAAATATTTATAAAACTATAAAATATATTGAAGATAATGAAAAATATTTAGATATAGATTTTAAAAAAGAGTTAATTAATATTTCAAAAAAAAATATTAATAAAAACCTTATATTTATACTTAGTGATAATTTAAGTAGTAATGATAATGATTGATTAAAATTTTTAAGTCAAAAAAATGAAGTAATTTATTTATGAATTTTTGATTATTTTGAAAATAATTTATATCAAACTAATGCTAATATTAGTTTGTGAAATAAAAATGATTTTATAAATATTTCATTAGATGATAAAAAAAAGATTCTTAAATATAGGGAATTGAGAAATAGTAAAATAATTGAATTTAAAACATTTTTAAATAAATTTAGTATTGATTACTTATTGCTTGATACAAAAAAAGATATTTATAAAGAGCTTTATTTATTTTTTAGTAAATTAAAAAAATAGTATGAATGATATTTATGGTATAAAGGATATATTAGAATTTTTATCTTATTGATTTTTTTTAAGTTTATTGTCTTTAATATTAATAATTGTTATATATATTCTTTTATCAAAATTTCATAAAAATAAAACTATTGATTCTAAGTTAATAAATAATGATGATGAAAAAAATATAGATTATAATTTTTTAGAAGATTTGGATATTTTATATTCAAATATTAATAGTTTAAATGAAGTTTTATTTTTAAAAAAATTATTACATATTTATATATTATTTATTAATAATAAATATAATTATGATTTTTCTTCTAAAACTTTATTAGAGTTTAAAAATTTAGATATTATAGAAAAAAAAGATTTAGATTTATATAGCAATATATATAATAATATATATTCATATAAATCATTGGATAAAAATTATTTAAATGATATTTTTTATAAGGTAAGGCAACAAGTAACTGATAATTAATATGGTAGATTTTTTAAATATACATTTTTTAGATAAATATTATTTTTTATTGATAATTGTATTATTTATATTTTTTTATTTTTTATTAAAGAGTAAAAAAAATATAAATAACTTTAGTTGATTGAATGATTTAAAATTTGTTTTTAAAAGTAGCTTTTATATTTTTTATATAAAAGTTATTTTACTTTTTTTAATTTTTATTACTTTTTTTGCTATATTTGCAAATCCGAATTATAAAAATATTGATAAAAATATTACAAAAAATGGTATAGATATAGTTTTAGCATTTGATATTTCATATAGTATGAATGCAAATGATTTTAATCCAAATAGGATTACTGTTGCAAAAACTATATTAAACGATTTTTTGAATAAACAAACAACAAATAGGCTTTGACTTGTTGTTTTTGCCTGAAAACCATTTACATCTATTCCTTTAACTTTTGATTATTCTGTATTAAAAGAAACTATAAATTTGCTTGATACAAATACTATAAATCAAAATATTTCTTGATTGTCATGAACTGCTATATGAGATGCTTTATTAATGTCTTCAAATTTATTCAAAGATGAAAATAGAGAAAAAGTTATAATTCTTTTAACAGATTGAGATGCTAATACATGAGTAGATCCAGAATTAGCGGTTAATTTATTAAAAGAAAAAAATATAAAATTATATAGTATATGAGTTTGATCAAAGGATTGAGGTGAAGTAACTTTTAATACTTGATTATTTTCTCAGAATTTAAAAGTTAATCCTTTAAATGAAGAATATCTAAAGGGGTTAACGGAAAAAACTTTTTGAAAATATTATTCTGCTGTTGATTCTAATTCTTTTGAAAATGCATTTAATGATTTAGAAAAATTAGAAAAAAATGAATTAAAAACAGAAGAAAATATTTATTATAGAGATGCTTATGATATTTTTGTATATTTGTTAATTATTTTTATGTCATTTTATATTTTTTTATTATTTTATAAAGCTAAATTAGATTAGTATTTAATAAATTTTATATGTCAGTCGAATTCACTTTTTTACAATTTTTAATTTTTATATTTTTATCATTTTGATCATTATTTTTATTCTTTTTATTTTATAAAAAAAATAAAAATATAACTAATATTTTTATTTTAAAACAAAAAACTAACTTTTTTTATATAAAATACATATTTTTATTAGTTTCTTTTATTATATTACTGTTTTCTTTATTTTGAATCAAGTCATATTGAGATAGTTTTTCAAAAAATGAATGAGTTCCAATAGTATTTGTTTTAGATGTTAGTAAATCTATGAATGTAGCTGACATTTCAAACTCTAATAATTATTATACTAGGTTAGATTTTTCTAAAACTATTATTGAGAATTATGTACTAAATAATAAAAATAATAAATATGGTTTAGTTATTTTTGCATGAGAGGCAATATCAGTTACACCTATTACTAGTGATATAAATGTATTTTTAAGCTCTTTATCAAATGTAGATTATAAAAATTTAACACTTCAATGAACTGACTTTTCTAGTGCCTTAGAAGAAGCTAATAATAGAATTGATTTGTTATGAGATACTGATAAAGCTGCTTTGATATTAATAAGTGATTGATGAGATGAAGATATAACTAATAATAATTTTAGAGAATTATTATCAGATAATTATAGTTATTTTGTTTTATGAGTTTGAACTAATAAGTGAGGAAGAATTATATTATGAAAAGATGTTTTTTGAAGATATGATTATCAAACTTATAATTGAGATTATGTTATAAGTAAGTTAAATGAAAATAATCTTTTGTATCTATCTAATCAATTGGAGTGAAGCTATAAAAAAATATCTAATATAAATGATGTTAATACTTTTTTAGAAAAAATTGATAATTTATCTAAAAAAATATATGAGTTAAATACAAAAAACTATATAAGTTATTCTAGAAATATATCATTTATATCATTTTTCTTTTTCTTTTTATATTTTTTATTTTATCTATTTGAAAATAGGATTTATTTATTAATTTATAATAATGAACAAAAAAAATAAAATATTTTTATTGCTTATTGCTTTATTTTTATTGTTTAATATTTATGTTTTTTATAATATTAATATAGCATATAATTGAAATAAATTATATTTATCAAAAAATTATTTAGAATCTATAGATAAGTATAATAATTTTTTAGATAATAAATTATTTCTAAGCAATAATGTTAAATCAAAAATATTACATAATATTTGAAATTCTTATTATAGATTAGGTGAACTAGCTGAATTATGAGATAAAAAATTATATTTTTGATATTCTATAAAATCTTATGAAAAATCTTTATCTATTAGATATGATGAAAAGACCAAATTTAATTATGATTTTGTAAAAAATAAGTTAGATGATTTAAATAATAATCAACAACAAAATAATAATCAAGATAATAATTCTTGAGAAAACTCAGATAAAAATAACTGAAACTCAAATTCATGAAATAATAGCTCTAGTAATTGAGAAAATAAAAATAATAATTCAGAAGATAGTTCTAACTCAAATACAACAAATAATAATGATAAATTATCTAGTGAGGAAAGTGAATTTTTAGAAAAATATATAGACTGATTAAATCAAGATCAAGAATATTATAATTCTTTTTATAATAAAAATTATAAACAAAATGATGATATTTTTGATATGTTTATGAGTGATAGTATATTTGATAACTCTTTATTAAATCAAGATAACTCAAAAGATTGGTAATAAAAAAATCAGGATAATAAATCCTGATTTTTATATTTTTTTAAAGAACTCTGTTCTTAAAACCATTTTTCCTGACTCAATAAGTTCTACATCATCTGTAAGTCTTATTTTAGGGAACTTATCTCATCTTTTGATATCAGATGCTCATTTTACTTTTATATCTTTTATAGCTACTACTGTATCTCACTCTTGTAAGATATTTCAGTTAGCATCTTTCACAAGCAATTCATTTTCATCTTGTTTATCTATTTCTACTAACTCACCATTATTATCATAAGTCCACTTATTCCAGTCAATTTCATCGAAGTCTTTAGACATAACTTTTTAAAAATTATATTTTAAGTAAAATTATTATATAAAAAAAGTTAATTATTTCAATTTTTTAATTTTATAGAAATATCTTGTTTCTATATAATTAATTATTTCTTTTGCTATATTTAATCAAGTTGCTTCTTCTAATCATTTAAATCCAGGAGCAGCATTTATTTCACATATTCTATATCAATTATCTTTATCAAATAATAAATCTACTCATGCTATATCTAGTCATACAAGATTAGTAGCTTCTATTGATAGTATTTCTTCTTTTTCGTTTACTTCATGATTATAAACACTTCATCATCATGAGAAATTAGCTTTAAAATCTCATTCTTTTCATTTTCTAAGCATAGAAGCTATAACTCTTCATCATACTAAAAATATTCTCAAATCTACTCAAGCTTTTTCTCAAATATATTCTTGTAAAAGTAAGTAAGTGTTAAGTTTAGATAGACTATCTTCCATCATTTCAAGAATATCTTCTAATTCTCAACTATTTTGAACTTTTATTATTCATTTTCAAGCTTTTCAATCAAGTTTTTTTAAAATAATAGGATAGTTTAATTGTTTTTCTATGAAACCAATATTTGGCATTCATTTTAATAATATCGTTTTTGGAACAGGTAATCTATTTGCAGCTAACTTTTGTAGAGATAAAAATTTATCATTAGCAAGTAATCTAGCTTGATTTTCATTTATAACATATACTCAAGCATGTTCCATAAAATCCATTATTGAAGTCATTTGATATGAGTTATCAACTCTAGGTATTACAACATCTGGTAAAGTTGTTTTTTCATTTTTTATAAAAAGTTTTTCTTCTGAGTATGCATCTATAACTAATTCTATATCTTCAATAGCTACAAATTTGATATCCATTTTTCTTTTTAATCCTTCTTCTATTAGTCTTTGAGTTCAATAAACATTTTCATTTTTTTCTTTATCCAATATCCATATTTTCATCTTTTCTAATTTTTTATTATATAATAAAAACTTTTCAAACCATAAATATAACCCGCGAATATTATTTATTAATATTTTTAAAGCAAATTTTTTATAAAAATTTATTTTTTATTAATTATATGATATTATATTTTAGTATTAAGCTAATTATTTTATATGGAATATACAATATTAAAAACATTTAGGCACACAGTTAAAATACCCTTTATTTTAAGGTTGTTTTTTGGTGTATTTTTTATTATTGTTTCTTGAATTCCAATTATACTTCCTCTTTTCCCATGATCACTTTTAGTATGAGTTTTTTTATTAGTTTTATGAATAATACTTGTTATATCTCCAAAAAAGATAAGACATGTTATTAAAATGAGAAAATCAATAATATATCTTTTTAAAAATATACATAATAAACATGTTGTAAGGCATAAAATTTATGATATCAAAATACATGTTATGCAAATATTAAAAAAAGATACAAACAAAAAAATATAATATAAAAATTTGACTAAGTTATAAAAAAGTATATACTCAGTATATATTATTTATAACTTTTTTGATTATGCTTACAGAAAAACAACAATATGTTTTGGATGTTATTACAAAATATATTTGAGAAAATGCAAAATCACCAACTATTGAAGAGTTAACTATTTTATTAAATCAAAAATCAAAAAGATGAGTTGTTCAATACTTAGAAGCTTTAGAGAAAAAATGATTTTTAACTAGAGGTAGATGATATAGATCTATTAGTTTATGAAATAATGTTTGATTTCAGACTACATTAAATGTTCCTATTTTATGATATGCTAATGCTTGAACTCCTCTTGTAGATGCTGTAGAAGCAGGTTATTGAGTTTTACCTATATCTAAAAAAATACTTAGTTGAGATGAGTCTAATTATTTTATTTTAAAAGTAGAATGAACTTCTATGAATCAATACGAAGTAAAATGAAAAACTATTGATAATGGTAGTTATGTATTGATAAAAAAAGATGATAACACTTTAAATAATAGTGATGCATTTTTATTTTTGGTTAATTGATCTGCTACTTTGAAAAAATATAAAAAAGAAGGTGATATTATATATTTATTACCTGAATCTAGTGATGATTATCATAATCCTATTATATTATCAGAATATGATAATATAGCTGTTAATGGTAAGGTTATCGATGTTTTCAATTTTTAAAAAAAATACTCTTTTTATAAGAGTATTTTTTTTTATTCGAATAAATCTTCATTTATATCTATTTCTTTTTCAAGCATTTTTACTTTTTCTTTTCCATCATAAACTATTTTATCATCCAAAATTAATTTATCAGCATCAATTTTATCTGGATAATCATATTGGTTTAAGATATACTTAATTGCATTTATTCTTGCTTTCTTTTTATCATCACTATTTATTAATATCCAAGGTGCTTTTTTATGGTGAGTATTTTTAAAGTTATGATATTCAGCAATAGAATATTTTTCCCATAATTGTTGAGAGTATTGGTCAATAGGAGATAATTTGTATTGTTTTAATGGATTGTATTTTCTTGATTCAAATCTAGCATTTTGTTCTTCTTTACTAACAGAAAAATAAAATTTTACTATTTTTATACCTGAATCTACAAGCATTTTTTCAAATTTTGGAACTTCATCAAGAAATTGTTCATATTTTGATTTTGAAACAAATCACATAACAGGTTCTACTCAAGCTCTATTATACCAAGATCTATCAAAAAATACCATTTCTCAACCAGCAGGTAAATGTTGTATATATCTTTGAAAATACCATTGAGTTTTCTCAGTTTCATTTGGTTTTTCTAAAGCAGTTACTCTAGCTCATCTAGGATTTAAGTATTCTCTAAATCTTTTTATAGTACCTCATTTTCAAGCAGCATCTCTACCTTCAAATATGATTAATAATTTTTGTCATGTTTCTTTAATATGTTTTTGTAGTTTCAGTAATTCTACTTGTAAAGAAATTAATTCTTTTTCGTATTTTATTTTTTTCTTTTTATAACATACTTTTTTATATTTTTTTCTATCTTCTTCATTTATATCAGAACATTTTTTAAAGTTTTTTTCTTCGAATTCCTTTACTACATCTATTAACTCTTTTTTATCTTCTTCTTCTTTTGTTTCTGTTTCTTCATCAATAAAATCATCTATTTTTTCTAATAAATCCTTTATTGGTTTATATTCTCTTTTTTCTTTTTTTGTTAAATTTTCAACTTTTTCTTCAAGTAAGTGTTCAATTTTATTTTTTAATACTTTTAGATTATCAATATCGTTATCTACTTTAAATTTATTGAATAATTTTTCTGATTCTTTTATGAATTGTCAAACTAATTCAGGAGTTAATTCAACATTATTATTAAAAATTTGGTAAAATAAATTTGTCATTTTTTGCGTCTTATCAATTAATATTACTAAAATAATTTTACTATATAAAAAAAAGTGAGTCAAAAAAAGTTTAAAATAATGACTTGATTAAATCAAAAAATATTTTATGAAAATAAATCTTGCATTTTTTTATAAAAAAATATAATTAGTTCAACAGCGCTTGAACAGCTAACAACTGTGAGCTCGAGGAAGAACGGATTATTCTTATTAGACCCTCGCGGAGAATTAAACTTCGTAAACAAATTAAATTAAGAAAATGCTTTAGGTGGCACCTTTCAAATTATATTTTGAACCGAAAGCACAAAAATATTTAAAAAACTATATTATTTAGTATATATAAAATATTTTTGTGTTTTTTTAATTTTTTGACTCAAATAGATTTGATAAATCGATTTGTTGCCAAAATTTGTTCTGGCTTATTACTTTATATAAATTATATGAATAATTTATATTTTAAAAAAAATACCAGTATTAATTATATCCTTTAATAAAATAAGAATGTTAAGAACGCATAATTGTAATGAACTTACTTCAAAAAATATAGGTGAAAAAGTTACTTTATCATGATGGGTTAGTAATAGAAGAGATCATGGTGGTATTATTTTTATCGATTTAAGAGATAGATATGGATTAACTCAAGTTGTTTTTGATCCAGAAGATAATAAAAAAGCTTGGGAATTAGCTGATAGTTTTAGAAGTGAATATGTTATACAAGCTACTTGAACTGTTAGATCTAGACCAGAAGGTCAAGAAAATCCTAGAATGTATACTTGAGAAATTGAAATAATAATAGATGATGAAGTAAAAATTTTATCAAAATCAAAAACTCCTCCTTTTGAATTAGACTGACATGGTGAATTATCAAATGAAGAAGTTAGATATAAACATAGATATTTAGATTTAAGAAGACCTCAAGCTTTAGAAAATGTTAAGTTTAGATCTAAATTTATAACTTATACTAGAAACTGGTTTACATCTAGAGATTTTTTAGATGTACAAACTCCTATTTTTACAGCTAGTTCTCCTGAATGAGCTAGAGATTTTGTTATACCTTCTAGATTACATCCAGGTAAATTTTATGCTTTACCTCAAGCTCCTCAACAATATAAACAATTGTTAATGGTTGGTGGTATTGATAAATATTTTCAAATAGCTCCATGTTTTAGAGATGAAGATCCTAGAGCAGATAGACATGCTTGTGAATTTTATCAAATCGATTGTGAAATGTCTTTTGTTGAACAACAAGATATATTTAATGTAGTAGAAAGTTTTTTCTTTGATTTAGTTAAAGAATTATCTACAAAAAAAATAATGGATGAAAAATTCTATTCTATGAGTTTTGTTGATGCTATGGAAAAATATGGTTCAGATAAACCAGATTTAAGATATGGTTTAGAAATGGTTGATGTAATGGATATATTTTCTAGATCTACTAATGAAATTTTTTCTTCAATTGCTAGTGATACGAAAACTAATAGAATAAAAGCATTAAGAGTTCCTTCATGAGATACTTATTTTTCAAAAACACAAATGAAAAATTTTGAAAAATTCGTTAGACAACATTGAGCTCAAGGTCTAGGTTATTTTCAAATGCAAGAAGATGGATTAAAAGGACCTTTGAATAAATTCTTTAGTGAATCAGATTTACAAGAAATAATTGATAGAACAGGACTTGAAGTATGAGATGCTATTTTCTTCTGAGCAGGGGAAAAAGATACTGTTTTATCTTATATGGGTAAATTTAGAATTCATTTAGCTGGTTTAATAAATGAGATTACTGAAGGGAAATTTATAGATAAAAATTTATTAGCTTTTTCTTGGATAACAGATTTTCCAATGTTTGAAGAAAATGAAATCACTGGTAAAATTGATTTTGGTCATAATCCATTTTCAATGCCAAAAGGTGGTATAAAAGCTTTTGAAACTGATAATCTATTAGAGGTAGAATCTGTTCAATATGATCTAGCTTGTAATGGTTATGAAGTATTATCTGGTTCAATTAGAAATCATGATGTTGAAGCTTTGGTAAAAGCTTTTGAAAAAGTTGGTAGAACTGAAGCAGAAGTAAAAGAAAAATTCTGAGCTATGTATGAAGCATTTCAATACTGAGTTCCTCCACATGGATGATTTGCTATAGGTATGGATAGAATTATGATGATATTAAAAGATGAAACAAATATTAGAGAAGTTTATGCTTTCCCAAAATCTGGTAAAGCACAAGACTTAATGATGAATGCCCCTACTTTTATAGAAGATAATCAATTAGAAGAATTACATATAAATATTGTTGAAGAAGATGATATAGTATAAAAAAAGAACAAGTTTTAACTTGTTCTTTTTTTATAAATTTAATTTAATTTTTGGAGCACTTGGTTCATCATCATCAGATTTTTCATCTTCTTTTTCAGTTTCTTCTTTTTCTTCAGATTCATCTTTATTATCTTCTTCATTATTATTTATTCATAAAGAAATTTTAGGAGAACTACTTGTTTCTTCTTCTTTTTCTTCTGATTTTTTGCTTTCTGAAATATCTTCTGCTTCATTTTGAGTAGAATCATCTATATTTACTGAGTTGTTTTCTTCTGGTTTATAATCTAGTGAACTTTTTACTTCTTTATATGATGAATCATTAGCAGCTTCTGAATTTTCATTTACTATTTTTTGGAATTCATTCATATCCTTTGATTGTCTGATTTTTTCAAATAGTCATGCAAACTCTTCAATATTAGCTAATATTTCTTGTTCTGCTTCTAATCTTTTTCTTTCGAAATCAAGATTTTCATTGTTAATTAATCTATTTGGGATAGCATTCATAATTCAAATTTTATTATTAATTTATCTTTTATATATATTAATTTATCACATAAAAAAAATTATTGCAAATATTTTAACTATAAAATAAATAAAACTTGTTTTTTTGAAAATATCAATATACTCTGTAAGTTAATAAATATAATATCTAAAAAAATCAAAAAATGTTAGCAAAAGTTACAATTATAGGGAGACCAAATGTATGAAAATCAAGTTTTTTTAATATGTATACTGGTCATAAAATAGCTATTGTTCATGATGAAGAATGAACTACTAGAGATATAAGTGAATTTGAATATAGAGATGAAGAAAATAATCTTACTTATGTATTAAGTGACTCTGGTTGATTAGATTTATCTGATAAAAATGATGAAATATCTAGGGATATAGCTGAAAGAACACAAAAAGCAATTGAAACTAGTGATCTTTTAATATGGCTTATAGAATATGATAGAGTTACAGATCTAGATGAAGAGGTATTAAAAAACTTAAGAAAGTTAAAAGTAAAAAATGTAATTATTGCAGCTAATAAGGCTGATAATGAAGATAAAAAAATGGAAGCTTATTCTCTCGCAGGATTTGCTGATTCTTTACAATTTTTTCCAATTTCTGTTTCTCATAATGATTGAATAAGAGATATTAAGAAATTTGTTGCTGATTTTTTAACTAGCAAAGGTCTTAATTATATGGATGAAGAAATAGATGATAGTTTTGTTAAATTAGCTATGGTTGGTAGACCAAATGTATGAAAATCTAGTCTTATCAATGCTATAACAGGTGAAAATAGAGTTATGGTTAAAGATATGAGTGGTACAACAAGAGACTCTATTGATACAAAATTTAAACATTGAGATAGAGATTATGTATTAATTGATACTGCTTGAATAAGAAGACTTTCTAAAGTTTGAGTTAGAAATGTAGAAGATTGGTCAGTAATGAGAACTAACAGAGCTATATCTAGAGCAGATGTTATTGCTGTAGTTATAGATGGTATTGATTGAATAGTTCACCAAGATTTATCTATTATATCAAAAGTATTAGAAGAAAATAAAGGTCTAATTATCGTAGTTAATAAATGGGACAAGGTATTAGAAAAACCATGAGTAGATAAAGAAAAAATGATGAATAGATATATAGATTATCTTAAATCTAAAGTAGAATTCTTACCTTGGGTTTCTGTAGTTTTTACTTCTGCATTGAAAGAAAAGAGAGTTGATGAAATCTTAGATAATGCTAAAAATATCAAAGATGAAAGATATAAAAGAGTAAAAACTGGTATATTTAATAACTTTATGGAACAAGTATTATTAAAACATCCACCAACAGGTAATAAAAAATCTCATAATCCAAAAATATATTATTGATCACAAGTTGATACAAATCCACCAAAATTTGTTTTAACAGTTAATAATCCAAATCATTTTCACTTTTCTTATAAAAGGTATTTAGAAAATAGAATTAGAGATAATTTTTGATTTTTTGGTACTCCAATAGTTATTGAATATAAATGAAGAGGAAAATATAAAGATGTTACTAAATAAAAAAGAAGACTTATTAAGTCTTCTTTTTTATTCTTCTATACATAGTTCTTTATTTTTTATTCATATTATAGTCTTATATATAAGTATTAATATTATTAATATTAATATTATATAAAATATTATTCATAAATAATAAAAAAATATATATCATGTTATAGAGTAATATATTATTGTAGCAGTTGTTAGTACTGCCATAGGAAAACTATAAGCCCACCATGACATATAAAACTTTAATTTAGAAAATATATTTATTTTTGATATTATTATAACAAACATAAATATAGAGAAATAGTATAATATTTTTCAAAAAACTGTAATTTCTCAATTATAAAAATTAGTTAATGCTATAAATCATATAGATGGAGGAGCTATCAATATAAAAAGTGTAGGGAATAGCTTTTGTGGTAATGGGTTATGAAATATTATTCTATTCATAATTATAGTAAACATAACAAACCACATTATAATTCATATAGAAAAGAAAAACCAAGATAATTCTATGTATCATAACTTAATTCATGATACTGGAACCAACATATTTCATACTATAGGTAGAAACCATAATGGGTTCATTGATTTAATATCTTGACTATGAAGAATCCATCTTCTAAATATTATTAGTGTAAATATTGATTGAATTATAACTCATGATATCCAAAATATATTTGATAGATTATAATTATATGAAAAGAAAATAATAGAAAATATCAATAATATTTTTCAAATACCTGGAAAAAAATTTGATTTAACTGGGTGATTAAAATCATTTTTAACATCTCAAAAATTTATTAATACCTTAATTAGATATAAAAATAATGTTATTATAAAAAATAATAAAGTAAAAATTATTATATAATTATTGTAAACTAGGTTTAAATTATATACTTCAGATATTTTTATTGTTGATAGAATAAAACCTCAAAATCACATAATAGCAGCAAAAAAAGCTATATTGAAATATTTTAATCTACATCATTCTTTTTTAAAAATCATATATATATTATTAAAATATAAATTATTTATATATTCTAATAAAATAGAACTTAAAACAAAATTGTTAGATTAAAAAAATACTATTTTAAAATAGTATTTTTTAGCTTTTAATTCAATGTCATTTTTTTAATAGTATGAAATTTATTATAGTTAATAATATTATAAAAAATATTAGTATTCATATGGCTATGTAAATATTTACATCACTTATTCATAAAAAAGAATACCTTAGTCAATTAACCATATATAATATAGGATTAAACATACTTATTGTATGCCAAAAACTTGATAGTAATTCAGTAGAATAAAATACTCATCCTAGATATATTAAAGGAGTTATAACAAATGATGGTATTATTGATATATCATCAAATGTTTTTGCATATATTGCATTTACTAATCATAATAATGCAAAAAGTATTGAGCTAAGTAATAAAAATATAATAAAATAAAAATAATTATATATTTCTATATCTGCCATTATAGCTCATGCTATAAATACTAATCCTCAAACTATCATTGCTCTTAGAACTGCTCATATACAAAAACCTAATAATATTTTTGTATGACTAATGGGAGATACAAATAATTCTTCTATAGAGTGTTGAAATTTTGATCAAAAGAAACTTGAACTAGTGTTTTGATAACTTGCCATAATTACTGACATCATAAGTAATCATGGGAATATAAAATTTATATAATCTACTCATTCTATTATAGATATCCTATCTCATATAAATTTACCAAATATTAATAAATACAATACTATTGTTACAACTGGTGGTATTAATGTTTGTTTCCAAACTCTAAGAAATCTTATTGATTCCTTTGTTACTAGTGTTATTAAATCTGTCATGTTTTTATTTTTTTATTATTTTCATAAATAAAGCTTCTAATCTATTTGTTTTATTTCTAAAGCTTGTTATTTCTATATTTTGTTTTGATAATTCTTCAAAAACTTTGTTTAAACTATCTCAGCTTTTTATAGTTATTTCAAATTCATTTTCATCAATTTTTAAATAATTATATTTTTTCTTAAACTCTTCTCATATATTTTCAAAATTGTTTTTTGATGTTAATATAATACTTTCTTCTTGTATTTTTGATAGAAGATTTTTTGTAGTAGTATTTTCTAATATACTTCACTTATCAAGGATAGCTACTTTTTTTGCCATAGATTCTACTTCTTCTAGATAGTGAGTTGTTAGTATTATAGTTGTACCTTTTTTGTTTAAATCAGTTATAAATTCCCACATACTTTGTCTCAAATGTACATCTACTCATGCTGTTGGTTCATCAAGTATAAGTATTTTTGGGTTATGAACTAATGCTCTAACAATCATTAGTCTTCTTTTCATTCATCAACTTAATTCTTTTGCTTTGTTATTTCTTTTTTCCCATAGATCTAGTTTTTTTAATAATTCTTCAGTTTTCTTTAGAGCTTTTTCTTTTTTTATTCAATAATATCAAGCTTGAATAACTGGTATATCAATTACTTTTGAGAATGCATCAAAATTAAATTCTTGAGGTACTACTCATATGTAAGACCTTGCTTTCATAAAATCTTTATCTATATCAATTCAATTTATTTTTACTTTTCCAGAAGTTTTTTTAACTAGATTAGTTAATATATTTATTGTTGTTGTTTTTCATGCTCAATTATGTCATAGTAATGAAAAAAAATCTCACTCTTTTACTTCAAGATTTATAGATTTTAAAACTTCTTTTCATGAATATTCTTTTACTAAATTTTTTATTTCAATAATATTGTTTTTTTGATTCATTTAAAATTATTTTATTGTTTAAAACTGTATTTTTTATAGTAACTTTTTTTTGTAAAAATCAAATTTTTTAATTGCTATTTTTTATATTTTCTTATTATTAATCTAATATTTTTTATAAATAATATTATGAGTTTACAAAGAACCGCAACTATTGTTTCTTCTATTACTGCTTTTTTGTTACTTATAATTAAATTTTTTGTTTGAATATTTTCTTGATCTATAGCTGTTTTATCAAGTGCTATTGATTCAATGTTGGATATGTTTGTTTCTATTTTTAATTATTTTGCAATACATAATTCAGAAAAAAATCCAGATAAAAAATTTAATTATGGTAGATGAAAAATAGAAGCATTAGCATCATTATTTGAATGATTAATAATTACTTTTTCAGGTTTATATATTTTGTATGAATCTATATCTAAATTTATAAATGATGAAAAAGTTTCATATCTATGAATATCTATAGTTGTAATGCTTGTTTCTATAGTAATAACTTGAGCTTTAGTTTTATTTTTGGATTATGTTGCTAAAAAAACTGACAATTTAGTTATTCAAGCTGATTCTCTTCATTATAAAACAGATTTATATTCAAATTGAGCTATTTTATTATGATTGTTTCTTATTTATTTAACTTGAATTCATTATATTGATTCACTTATATGAGTTGCTATAGCATTTTATATAATATATTCTGCATACTCTTTAATCAAAAAATGATTTCTATTACTTCTTGATGTTTCTTTATCTCAAAAAGAAGTAAAAGAAATAGAAAAAATAATTAATAGTGAAGAAAAAGTTAAATCTTTTCACGAGCTTAGAACAAGACAGTCATGAAATTCAAAATTTGTAGAAGCTCATTTAGTTTTTGATATTGATATGAAGCTTTTAGAAGCACATAAAATAAGTGATATAATAGAGTTAAAAATATCAAATATAAACAAAGATTATGAACGGATAATGACTATGCATCTTGATCCATTTGATGATAGTAATTGATTATCTTAAAAATATAAAAAAATCTTTACAAAATTTTAAAAAATGATAATATATTAGCACTTAAATAGTTTAAGTGCTATTTTTTTATTTAAAATTTAACCTTTTAAAAATATGTCTACGCATAATTTTGAAGCAGAAACTTGAAGAATTTTAGAGTTATTAACTCATAGTATTTATTCAAATAAGGAAATATTTTTAAGAGAATTGATATCTAATTCTTCTGATGCAATAGATAAAGCAAGAATAAAATCATTAACTGATACAGGTTTCTTATGAGATGATAGTGAGTTTAAAATAACTATAGAATCAAATAAAAAAAATAATACTATTATTATTACTGATAATGGTATTTGAATGACTAAAGATGAATTGATTAACAATCTATGAACTATAGCTAAATCAGGTACTAAAGAATTTTTAGAAAAATTACAAAAAGCAAAAGAAAATGCAGATCATAGCCTTATAGGTCAATTTTGAGTTGGTTTTTATAGTGCATTTATGATTGCTGATAAAGTAGAAGTAGAAACAAAAACCACTTGAGAAGATGCTTATAAATGGATAAGTGATTGAAAAACAAATTATGACATTATAAAAAGTGATAAAAATAATAGATGAACAACTATTACTTTACATGTAGATGAAGCAAATAAAGAATTACTTGAAGAATGGAAATTAAAAGAATTAGTTAAAAAATATTCTAACTATGTTTGAGTTCCTATAATGATGAGAGCTTATGATCCGAGAACTGAAGAAGAAAAACAAAAAGAACCAAAAGTAATGGATTTTGAACAAATAAATGAAACTAAACCAATATGGAAAAAAGATAAAAAAGATATTACAAAAGAAGAATATAAAAGTTTTTATCAATCAGTAAGTAATGACTGGAATGAACCATTGTTTACTGTTCATAATAATGTAGAGTGAATAGTTAGTTATAAATCTATTTTGTATTCTCCAAAAGAAGTAAATCTTTATCAAAATCTTTCTGATCCTAATCTTGAATATGGTCCAAAATTATATGTTCAAAATGTTTTAATTTTAGAAAATGCAAAGGAGTTAATGCCTGTTTGGCTTAGATTTATATCTTGAGTTGTAGAAACTTCTGATTTACCTCTGAATATATCTAGAGAAATGTTACAAGATAATAAAACTTTGGATAAAATCAAAAAAGGTCTTACTAAAAAGGTTATTACTGAGTTATGAAAAACATTGAAAAACTCTAGAGAAGATTATGTTAAATTTTGGAAAAACTATGGTAAATTAGTAAAAGAATGAATTCATTATGAATTTGATTTAAAAGAAGATATAGCTTGAGTTTCATTGTTTAAATGAATAAATAATTCATCTCTTATAACTTTGGATGAATATTTAGAAACTGCTCATGAAAAAGAAGTAAAAAAAGAAGTTGATTGAAAAGAAGAAACAATAAAAGAAAAAACAATTTATTATATAATTGCAAAATCTGAATCTGAAGCTTTAGCTAGTCCGTATTTATCTCAATTTAGAGAAAAAAATATTGATGTGTTGATTTTAACTGATGCAATTGATTCATTTTTAGTTCAATGATTTAATGAATTTAAATGAGCAAAACTTGTTTCTATAACTAGTAATGATATTGAATTAGAAGAAAAAACACAAGAAGAAAAAGAAAAAGAAGAAAAACAAGAAAAAGAAATGCAATGATTATTAGATTTGGTAAAAAATACTATAGGTGATGAAAAAATTGAAAAAGTTGTTTTAAACGATAAGCTTTGAAACTCATTAGGTGCTTTAAAAACTCCTGCTAATTGAATAGATCCTCAATTGGAAAAAATGATGAAAGCTATGTGACAACAAGTACCAGTACAAAAAAGAATATTAGAATTAAATCCAAAGAATCAACTTTTAGATTCTATGAAAAAAGAATTTGAATCTGATATTAAATCTGAAAAATTAAAAGATGCTATAAAATATGCTTATAATCAAGCGATACTATTAGAATGAGGTGAATTAGAAAATATTTGAGAATTTATTGAAATGACAAATAAATTTGCATCAGGTTATTTAAAATAAAAAAAGACTAGAATTTTCTAGTCTTTTTTTTATAATTAATTAGTATTATTAACTTTTTCTTTTTATGAATGATTATTTTAAAAATAATAAAACTATAATTATATTATGATTTTTAGTTTTATTTATAATTTTGTTTTTTATTATTATGTATTTTTATATGAATAATAATAAAAAAATTGATTTATATAATTCTAATATAACTCAAAAGTTAGATTTATTCGAGGAATATTCACATAATTGATATGATACTAGTTTTGATAATAGAGATATAAAAACAGATGAAATAATAGATTTTTATATTGATTATAATAATGATATATCAAAAGAAGATTCAAAAGTTGAACTTTTGTTTTCAAATACAAAATTAAGTTTTTTAGCTAATTCTATTTTTTATTGAGATAATAATATAGAAAAACTTTATTATCTTGATTTTATAAATGCTTATAGTTCTGTTATATGATATGATTTTATAAACTATAGTAATGAAAAAAAATATATAATAAATGATTTATTATTAGATGAAAATAATATTTATAATTTTGATATAGATAATTTGGATTTATTACTTGATAAATACTTTGTTTTTAGATATTTACATAAACATAATATTGTAGATACATCTATAGTTGTTAATAAATTAAAAACAGATATTTATGATAATTTTGAAAATATTTCAATAGATAATCAGTTATTACTTTTGTTTTATTTATCTTTGATTTCAAATGATGATTTAGAAGATTTTTTATCTTATAAAAATTTAGTTATAGATAAATTATATGAAATAGATAATCTTTCAGACTCAAATAAAATAAAATATCTATATGTATTGAGTATTAACTGAATAAATTATGATTATGATTTTTCATATTTATTAGAAAAATTTAATGAATTTGATTATATAACAAAGTTATTTTTTGCTTCATTACTAAGTTTATATGATTTAGATTATGAAGAACAATATAATTATATTGAAAATAATTACCTATATATAGATTTAGATAATAGAAGTAAATTTTTAAAATTTTTATTATATAAAAATAATTTTGAAGATTATTCTAGTTATGATACTTACTCAAAATTTTGGTATTCTCTTTGATATGTAGTAAACAGAAAAATTGAATATGAAGTTTGAATAAATGGAATAACTTATTATTATGCTGATTACCCAATATCTAGACTTGAATACAATAATGAAATAGATGCTAGAATAGCTAGTTTTGAATGAGAAAAGTTTTATTTACAAATAACAGTTAAACAAAAATAGTATGAACTATAAAAGTGATTTTCCAATTTTTAAAAATAACCCTGATTTAGTATTTTTTGATTCTACATCAACTAGCCAAAAACCATCAATGGTTATAGATGGAATTAAGGATTATTTAGAATCAACATATTCTAATATTCATAGAGGTATGTATGATGTAGCAGTTGACTCAGAAAAACTATATAAAAAATCAAAAGAAATAGTAGCTTCAAGTATAAATGCTGATTCTTACAAAGAAGTAATATATAGTTATAACTCTACTTATGCATTGAATTTGCTTTCTTCAAGTATAAAAAAATCATGAATATTAAAAGCATGAGATAAGGTTCTTCTTAGTATTGTAGAACATCATGCTAATTTAGTTCCTTGGCTTATGTTAAAAGAAGAGATAGGTATAGAAGTTGACTTTGTTTGAGTAGATGAAAACTATAATCTTGATTTTGAAGATTTCGAAAAGAAATATGATTCTAGTGTAAAAATTATATCAATGACACATGTTTCAAATGTAACATGACAAATATTTGATTTAAAAAAAGTCTGAAAATTAAAAAGAGAAGATACTTTGTTTGTAGTAGATGCAAGTCAAAGTGTTCCTCATTTTAAAGTAGATGTAAAAGAATTAAATTGTGATGCTTTGTTTTTTACTGGTCATAAAGTATTTGCTGATAGTGGTATTTGAGTTTTATGGGCTAAAAAGGATTTATTAAATAGTTTAACTCCTAGTTTTTCTTGAGGTTGAGCTATTGGAGAAGTTTATTGTGACTCATATACTACAGCATGATTACCTGATAAATTTGAACCAGGAACTCCAAATGTTAGTTGAGCTGTTAGTTTATTAAGAGCTTTTGAATATATACAATCTATTTGATGATTTGAAAAAATAGACCAAATAGAAGAAGAACTAATTGAATACTTTTTAGCTAAATTATCAAGCTATAAAAACATAAAAATTATAGGTAGTTCTTCAAAAGAAAATAGAGTTTGAGTTTTCTCCCTAGTTATTGATTGATATCATTCAGATGATGTAGCTGAATTTTTAGCTGATAATAATATAGCGGTTAGATCAGGTAAACATTGTGCTCATCCTTTATTTAAAAATAAATGATATGCTAATTCTATAAGAGTAAGCTTTTATATATACAATGATAAGATTGATATAGATAAATTTTTCTCAGTAATAGATAATTTACTTTGAAAATAAAAAAAATAACAAGTCAATTTAAAAACATTAAAATATTTAATATTTTAATGTTTTTTTAATATTAGTTTTTTAAGATAATAAAGTTAATTGTTTTTAAATAATTTATTATAATTTAATTTTTGTAAAATGAAAAAAAAAATTTTTTATATAATAATTTTTATTTTTATAATAATATTTTTTGTATATAAAAAATACTTAATTTATTATTTTAATAGTAATAATAATCTTATAAATTTAAGCCCAGAATTAAGTTTTCAATATGATGCTGACTTAGTTAGACTTGAACATTTAGAATATTGGACTTTTCTTATAGAAGAGTTTTATGATGAAAATTGATATTATCCATTGCAAAATAATTTAAATTCAAAGGATGATATATGATTAGTAAGAATTGCAACTAAAGAACAGCAAATGTTTTTTGATAAAAATAGTGAATATTATAAATATAATTTGGATAATAATTGAAATGATTTCTTCCAAGAGTTTGATACTAGTAAATTTATTTTAGAACTTGAAAAATGATTATTTAGAGATATAGATGAAAAATATGATATACAAAAATATCCAACATATAGTCCTATATGGTATAATTATTTTGTTACTGAAAGTTGATATCTTTTATGGGTAACTTGTATTACATGTTGAGTAACACCAATATCAACATTGCTTTATGATTGAGTTACTCCAACTGTAAATATAGTTTCAATATGAATGAAGGAAGAAGTTTTTAAATCATTAACAAGAAATGAAATGATAAATCATCCTATATATAAATGATGGAAAAAAAGAAATTATATTAAGGAATGATTTATCAGGGAAAGAGAAAAAGAAAACATAAATAATTCTAAAAATTAATACAAATCTATAAAATAAAAAGAATAGCTTATGCTATTCTTTTTATTTTATGATAACTTCTCATCATTTATCTATAAATTCTTTGAATGTATTTTTTACAGTATTTAAATCTCTTTTATTTAATTCTGAAATATAGTTAGTTGTTATAAACTCATAGAAATCGTTTAATTCTCATGGATTAAATGATTCAGTTCAAGTTTTGTTTATCACATATGTTATTATTTGTAATAAATTTTTACTTTTTGTTGAAAAAGCTATTTTTCAATCTATTTTAAAACTTGCTATATTAATTCCAGATACATCTATTTTTTGTATTTGTCTAGTTATTTTTAGCTTATCTATAATTATCTCATCATTTTCATCATCTTTTACTTCATGAATTATATCAATTTTTTTGAAGTTTTTTATATTGAATTCTCAAGCTAAATTATCTCAGTATTTTTTAGAGTACTTAACTGATACTATTATTAGAAGAATTCATAAAACTATAAATACTATCACTCTAGATATAGCATCTTCTATAGAGTACCATATATCAAATAAAAATATTTTTAAACTTACAAGAGTTAATAAATATAGTCATAAAGTTCTGTATTTTATTTTGTTTAATGATATTCATCTTATCAATAAATATATTGATACAATTCACCAAAATATAGTAATTGCAAATGTGTTTTCAAAATAGTTATATATAAATAATGAAACTATAATTAATAAATATATAATCAATGATACATTTAAATATATTTTTTGGAGTCTTACAATATTTAGTCTATTAAATAGATATACTCATATAGATAGTATAATTGTAGATATGTATTGAAAAATAATTAAATAATTTAAATCATATTTTTCAATTTTATATGCTATTAAATCAAAACTTCATATATGATTTAATCAAAAAATTATAAATAATACTATATAAAATACCTTTAATATATTTGAAGCATAATATGCATAAAATGCTCATATCACAGTTATTATAATTGATGAAACAAATATGTTTAGACCATATAGATTATTATCAATTATTTCATATCATATATTTATAACAGAAATTATTCATATTATATGTATTATATCATGACTAAGTATTTTGTGATTAACACTATTTGAATTTTTTAATTTTTTTACATTGAATAATAATATTGCAAGTATTATAGCAACAGATATCAATGATAAATGTTCTCATCTAATAATATTGTCAGAATATTCTATTAGTTTTATTATTCATATAAAGAATAAAGTAGTAGCTGCATAAAATATTTTGTTTTTATTAGTTTTGTTATAAAAATAATAAAGTATACTTGCTTCTATTAACCAAATTATTGATATTATTATATTAGAGTTTTCAAATATTATAGCTACAGATATAGTAAAAAGTGCTACACTAAAAGCTAAATAATTATATATATTATTTTTTATATTTTCTATATTTATAGTTTTTTCAATAGGGAATTTATAAGTTATAATAATTCCTAGTAAGAAATAATATATGGCTAATCATATAAATGCAAAACCTAATATTAATCATGGAAAATATTCATTTCAATAAATAAATAATTGAGCTCATATGAAAATTATTCATGCAATATTACCTAAACTAAGGTTATATATTGAACTGTTTTCTCCTAAAATATTTTTATTAAAGAAAGGATATAAAGTTATTATTATTCATGTAATTAAAACTATAGAAATATTTATATAGTTTAGTTCATCAAATCAGTACAAAATGGTACTTAATCATAATGCTGTAATTACAGATGAAATCGAATATAAAAATTTTAATTCTTCTTTTCTTGTTAAAATATAATTTATTGCTAAATAAGATAATGAAACAATAGAAGATATAATTAAATATTTATTATTTAGTTCTCATAACTCTCATATAAAATATGATGTATTTAGTAATACAAATATTCATATTATACTAAATATTAAGTTTATTAATTTAAATTTATTTTTGAATAAAGCTATTCAAAATGATGTTCAAATTATTATAGAAAATATTATTTTAGTTATAGCTCAAATTTCTGTAGAAAAAGGTGCTACTAAAATAACTAATCATGATAGTATTAATGATCAAATTAATATTATATTATCTTTTAATTTTGTTCATAAGAATATAGCTCAAATAGAAACTATAGATGAATAAATTAAAAGTGTATATGGATTATCAGAGCTTCAACCTGTTAAAAATGGATTTATGTATGCAAATAAGAATGATAAATAAATTATTGCTTTTGATCTATATAACAATCATGTTATTACTGCAAAAATTGTATTTAATATCAATAATATAAAACTAGCTCAAGTTGATAAGTAGTATTCGTTAAAACTAGTTCATTCTAATACAAATTTTCATCATAATATTACTAAAAAATTGATTAGTATTCATGTTCAAATTAGAATTTTTGATTCTTGTTTTACTCATTTTTTATCTAGATATACTCAAGAAAAATATATAGCAAAACCTATAGCAAAACCTATTATAAGTTTTAATAAATTTGGAACTTGATTCCATACTAATCAAATTAAAAACAATACTCATAAAAATACTAGTATAGCTCATAGTTTTGCTAATAAATTTTTTGAGAAAAAGTTTTTTAGCATAGTAAAAACAATATTTTCTTCTTTTTTTTCTACTTTTTTTCTAGATTTTTTTAGTTTATCATCACTATGTTTTATATTTACTATTTTTGTTTCTTCCTTGTTTTTTAATTCTTTAGATTTTGTTAATTCTTTTACTAATGAAGTTTTTTCTTGCCTTTGTATTACTGCTTCAAAAAAGAATTCAAGTCTAGATTTTATATATCATTGTGATAGAAATAAACTCTTAATAATAAATGCTATTACTAAATTTATTATTAAAAATACTATTAAATCATCAATATTAAAATACCTTATTCATCAATCAATTAGTAGAAATAATAGTGTTATACAAAATCATAATACTATTGAAACTGCTATTGCGATACGATTTAGAAGTCTAAACATAATTTTTATATTATATATTATTTAATTTTTTTGTTGTAAAATAAATTGCTATTCAAAAGATTACTATTATCAATCAAAATAAAACTAAAAATATTGTTTTATTGTTTTCTATTATTCTATCATCATTTTCATCACATAAATCTCAGATTCAATCATTATCTATGTCCTTTTGGTCTTTATTATATTTATCTTTACAGTTATCACATAAGTCACCAATTCAATCATTATCTCTATCTATCTGTTCTGAGTTACTTATAAAAGGACAATTATCTATTTTATCATATATTGTATCGTTATCACTATCTTTTTCACATAAATCACCAATTCAATTATTATCACTATCAATTTGCTCAGGATTGTAAATCAAAGGACAATTATCTTTTTCTCATATTATGCCATCTTTATCATTGTCACTACATAAATCTCAAATTCAATTTGCATTACTATCAAGTTGTTCAGGGTTATAAATCAAAGGACAATTATCTTGTGTATCAATAAATCAGTCTTTGTCAGTATCTATTTCTTTTTGTGCATTAAAGTCATTATTCTTGTCAAAAACTATATTTAATTCTTTTGTATTATTATCTATAGAGAAATTATTATATGGTTTGAAAGAATCATTATAATTTTTTGTATTACAGCTATAATCAGAAAACATTAATATATCTTCATTAAAAAAAGATTTTATTACTATTGTTCTTTTGTTTTCTAATAAATTCAATTCATATATTTTTATTTTTTCTCTAACACATCATAGCTTTTTACATTGAGCTGTTAACTTCAAAAAATTAAACTCAAAATCTTTTATATTTTCTTGTTCTACTCTAGAATAATTTTCTCAATCTTGAGATATTTCAATAGCTAATTCATAATTTTTTGAATCATAGTCTAAGTTAAAAATACTAGATCATTTTTTAATTGTCTTGCTCATTTCTAAAATCATTTCTTTTGATTCTAGAGTATCTAATTCAATATAAGTATTTGGGTTGTCATCGTTTGATTCAATTATTTCTAATCAATATCAATCTTTATATGCTATGCTTTCTAGTTTTTCTCATATTATTTTGTATGGTAAAATACTTCATGATTGAATTAAAACTAAATTTTCATATCTATCTATTTTTAATTTTATATTATTAATATTACTTTCAATATTTTCATTTAATATATCTTCTTTATTTATTTTGTATTGATATTCATAACATTCATATTCAAACTCTTCTGGTAGAGGGGTTAGTATTTGATTATAATCTTCATTATTTGCAAATGATGTATTAAATATAAATATACTTAATATAATAAAAATAAATTTTTTCATAGTTTGGGGGTTTTAAATATGTATTTTTTTTAACTTATTATACAAAAAAATAAGAAAAACAAAAGCTTATTTTTTGTTTTTCTTATATAGTTTTTTGATTTTATCTTGTGTAATTTTTTTATATTTATTTCAATTTTCGATTATTATATCTTTTTTTGTTTTTGCAATTTGTTTTCATTCTTTGTATGAGTCTTTAAATAAGTCTTTTAGTTCTTGGTTACTTGCTTTTACTCATTTTGATTTTTTGTAAAAATATAGATTTAATATATTTCCTAATCAGTATGTGAATCAAAAATTTAATGGTATTGTTAAATAAGATCAAACTCAAAAAGTTGATATTTTTGTTGCAACTATTGCTCAATTATTTATAGCATATGATATTCATACACTAGATATTATTGTAGATAACACTTCTTTTGATTCTTCTATTGATAATTTTATATTATATTTTTTTGCTATTTCTGTTAGCATATATACATGTATTGCTACTAGGGAATAATTATCAATAAATGGTATTGGTTGTAGTCAAATTAGTGCTGAAACACTAGAAAAATTAAAAATTACTTTTTTTATTTCTTTGCTTGTCTCTATGTTTTTTATTGTTTTGAAGTAATTATCACTTACTATATTTTCTGTTGATTCTTCATTTATTAATATTTTATATATATCAATTTCATATAATATTCATTTAAAACTATTTTTTCATAAGTTTATATAATTTATATTATTTTTATTATCTTTTAATTGTTCTATTAATTGTTTTGTTGTTAGTATTTCATTTTCTTTTGTTACGGATTGTAATCTAGATGCTATATTTACAGTATTTCAGAAAACATCTATATTTTTATTGTTTATCTCTCTTTCTATGATTCAATAATCTAAACTTATTCTTAATTCTATCTTGTTTAGGTTTAGTTTTATATTAGAATTATATATTTCTAACTCTTTTTGTATTTCAATAGCTGCCATTATTCAGTTTTCTGCTGTTTCAAAGATAACCATGTAAGAGTCTCAAATAGTTTTTATTATTTTTCAAAAAAACTTATTAATTATTGGTATTACTATTTCATCTTGTTTACTTAAAAAATCAACAATTTGTAATTTTGTTAGTAGTGATGTTTTTAGAGTATAATTCTTTATATCAGTAAACATTACTACTCAGTATATCGAGTCTAGGTGTTTCATTTATTTTTTAAAATTATATTTTAAAAATTTTATCACAAAAAAAAGTAAATGACAATTAATCATTTACTTTTTAATACATATATCTTTTATTTGCTTCATGTTGAGCATTTGTTTCTGCATAGTATATTTTTCCTGTACTAACACTATGTAAATAAAACCAGTAGCTTGTTTCTTTATCATTTAAAGTTGCTTCTATTGTTTGATAACTAGGGTTTGATATTGGAGTTAAGGGTAGCCCTAGTTTTGTTCTTGTATTATAGTCATTTTTTTCATTTATATATTTTGTTACAACCATTTTGCATTCTTCACTAGTTAATCTATAAGGATAACATACAGTTATATCTGCTCATATCATCCATCAGCTATTTAATCTCTTTTTTAATATTCATGCTACTGTTGATTTTTCATTTTGGTTTCTTTCTTCTTTTTCAACTATTGAGGCTAAATTAACTAAGTCATTTATAGTTTCATAATCAAGATTTGAAAGTATTTTGTTATAAACTTTTTCTTCAAATGTTTCTAATTGTTTTATTACAAATACATTTATTTTAAAATCAGTATTTACTGTGTATGTATCAGGGTATAAAAATCATTCCAAAGTATTTTGATCTTTAATAAAAGGGAAAAATTCTCAAAGTTGTTTTATTTTTTCTTTGTTTTCTACATATTCTATATATTCTCATCTATTTATTAGTCATTTAGATGTTAGATATTCATCTATATCAAATATATTCCATCATTCTAATATTGTTATATTCATTTCATTAGTTATAGGCTTTTCCAATGCTATAATTATATCTTCTATTTTTGAATTTTCATCTATTTTATAAGTTCATTCTTTTAATTCATAACTAGGTGTATTATTTTTTAAATAAATTTTATAATAAAAATTATTTAATTCTTCAATTTTGTTTCATAGATTATAAAATGTATCATTTTTTTCTATTTTTATAATAGTTTCATTTTCTATTATTGTTTGTTTTTTGAATCAAGAATAATTTATATAAAAGAAAATTATCAAGAATATTAATAACCATATTATTATTTTTATTATTTTAAATAAATTGATATTAGATTTTTTTTCTTGTTTTTCTTCTATCATATTTACTCTTTTTCTTCTAAATTCAGTTGGCATTTTTTTGTTTTTAAGAAAAATATTTTTTGTATTTTATTTTATAAAAAAAATATATCAAATTTAATTAAAAAAACTTTTGATTTTTGGCTAAAAGTTCATATACTCTTGATGTTTGCACTACTTTTGATTGTGTTCTTCTGACAAAGTAGGGCATTTTTTCGTGTAGACGAAAAATGAGAGGCAAAACGATTGTGTAATTCTGGCAAGTCTCAAGAAACAAAATTTTATTATTTATTTAAATAAATTTGTTTTAATATGGCAAAAAATACTTCTAAAAATGCTGAAGTAGGAAGTTTATATGATATAAAAGGACGTCATTTCTTTACTAATGATAAGTCTGTTGTATGAATTCCTGATTTACTTGAGGTTCAATTAGACTCTTATAGAGATTTCTTAGAAAATGGTATTGATAAAGTTTTTTCAGAAAGCTTTCCTATATCAGATCATTCTTGAGAAAAAGTTGATATATATTACAAAGGTTTTGCTTTAGAAGAACCAAAATATGACCCAGTAACTTGTACTAGAAAAAATCTTAACTATGAAGCTCCTTTAAAAGTGAGACTTGAAATGTTAAATAAAGAAACTGGTGAAATTAAAGAACAAGATGTTTATATGGGGGGAATACCTCTTATGACAAATATGGCTACTTTTATAGTTAACTGAATTGAAAGAGTAATAGTAAACCAAATAGTTAGATCTACAGGTATATTTTTTACTACTTGAGAAGAAGGTTATTCTTTAAAAGTTATTCCTGCTAGAGGTTCTTGGTTTGAAATTGATATAGAAAAAAAATGAATTATTAATGTAAAAATTGATAAAAAAAGAAAATTACCTATATCAGTTATACTTAGAGCTTATGGTTTAGAATCAAATGCTGAAATATTAGATGTTTTCAAAGATATGGGTGATGATATTATTGCTAATAATATTGCTCCTACATTAGAAAAAGATAAAACAACTAATAGAATGGAAGCACTTCATACTCTTTATAAATTATTAAGACCAGGTGATCTTGCTACTGATGAAAGAGTTGAAGAGTTATTTCAAGTAACTTTTTTCGATGAAAAAAGATTTGATTTAGGAGAAATTGCTAGATTAAAAATTAAATCAAAATTAGGTATTGATAAAGATTACAAGGATGAAAATGGTAAATTTTTATCTTTAGAAGATTTAACTGTATCTATTAAATATTATCTAAACTTAGTATACTGAGAAAAAAATCATTTTGTTGATGATATTGATCATTTAGAAAACAGAAGAGTTAGATCAGTATGAGAATTAGTAATGGATAAAATAAAAGTTGGTATAGCTAGAATGGAGAGAATAGCAAAAGATAGAATGACTATTGTTGAAATGGATGATGCTACACCAGGAACTTTTATTAACTCAAGACCAATAGTTGCTATAATGAAAGAATTTTTCTGAAGTTCTCAATTATCTCAATTTATGGATCAATCAAACCCTCTTTCAGAATTAGGACATAAGAGAAGAGTTTCAGCTTTATGACCTGGTTGATTAACTAGAGAAAGAGCTTCTTTTGAAGTTAGAGACGTTCATCCAACTCAATATGGTAGAATATGTCCAATTGCAACTCCAGAAGGACCAAATATCTGACTTGTATTACACTTTGCTTCATTTGCAAAAGTAGATAAGTATGGTTTTATACTTACTCCTTTTAGAATAGTTCAACATGAAGTGAAAAATGATTGAAAATCTTCAATTAATAGAATAGCTTTATGAGATATTAGATGAGATAATTGAGATATAATAGTAAAAGATAAAGAATATATAACTGATAAATTAGCAAAAGAATTAAAAGAAAAATTATCTACAAAAAATATAGAAGTTAGAGGTTTTATATCTGAAAAATATGATTATTTTGATGCTCATCAAGAAAGAGTTTTAACAATAGCTGAAGCTACTTCTCCTGTTGATGAATATGGAAACTTTGAATCAACTAGACTTTCTTCAAGAGCTGGTAACGAACCTACTATATCTTATGTTAGAGAAGTTACTCATATAGATGTTTCTCCAAAACAAACGATGTCAGTTGAAACTTCATTATTACCTTTCTTAGAACATGATGATGCGACAAGAGCGGAAATGGGGTCTAACATGATGAGACAAGCAGTTCCTTTAGTAAAACCAGAAGCACCTGTAGTTGGTACTGGTATGGAAAGAGTTGTTTGAGAAGGTTCAGGTTATGTTATTTTGGCTGAAGATGACTGAGAAGTTATTTGAGTTGATGCGAAACATATTACTGTTTTATATAAAAATGGTAACAAAAAAATCTATGAACTAACTACTTTCAAAAGATCAAATCATGATATGATAGTTCATCAAAAACCAGTTGTTTCTCACGGACAACAATTAGTAAAAGGTGATGTATTATGTGATGGTCATGCTATTGAAAATGGTGAATTAGCATTATGAAGAAATTTAGTAGTTGCTTATATGCCATGGAAAGGTTATAACTATGAGGATGCGATTATTATTTCATCTAAATTAGTAGAAGATGACTATTATACTTCAGTTCATATTAATGAATATACTCTAGATGTTAGAGAAACTAAATTATGACCTGAACAAACTACTGATGATATTCCAAATGTATCTAGTGCAAAATTAAAAGATTTAGATGCTGATGGTATAATTAGAACTTGAGCTTACGTAAAAGGTGGAGATATCTTAGTAGGTAAAATTACTCCAAAAGGTGAACAAGAATTATCTCCTGAAGAAAGATTATTAAGAGCTATCTTTGGTGATAAATCAAAAGATGTTAAAGATTCTTCTTTAAGATTACCTTCTGGTCAAGGTGGTAAAATATTACAAGTTCATATCTTAAAAAGAGAAAATGGTGATAACTTACCAACTTGAGTATTTAAACAAGTAAAAGTATTTGTTGCTGCTACAAGAAAAATCGAAGTTTGAGATAAAATGGCAGGTAGACATGGTAATAAATGAATCGTTTCTAGAATAGTTCCAGCTGAAGATATGCCATTTATGGAAGATGGTACTCCTGTTGATATTATTTTGAATCCACTATGAGTAGTTTCGAGAATGAACATCTGACAAGTACTTGAAACACATGTTGGTATGGCTGCTAAAAAACTAGGAATAACAGTTGCTACTCCTATACTTAATGGTATGTCTATTGAACAAATAAATTCTTTAATGGAAACTGCTTGAATGGATGTTGATTGAAAAGTTCAATTAATAGACTGAGAAACTGGTGAACCATTCAAAGAAAGAACTGTTGTTTGAATCAAATTTATGTTAAAACTTCACCACTTAGTTGAAGAAAAAATCCATGCTAGATCTGTAGGTCCATACTCTATGGTAACTCAACAACCATTATGAGGTAAGGCTCAAAACTGAGGTCAAAGATTCTGAGAAATGGAGGTGTGGGCTCTAGAAGCTTATGCTGCTGCTAATATATTACAAGAAATGATTACAATCAAATCTGATGATGTTGCTGGTAGAACTCAAGCATATGAAGCTATAGTTAAAAATGCTCCAATTAAAAAACCAAATATTCCTGAATCATTTAATGTACTATTAAAAGAATTACAATCTATCTGATTAGATTTAGATCTATTAGATAAAGAAGAATTAGAAGCTAAAGAAACAGAAGCTGAATGAAGATATGAAGAAGTAATAAAAATAGAAAATAAAGTACAAAATGAGGAAGATACAAAAGATAAAAAAGAAGAAAAATAGTATTTTTTCTTCTTTGAATGATAAAAATTTTTAATCTCTAATTATAATCATAATGTTTGATAAATCTTTAGATAATTTTCTAAATGACAAAATCACTGATTTCTCAGAAATAGCAAAGGATATCTGAAAAAAAGATATTACAAAAGGTAAAAATCTAGATAATCTAGCTTGAATCTCTCTTTGAATTGCTAGTCCTGAAAGAATAAGATCTTTATCTCATGGTAAAGTTTTGATTAGTGAAACTATAAACTATAGAACTCAAAGACCAGAAAGATGAGGTTTGTTCTGTGAACAAATATTTGGTCCTAGAAAGAATTATGAATGTGCTTGTTGAAAATATAAAAGAATAAGATACAAAGGTATAGTATGTGAAAGATGTTGAGTAGAAGTTACAAAAGCATCAGTTAGAAGAGAAAGAATGGCACATATAGACTTATATGCACCAGTTGTTCATACTTGGTATTTAAAATCAGTTCCAGGTAGAATAGGTTTATTATTGGATTTACCAGTAAAAAAACTTGAACAAGTAGTTTATTTTGCTTCTTATATAATAACAGATGTATATGCTGATAGATTAGAAGAAGCTAATAAAGATTTAGAAGAAAAATATAAAGTTTCTAAATCAGAAATGCAAAAAGAACTACAAAGAGAATTAAATGAACTAAAAATCAAAAAAGATTCTGGTGAATTAAATGAAAAAAAATTCAAAACAGAAGAAGCAATTCTTATGTCTAGAATTGATGAATTAACTAATGAATTTGAAGAATTAAGAGATTGATTAAAATCTCTACAAGTTTGAGCAGTAATAGGTGAACTAGAATATAGAGTTTTAGAATCAAGATTTCCACATGTATTTAAATGAGGTACTTGAGCTGAACATATAAAAGCTCTTCTTGAAAGAATAGATTTATTAAAATTTATTGAAGAACAAGAAGTAGAGTTAAAAAATGCTACTCAAATTAAACAAAAGAAAATACTTCAAAAAATTAAATTAGCTTCAAGTTTATTAAAATCAGGTCAAAGACCAGAATGGTTTATATTAGAAGCTCTTCCAATTATACCACCAGATTTAAGACCAATGATTCAACTTGATGGTTGAAGATTTGCTTCTAGTGATTTAAATGATTTATATAGAAGAGTTATTAATAGAAATAACAGACTTAAAAAACTTATTGAATTAGGTGCTCCTGATGTAATCTTAAAAAATGAAAAAAGAATGCTTCAAGAATCAGTTGATATGTTATTAACTGGTGAAACTAGAACAAATAGATCTGGTTTTGTTACTGCAAATAAGAAAAAATTAAAATCATTAACTGAAGTATTAAAAGGTAAACAAGGTAGATTTAGACAAAACTTACTAGGTAAGAGGGTTGATTACTCTGCTAGATCTGTAATCGTTGTATGACCAGAATTAGAAATTGATCAATGTTGATTACCAAAAACAATGGCATTAATTCTATTTAAACCATTCGTTATTGCTAAATTAATCGAAGATGGATTAGTTTATAACATTAAACATGCTGAAAAGTTTGTTGAAAAATGATCAAAAGAAGTTTGGGATGCATTAGATGAAGTTATTGAAGGTAAATATGTTCTTATGAACAGAGCCCCTACTCTTCATAGATTATCAATACAAGCATTTAGACCAGTTTTAGTTGAAGGTAAAGCTATACAATTACATCCATTAACGTGTCCTGCATTTAATGCCGACTTTGATGGTGACCAAATGGCAGTTCACTTACCAATAACTGAAAAAGCTCAAGCAGAAGCTAGAGATTTAATGGTTACTTCAAAAAACTTATTATCTCCATCTTCATGAGAACCTATTGTTGCACCTTCTCAAGATATGATTCTTGGTTGTTACTATGTTACAGCTATAGATGAAAATGGTATTGGTGCAGGGAAAGTTTTCTCTGATTTAAATGATGTATGATTAGCATATGAAGCTGGTGTTTTAGGTATAAAATCTCCTATAAAAGTTAGAGTAAATTGAAAAATTGAAGAAACAAACTATGGTAGATTATTATTCAATGAAATTGTTCCAGAATGATTAGGTTTTATTAATGAAAAGTTAAATAAATCTGCATTGAAAAAAATATTAGCTAGATGTTTTGAGGAACTATGATCTGAAACTACAGCTAAATTTGTAGATAAAATTAAAAATTTCTGATATAAATATTCTACTATTTCAGGTTTATCTATATCAAAAGATGATATGGTTATCCCAGAAAATAAAAAAGAATTATTAGAAGAAGCATGAGAAAAAGTTAAATACATACAAAAGAAATGGTGGACTTGATTTATGACTGAAGATGAAAAATATCAACAATCTATAAAAATATGGGCCGATGTTAAAAAAGTTATTGAGTGAGAAATGAAAGAATTATTCTTACCAAATAACCATATATTTAACTTTATTGATTCATGAGCAAGATGAAATTGGTGAAATATTACTCAATTATGTTGAATGAAATGATTAGTAGCTTCTACTAGTGGTGCAACTATTGAGCTTCCAATTAAATCTACACTTAAAGAATGATTCTCTACTCTAGAATACTTTATTGCAACTCATGGTTGAAGAAAAGGTAAATCAGATACTGCCTTAAAAACTGCACAATCTGGTTACTTAACAAGAAGACTTGTTGATTCTAGTCAAAATATTATAGTAAAAGAAGATGATTGTAATACTGTTCATTATAAAACAGTTATAAGAGGTGAAAATACTTGAAGTTTTGAAGAAAAATTTGAAGATAGAATTTACTCTCATACATTAGCTAATGATATATTAGACAGTGAAGGTAATATATTAATAAAAGCATGAGTTATAGTTGATACAAAAGTATTAGCGATAATAAATGAAAATAATATTGATAGAGTTGATGTAAGATCAGTTCTTACTTGTGAAACAGAAGGTTGAGTTTGTAAAGCTTGTTATGGTTTAGATTTAGGTCTTAACAAAGAAACTGAAATTTGAGCTCCTGTTTGAGTAGTTGCTGCTCACTCTATTTGAGAACCTGGTACTCAGTTAACGATGAGAACTTTCCACTCTGGTTGAGTTGCCAAAGAAGGTTGAGATATGACTCAAGGTTTATCAAGAGTTGAAGAATTATTTGAAGCAAGAAATCCAAAAGTTGTTGCTGAAATTTCTGACTTAGATTGAGTTGTTGAAATTGAAAGAACTGATGAAGATTTGATTGTTAGAGTTGTTTCAAAAGAATTAAATATGGATGAATACTACTATGATGATGCAGTTTATGATGTTGCAGTAAAAGTTGGTCAAACAATCAAACCAAAACAAATAATTGCTAGATCTAAAGTAGATAAACAAAAAATAAATGCAACTTTTGCATGAGAAGTTAAAAAAATAGATAATAATGTTATTATTATAAAAGATATTGAACCAAGATCAGTTGAATATAGATTTGATGTTGGTAAAACTCTTTTAGTAAAAGAATGAGATGTTCTTAAAAAATGACAAAAAATAACTGAATGAGCTTTAAATCTTCAAAAACTAAAAGATGTTGCTTGAATTTTAGCTGCTGAACAATATATAGTTGATGAAGTAAAAGCTATTTACTCTTCTCAATGACAAACAGTTAACTCTAAACATATTGAACTTATAGTTAGACAAATGTTCTCAAGAGTAAGAATAACTTCAAAAGGTGATAGTGAATTCTTCCCATGAGATATTGTTGATGTTATTAAGTTTAAAAATGAAAGTGATAAACTTATCAAAGAAGGTAAAAAACCTGGTATTGCTGAGAGATTGTTACTTGGTATTACAAAAATTTCTCTTTATACTGAATCATGGTTATCTGCTGCTTCTTTCCAAGAAACAGTTAGAGTATTAGTTGATGGTTCTGTATCTGGAAAAATTGATAAATTCAAAGAAATGAAAGAAAATGTTATTATCGGTAGACTTATACCTGCTGGTAAACAATATAGAAAAATTAACAACCAAGCTACTGAAGCTGATGAACTTGAAGATCAATATTTTGATCCAGATGAAGATGGTGTTGATGTTTCTGAATTTCATTTAGAAGAAATAAAAAAAGAAATGGAACATGAAAGTGATTTCTAGTTTCTAAAAAATAACACTCTAATTTAGAGTGTTATTTTTTTATTAATAAAAAAAGAGATGAATTTATCATCTCTTATAAGTCATTTAACATTTTTAATACATCTTCTGCATCTTCTTCTTGTTCTTTTGATTGAGCATCTTTTATTTTTTTCTTAGAATCTTTTAATTGGAATTCTTGCCATTCAATTAAATGTTTTTCATTTAATTGTTTTATTTCATTTTGGTATTTGTTTTCAAGAGCTTCTAATTTTTTCTTTTCAGTATCTAATATATTAAAAAGTCTATCAATTTGTGAATCAGTCATAGAAGGCATGATATCAAACCAATATTGTTTTTCATCATTATCCATTGATTCTGTTTCCAATATTAAATCAACAAGTTCATTATATTGAGCTTGAGTTTCATCATTTATTTGAAATTTTTTTCAGTTGTGATTAATTTCAGCCATATTTGTAATTTTTAATTTTTAAATATTTTATATAAATTAATTATATCAAACAATTTTAAAATTTGCAAATAAAAAATAAGAGTTATAATTATTTTATTGATAGTCATATCATAATTATTATTTAATTTTTTACAAATGACTCTAATTTATTTGTGAGTTTATACTTTGCTGCTTGTTATATTATGGTGATTTTTTATAATTGCTAAAATACATGCATATAAGTTTAAAAATTTTTCTAAAAGAATAGAAAAAGTTACAAAATTTTTATTATTTGTATTAATTTTATTATCATTTTTGTGATATGCTACTATTATTTTATCATCTTTTAAATCTTCTGATATAAAATATGATGAAACAGATTTTAATTTTAATGAAGTAAATTACTAAAAAATGCCAACAATATTTTCAAAAATTATTTCTAAAGAAATACCAAGTGATATAGTTTATGAGGATGGGAAAATAATCGTAATAAAAGATATAAATCCTCAAGCAAAAACACATTTACTTATAATCCCAAAGAAAGAAATAGCTACTATTAATGATTTGATGCCAGAAGATAGGGAATTAATAGCAGATATGTTTTTTGTTGCAAAAAAATTAGCAAAAGAACTAAATATTTGTGAATGATATAAACTTCATTTTAATGTTTGAGAAAAATGATGACAAGAAGTTATGCATATACACCTTCATTTATTATCTAATATCTAATATAAAATATGGAATTAAATAAAAATAAAATAATATTTATAGTTGTTTGAGTAATACTATTATTATCTATGGTTTTTTTGATGATATTATCAAAATGAGCTGATAATAATGAAACTAATACATCTGAAGAAAATACTTTTAAAATTTGGATGGTATGAGATTCTTGAGAAAATACTTATAACATAATTGATTGATTTAAAAAATTTAATACAGCTTATCAATCAAAAAATATAATAATAGAAACTTTTCCTGATTATGAGGAATATACTTATGCTTTGACTTCTGCTATTAATTCATGAGTTTGACCTGATTTATTTGTTTTAAATAACAATGAAGATGATTCTATTTTTTCTAACCAAGTTATTTGAATTCCACCTTCAGTAATTTCTCCAAATGATTTTAGAAAAAGGTATAAATGAGTATTTAGTGATGATTTAATCTCATGAGAATGAGATGATGAATTTTTAAAGTGAATACCTGTTTGATATGAAACTCTTTGAATTTTTTATAATAGAGCACAAGTAAGACATTCTGATTTGGATAATATTTCTAGTTTGAATAATATAATATCAAAACTTTCTGAAAGAAATCCATGAACTATTCCTTTGGGTATATGAAATGGTTCAACAGTTAAATATGCTGCTGATATTTTAACACAGTTTTTTATGTTGGAATGAGATGTTGAAGAGCTTGATGATGTAACTTGAAATGTTTTAAAACAATGATTAGCTTCTTATTTATTATATTGAGATATAAATTGATATAACTCATATGATTCTAGATTTTTAGAATTAACTAATTTATGAGAAAATTCTCTATATTTATTTTCTAGAGGTGATATACATATGGTTGTATGATATCCTAGTATGGTAAATGATATATCAGATTATTGATATTCTAGCTCTTTCTTACAAGCAAGAGTCTTTCCACAATATTTTTCAGGTGAAGGAAATTATCTAATTAATTATAACTATTTTGTTATAAATAAAGATACAAATAATATAAATTTAGCACAAGATTTTTTATCTTATATATCAAATGATTCATGAGCTAGTGTATTTTTAAATAATTTTAAATATTACTTGCCATCACTTTTATCTTTGGATGCAGAATTTTTACCAAAAAAGATTCATAGTGATTTTAATGTTGTCTTGGAAGATTTTTACGCTGATGAATATATGTTATCAAGTTTTGATAAATGAATTAAAAATATTTATGATTCAAAAATAATATCAATTTTGGATAATTGAGCATATGCAGAATCGAATTTTGAACAATTTGCTAATTCACTTATGTGTAAAACAAAAAAAATAATAAACTTTGAAAGTTTATCAAAAGACTGTAATTAGTTTATTAAAAACCGATCATTAGATCGGTTTTAATTTGTAATTTAAAAAAATGAAAAGTTATAATTGTTATATTCATATACCATTTTGTAGTAGTAAATGTAAATATTGTAGATTTGCATCTTTTTGAATAACTCAAAAATTACAAATTCAAAATTATGTTAATTTTTTATTAAAAGAAATTAATTCATGAAATAAACACTGACAGCTATTAGATACTATTTACTTTTGATGATGAACACCATGAGTTTTATCTTTATCTAATTTCGAAGAAATATTAACTACTCTAAGAAATAATTATATTTTTTCTAATGATATAGAAATCTCTATTGAAACTACACCAGAGAATGTTACTATTGAAAACTTATTATGATGGAAAAAATTATGAATAAATAGAATAAGTATGTGAGTTCAAACTTTGAATGAAAAATCTTTAAAAGAAATTGATAGATCAGCTAAATGAGATATTTTACAAGCATTAGATAATATAAAAAGTGAGTGATTTGATAATTTATCTATAGATTTTATTATTTGATTACCTTATGTTTCAGCTTGAGAAATAAATGAAAATATAGACTTTTTACTAAATAAATATTCTTTTATAAAGCATATTTCTGTATATATGCTAGAAGAATATTATGATGTTCCAGAAGATAAAGAGTCAAAATTTGATAATATTACTTATCCTGACTCTTGGCATAAAACATGAATATCACTTGATGAATATGGTGAAGAATATATTTCGATAAGAAATAATTTAGAAAAATATAATTTTAATAGATATGAAATTTCTAATTATTCTAAAAAATGATATGAATGTAAACATAATCAATGATATTGGAATCATAAGGAAGTAATTGCATATTGATTGTGAGCATATTGATATTTAGATAATATTAGATATTCAAACAGTGAATCATTTTTAGATTATTATTCATGAAAAAATATTTCTACTACAATTGTAAATAAAAATGATATTTTTATAGAAAATATTATGTTTATGATTAGAACTAGTTGAATAGATATATCATATTTAGATAAACTTGATAAAGAAAAAATTGATTACTTTGTAGAAAATTGATATCTAAAAAAAGAATCAAATAAAATAATATTATCTGATTCTGGAGTTGTTTATATGGATTATATTTTATGAGAAATATTATAAATAAAAAAAGAGCAATTGCTCTTTTTTTATTTACTTGATAATTCTTCTTTGAAGTGATCAAATAAGTGATTTAATAAATCATCTAAATTTTTGTAATCTTCTCTAGAATATCTAAAACTATCAACATCTAATTTAGCTGATAATACTCAGTCAAACATATCTTTTTTATTTTTTTCAACTTTTACTTCTATAAGACCTTCAGCATCAGCTTTGTCATTATATTTTTTTAAATAATTATCTAATTTGTTTTCTAAGTTATGTTTTACTAATCTTTCAGTTGCTTCTTTAGATTCTTCAGCGTTAACATGTATTTTTACTTGTATTTCCATATTTTCACTTATTATTATCATATAAAAATCAAAAAAGGTTTTAAGTAATTTATAAAGGCTTTTTTACTTAACTTCTTTTTTACATGAAATATTTTATCATATTAAAATTTTAAATCAAATAAAATTTAAAAAAATAATTGAAAATTACTGATATTTAGATATAAATATAAATATAATTATTATTTAGTATAGTAAAAGATGAATAAATATAAAGCAACTATTTGATTAGAAATACATGTAAGAATAAAATCTAAGACTAAAATGTTCTGTTCTTGTAAAAATGCAGTAGAATTAGCTTCAGAACCAAACAAAAATGTATGTAGTGTATGTATGTGATTTCCAGGTATGTTACCAGCATTAAATAAAGAAGTTGTTAGACTTTGACTTATAGGTGGTATGGCTATGAATTGTGAAGTTAATAAACATTCTAGATTTGATAGAAAAACATATTTTTATCCTGATAATCCAACTGCATATCAAATAACTCAAATGTATGAACCTATAGTAGGTGAATGAAAAGTTAAAACAATTGTTGAATGAGAAGTTAGAGAGTTTTGAATTCATCATATGCATTTAGAAAATGATGCTTGAAAATTAATACATGCATGAGGTAAAACATTATGTGATTTTAATAGAGCTTGAAGTCCTTTAATGGAAATAGTTACAGATCCAGTTTTTCATACAAAAGAAGAAGTAATGGAATTTTTAAAGGAAATTCAAAAAATCATGAGAGCATGTAATGTTAGTGATGCTGATATGGAAAAAGGTCAAATGAGATGTGATGTTAATATATCAGTTGCTCCTGAATGAAGTGATAAGCTATGAGCTAGAACAGAGACAAAAAATGTTAACTCTTTTTCTGCTATTGGTAGAGTAATAGATCATGAAACAAAAAGACAAATAAAAATTATTGAATCAGGATGAGTAGTTGATCAAGAAACTAGATGATGGGATGATGATAAATGAGTTTCAGTTACTCAAAGAAGTAAAGAAGATGCTATGGATTATAGATATTTTCCTGAACCTGATTTATTAGATTTAAACTTAGACGATGATTTTATAGAAGAAGCAAGATCTACTATTCCAGAATTACCAATTGAAAAAAGAATTAGATATTTAAATGATTTCAAATTATCAGAAGATGATGCTAGATTATTAACTACTGATAGAGCCTTAAGTGAATATTTTGATACTTTGGTTTGATTAACTAATGATGCTAAAAAATCTTGTTCTTATATCACTACTATATTATTGGCTATGATAAATGAATCAGAAGATATAAATAGTGTAAGTGAATTAAAATTTGATATAAAAGAATTAGCAAAAGTTATAGAGTTAGTTAACAAAGATGAATTATCAAGTACTAATTCAAAACAAGTAGTAGAAGAATTATTTAATAATTGATGAGAAGCAGATATTATAGTTGATGAAAATAATCTTAGACAAAAAAATGATATGTGAGCTTTAGATGCTATAGTCGATGAAGTATTAGCTAATTGTAGTTCACAAGTAGAAGATTATAAAAATGGTAATGAAAATATATTTGGTTTCTTTGTATGACAATGTATGAAAGCATCAAAAGGTCAATGAAATCCAAAAATATTTAATGAATTATTAAAAGAAAAACTAAAATAATAAAAAAGAGCCTTATATAAATAGGTTCTTTTTTTTGCTTTGAAAATTATAATATGATATTATTTATTTAGTATTAATGTTTTTGCCAAATTTATAGGCTTAACATAATTTATGTTTAACGATTTTAAACCATGATAAATAAATTATTAAATATTTTTTCAAAAAATAAAAAATCAATATTTTTTATATTATTTTTTGTTTTTGCTTTTTTTGCATTTAGTGATATTTCTTTTGCAAATGAAAGTTGAAATTTATTAGATACTGAAACAAAAGAAAAGATATGAGAAGCTATTAGATGGATTTGATCAACAATTGTTGTTTTTTTATCTATTCTTACATATTTATGAGTTATGTTTTTATCTCCAGAATGGATTAATGGTAGTCTTTTTGGTTTAAATGAGTATTTCAAAGATATATGGATATTGGTTTCAAATGTAGTATATTTTATATTTGCATTTATCCTTATATGGATAGCATTTATGAATATTATTTGAAAATGACAAGATAAATATCAGTTAAAACAAGCTTTGCCTAAGTTTTTGATATGAATTCTTATAGTTCCTTTATCATGGTTTATTGTTAATTTTATATTGTCAATTTCTGCTATATTAACTGTAGCAGCTATTAATTTGCCTTTTGATACATTTCAATGATTCAATAGTAAAATATCAGAAGTTGATATTCCAAATGATTGTAAGATAGATCTTACAAAAGAATCATGAAATAAAGATGCTAATTGAAATACTCCTACTAAAAAATATTTTTCTTGTGTTGATGAAAAAGATTGATGAAAAACTGTTAAATTAAAAGATATAATGAATTCAGATAACTCTAGTACAAAAATATTTTGAGTTCTTTGAACTTATGCTTATGGTGTTTTGTGATTAGAAAGTTTAGACTATTTAACTGATTTTCAAACTAATACTATAAAAACTATATGAGATTTAATTGTAAAACTTGTTTTTGATGTATTGTTTATAGTTGTTTATGCTGTTTTGATGATAGCTTTAGCATTGGTTTTGATGACTAGATGAATATATATATGGATATATTTAATGATATCTCCTGTATTTGGTTTGATGTATTTTTTTGATAAATCTAGTTGAGGTTGAGAGTTTTTCGATAAATTCAATATAAAACAATTTATATCTTTAGCTATGGTTCCTGTTTATACAATGTTAGCATTAACTTTTGGTTTATTGTTTATATTTGTTGTATGACAATGAATGGTTAGTGGTAATACATCTAATTCTTTTCCATGACTTCAATCAGTTAGTATTAAATCAAACAATGATAATGAAAGTAGTACATTAACTATAGGTTCATGACAAGATGACGATAAAAAATTTAAATTAACTATTGTCTGAGCAGCTGCAAGTGAAAAAAATATAACTGAAATATGGGACAGGGTTAAGACTGAATGAAACTGATGATTGGGAGTAATTTGAACTCTTATAATGAAAATATTTGGTATTGTTATATTATGGTGAGCTGTTATGGCTGCTCTTAGATCAAATGATGTAACAAAAGCTGTAGTTGAACCACTTCATGCATTTGGTACACAAGTATGACAACTTGCTGCTAAATCGCCACAATATATGCCTTTATTTTGAGGACAAAGTATGCAAAGTTTGAAGACTATTCAATGATCTATTGAATGAAGTATAAATCAATGAGCTAGAGATAGGGCTACTAATTTTACTTCAAAATATATGCCGTTTTTAGATGCAGATTCTACCTGAAGAAAGGCTAATATGGAAACACTGCATAACAATTTAAAAACATGAAACTACTCTTCTGCTGACACTCCTAGAACACTTAAACCAGCTTGGATAGAATATTTGAAAAATATTCAAGATACTGAATGAGCTAGAAGATTAGATACTGAAGATGTACTTAAAGAATTTGCAAGAAAACTACAAGTTGATATAAGTTGAATAAATTTTAATAGTAGAGCATGATATGCTGATGCTATAAAAAGAATAGAAAATCGTTTTGATTGAGATAGTGTAGGATGAGTTTTAGATTGAGATGTTAGTTCTAATGCTTCATTGTGACCAGATGATATAGATAGGTTAATAAGATGAGTTTCTTCTAATTGATGAAATAACCAACAAAATAATTGATGAAATAATCAACAAAATAATTGATGAAATAATCAACAAAGTAATCAACAAGATAATGTTGCTAGTCAAACTAGGACTGTAAATATAAATTTAACTGATAATTGAATGAGGCAAATAGATTTATCATGAGTTGAATGAATTTCAATAACTGATGAAGATATAACAGCTATAAATTCTATAAATGATGTAAATTGAATGACAAAAGTTGGTTTCTCAAATAAGTTAAGAGATGTTGGTATTTCAAATAATAAAATTGATCCTATTATTAATTATTTAGTAGAAAAATGAATAACTTTCTCAGATAATAATAATTAGAATAGATAATAATATACTAAAAAAAAAATCCCTTATAGGGATTTTTTTAGTATAAAATCATTTATATCTATAATTTCTAATTCTTCATAAATTAGCTTTTTGATATTTAATTCTTTTAAATTTTCTACTAGAAGATATTTTTTATTTTTATCTCATATTTTTAATAACTTATTTACTTCTTTTTTTATTTCAGAAGATTCTTTTTCAGATGATATATGTATGTATATAGTATTATCTTCTTTTTTTCATATGAAACTAAATTCAAAAACTCAGTTTTTTCATCATAAAATATTATAATTGTTATATTTTAATAGTATAAAAATTAAGTTTTCTATTAAAATATTTTTATCTAATCAAAAATTAGTTAGGTAATTTCTGATTCCATTATCTCAAAAATAATATTTATTTTTTCAGTTAATAATTTTATTTTTTTTGAAATCAAATAATTCTATCTTATGTATTATTTTTTCTTGTACACTAAAGTCTATATAATCATAAAAAGTCTTAGGTGCTATTTTTCCTGCTTCGCTTATATCTCTTAATAACTCTCTATTTGATTTAAATATATTTAAATATGCTAAAAATGTAATTGTATAATAATACAAATCTATATTTTTAACTCATTTTAAATTAAAAATACTATCTGTTATTATTTTATTAGTAATTAATTCTAGTCATATTTTTTTATCTTCAATTAGTTTTAATTTTTTAATTGATCAATATTTTATTGTTTTATTTATATCTGTGCTATCTATTTTTTGAGTTATTTCAAAGTTTTTTATATTGGGTATTATAATATCGTTTCATATTATTATAATTTTCTTATCTAATTTATAATATTTTGATAAAAAATCTTTTATTCATTCTACTTTTCAACTATTTTGTATAAAAATATATTTACTTTCTTTAATATTGATATAGTTCTCTATATCAATATTTGATTTTATTAGATTATGTTTATCTAGACTTTTGTTTAGATATGTATAATTTTCTCATATATTTGTTTTTTTTATTATATTTGCTAGATATAATTCTTTTCATGATTCTTTCATTCATGAAATAATGGTTATTTTTTCTTTATTTATATTTTTTACAATATCTGATAATGTATTAATATTTATATTTTTATCATTTATATTGTTTATAAAATCTATATTAATTTTTAATAATTCTTTTAAATTGTTCATATTTAATATTACAATATTTATGTTTTATTTTGATTGTTTTTATTATTAATATTTTATATTAAAAGTCAATTTTTTATCTTAAATATATATTTACTCTTATGTAAAGCTTATTTTTTTGACTAAACTTGTTTTTTTATTTTAATAGAATTACTTTATTAATTTAATACTATATATGAGGTATTTAATTTTTGCATTATACGTTATTTTAGCCTTGGTTTGAGTACATTTATTAGTATGATCTAATTTATCGACTCAAGCCAATTTCTTTTTATTACTTGCTGTATTTTTATGAATTTATATGGCAGTAAATATTTGAGCAAATGATGTTGCTAATAGTGTTTGACCTGCTGTTTGATCTGGAGCTTTAAAACTTAAACATGCTATAATAATAGCAGCAGTTTTTGAATTATTATGAGCTGTTATTGCATGATGAGAAGTTGTTAAAACTGTTAAAAATGGTATCATTGATGTAAATATGATTGATAATGTATCTGTATTTATATTTATAATGATGGCTGCTTTGTTTTCAGCTGCTGCTTGGCTTAATTTGGCTACATATTTCAAAGCTCCTGTTTCAACTACTCATTCTATAGTTTGATGAATTATGTGAGCATGAATAGCTGCTTTATGATTTTGAGTTGTTGATTGGTGAACAATGTGAAAAATTGTTTCTAGTTGGTTTATATCTCCATTATTAGGTTGATTAATTGCAGCTTTGTTTTTGTATCTTATAAAAACATTAATTATTTTTACTGATGATAAGGTTTCACAGTCAAAAAAATGGGTTCCATTTTTTGTTGCTATTATGGCTTGGGCTTTTATAACTTTTTTAGCTATTAAGTGACTTAAGCATATTATTAGCATAGATTTTATATTTGCTTCTCATATGTGACTTTTAGTTTGATTTTTTGTTTACTTTTTTCTTAGATCTAGTATATGAAAGAAAACATCAAAAATTTCTAATGATAGAAAATGAGTAGCTAAACTTTTTAATATTCCTCTTGTATTTGCAGTTGTTTTATTGACTTTTGCTCATTGATCAAATGATGTAGCTAATGCTATTTGACCTTTGGCTGCTATATATGATTCTTTGGTTAATTCTTGAATAAATTGAAGTGTTTGAGTACCTTTTTGGATATTACTTTTATGATGAACAGGTTTATCTTTTTGATTGCTTCTTTTTTGACCTAGAATTATAAAGGCTGTTGGTACTGAAATCACAGAATTAGATCAAATTAGAGCTTTTTGTATAGCTTTATCTGCTGCTATTACAGTTATATTGGCTAGTCAATTATGATTACCTGTAAGTACTACTCATGTTGCCATTGGTTGAGTTTTTTGAGTATGATTTTTAAGAGAATATCTTCATAAAAAACAACATGGTAAAAAAGAAAAATTTGTTCAAAGAAATATGATGTTTAAAATTATTTCTGCTTGGTTAATAACAGTTCCTATAGTAGCATTTATTTCTTGAATGTTCTTTGTATTATTCAATTTTATGTTTATATAAAATAATTAAAAAAGTAAAAAATATTTATTTTTTACTTTTTTTTTGTATACTATAGGCCAAAATATATAGATAATAATAAAAAATATGGAAGATAAAATTATTTCTTTATTAAAAGACTTAATAAAATCACAATATGATATTGAAATTGATAATATCAAGCTAGAAATACCGCCTAAAAAAGAACTTTGAGATTTTGCATTTGGAGCTTTTTTATTATCAAGAGATTTAAAAAGAAATCCAAATCAAATAGCAAATGAAATAAAAGATATTTTATTATCAAATGATTTAATAGAAAAAGCATCAGTTGAATGACCTTATTTAAATATATTTGTTAATAAATCAAGCTTTAATGATTTATTTTTGAGTACTTATAGTGATGATTATTTTAATAAAATCTCTTCATTTTGAGATAATAAAAAAATAGTTATTGATTATATATGAGCAAATGTAGGTAAACCACTTCATATTGGTCATATGTGTACTCCAAATCAATGACAAGCAATGATTAATGCTTATAAAAAACTTTGATATGATGTTATTTCAGATAGTCATATAGGGGATTGGTGAATAATTTTTGGTAAACTTATTGCTGCTTATAAATTATGGTGAGAAGAATCTAGATTAAAAGAAAATGCAGTTGATTATCTTTTGGAATTATATGTAAAAATAACTTCTGAAATTGAAGAAGTTTGAGAAGAATTAGAACAAAAAACTAGAGATGAATTTAAATTATTATCTTCTTGAGATACTGAATCTATAGAACTATGGAGAAAATTCACTAGTTATTCTATAGATGCTATGAATCAACAACTAGCAAGACTAAATGTAAAACCTGATTACAATATTTGAGAAAGTTTTTATGAAGGATTATGACTTCCAAAAATGGAAGATTATCCAGATTTAAAATACGATATGCATTTTATAGTAAATGAATTAGTTTGAAAAAATATTGCAACAAAAAATGAAGATAATTCAGTATGAGTAAATTTTGATGAATCAAAAAAAATACCAAGTTGTATATTACAAAAAAGAGATTGAACACATGGTTATTTGGCATCAGATTTAGCAGCTATAAAATATAGAGTTGAAAACTGGAATCCTGAAAAAATAATATATTTTGTTGATGTAAGACAACAAATGCATTTAAAACAAGCATTTGATATTGCTAATTCTGCTTGATGGCTAAAAAATACAGAATTATTCCATGCTTATAACTGATTTATAAGCTTAAAAGATTGAGCTATGTCTACTCGTAAAGGTAGAATTATAAAACTAGATGCTTTATTGGATGAATCAGAGAAAAGAGCAAAAAATATTATTTTAGAAAAAAGAGATGATATTTCTTGAGAAGAACTTGATAATTTATCAAAGATAATTTGAACTTGAGCTATTAAATATTGATATTTGAAAAAATCTAGAGAAAGTGATGTTATATTTGATTGGGATGAGTTTATGAGTTTTGAGTGAAATAGTTGACCATATATTCAGTATGCTTATGTTAGATCTATAAGAATATTAGAAAACTTTTGAGATGATATAGATATTAAACATAATATAGTTTTTGAAAACGATGAAGAAACTGATTTGATAAAAACTTTATCTAATTATAGTGATATTCTTATCGAATCTACAAAAACAAACTCTCCTCATATTCTATGTAAATATGCTTATTCTTTAACTAAATCTTTTAATTCTTTTTATAATAATGTTCATATTTTAAATGAAGAAGATTTAGATAAAAAATTATCAAGATTAAAATTAGTTAAACTTTTTTGAATTATTTTAAAAGATACATTTTCTATTTTATGAATAGATATGCCTAACAAAATGTAATTTATGAATGTTGATTATAATAAATTTGCTTCTACTTTTTCAAAAAGTAGAAAAAATATGAAGTGGGAAGAATTGAATTATTTTATAGATAATTATTTAAAGAATAGTGGTTTTTCTTTACTAGATATATGATGTGGTAATGGTAGATTATTATCACATCTAAATCAAAATATTGATGATATCAATTTTGATTATGTTTGATGTGATGCTTCTAGTCTTATGATTGAAGAAGCTAAAAATATACATAAAAATGATAATTTTTATGTATTAAATATGTTAAACTTAGAAGAATTTAATATATGAAAAAAATTTGATTTCATTGTTTTTATAGCATCATTTCATCATCTTGATAGTTTTGAAGATAGGGAATTAGTTTTAGATGAAGCTAAAAAACTACTAAAAAAAGATTGAATAGTTTTTATGACTAATTGGTCACTGGATAGTGATTTAAATTATGAAAAATATATAAATTCAAGAATAGAAGACTCTTTAAATGAATATGGGTCTAGTGATTACAATATAAAAATCTGAGAGTTTGATAGATATTATCATTGTTTTAATTTAAATGAATTAAATACTTTGTTTAAAAAAACTTGATTTGATATTATAGAAAATAGATTATTTGATAATTCTAGAAACATAATTAGTGTAATAAAAAAAATCTGAGATTAATTTCTCAGATTTTTTTATTATTCAAAATCATTTACAGGATATGGAATTCATTGATTAACTTCAGTAGAACCAAAACTTGTTAAATCAGTAGTATTATCATTTGATTTTCATTTTTCTTGACCATCAACTAGGAAATCAGTTCAATTTCAACCAATTAATGTATTAGGACAATCAGCAGCATCATCAAAACATGATTGACTATCATAATCTCATACTATTCTAGTTAGATATGTATCACTAGCTTCTTTTTTTATAGTATAAGCTATATTATAATAAGTACCTGTCTTATTATTTGATCCCCAACTTGTAGCAGAAGGTTTTCTATAAACAGCATATACATATCTACCTAATCACATTTCTATAAGTGTACTACCACTATCTGTTTCTTTTAAGTCTCAGATTTCAGGATCATATAAATCTTTAGTTAAATAGTTTTTACCTAGTTGTTCTTGAGATAATGTTCATTTTGCTCAAATTTGTTGTGGAGTTGTTTTTGTATTATTTATAACTCAACCACCATCAGCACTAACCACAGTTGATATTTCAGCTCAATTCATAGTAACTCATAGAGTGTTAGAAGGATTAGCAGTAGTACCACTGTTATATCACCACATATTAGTGTTAGCATCATATTCACCAACAGCTGGGTAGTAATTGTTATCTACTTTAAATTGTTGTAAAGAAGTTTCTATAGTAGATACATCAGATATTTTTCTACCTGAAGTAGCTTTATCTACAGCTCAACCAAAGTTTTGGTATGCTACAACTGATATAATCGCTAAAATAGTGATTACTACTAGTAACTCTACTAAAGAGAAACCTTTTTTATTTACACTTATTTTCATATATAAAAACTAGTTATTTTCTAAATAAACAAAAATATTATATTATTTATTTAAAATAAGACAAGAAAATATTTACAAAAAAAATATATCTGTTAAAATGACTATCTATATAAGTAATAATAATATTATTGCCATGGAAAAATATAAAAAAATAGATAAAAAAGTCGATAATATAATCAAAAAGGTTTCAAAATATATGTGAAACCTTAATTTTGAGTATATTGAATCAGAAATAAAAAAAGCCTATATTTATGCCCGTGATGCTCATGAATGACAAAATAGATTGTCATGAGATCCTTATATTCTTCACCCTGTAGAAGCTACAGATATGCTTTTATATTTAAAACCTGATATTTATACTATTCAGACTTGTTTACTACATGATGTTATAGAAGATACACCCAAAACAGCAGATGATATAAAAGAAGAATTTTGAGAAGAAGTAGCTTTTTTGTGTGAATGATTAGCTAAACTATCAAAAATAAGATACAAATGACAAGATAGAGATGTAGGTAGTCTTAGAAAAATGTTTGTTGCTATGGCAGAGGACTTAAGAGTTATATTTGTAAAACTATCTGATAGATTACATAATATGAAAACTCTAAAACATCATCCTAAAAAAGATAAAAGAGAAAAAATTGCACTTGAAACTCTTCAAATATATTCTCCTATTGCTGATAGATTAGGTTTATATCATTTTAAAAATGATTTAGATGAAGAATGTTTTAAAATACTTGATCCTAAATCTTACAAAAAATTAAAAAAAGAGTTAAGAGATTTAGAAACTCAAAGAAATGCTTTTATACAAAATGTTAAAATAGAATTAAATGATTTATTAAAATGACAAGTAGATAACTATGAAATCGATTATAGAGTTAAATCAATTTATTCTATACATAAAAAACTTATCAAAAAATGATTAACTAATGCATCAGAACTTTTTGATTTATTTTGAATAAGAATAATGGTAAATACTGAAGCAGATTGTTATAAGGTTTTATGAATTATACATAATAAATGGACTCCACTTCCTAAAAGATTCAAGGACTATATAGCATTACCTAAACCAAACTGATATAAAAGTTTGCATACAAATGTAATGTGAGTTTTTAAATCTGATAGAAAACAACCTACTGAAATACAGATAAAAACATTCAAAATGTTAGAATACTCTGATCTTTGAGTTGCTGCTCATTTTGAATACAAAGAAAAATGAAGTACTATAGCTACTGATATTGATTGGGTAAAAGAATTAAAGGAATTAGTTAATAATTTACAAGATAATGACTTTGTTTGATCATTAAAACTAGATTTTTTCAAAGATAGAATTTTTGTTTTTACTCCAAAAGGGGATTTTATAAACCTACCTAACTGATCTACTCCTGTTGATTTTGCATATGCAGTTCATACTGATTTATGAGATCATATTACTTTATCAAAAGTTAACTGATCAGTTTATCCATTGGATAAAGAACTTCATAATTGAGATGTTGTGGAAATTATTATAGATAAAAATAAAAGACCTAATCCATTTCGGATATCTTTTGTAAAAACAATCAAAGCAAAAAATAGAATTAAACTATCTCTAAAAAAAGAAGACAAAGACTTACATAGAGAAAGAGGTAAAGATTTAATGTGAAAGTATCTAGAAAAAGCAGATTTATGAAAATTTGATAAAGATTTAACTATATTAAAAATTCTTGATTGAAAATCTTATTCTCTGGAAGAAAGATGGGCTTTATTAGAGCAAGTATGAAATTTTTCACTACCTCCTTCTAGTCTTATAAAAAGAATACTTAAATCAAATAATTTATTAAATATTTCTTCTAAAAAAATAACTGAAGAAGAAAAAGAATTATTAAAGGAAGTTAATCAAACTGATGATTGATCTAAAAAATCTTGTAAAAAAGATTTGATAATATGATGAGAATCAGGACTTAGTTATAAGCTTTGTCATTGTTCTAGAAGAAAATTAACAAATGATATTGTTGCTCATATAAATAATAAATGAATAATAACTATACATAGAAGAAATTGTAAAATTTTGGAAGATGTTAATAAAGATAGATTGTTATCTGCATATATTGACTGAGAAAAAGAAGAGTCTTTAATAGTTCATATTAGTTTCTTAGTTGAAAATAAAATATGAGTTTTAAAAGAATTATCAGATATAATTTTTAGTATGTGAATTGATGTAGATTCTATAAATACTAGTAAAATTTGAAATACTAAAACAAAGATAGATTTAGATTTGAGAATATTAGATTATGATTATTTAATAATAGATAGATTTTTAGAAAGAGTAAAAATACATTTTAAAAAAGTATTACATGAATATACTTTATGAAATATTAAAAAAGTATAAAAAAAGAGAAGATTTTTAAATCTTCTCTTTTTCTTATTTTCTTAAGTTTAATTTTTCTAAAACTTCATTATACTTATTAGCATCTTTCTTTTTTAAGTAAGCTAATAATTTTCTTCTTTTAGCTACCATCATTAATATACCTCTTCTTGAGTGGTTATCTTTTTTGTGTTCTAATAAGTGTTCTTTTAAGTTTTCAATTTTAGCTGTTAGGATAGCTATTTGAACTTCTGATGACCCAGTGTCACCTTTTTTACTTGCAAAATCAGTAATGATTTTACTTTTTACATCTTTTGTAACTGCCATAAAACGTATTTTACGAAAATAATATAATAATTCAACCAATACCAGAAAATACACCAGTAATCGATTGTAGGCCAATTATACAAATAAAAAATATTTTTGCAAATAAATTTTTCTTTATTGAAAATAATAAATAAATATATATATTAATCATAATAAAAAAATAATTTAAAAAATATCTCCATGGAAAAATTTGATGCATTTTATTTTGAATCTTATGATTTTGATTATGAAAATCTCATAGCAAAATTTTATTATTCTTTTGACTCTAAAGAACAATTTATAGAAGAAGTAGATTTTTCAAAATCAAATATTAAACTTAGAAGTGATTTAAATTATTCAATTGTTGATAATTTTTTATTTTCTATACATATAGCTTTATGAATCAGTTATTATAAGGCTTTTCCAACAAAAAAACTATATATAAAATCATGATATTTATCAAAAGACCAAATAACTTTTTGGAAAAAATTTTATAAAAATTGATTATGAGAATTTTTATATATTAACAAAATTAGCCCTGATTGATTGTTTGATTTTGAAAATAAATTAGAAGAAAAAAATATAGATAAAAGTTTGTTTGATTTTAGTCAAAGTGAAAAATCTTTGATTCCTTTATGATGAGGTAAAGACTCACTAGTTTCTATAGATTTATATGAAAAATCAGATTTTTTATATGATTTATATGTATTTTGAAAAACTGATCCTATAAAACAAAATTGTGCAGCTATTTTGTGAAAAGAAATACTTTTAACAAAAAGAAAAATATCTGATAACTTGATAAAACTAAACAATCAATGATATTATAATTGACATGTTCCTATAACATGAATAATTGCTTTTGTTATGCTATTAGAAGCTTATTTATATGATTATAAATATTTAGTATTATCAAATGAGAAATCTGCTAATGTATGAAATACATTATGGAATTGATTTGAAATAAATCATCAATGGAGTAAATCATTGGATTTTGAAAAAGATTTTAATTCTTACATTAGGGATAATTTGTCATCTAATATTTATTATTTTTCACTTCTTAGAGGTTTTTATGAATACTCTATAGCTAGATATTTTACAAATAATTGTAGTAGATTTTTCTGAGTATTTTCTAGTTGTAATAATAACTTTAAAATAGATGAAAATAAAAGATTAAAAAATACTTTTTGGTGTAACTCTTGTCCCAAATGTGCTTTTAGTTTTATTATATTAAGACCTTTCTTAAGTGATAAACAAGTCTTTGATATATTTTGAGAAGATTTATTATTTAAAAAAGATTTAGAAAATACTTTTTTAGAGTTACTTTGAATAGACTGAATAAAGCCATTTGAATGTGTATGAGAATTGGAAGAAGTAGTTTTATCTTTTTATAAAATTTATTGTTTATACGAAGAAAAACCTAATATATTAAATATATTTAAAGAAAAAATATTAGATAATTTTAGTGAAGAATATTTCAATGATTTAGAAAAAAAACTTTGAACTATTTATGATGAAGATATAATTCCTTGAGTAATAAAAAAATCTTTACTTAGTGATATTACTAAATAAATAAAAATTTATACAGATGAATAAAAAAATAAATATTAATTTGAAAAAACTTAGATATCTAATAAAAAATTGGTCTAGGTTACATACTATAATACTATTTTTTGTATTGTTTTTCTTATTTATAATTAAAACATTATTTTCCTATACAGTATTAGAGTATGACTTTTATAAATGATTAGCTGATTCTCAACAAATATGAAAATTTAGTGTTCCTCTTAATAGAGGGACTATTTATAGTACATGAAAATCTCAAACAGTTTTAGCTACCTCACTTAATCTATATGATATTTCTATAGATCCTCAAATGGAATGAGATAAACCAAAGTTAGCTGATTTTTTAACTGATATAGTTTATACTGAAACATGTGAATCAAAATGATATAGTACTTGTTATTCAAATATACTTAGATATCTTAGATTATTAGAAATACCAGACTTTGTTTACGATGAAACTTATATAAGAGATTTATTATGAGAAAAAATTATATCTGATATAATGAAAACAAAGGTTACTAGTGTTATGTTAGATGTAAAATTGGAATCAGATAAAATAGAAGAATTAAAGTCTTTGAATATAACATGAATTTATCCATGAGATGAATATGTTTATGTTAATCCAGAAGAATTTAATAATGAAAATGAAACAAGTATAAAAAACTTATCTAGAATAATTTGAATGAATGAAGAAACTCTTAAATTTTTAACTAGAAAAAGAGATTTAAGATATGTTCCAGTTTATAAAAAATTATCTATACAAACTTCAGAATATATAAATAATTATTTAGATGAGGAATCAGAAGCATTAAAAAGATGATTACTTTCTATAGAAGATTCTATATCTAGATTTATTATATTATCACCAAATCCAAGTAGATATTATCCAGAATGAGATGTTGCTTCACAGGTAACTTGATTTGTTGATAGTTCAGGTAAATGACATTATTGAATTGAATGATATTATGATGAAATATTAAAGTGAAATAACTGAGAAATTATATCTACAAAGGATATACAATGAAGAATGATAAATCCTACAGAATTAGATACTACTACTCTAATTTGAGAATGAGTTCAAATTCATACAACTATTGATAGAAATATACAAAAAAAAGTAGAAGAATTTTTAGAGCAATGAGTAAAAGAATATAGAGCTAATAGAGGTAGAGTTATAGTAATGGATCCTAAAACATGAGATGTTTTAGCTATGGCAAATTATCCTAGCTATAATGTAAATGAGTATTGAAATGTATATGAACTAGAAAGAATAAAAAATGAAGATTATCCAAATCCTAGTACTGATTTATTGTGATTTCCTGTTTATGTAGAAGATAGGCAATTATGAACTGAATTTATTTTTAATGGTAAAAAAATATATTTAAGATTGGCTGAAAGAGAAGAATTATGAGATAGAGCTTTGGTTAAATATAAGTATAAAAATGATTATTGAGCAGCTGTTTATACTAATCATGTTATTTCTTCATTATATGAAGCTTGATCAGTTATAAAACCTCTTACTGTTGCTATTTGATTAGATACATGAGAAATAAATGAAAACTCTATGTATCAAGATGATTGATACTTAACAATTGATAACTTTAAAATCTCAAATGTAAGTGATAAATGTTTATGATATCAAACATTTTCTAATGCACTTCGTTGGTCTTGTAATGTTTGAATGATAAGAATAGCACAAAGAGTATGAAAAACACTTATGCATCAATATTTTGAAGATTTTGGTATATGATTTAAAACATGAATAGAATTATCGTGAGAAACTACTTCTAGACTTCAACCATGGGAAAACTGGTCTCAAGCTTGATTATTAACTCGTAGTTTTTGACTTTGAATGTCAGTTACTCAAATGCAAGTTGCCGCTGCATATAATGTATTAGCAAATTGATGAGTTTATGTTAAACCAAAAATTATTGATAAAATAGTATATCCTGATTGAAGAGAAGTTAAATTCAAAACAGAAGAACAAAGAAGAGTTATAAAAGAATCAACAGCTCAAAAAGTAACTCAAATGCTTTACGATGGTACTCATAGTTGGTGAGGCGCTGCTGAACAATGAGCTCTTGATGATTATAGATTTGCTTTAAAATCTTGAACTGCACAAATAGCATATAAAGGTTCTTATGAAGAATGAGTAGCTTCAACTGTAGCTTCTTTTGCTTGATATTGACCAATAGAAGATCCTAGATTTGTAATGGTTGTATCTTTGGAAAGACCTAGAACAAGTGTTTATGGTTGATCTACTGCATCTAAAGTATGGCAAAATATATGATATTATTTAGTTGATTATTTTGAAATACCTAAAAGACCATATCAATTTAATAACTTCTATAGAAATGAACAATAAAAAAACCTAGTTTAACTAGGTTTTTTATTTATTTATAATTTTTAGACGAAAAAAAAGAGCATAAATTTTGAAAATTTACACTCTAATTTTTTATTACAAACATGGTGCCGAGGGGCGGATTTGAACCACCGACACAGGGCTTTTCAGGCCCCTGCTCTACCCCTGAGCTACCCCGGCATATCTTGTGTGCTTGAGTATTATATGAAAAAAAAATATTTGGCAAACTTTTTTTTAACTTTTTTTTGTTTTATCAAATATTATGTATAGAATAGCAGCATTAAATACTAATATAATTATCATTATGGAGGTAAAGGTATGTACTTGAAAAATGTGTAGTGAAAGATGGAGTGAATACATCTTAAAAAGACTTGAAAATGATAAAAAAACATTTAATCTAGATAAACTTGATATTCAAACTAGTCTTTGTATGTGATGATGCAAACAATGACCAAATGTTGTTATATGAAATGAAAAATTTGATAGAATGAACCCATTAAAAACAAGCGATTTATTATTTAAAAAATTAAAAGAAAATAAAAATGCAAATAAATAATACTAAAACAAGACAAATAGAAGAATTTAAACCTATGAGTAGTAGAGAAGTAAAAGTCTATTATTGTGGACCTACAGTTTATAACTATGCTCATATTTGAAATCTTAGAACTTTTGTATTTGAAGATGTTGTAGTTAAAACTCTTAGGTTTTTATGATATAATGTTAAAACTGTAATGAATATTACAGATGTAGATGATAAAACAATAAGAGATAGTCAAGCTGTTTGAGAAAAATTATCAGATTTTACTCAAAAATATACAAAAATATTTTTAGATGATATTGATAAATTAAATATAACTCCTGCTGATGATGTTGTTCCTGTAACAACTCTTATACCAGAAATGGTAAGAATGATTCAAACTATGATAAATAGAAAAAATGCTTACTTGTGAGATGATGGAAGTATATATTTTGATGTTAAGTCATTTAAAAAATATTGAAACCTAGCATGAATAGATATGTGTAATTGTTGATTACAAGCATGAGCTAGAGTTGATAATGATGAATATGAAAAAGAAAATGTAGCTGATTTTGTATTGTGGAAAGCTTGGAAAGAATCTGATTGAGATAATTTTTGGAATGAAACATTTAAAATAGATTGAAAAGAAGTTGTTTTAAAATGAAGACCAGGTTGGCATATAGAATGTAGTGCTTGTAATATGAAATATTTTTGAGCTCAAATTGATATTCATATGTGAGGTACTGACTTAGTTTTTCCTCATCATCAAAATGAAATAGCTCAAACTGAAAGCTGTACTAAAAAAGAATTTTCAAAATACTGGTTACATAGTGGTCATCTTATGGTAGATGGTAAAAAAATGTCTAAAAGTGCTAATAACTTTTATACTTTGAATGATTTAGAAGAAAAATATAAAGATACAGATAAATCATTGCTATATAGAGCTATAAGACTTAGTTTTATGAATGCTAAATATAATTCTCAAGTAGATTTCACATTTGATAAACTAGAATCAAATTTTAATACTATAAAATGAATTGATGAAGCTATTAAAACAGTTGATAGAGAAATTCAAACTACTCAAAACTTTGCTGTAGTATCAAGAGACTTTAGTGAAGCTATGCAAGATTATATAGGGGAATATATGTATCATTTAGAAGATGATTTTAATATGCCTGAAGCATTAGCTGTTTTTCATAATTTTATAAAATTTGTAAATACTTGAGTTAGAGAAAAACTTTTTTCATTAGCTGAATTATCAAGCATTAATGATATGTTTAGAACATTTAATCAAGTATTAAGTATAATTGATTTTGATATTTTAAAACAAGATGAAATATCAGATGATATAAAAGAATTATTTGAAAAAAGAAATCAAGCTAAAAAAGATAAAGATTTTGAATCTGCTGATAAATATAGAGATGAATTAATTGAAAAATGATATAAAATTGTTGATAGTAGAGAATGAAGCTATTTAGAAAAACTTTAAAAAATATTGACTTCAAATATATAATAGTAAAATACTTGTGTATTTTACTATTATTTTTTACAAAAAACATGATTGATTTATCACTTAGTAAAGAGATTATATTATTGATAATACTTGTTTTATTTGTTTTTGAGTTTTTATTAACTCAAACTCTATCTTTTTTAAATACTACAAAATGGTCATCAAAACTACCTGATGAACTAAAAGAAATTTATGATGAAGAAAAATACTCAAAATCAATGGAATATGAAAAAGTTAAATATAGCTTTTGAAATATTTCAAGTATATTTTTCTTCAATATAATGATACTATTACTTATTTTTGGTGCTTTTGGTTCTTTACATAACTATTTGTACTCTATTTCAAGTAATATTTATTTTACAACTTTGTGATTTTTTGGGATTTTATATATATTGCAAACAATAATATCTTTACCTTTTTCTTATTATTCTACTTTTGTTATAGAAGAAAAATTTGGTTTTAATAAAATGACTAAAAAATTATTTTTTACTGATTTAATTAAATCTATATTGCTTACTTTTGTTTTATGATGAGCAATATTATCTCTTATAATATGGTTTTTTACTATTTCATGAGATTATTTCTGGTTATTTGCATGGGCTTTTGTAAGCTTTTTATCAGTTTTTATGATGATGTTTTATAGTAGCTTAATAGTTCCTATATTCAATAAACAAACTCCTCTAGGAGCATGAAAATTAAGAGATGATATTGAAAAATTTGCTAGTGATGTTTGATTTAAATTGGATAATATATTTGTTATAGATTGATCAAAAAGATCAAGTAAAGCTAATGCTTATTTTGCAGGTTTTTGACCTAAAAAAAGAATAGTTTTATATGATACTTTGATAAAAGATTTAACAAACAATGAGTTAGTTGCTGTTTTAGCTCATGAAATAGGGCATTACAAAAGAAAACATACTTTACAAATGCTTGCTTTTTGATTAACACAAACATTTATTATGTTTTTTGTATTGGGTATTGCCTTAAACTATATAGAAATATCTCATGCTTTATGAGCAGATACTTATAGTTTTGCTGTTTCTTTGGTAGCTTTTGGGATTTTATTTACTCCGCTATCAATAATATTTTGATTGTTTTGAAATATTCTATCTAGAAAAAATGAATACGAAGCAGATGAGTTTGCAGCTGTTAATTATAAGCCTAAAAAACTTAAATCAGCTCTTATAAAATTATCTAGAAATAATTTATCAAATCTTACTCCACATCCTGCTTATGAATTCTTTCATTATTCACATCCAAGTGTATTAAAAAGATTAAAAGCTTTAGATGAATATAAATAAAAGACACCTATTTTCAGGTGTTTTTTTGTTTATTTTTTAAAATAATGTTATAATTTTTTTAGTTAATAATATTTTTCATTTTTTATGATAAAAAAACTAAAGAAATTATTTAAGTATGATAAATCAGAATATGAAAATATTTTGGATGACCCTAATTCAAAATTAGGGAAATTTTTGGATACTTTTATATTGTCTTTGGTTCTGATATTTCCATTGGTTTTGATATTTGAAAGTATCTGATCAAATGCTATAGCTTATGAAAAACAAATATTTGTTTTTGATTTTTTTATATCTTTGGTTTTTGCTTTAGAATATATATATAGATTAATAAGAGCTAAAAATTGATTAAAGTTTATAATTACTCCTATTAGAATTATTGATTTGCTTTCTTTTTTACCTTTCTTCTTATGACTTTTTACATGAGGATTATTCAAGATTTTAAAAGTATTAAGAATTCTTAGAATTTTTAGACTTTTAAAAAGAATACCATTAACATCAGGTTTTATAAACTCACTAAAAAGTTATGCAGATGAATATTTAGCTGTGTTTACTTTGTATTTTGTAGTTTTATTTATATGTTCTTTTTTGGTATATTTCTTTGAGAGTAGTATTCCAGGGAGTGATTTTACATCTATTCCTCAAGCTCTTTGGTGGTGAATAGTTACAACTGCTACAGTTTGATATTGAGATATTGTACCTGTTACTTTGTATTGAAAAATAATATGATCTGTACTTGTTTTTTTATGACCGTTACTTTGATGACTTATTTCGGCAGTTACTATTATGGTTTTTATGGAAACATCAAAAGAGCATGATAAGCTTAGAGATGAATCAAAAAGAAGAAAAATTTGTTCTAGATGTAAAACTAGAAACCCTAAAAAAGCAAACTACTGTATGAAATGCTGACAAAAATTTTTAAATTAAAATAGCTTAAATATAAGCTATTTTTTCTTTACAAAAAAATAAATACTCATATTATAAAAAACATAATTAATTGATTATTAAAAAAAATAAAAAATGAAACAAAAATTTTATATAACAACTCCTATATATTACTGAAACTGATTACCTCATGTAGGTCATTTTTATACTTCTAGTATTGCAAATATTATTTATAAATATCACAAAATATCATGAGAAGATTCTAGATTTACTACTGGTATTGATGAGAATAGCCAAAAAGCAGTTATAAAAGCTGAAGAAGCAAATATGTGAATAATGGAATATTTAGATCATATGGCTTTTGAACATAAAAAAGTATGGGATCATTTTAATTTTGATTATACTGATTTTATTAGAACTACTAGTGATAGACATCATAAATTAGTAAGAGATGTGTTAGCTCATTGTCATGATAAATGAGATATATATGAAGGTGAATATGAATGAATGTATTGTGTATGATGTGAAAGCTTCAAAAAAGATGAAGACTTAGTATATATGAATAAAACTACTGGAGAAACTTTTCCTATAACTGACAAAGTTAAGCCTAGTGATAATATTATAAAAGTATGTCCTGATCACTTAAAAGCACCTGACCAAATAAAAGAAAAAAATTATTTTTTCAAACTTTCAAAATATCAAACTTGGTTAGAAGAATTTTATGAAGCTAATCCTAGTTTTGTAAATCCTGATTTTAGATACAATGAAGTAAAAGCATTTGTTTCTAGAGGATTAGAAGATTTTTCTATATCAAGAGAAACTAATAGTTTTGGTATACCTTTACCATTTGATGAATCACAAGTTACTTATGTTTGGTTTGACGCATTATTTAACTATTATACAAGTTGTAAATATAGTAGATGATGAGATAAAAATAATGAGAATTTTATAGATGAGTCAGATTTTTGGATTAAAAAAGATAACTCTTCAAAGGTGATGCATTGTGTTTGAAAAGATATTATAAGATTCCATGCTATATTTTGGCCAGCTATGTTAGCTTCATATTTTGACTTAGGTAAAGAAGTAAATTGAGTTATTCATTTTGATAAAGAAAAAGATTTTTCATATTTACCAGATCAAATATTAACATGATGATTTTTTACTGTAGATGGTAAAAAAATGAGTAAATCTTTATGAAATGTTATTGAGCCTATTGAGTATAGTGATAAATATAATAAAGAATTATTAACTCTTTATATGTTATCAGCTTTTACTATAGGTAGAGATTGAGATTATGATAGAAAAGATGCTATTTTGAATTATAATTCAAAAATGGCTAATAATTTCTGAAACTTATTAAATAGAGCAGTTGTTCTTACTATGAAAATGGATTTAGCTGATTGATTGTTTTCTGAATTATCAAGTGAATTTTCAGATGATAATAGTTATGATTTAAATATTGAATGAAATGAAATTATAGAATTTAATTGATCACTTAATTGATATAACTATTACTTTTCAAAATTTATGTCTGAAAATAATCTAAAATGAGCTTTAGATTTAACATTTAAGTTTCTTGATAGTTTAAATAATTATGTTACAAAAAAAGAACCTTGGACATTGATGAAAGATGACTCAAAAATAGAAGAAGTAAAAGAAATAATGTATACTATCTGTGAATGATTGAGACAAGTTTCTTTAAATCTTTATCCATTTTTTTCAGAAAAAATGATTCAAGTATTAAAAGCTTTAGGTTTAGATTATTATACTAGATTAGAAGCTTGAGAATTTAATGATATAAGAAATGAAAAACCTAGTTTTATTATAAAAGAAAAAGCACCTATTTTATTTGAAAAATTTGATGTAGAATAATATGATTACTATAAAAAATGCTTCTTGAGAAGTTATAAAAACTATTGAAGCTGATTTAACAAAAACTTTATTAAAACAATTGGAAGCAGAATGAGTATCAATGGCTGCCGCTTGTTATACTGGTATATGTTGAGCATGTATGTGTCAAATAGAGGATGGTGAAGAAAATATAAATAAATCATTTAGATGAGAACCATGATTCCCTTTGGGTAATGATGAGGTTATGACATGTATAGCATGAGTAAAAGACAAAGATAAAGATATTGTTTTAAAAACTATATATTAAAAAAAAGAGACTTTTTTAAAAGGTCTCTTTTATCTTCTTCTAGGTCTACCAGAATAATCCATTGTTTTTGGGTCATCTAGATATTCCTCAACATATTTTTTTTCATCATCACTTAGATTTTCATAATTATCTATCATTTCTTGAACACTATAATATTTATGAGCTTTGTTTTTTTCATTTCTTCTTATCATAAATATTAATATTGCTATTAAAACAACATCAACAATTCCAGAAACATATAGAGAAATTTGTGTATCATTGATAATGAAACCATTAACTATAATAAATGTTATTCCATATATAATAAGTAAAATAATTATTAATAGAAATAATCCTTCCATAGCTTTTGCCATAATTTATCCTTTTGTTTTTATTTTTGTACAAATTATATTAACTATAAAATAATTATTTGTCAAATTAAAAGTATGACTAAGTCATACTTTTTTATTTTTTACTTTGATTTTGTTTTATTAATTATTATATTTAGCTTTGTTACAAATATTTATTTAAATATTTATTTATGATAAATAAAGAAAAAATAGCTATTTCTATAGATAGTGTGCTTTTGGAAAAAATAGATGAAAAAGTTGATAAAATCAATTTTAAAAGTAGATCAAATGTTATAGAAAGTCTTATAAGAGAGTGATTAAAACTAAAAGAAGATATTTGATGACTTATAATTGCAAATGATAATAATTGGAATGATAGTGAGTATCCTTTGGATATACCAAAATGTCTTATTGAAATAGATTGAGTTACTATACTGGAGAAAAATATAAGTATATTAAGAAAATCAAATATAAATAATATATATATCGCTATATGACATAAAAAACAAATGATAATAGATTTCTTAAAAAGAAAGTGACTATATGATAAAGTTAATCTTTTAGAATTTAATTCTTCAGATATGACTTGAAAAGTTGTTTATGATTCAAAGTTATTTCAAAAATATAATAAATTAGTTGTATTTTTATGAGATAATTATCATCATGATTTTAATTTATTAGATTTTATCTATTACCATAATACTAGTAATACTCATTTATCTGTAGTTGTTCAACCTATTGATGCATCAAAGTGATATTGAAATATAAAACTAGAGTGAAATAATATAGTTAGGTTTGTAGAAAAACCAGCTACAAAAGAAGATATTTCTTTTATAGTTAATACTGGTATCTATTTGATAGATTCAAAAGTAATTCCAGAAAATAAATGAAACTCAAAACTTGAAACTGATTTTTTTCCTGATTATGTTCAATCAAATAAATCAAAAGCTTATTTTCATAATTGAAAATGGTTTCATATGCAAGATAACAAAACATTAAATTTATTTAAATAATATAAAAATATTATGACAAATATAAATATAGCTAGCAATGAAAATTTTATAACAGAAGATGATGTATATTTACATACATATAATACAAGATTGCAAAATCTTTTTGTGTATATATCAGAATTAACATCTATCGATATTAGTCATAAGGTAATAATGGATAACTTTAGCTTTTGAGATTATACTATAGATGCTTTCAATTGAGAACATATGGATTATTTTCTTGATACTAATTCAAGCTGATACGAAGTTTTTTCTGAGTTTAAGCCAGAGGATTTAATAAATGAATCAAATATTGAGATATTAAATCATATAATGACTTGAGAATTAAGAGTAGCTTTTATTGATAATTATGAAAAAATATTACTTTTGAATAAAACGATAAAAACAAAAACTAGTGAAAATGTTGCAGAAATTTTATATCTAAATTAATTATAACTATGTCTAAAGTAAAAAAATGTGTTATTCCAGCTGCTGGTATGTGAACTAGATTTTTACCAGCAAGTAAAGCTCTTCCAAAAGAAATGTTTCCTATAATAGATAAACCTGTTATGCAATTATTGGTTGAAGAAGCAATTAGTGCATGATGTAATGATATTATTATTGTTACAGGTAGAAACAAAAGAGCTATTGAAGATCATTTTGATTCAAATTTTGAGCTTGAAAAAAAATTAGAATCATCTAATAAATTTGAAAGCCTTGAAAAAGTAAAAATGCTTAATTCTATGGCAAATATTTCATATATAAGACAACCATATCCAAGATGAGATTGAGAAGCTATATTGAGAGCTAAAAATTTTTTATGAAATGAACCATTTTTAGTTTTATTTTGAGATGATATTATTGATTGAGAGAAAACTGCTGCTCAACAATTAGTTGAAGCATATAATAGAAAAAACTGTCCTGTAATTGCTACTATTCCTGTTAGTGATGAAGAAGTTTCTAGTTATTGAGTTATAGAAACAAGTCTTAGAGATGGTAAAAGCTTTGTTGTAGATAGATTTTTGGAAAAGCCTAATGCGAATGAAACAAAATCTAGAAATTGAGTAGTAGGGAAATATGTATTAAATAGTGATATTTTTCCATACTTAGAAGATGCAGCATCAAAAAAAGTTAGTTGAGAAATAAGACTTGCTGATGCTTTTGAAATGATGAGAAAAGACAAAGATATATATTGATTAAATATAGAATGAGATAGATTTGATACTTGAAGTAAAATCTGATTTTTAAAAGCAACTATAGCTTTTTGATTGAAAAATAATGAATTAAAAGATGAATTAAGAAATTATATAAAAAGTTTAAATATAAAATAATATGATTAAATTAGATTTAAAAAATTTGCTTTTTCCTATTGGTTTTTTAAACCTAAAATATTGATATAAAGCAAGACAATCTATTAGATGAATAAAGCAAAAACATGAACTAGGTCAATTATGATTTATAGATTTAGATATAAATAATGATATAGAAAAAATAAATGATTTTGTATCAAAAACAAAAAATAAATACGATGATGTTGTTGTTTTGTGAATATGATGAAGTGCTTTATGAACTCGTAGTATATTTACTGCTTTGAAATGAAAATATTACAATTTATTATCAAAAGAAAAAAGAAACAATTTTCCAAAACTACATATATTAGATAATGTTGATCCTATAGAAATAGATCAGTTAATAAATATTTTGGATTATAAAAAAACACTTTTTATAGTTATATCAAAATCATGATGAACATTGGAAACAATATCTCAGTTTCAATTTTTTAAAAATCAGTTAGAAAATATTTGAATCGATTATAGAAATCATTTTGTAGTTGTTGCATGAGAAGATTCTATCTTTAAAAAAGAATGTCTAAAAAAATGATTAGAAGTTTTTGATATACCAAATAATGTTGGTTGAAGATTTTCTGTTTTTACAAATGTTTGATTATTACCATTAGCTTTTGTTTGAATAGATATAAAATGATTACTCTCATGAGTAACAAAAAGTAAAAAATCATACTTAGATGAAGATATGATGAATAATCAAGCTCTTTTAACTTCACTAATACAATACCATTCATATATAGAATTGTGAAAAAATATTACAGTCTTTTTTCCATATATATCAAACTTTAATTATTTATGACAATGGTATAAACAAATGATTTGAGAAAGTCTTTGAAAGTGATGAATTTGAGTTACTCTTTCTGACTCTATATGAGTAACTGATCAACATAGTCAATTACAATTATACTATGATTGACCAAATGATAAGCTTATAATGTTTTTGGAGTTAGAAGATTTCCAAGTTGATTATGATATATGTTGTAATGAGAAATTTAGTTTTTCAAATTTGATGCATACAGAAAAATATTGAACAGAAACATCTATAACTGAATACAATAAAATTAATTATACTTTGAAACTAGATAAATTAAATGAAGAAACTCTTTGAGAACTTATATTATTCTTTGAGTTTCAAACAGCTATATTATGAGAACTTTATGGATTTGATGCTTTTGATCAACCAGGAGTTGAAATATGAAAAAAGATAACAAAACAAAGGCTTATAGAAAATATTTGAAAAATTGAGCTTTTAGAATGAAAAATTAACTAAAATAAAATGAAAGAACAAATTAAAATAACTACTATATGATGATGAAATTGACAATCAAATTTACTTGATTGACTTAATAGTTACTTTTGAGATGAAGTAAAAATCTCATCTATAGTATCTATGAGTGATGACTGAAGAACTACTTGAGTTTTGATGAAGGCTTTCAATGATAAACTAAATATACATCTACCTCCTCCATGAGATGTTAGAAGATGTTTATTCTCTTTATCAAAAAGTAAATACAAAGAACAATTTCAAATTTATTTTGAACAAGAAATAACTTTGGATTGAGATATAAAAGATTTTAGTATAAAAGATATTTTATTATCACTTGATTCATCAAATGATTTTATAGAATATATTTCTAGAGAAAAAAAAGACTTTTTAGATTTTTTTATACCTTTGGGTATAAAAATTAAATGACATAAATTTTGAAATATATTAATGGCATCACTTTTTTATAACTATAATCAGGATTATGATAAAATGTTGGATTTTTTACATAATATGATGGAAGTTTGATGAAAAATAATACCAGTAACTATAAAAAGAGCATATATAAAAGCTATTTTATGAAACTGAGATGTTATTGAAAAACAAGATAATATATCTAATGTTGCTAATTATAATTCATGAATATCAGATCTTCGTTTGATGGATTGTTCTATTGATGCAGATCATACAAAACAAGTACATGATGCTATTGTTGAATCTAATTACTTGATAATTTGACCTTGAGATTTATATACTTCTATTATTTCAAATTTTATAATTTGATGAGTTAAGGATTCAGTTAATGATTCTGTTTCAAAGATTATATATATTTGAAACTCAACAAATAAATGATGAGAAACAACATGACTTACACAACTTGATTTTTTAAACAAAATAGAGCTGTTTTTATGAAAAAAAGTTGATTATTTTGTTTTAAATAATTCAAAACCTAGTCTTAGTGATGATGAAAAAGAAGTTTTTAAAAATGATATATCTGTAAAATGATGAGATTATTTATTTTTATCAGATATAGAAAGAGAAGAATTATCTAGAAGATGAGTTAATGTATTAGAAACTGATTTATTGTGAGATAATAAGACTTATAAATATGATAAGAAAAAAATAGTAGAATCATTATCTAAAATAATTTTTAATAAATAAATATGTATATATTTTTGCACAATTCTAGATGTAGTAAATCTAGAGAAGCTCTAAAAATAATGGAAAAATCAAAAAAGAAATATACTCTTAGAGAATATTTAAAAAATCCATTAGATCTTGATGAATTAATTTCTTTGCAAGAAAAACTTTGATTGAGAGCTATTGAGTTTACAAGAATACAAGAAACAGAATTTAAACAATCAAATTTAACAAAAGAATCTAGTGATATAGAAATACTAAAAGCTATGAGTAAATATCCAAAACTAATGGAAAGAGCTATTGTTTATAACGATAATTCTGCTATAGTATGTAGACCTGTTGAAAAACTTAATGATTATTTAAAATAATTATAAAAAAATAACTTTGCATTTGCTAGTTATTTTTTTATTATATAGTTAATAAAATTAATACTTATAAATATGAATATATTTTCATGAAATATTACTCTAGATGGTAATAAAAAAATAGACTTAGATTTTGATTATATAGAAAGTATTTCAAAATCTGGGAATAAAATATTATTTGTTTTTTGAGAAACTGAATTAAAAACAAAAAATGAATTAATATCTAGCTTAGAAAAATCTGTTTGAAAGATAATTAACTATGATATATCTATTAGTAGTGAATCAAAAATAGATATTTTGAATTCTGCATATGAAGAATGAATTTATGAAATAGCTAGTTTTGAGTGAGAAGAAGTTACTTTTGATGAAATAGTAGATAGATTTAAAAACTTTGAAGAAGTTATATCTGTAAGAGAATCAGAAATTTCTCAAAAGTTTTGAAATAAAACAATAAAAGTAGATTTTGTATATTAATAATTAAGATAAATAAAAAATGATAAATATAGTATATTCTGATATGTGTCCTTATTGTGATATGGCTAAATCTTTACTTGATTCTCTATGAATAGAGTATAATGGTATTGATTATACATGACAATTTGATAAAGTAGTCGAATTAGCATGAGTTACTTGAATGAGAACTATACCTCAAATCTTTAATTGAGATGTTTCAAGAGAAAATCTTATTTGAGGATATACTGAGTTAAAACAGTTAGTTGATGAATGAAAATTAGAAGATTTATTAAAATAATATGGAGATATATATACATATTTGAACAAATTTAGAATATTTCGACCTTTTAAATGAAGGTAATTTACTTTCAAAATGAAAGCAAGACAGAGAGCTTGCTTCTTTTTTCATGAAAAATTTTCCTTGAGAATTAGCGACAACAATTTCTCCTCAATATGAAGTTAATTCTGTTTGAATAAGAGAAATAAAAAAGAAGTTTTGAGTAGATGCATTTAACAAAATAGGAGGGATTTATTATTGAAGTGATAATTGTGAATATTTAACTCCTACAAAAAAAGAAATAGAAGATGCTATAGAAAAATTTCAACTATTTAATAAAAATTTTCCACCTCATAGAGTCAGAACTTTTACATTGGTTACTCCTTATGTATGAGATAAAATGCTTGACAGATTAGAAGAGTGATTAGAGTATTTAAATAATTTAAATATAAAAAATCCTATAGAAATTGTAGTTAATGATTATTGAGTTCTAAATCTTATAAACAAAAAATATACTAATTTGAAACCAATTTTTTGAAGAATTATTCATAAGATTTTAAAAACTCCATTAATTGATACTTTTTGATATGAAGCTCATCCCGCCTGAGAGCTAATCAAAAATAAACCAGAACAAGAAAAACTTAGACTTAGAGCTGAAATTGTAAAATGGCAAATGAAATTTTATAATTCTAGTGAAGTTAGTCTTGATTTATATAGAAATTTTTTAAATAATTATTCTATATCTAGAGTAGCTCTTGATTATATGCAAAATAGAGAGAATCTTTTTGATAATTCAAGATTTTGAGATATATGAATAGATTTATATTATCCATGGGCTATTATTTTTACTGGTAGATTATGTGATACTAGTGCTATAGAAAACCCTAGTAGGTGAATGTATGCTACAGATGATATTTGTCCAAGAACATGTAATAGATACGATATTTATTACAAAATAAAAACTAGTTGATATAATATGTTACAAAGATGAAATGCATGATATAGAAGTGAAGTAAATCTTGATTTTTTGAGTGATGACTTTGTAAAAAACTCCAATAATAGATTAGTTTTTGCTCCCTTTATAACAGTTTAATAATAAAAATATGAGAAAAGATTTGTTACATTTGTGATCAAATGAATTATCTTATGAAATAAGAGAAATAGTTGAAGTTGCAAAAAAAATAGAAAAAACATGATTAAATATAACTTGGGAAAATATATGAGACCCAGTTTTAAAATGAGAAGAAATACCAGATTGGTTAAAAAATATAGTTAAAAGTGCTTGTGATTTAGACGAAGTATATTGATATAGTCCAACTAGGTGATTAGATAAAACTTTGGATTTTCTATGTAGTAGAAATCCAAAACTAAAAAAAGAAAATATTATTTTCTTTAACTGATTATGAGATGCTATAAACAAAGTTTATAGAAACTTAGCCTTTGATGCTAGAGTTATTGGTCCAAATCCTGCTTACTCTACTCATAGTTCTGCTGAAGCAAGTCATGCTTGAACAGAACACATAACATATAGACTTGATCCAGATAATTGATGGAATCCTGATTTAGATGAATTAGAAAACAAAGTAAAATATAATCCAAATATAGTTGGTATACTTGTTGTTAATCCAGATAATCCTACATGAGCTGTATTCAAAAAAGAAATATTAGAGTCTATAGTTGATATAGCTAGAAGATATAATCTTTTTGTTATTTTTGATGAAATATATGAAAAACTTATATATGATTCATCTGATAGAGTTTTATTGTCTGATATTATTTGAGAAGTTCCATGAATATCAATGAAATGAATCTCAAAAGAACTTCCTTGGCCATGAGCTAGATGTTGATGGATAGAAGTTTATAATAAAACAAAAGATGAAAACTTTTCAAAATATATAGATACTATATTAGCTTCAAAAATGCTAGAAGTATGTTCAACTACTTTACCTCAATATGTTATACCAGAAGTTTATACTAGCAAAGATTTTGAAAACCATACAAAAGCTAGGTTAGAAAAATACAAGCTAAGATCACAAATAGCAAATGATATATTTTCACCACTTAAACAAGTTAAGTTTATAGAACCAAAATGAGCATTTTATTTATCTATAGTATTAAATCTCGATGAATTTGATTTGGATTATAAAGCTCAAGTTGATAATCCAGAAATACAATCTTTAATAGATAATGTTATATCAAAATCAAATAGATTTGATAAAAAGTTTTGTTATTCTATACTTGCAACAAAATGAGTATGTATAGTTCCACTTAGCTGATTTAATTCTAGTTATGATGGTTTTAGAATGACAGTTTTAGAAAATGATATTGAAAAATATACTAAAACTCTTGAAACAATAAGAGATTTTATTATAGAAATTTCAAACTAAAAAAAGAAGAAGTTTAATAACTTCTTCTTTTTTATTGTTGAGATTTGTATTCAGCTTCATCATATAGTAAATCAAACTCTTTTAATAACTCTGCTCATGTATCTGGTATAACAACATAAGAGTTGTTTATAATAGCATTTTTGTTATTTATTAATACATCAAGTAATCTTTTGTTATATTCATTTAAAACATTGTATTCATTTAAGAATTGATTTATAAATATAACATATGTTCTGGCATAATAATAATTATTTTGAGTTTCTAAATAATCAGAAATATTATCTATACTTTCATCTGGATTATTTTGTCTAAAATCTGTATCTATTTTTGTTTTTATTTCAGATTTTCTAGAGTTAGCTTGACTCATAGCTGATTCTAAAACAGTTTTTTGTTCATTTAATTTATTTATTTGTTTTGTTGATATTTCATATCTGTATTCTAGTTGTTCTATAATTGCTTCGAGCATAGCGGGTTTATCCAAAGCATCTTTTAGTATTTGTTTGAAATCACTTTTTAATATTTCTTTATACTCAGATGTTATAGCCATATTTTCAGCTATTATAACATTATTAGCATCGTATTTTGATAATTTTAATTCATCTAGAGAAAATACATCTTTATAAATAGTTGCTGGAATTTCACCTCTTTGTTTGTATCTTATTCATAGATTTGTTGTTATCGCAACTCATGTTTTTCATATTTCTGATTTTTTTGTACTTGTGAAACTTGATTCTTGTTCTTCTTGGTTTTGAGTTACTTTATTATCATCATTTTGAGCATTTATAAACAATCATCCAATATTAAAAACACCTACTATTATAGAGGTTAAAGCCAATGTTTTTAATAGAAATGATTTGTATTGTTTTGTCATAACTTTTTAATATTAGTTCTATTTATTTATATTTTAACATAAAAAATTAAAATATTAAAATTTTTTGTTTAGATAATTTGATTTTTTTCTATATTTCTTATTATATATTAGATATTATTAATACTTTTATTATGAATAATAAGGCATTCACTCTTGTTGAATTGATAGTTGTTGTCACTATTTTGGCTATTTTAGGTACTATTTGATTTATATCTTTTACTTGATATACAAGCGAAGCTAGAGATTCTTCTAGAGTATCGGATATGGCTACAATCAAAAAAGCTATAGAAATATATGAAATAAATAAAAATAAATTACCAGAAATAAGTGATCCAACACCTGTTTACTATAATTGAGAAGTTGTTTTTTATCAATGAACTTTTTGATCTAAAACTATAGCTAGTTTAGAGTGACAAATAGGTAATTTCCCAGTAGATCCTCTTACATGAGAACATTATTCTTTTTCTAAAACAAATAATTCTAGAGAATATGAATTAGGATGATTTTTTGAAAATGAGAACTATATTTCATTTGTTGAAACAGCAAATGCAGCTTATAAGACAAAAGCAATATTAAAATGAACATACAATGGTAGGGCTTTATCTATTATAAATTGAACTAACTTACAACTAATAGCTAGTCCTTCTATAACAGTAAATGATTTATCAAGTGATAATTTTTCTGATATAGTAGCTTGAAATAAATTTGTTTATGATAAAAAATATAACTTGCCATCTAATTTTTCATCTACAAGTTATGATTTAGCATGATCATGAGATAAAGTATTTGTTAATCAATCTAGTATAGAATTATACAATTGAGAATTTGATGATTTAAAAAATGATGCTAATAAAATTATATTTTTGGAAAATATGATTCAAGCATATGATTCTACAGATTTACAAGATAGTCTTGTTATCTCGTCTTTATTAAGACAAGATACTACTAATACAAGCGAATCATTAAAATATATAAATACTTTTTTAGGTCAAAATATATCTGATAAATTAAACTAGAGTTTTGCTCTAGTTTTTTTGTTTTTTCAAAAAAAATAGTTATACTCCATACTATTGTTTAAGGTATTAACTAAAATAGATAAATGAGTGAAAAATTATTTGATTTGAAATCAAAATATAAGCCAAGTCCAGATCAGCAAAATGCTATAGATAAACTTACTAGCTATATAAATAAATGACACAATTTTCAAACTCTTTGGTGAGTTACTTGAAGTGGTAAAACTTTTACTATGGCAAATATTATAAAAGAGATAAATAAACCTACTCTTATAATCGCTCATAATAAAACTTTGGCAGCTCAGTTAGCTCAAGAATTCAAAGAATTTTTCCCAAATAATGCAGTTCATTATTTTGTATCATATTATGATTATTATCAGCCAGAAGCTTATGTAGCAAAAACAGATACATATATAGAAAAAGAAGCCACTATAAACGAAGAAATTGATAGATTAAGACATGCTGCTACTCAAGATTTACTTACTCGTAAAGATGTTGTTATTGTTGCTTCTGTATCTTGTATTTATGGTATAGGGGATATAAGTCTTTATACTGAACAAGTTTTTGATATAGAAGTTTGAAAAGAATATGTAATGGAAGATTTATTAAAAAGACTTGTAAATTTACAATACAGAAGATCAGCATCAGATTTTAAACCAGGTCAATTTATGGTTATGGGTGATGTTTTAGAAATATTTCCAGCTAGTCAAGAAACTGTTTTTACAATTGAGTTTTGGTGAGATGAAGTCAGTCAAATAACTAGTAGAAACTACCTTACATGAGAAATATATGAATACCATAGGGAAGTAACTATATTCCCTGCAAAACATACAGTAACTACAAAAGATAGAATAGAAGAAATTGTTCCAGAAATCAAAAAAGAACTAGATGAAAGATTAGAGTTTTTTCAATCAACTTGAGAAGTAGTAAAATTCGAAAGATTAAAAGCAAAAGTAGAGTATGATATAGAAATGATGATGGAAGTAGGATATGTAAATGGTATAGAAAACTATTCTAGATACTTAGATGGTAGAAAACCATGAGATTCTCCAGCTACTCTTATGGATTATTTTTGAGATGATTACTTGATGCTAGTAGATGAATCACATATGACTTTTAGTCAAATAGGGTGAATGTATGCTTGAGATAGAGCCAGAAAAACCAATCTAGTTGAAAACTGATTTAGACTACCTAGTGCTATGGATAATAGACCTTTGAAGTTTGATGAGTTTGAAAACAAAATAAAAAATGTAGTAGCTGTTTCTGCTACTCCAGGTAAATACGATATACAAAGATCATGTAATAATCCAGATGTTTTTTATGAGTTTGACCCTATAAAAGACTGAGTGTGGAAAGATAGTGAAGATATAAGAATTGTTCCTCAAATGATGAGACCTACATGACTTTTGGATCCTGAAATTGTTCTGAAACCAATGGAATATATGGTTGATGATATAATGAAAAATATAAGTGATGTAGTAGAAAAAAATGAAAGAATACTTATTACTACTATTACAAAAAGATCTAGTGAAGAACTAACAGATTATCTATTATCAAATGGTGTAAAAGTAAAATATTTACATAGTGAAATAGATACTCTAGAAAGACTAGAAACTCTAAAAGAATTAAGAGAATGAAAAATAGATGTTATAGTATGAGTTAACTTGCTTAGAGAATGACTTGATTTACCAGAAGTAAGTAAAATATGTATACTTGATGCTGATAAACAAGGTTTCCTTAGAAGTGAATCTTCTCTTATACAGATTATTTGAAGAGCTGCTAGAAATCAAAATGGTAGAGTATATATGTACTCAGAACAATTAAAAAAGTTTGATCCAGCAAAATATGAACAAGAAGAAGATTGATTGTATAGAATAGATAAAGCAAAGCTTTGTAATGATGACTGATTGGTGGTAAGTGAAGCTATGAGAAAAGCTATAAACCTAACTTACTATAGAAGAAACCTACAAAAAGAATATAATGAAAAAAATTGAATAACTCCAAAAACAGTATATAGTCAAATAAAAGATATGTGACTAAATACAAATAAAAAAGATTATTCAAAAGTAGATAAAAAATCAATAACAAAAGAAATCTCTAGACTAGAACTAGAAATGGATATTGCTGCTGCAAATATGGAATACGAAAAAGCTGCCGAAATAAGAGATCAAATACTAGAATTAAAAAAAGCAAAGAAAAAATAATTTCTTTGCTTTTTTTGTTATATAGATAATTGTTGGAACATATATACTAGTCCTCATATAATAGGCATTGTTGCAATAGCAAGTCAAAGTACTGTAAAAGTTAGATATTTAGATATTACTTTAGGATCAGTTTTTACTTCTTCTATTTTCTCAATTATTTTTTTAAATGCTATATAAGAAACTAATAATAATAAAAATATAGACAAATATTGAGAACTACTAAAAATTAATATAGCTTGTTTTGATATTTCTATATCATCTAATGCTTCGATTTGTCCATTTATAATTGCTCAATATATAGAAGGCTCTATTGTAAATACAAACAATAAAATCACTATTACAAATATTTTCATTTTTATGATTTTATTTAAATCATTTGTTTCATTTAATTTTTTATGGAAATTGATATAGTTTATTAAAAATAAAACTATAGTAAATATCAAAGGGTAAATTACTATTTCGTTTGTATACATATTTTTTTGTTAAGTTATATTGCTTTAAAATATACTTGTAAATAAACAAAAATCAATATAATAAAACCACTGGGGCTATTTATGGTTTCTATCGGGAGAATCGTCACGGTTATATGCTATCAGGGAGATGTTTGTGACTTCCTTTAATCAATCATAAACAACAATAAATGCAAAAAATAGAATTGCAGGTGGTTTAGCTGCATTTAAAAATGCTTTAAACCCATCTTTCGTTGCTGCATAATTAGACAGTACACGAAGTAGCCTTCGCTAAGTCGATGAGTGCCGATTGGCCTGCTACACAGTTTATAAAAATCCCCGCTTTTGGAGTTTTATAAACTTATAAATAAAAGCTTTTCATAAAACGGTTTTGATCTAGTCTTGTTTTTTGAAAATACCAATAGATTGGATTATATTATGAGTTTTTTGTTTGTTTTATTATTCATAATATTACTAAAATAAACTATGATAGTAGATGTGTTTCTCTGGCCTCCCGAGACATGGGTTCAAATCCCATTAGCTCCACCAAATGAGATAAAAAATGGCACTAATTGAGGTTTTCTCTTATTAGTGCCATTTAACTAATATAAAATATTTCGACCGAAATCGCATGTTTTAAGGAAAAATAAGATATTTGTATAAAAAATACTGATTCTAAAAATAAAAATGGCTTAAAATATGGAGTTAGACCGAGTTCAAATCCTGAAAGGTGTAAAACTATTTTTTAATCACAAAAATATGTCAGAAGAACAAAAAAGACAACTTGAAAAAAAGCTATGGGATATAGCTAATGAATTGAGAGGTAAAATGACTGCCGACCAATTCAAAGATTATATTTTATGATTTATTTTTTATAAATATTTATCTGAAAAAATACAACTAAAAGCAGATAGATTATTAAAAGATTGATGAGTAAATAAAAAATACAATGAACTAAATGAAAAAACTGAATCTGATATAATAGAAGCTATAAAAGATGAAGCTATTGAAGATTTAGGTTATTTTTTATTGCCTTCTGAACTATTTTGTGAAATGGCTAAAAAATGAAATTCATCTAAAGAAAACTCATGAGATGAAGAAAATATTGTAAGTAATTTTATTTTAGATGATTTACAAAAAATATTAAGAAATATTGAAGCTTCAACGATGTGAACAGAATCAGAAGATGATTTTGATAATTTATTTGAAGATTTAGATTTAACTTCTTCAAAACTATGAAATACATCAGAACAAAAAAATAAACTTGTTTCAAAGATATTATGACATCTTCAAGGTATTGATTTTTGATTAGAAACAAATGAATCAGATATTTTATGAGATGCTTATGAATATTTAATAGGTCAATTTGCAAGTGGTGCATGAGCGAAAGCATGAGAGTTTTACACACCTCAACAAGTATCAACTATATTAGCAAAACTTGTAACAAGTTGAAAAAATCAATTAAAATCAGTTTATGACCCTACTTGTGGTTCATGAAGTTTACTTTTAAGAGTTGCTAAACAAGTAAAACAAGTTTGAGAATTTTTCTGACAAGAATTAAATAGAACAACTTACAATCTTGCAAGAATGAATATGATAATGCATGATGTAAATTATAGAAAATTTGATATTAAACAAGAAGATACTCTTGAACATCCTCAACATAAAGAAAAAAGGTTTGAAGCTATAGTTGCAAATCCTCCATTTTCTGCTAAATGGTCAGCAAATCAAACTTTTTTAACTGATGATAGATTTAGTCAATATGGTAAATTAGCACCTAGTTCTAAAGCAGATTTTGCTTTTATTCAACATATGATTCATCATTTAGATGATAATGGTATAATGGCTGTTGTTGTTCCTCATGGTGTTTTATTTAGATGAGCTTCTGAATGACACATAAGAAGATATTTAATAGAAGATAGAAACTATTTAGATGCTGTTATATGATTACCAGCTAATATTTTTTATGGTACTTCAATACCTACTTGTATTTTAGTATTTAAAAAATGTAGAAAAGCAGATGAAGATATTTTATTTATAGATGCTAGTAATGATTTTGAAAAATGAAGAAATCAAAATAAATTAAGAAAAGAAGATATAGATTTAATAATTAATACTTTTAGAGATAGAAAAATTTTAGAAAAATATTCTTATACTGCTAATTTAGATGAAATAAAAGAAAATGACTATAATCTAAATATATCTAGATATGTTGATACTTTTGAAGATGAAGAAGAAATTGATTTAGAACTAGTTACAGAAAAACTTCAAGAAATAGAAAAAAAAAGCAAAGAATTTGATGATAAAATTAAAAAATATTGTGATGAGTTAGGAATTAAAAGTCCATTTTAATTAAATATCAAAAAATATGACTACAAGTTTAAAAATACCAAAATTAAGATTTAAAGAGTTTTCATGAGAATGGAAAAATAAAAATATATGAGAAATATTTGATAGAATAATAGAAAAAAACAAAGAGAATAATTTAAACTCTTTAACTATCTCAGCTCAAATGTGATTAGTTAATCAAGAAAATTATTTTAATAAATTAGTTTCATCAAATGATTTAACATGATACTATTTGTTAAAAAAATGAGATTTTGCTTATAATAAAAGTTATTCAAAATGATATCCACTATGAGCAATTAAAAGATTAAATATTTATGATAAATGAGTTGTATCTACTCTTTATATATGTTTTAGAATTAAAAAATGATATTCTAATAATTTTTTTGAACAATATTTTAATAGTCAAAAACAAAATCATTCTATACATAAAATTGCTCAAGAATGAGCTAGAAATCATGGTTTATTAAATATAGCTGTCTGAGATTTTTTTAATATAAAAATTTATTTTCCAGAAATTTTAGAACAAGAAAAAATATCAGATTTTTTATATCTAGTTGATAAAAAAATTAATTATATAAATGATAAAAAAGAAAATTTAGAAAATTATAAAAAATGAATTATTCAAAGAATATTTAAACAAGAAATAAAATTTAAAGATGAAAATTGAAATAATTTTTGAGAATGGAAAGAGACAACTTTAAATAAAGTTTTTAAAGAAAGAAAAGTGTATTCCTCAAAATGATTAGATTTACCTCATATTTCTTTAACTACTCAGTGAGTAGTTCCAAAAAGTGAGAGATACGAAAGAGATTATTTAGTTATGTGAGATGATAAACAATATAAAGTAACTAGATTATGAGATATTTGTTATAATCCTGCTAATTTAAAATTTTGAGTTATTACAAGAAACAAGCTTTGAGATTGAATCTTTTCTCCTATATATGTAACTTTTGAAGTTATCTGAGAAAATGATGTAAATTTTATAGAATACTTTGTTACAAGAAAGGATTTTATAAATAGAGCTAGAAAATATGAAGAGTGAACAGTTTATGAAAGAATGGCTGTTAAACCTAGTGATTTTCTTAAATTAGAAGTTGAATTACCAACTCAACCAGAACAAAAGAAAATAGCAAAATTTTTATGAAATATTGATAAAAAAATTGAGAAAACAAAAGAAGAATTAGTTGAGTTAGAAAACTTTAAAAAGTGATTATTACAAAATATGTTTATTTAATAGTAATTAATTCATTATGTTGATAAAAACTAGAAAAATTATTGATTTGAATGTTTCGAAACATGATGGTTTTGAAGGTTATTATTTATTGATTGAAAAAGTTCAAAAAAATGTAAACATTAATCCTGATATTTCAATTGAAGCTTGTAAATCTTTAATTGAATGAATCTCTAAATTTATACTTACTAAAGTTGATAATACTTATAAACCTGAAAAAATAGAAGATTTATGAAAATTAGTTAAAAGAATGTTTTTAAATCTTTGAACTTATTCATGAGTAGAAATTGAAGATATTTTAGTTAGTAGATTAGTTTCAGTAATTATAAGAGTTTGAGAAATTAGAAATTCTAGATGAGATGTATCACATGGAAAAATTTATCCAAAAGATGAAGTAAGTGATATAAATTTATCAAATTTTATAGCTTCCATAACAGATGAATTATTATTTTATGTATTAAATATATTTTTCAATCTCGACTTTAGTTCTGATGAATGAATTAAATATGAAGATAATGAGGATTTTAACGATTATTTAGATGAAGAAAATGATTTTATTTTTATATGAAAAAAGAAATATAGTGAAGCTCTATTTGAATTAGAACCAGAAACTTATGTTACAGAATTAACAGATTTTAAATTATGAGATGAAGAAAATATTGAAGAAATTGAAGAAGTAATTGAAGCAAAAGAAACTAAACAAGAAGAATGTAAAATAGAACCTAAAAAAGATAAAGTTAAAAAAATAAACAAGAAAAAATTTAATAAATTCTGTTTAGATAAAAATATTGATTCTTGAAAATTAGAAGAGTTATTAAATTGATATATTTTTACATGAATAGATCCTACAAATGATGATATAGCATTAGTTTTAAACTATAAACCTGAATTTTCAAAAAGAAGAGAAATTTTAAAGGAAATAAAAGAAAATTTAGATAATTTAATAATTGAGGAATAATTTATTTATTAATATTTAAAGTATGAAAAATAAGACACATATCTACAGAGATAGTTTAAATAATGACTATAAATTAAATTATTCTGAAATAATAAAAGAACTTATAAAAAAATGAATTTTAGATAAATCATTATTAAATAATAATTGAATTCCAGATTTTAAAGAGATTTTTATTTTTTTAGATTCAAATCGTGATAAATTTGTTGATAAAAGTATTAATCTAAATATAGAATTAGATGAAAAAAGATTACAAGATAATTATATATCATCTAGATTTCAAGAAAGATTTAATATAAGGCAATTACATTTAGATTCTGTTAATACAGATGAAATATTTGAAATATTAAAAAAAATATATCTATTAAATTATAATATTGAACAAGCTTTATTTAGAGCTTTTTCAGATAGAAGAATGATATGATTTTGAAAAGAGTTTTTTGAGATAGTTTTTGATGATAATGAATTAATGGATTTTTATTTATTAATTAAAAAAAATATTTTATCTAGACAATTTGATGAAAAAATTATATATAAAATAATTAATAGATATGATTTTAAAAGAGTTTTACAAAAATTAGAATCAATATTTACAAGTAAAAAAATCCAGATTCATATTGATACTAAATATTTTGTTTCAAAATTTTTAGAAAAAATAGATGTTTTTTCAGAATATACTTCAAAAGAAGACGATGAAAATATTGCGTTTATTGATAAGTTTAAATTAACTAGAGATAAAAAAATTGAATTAGCAGAAAAATATTATAATTTATGATTAAAGTTATTGTCTTGAGTTATCATAATTAATTTATTATTATATTTTTTAAATATATGAAATAAAGAGTCATTTGAAGATTTTATACTATGATTCTTATGAAATTGAATATTTTTATTTATTGTAGAATTAATTCTTTTTACAATTGGAATATATTGTTTTAAGTTATATAATTTTTACTCAAAATTAGTTGAATTATATGATTCTCATATTTGATTAATTGAATCAGATTTACACTATAAAAATGATGAACAACTAATAAATTGAGGTATTGATTCAGTATTTACATTAAGAAAAGAAAATACACAAAAAATACATAATTTACCAGATAAGGCATTAAATTTATTAAATTTAAAAACAGATATTAATACTCATTCAGACTTTAGTATTAAAATAATAGAAAAATTAATAGATAAAATTAATTAAATTATATGAATACAATCCAATCAGAAGCACAATTAGAAAATAATCTTATAAAACAATTACAAGGTCTAGAATATATTCCTGTAACTATTAAAGATGAAAAAGAGCTTTTAAATAATCTTAAGAATCAACTTGAAATACATAATTTCAAAACTCTAAATTGAAAAACTTTATCAGATAAAGAATTTGATAGAGTTTTAAATCATCTAAATAAATGAAATGTATTTGAAAGAGCTAAAATTTTAAGAGATAAGATGAGCTTAGAACTTGATAATTGAGATAAAGTTTGGATTGAGTTTATTAATATGGATAATTGGTGTCAAAATGAGTTTCAAGTAACAAATCAAATAACTATAGAATGAACTTATAAAAATCGTTATGATGTAACTTTACTAATAAATTGACTTCCATTAGTTCAGATAGAATTAAAAAGAAGATGATTAGAGTTAAAAGAAGCTTTTAATCAAACTAATAGGTATCAAAGACATAGTTTTTGAAGTGGTGCTTGATTATTTCAATATATTCAATTATTTATTATAAGTAATTGAGTAAATACAAAATATTATGCTAACAATAGAAAACAAAGTTTTAAACAAACTTTTTATTGGTCTGATGTAAAAAATAAAAATATCACAAAATTAGAAGAGTTTACAAAGGTATTTTTAGAGCCTTGTAATATATCTAAAATGATAACTAGATATATTGTTTTAAATGAAACTGATAAAATATTAATGGTTTTAAGACCATATCAATATTTTGCTGTTGAAGCTATTATTGATAGAGTAAAGAACTCAACTAAAAATGGTTATATTTGGCATACTACTTGAAGCTGAAAAACTCTTACATCTTTTAAAACTTCTCAAATATTAACAAGAATCCCAGAAGTTAAAAAAGTAGTTTTTGTAGTAGATAGAAAAGATTTAGATTATCAAACTACTAAAGAGTTTAATAGTTTTTCAAAATGAAGTATTGATTGAACTGATAATACAACTCAATTAGTAAAACAATTTGAAGATAGTAACACAAAATTAATAGTAACTACTATTCAAAAACTAAATACTGCTATTTCAAAAGAGAGATATTTAAAGAAAATGGAAGCTTTAGCAAATGAAAAAGTTGTGTTTATTTTTGATGAATGTCATAGAAGTCAATTTTGAGATACTCATGATAGAATTAAAAAGTTTTTTGTTAATAATCAAATGTTTGGTTTTACATGAACTCCAATTTTTGCAGAAAATCATAATAATAAAAGAACTACCAAAGATTTGTTTGAAGAACAATTACATAGTTATGTTATAACTGATGCTATTAAAGATGAAAATGTTTTAAGGTTTTCAGTTGAATATATAGGTAAATATAAAGAAAAATCAAACACTAATTTAGATATACAAGTTGAAGAAATCGATACTAAAGAGCTTTTAGAATCTCCAGACAGATTAGATAAAATAACTGATTATATTATTGCTAATCATGATACTAAAACTCATCATAAATCATTTACATGAATGTTTTGTGTAAGTTCTGTTGAAACTTTAATAAAGTATTATGAATTATTTAAAAAGAAAAATCATAATTTAAAAATTGCTACTATATTTTCATATTGAACTAATGAAGATGATAAAGATGCTGACTGAATAATTAATGATATACAAATTGAAGTAAAAGATAATGAAGTTAATAAACATACTAGAGAAAAATTAGATGAATTTATAGATGACTATAATGGTATATTTTGAACTAAATTTTCTACTAAAGACACTCAAAGTTTTTATAATTATTACAACGATATAGCAAAAAAAGTAAAAGAAAGACAAATAGATATTTTGCTTGTTGTAAATATGTTTTTGACTTGATTTGATTCTAAAACTTTAAATACTTTATATGTAGATAAGAATTTAAAATATCACTGATTAATCCAAGCTTTTTCAAGAACAAACAGAATATTAAACGAACAAAAATCACAATGAAATATTGTTTGTTTTAGAAATCTTAAAAATGATGTTGATAAAGCTATTGCCTTATTTTCAAATCCAGAAGCTAAAGAAGTAATTTTAATGGAAAGTTTTGAAACTTATATTAAATATTTTAATGAAGCTTTAGAAAAACTTATTTTAATAGCTCCTAGTGTTGAATCTGTTGATTGACTTATAAGTGAAGAGGAACAATTTGAATTTGTAAAAGCATTTAGAGATTTAATAAGAATTAAAAATATACTTGAAACTTTTGTTGATTTTGATTTTAATAAACTTGATATAGATGCTCAAACTTTTGAAGATTATAAATCAAAGTATCTTGATATTTATGATGAAGTTAGAAAAAGAAGTGAAAAAGAGAAAGTTTCTATTTTAGATGATGTAGATTTCGAACTAGAGCTTATAAAGAGAGATGAGATAAATATAGATTATATATTAGCTTTACTTGCTAATTTACATGATTCAGATTCTGAACATAAAGAAAAGATGAAAAAATCTATTTTAGATTTAGTAGCATGAGAAGTAACACTTAGAAGTAAAAGAGAATTAATAGAAAAGTTTATAGAAGAAAATTTATGAAATATCAAAGATACTTCAAATATTTGAAGTGAATTTGATAAATTCATGATATTACATAAATCAAAAGAATTTGAAAAATTATGTCTTGACGAAAATATAGATTCATCAAAGTTTACTAAACTTATAAATAATTATTTATATACTGAAAAAATGCCTTTAAAAGAGGAAATAGCAAATACATTAAATTATAAACCAAAATTACTTGAAAGAAAAAGTGTAATTGATAGAATCAAAGATAAAATGCAAGAATTCATAAGTGTATTTGAGAGTTAAAAATTAGTTCGACCAAACCATAAAAAACTAAAGTAGTGAGAAATTTTTCTCACTACTTTTTTACACAATTAATTTTCTCAAATTTCTATAATTTTTCTTGAACTGATCAGGATCTTCGAGGATCGCTAAATGTAATGTTTTTCGACCCTCGCCTCACTTTTCCCACCAAAACAAAATTAATTTAACAAAAAAAGTATGTAATTTTAATTATTACATACTTTTTTAGTTTAAATCAAATTATTTCAGGTTAATCCAAAATCTATTCATTTTTCAATTATTACTTAATCTTTCAAAAACTCATCAATTTTTTAGAATAACTTTTTTAGAAGCAATATTATCTATATCACAAGTTATTAAAACCTTATCTAATCAAAGTTTTTTAGCTTCAATTAATCATAATTCTAGCATTTTTGTAGCATATCATTTTCTTCTATATTGTGGTGCTATTCAATATCAGATATTTCATCATATTTCAATTAATATATCTGAATTTAACTCATGTCTTATATCTATACCTCAAATTATTTCGTTGTTTTCCATCAGAAATAATAAACTTGATTTACTAAATCATTTAGGTGGATTATTTACCATATTTTGAATTTTATTTAAAAACTCTTCATAATTATTTCAATAAAATAAAGCTCATGGTGATATTTCTTCTAAATTTTCAATCTTTCACCAATTCTTTATTAATTCTTCATATTTTTCTTTATGATTTATATTTGGGAATTCTAATTTTAGGTTCATAATTATATATGTTTAATTTCTAAACAACTTCAATAATCATTTTCTGATAAAACTTTAAGTTTTAATCATTGTTCATTTAGTAGCTTTTCAAGATAATTTAAATTTATTCTAATCCATTTAAAAGGTTTAGATATTTTTCAATCATACTCACACTTAAATTCTCATATGAAATAATCACTATCTTCTTCTTTTTTAAAAATTGATAATATTTTTCAATTTGTATCTAATAAGTCTTTTAATTTTCAAATTAATTTTTTAGTTCATTCTATATCTCATCAAATTGATAAATTATTTCACATCAAAGTAATAATATCATATTTTTTATTTATTTTTTCATTCATTATATCTAAAACTTTTGTATTTTTGTGTCATTTTTTCCAAGCTGTCTTTATTGCTATTGATGAAATATCTATTCATTCTATATTTTTAACTTTTTTCTCTAAAATAGGGAAATAGTAAGCAGTTGCACATCATATATCAAGTAAATTTGTTCAACTAACATTATCGAATAAAGTTTTTTCTATTTCATTAAATCATTCTTCATCTCTAAAATACCACCATAAATCTTGTTCCCATCTTTCTCAGTCTTTATTAATTAAATAAAAAGGTGTTTTTTGATTTCAATTATGATAATCATATAATGCTTCTCAAAATAAATCCATTGATTGCATAATTTTTAAATTATATTATAAATTTTTTTCCATATGAACTGCAATAGTATTTCAAATTATTCTTTCTTTACCAGATATTTTCTTAAATCAAAATTTAGAATAATAATCTATATTATTTATTTCTGATGATAAATATATTAGTTTTATTCATTCTTGTTTTATTTTTTCAATTGAACAATTTATCAATTTACTTCAATATCATTTTTTTCTAAACTCTTCTGATATTCATATTCTCCATAAAAAATAACAATCTTTTTTGGGAGTTATTCAGTCTTTTGTTTTTTGTCATTTATTAATCTTTGCTAACTGAATTATTCATACTAATTTTCAATTTTTCTTGATATAATAAATATTAGAATTTAAAAAACTTTTGTATTGCTCTTCTAATCTTGTTTCAAAATCAATTTTAAATTCATTTTTCCATATATTTTTTATAAATTCAAAACATTCTTTGTATTCAGTTTCTGATTTAGCTATTTTTATTTCCATAATGATTTTTGATTATTAGATTTTTATTATTATACTAAAATTTAATAATAAATCTATAATAATTAATTATGAATTGATTTAAATTTGAAAAATCTCTAAGACTATTAGTTGAGTATTATCCAAAAGAAGACCAAAAGAAACCTTCTTTATTTCATAGTGTAAGAGTTTGAACTTACTTATGGAATAATTGATATATTGAAGAATTACAAATTGCTTGATTATTACATGATGCATTAGAAGATACTGATATAACAGAAAAGATAATAAGTGATAATTTTTGAGAAAATGTTTTAGAAATAGTTAAAGCTAATTCAAAAAATATGATTTTAGAAAAAACTGAAATTTTAGAAGATATAGTTAGAAGATGTTCTATTGTATGAGAGGATGCTATGATAGTAAAAATATCTGATGTGTATGATAACTTTTTATTTTATGTAAAAGAAAATAATTTATCTGAAATAGAGAGATGTAAAACATTAGCTAATTTAGTTAAAAAGTATAAAAAAGAAGAATGGAATGATAAAATATTTAATAGAATTGATGAAATAATTAATTACTAATATTTTAATTATGCAAAATATAGAAAACTGATGGTATAGAGTAAGTGTAAAAGCTCTTATTTATAATAATAAATGAGAATTTTTATTATGCAAAGAAAGTAATTGAACATGGGATTTACCATGAGGGTGATTAGACCATTGAGAAAATCCTATATCTTGTTTAAAAAGGGAATTATATGAGGAGATGTGATTAGTTGCAAAAAATATAGATAAAATACCTTTATATTTTATAACTACTAACAAACCTACAAGCAAAACAAGACCTTGGATTGCAAATATTTGTTATAAAACAGAAGTAGAAAATCTGGATTTTACTAAATCTGATGAATGTGTTGAAATTTGATTTTTTGATATTGAAAGTGCTAAAAAATTAGATTTACTTGTTAATGTAGTTGAGTTGATAAAAGAGATGGAAAAATAATTTTTTTAGAAGAGCTTATTTAAAATATAAGCTCTTTTTCTTTATTCTAAGGTTATTTGGCAAGTTTGCATTAAAATAATTACTATACATATCATATCAATAAAGTCTATACAAAAAATTTATAATATAAATAATTATATTCTTTTTTATTGTTAAATAATATTTATTATTTTTTCAATTGTAATTATATTTTTTAATCATAATATAATATATATTATATTATTAATTATAATTAATATGAAAATAATAATAACATTAATACTAGTTTTTTTTATATTTTCAAATACAACAAATGCTTGTATGCCTTTTACTCCTGAATTAATTATAGTTTGAAAATATAATTGATTAATAGAGTGAAAATTACCATATGAAATGTCTTCAAAGTGAGAATTTCAATTTATTGATATAGAGAATATTGAGAAGCCATTTTCTACATCATATTTTAAAACTTGAAAACATTATTTTATAGATACTTGAAGGGTAGATTTTGAAGGTTTTAATATATGAGATACTATAATTACTATAAGCGATTATAATAATTGAGATTATGAAGATTATTTTCAAGTATTAGAAATATGAAGAATATCATGTAAAAATAATGATGAGTTTTATATTGAAAATAAACAATGATATTTCAAATCATTTTGAAAAGTATTGTGGCAATGTTGAAATTATAGACCTGATGATGTTATGTCAGAAGAACAATTAGTAGAGAAAATTAAAGAGAAATATAAAACTTGCGATGAAGTAGTAAATAATATTGATAATATAGAAATTGAAACTGAAAATATTAATATTGTTGAGGAAAATTTAGTTGAAAATAATAAATCATGGTTTGATAAACTACTTGATTTTATAAAATCAGTTTTTAGTAGAATATTTTAGTATTTTTATATAAAGAAAAAGAGCTTATTATTAATTAATTATTTGATAAAAATTTCTATATAGTATTTTGTTATTTTTTATAAATTATGTTATTTTAATATAGATTATTATATTATTTATATTATTTATTTTGAAAAATTGAAGAAAAATCCTAGATATAGCGAAAGAAACTGCATTGCAGGATTATGATGAATCTCAACTTATAATTCATGATCAAAATTTATGAATTAAAGAAAAAGTTAATTGACTTTTATGACTTAAGTGAAATATTATTTCAAAATTAAAATTTCAAGGAGATTTTTGATTTCTATCAGAAAGTTTTCATGTTGATGGAGGTATTAAATTAAGTAATGAGGAATTACACACATTTCCGGTTGAACTTTTAGAATCATTAAACTCTTTTACTTATGAAAAATGAAATGAAAGAGTTTTTAGAAATCAGGATTATTATTTTTTATTTGATTCATTACAAGTACAAGGTATAGATAAATTCTGATCCATTAATGATTTTCATATAGAAGACATAGATGTTAATAAGTTTTTTATAGATTTTAATAATTATTATGAGTCAATAAATAGGGCTTTATTATTGGCTTTAGAATTTGCTTTAAGTGATAAGAATAATGAAAGCTACCATAAGGTAATTTTATGACTTCAAGATGCTAGAATTAATGTAATTGCATTCTTGCAAAATATTATTGAAATTATTACTGATGATAATTTTTTAAATTCAGAATATAATTGAAAACTAGTATTTAATCAAAAGCAAGTGATAGAAATAGAGTCTTTTTATGCTCAAGCTCATCAAGATTTAATATATATAAATGATTTTGATTCATTTAAATCGAGTCAAAAAAAAATAATGAACCTTGCAGCAGCTGATAGTTTAGCTAATAGTTTATCAAGAGAATGAGACAATTATACAAAGCTATTATTATGAAATACAAATGTTTTATCAGTTATGCATAAAGAGCTAGTTAACTGAACTAATTATAATTCTATGTTAGTAATAAATGTTATTAATACTATAAAAGTATGTTTTGATGTTATAAAAAATTTTGATGAAATCTCTTGAATTGAACCTGAAAGAGAAAAATCAAATTATTATAAATTATTAGCAAATAAGGTAATTAGATTGTACAGAGAAGAAAATGATCCATTAGTGATGATTAAAACAGCATTAAATTCATATGTTTGACTTATTAAAAAATGATTTAACCCTGAAGTTGATAATTTAGATATTTTTAGTGTTAATTATGGTTGAGCAACTATATGAGCATATGTAAAGCCTGTTTTAGACCTTTTGTTTGAGAATTATGGTGTAGGTATTAATAATTGAAATGTTGTGTATTCAAAATATGATTTACAAAATCAAAATAAAGGTTTAAATTTTTATGATTACCCTTATTCAGCAGAGGTAAAAAAATATGGTTCTATATTTTCATCGCAAATTTTAGCTATATTAGACAATGATTATGAAAAATTATTTTGAATAAAGAAAATTCAAAGTAATTTAAATAGAAATACAGTCGAAGGAAAGAATTATGTTGTAATCTATGATGATAATGCTCAAAGTTGAACTACTCTAAAAGATCTCAAGAAAATACTTGAAAAAGAATGAGTATATGAGACTGTTTTAACGTATGCATGTAGAGTTAACCCTCAAGTCTGAAGAATTTCTCAATCATATTCTCAAGAAGAAAAGCTTGAACTTTTTAATTGAGCATGAGTAATTTCAAAAAGATCACCTTTAAGATTTTTAAAATGAACAAGATATAATGAGTCATTATCTAGAGTGACATGAAGAAGAATTTTTAAAGAAAATAATAAATAGATATATTTATTATTTTTTCTTTATTTATATCTATTTTGATTATTAAATTTTATTATTATATAAAATTTAATAATAATTCTATAATAATTAATTATGAATAAAATAGCTCTTAAAAATATGTTTTTAAATTTTATAAAAACATATTTAATTGTAACTTTCTTTTCATCTTTATCAATGGTAATTTTAACATTAGATTTTGAAACTATTGGTGTAGGTTTACTGGCTCCGATTTTTATTATTCCTTCAATTTTTTTATATATTTTATTTAATTATTTAAAACCTAATAAAAATATTAAGGATATATTATTTTTTATTCCTGTTATTATTTTAATAATATATCTTATTACTTTATATTTATTAGATTTGTTAGATATTGTTTCTAGTGATGTATGATGAAAAATTTTTTTAGGTCTAGCATTAATTTTTACTATTTCAAGTTGAAGTGGATATTATTATCTTAAAAGATTAACTAAAAATTAATTTTAAATTATTTTTCTTTTTTGTGTTTTATTATTTTATATTAAATACTTTATATGAACTTTAAAATTTTCCTTAAAAATATATATTACAAATCATTGATATTTCCTACAATAGTATTAATTATTTTGTTATCTTCTTATTGATCTAATACTTCTTGACAAGAATTTATAGTATTACCGCTTATTATTATTCCTATGTTTATTTATGATATCATATTTAATATTAGTATTCAAGCTAGCTTTACTACCCGGGCCTGATGGTTATTTAAACCTACATTTTGATTTTTATTGTTTACTTTTCTATTTTATTATTTAATTACTTATTTTTATTATTACCTTAAGTGAAAAAAATATAAAAAAATTTTATGGATTATAGTTATTTTATTAATTGCTATTTCTTTGTTTTTTTTAATTTTTATATTATCTGCTTTGTCATGATGATAATAGTTTAGTATTATATATCTAAGAATGACTCCATCAAAATAAAAATAATTGAACCTTATAAGTATGTAATTTAAATTATTACATACTTTTTTATTTTAAACCACATTATTTCATATTTAGAATTTTTTTTCTCTATTATATTAACAATACTTACTTATATCTTTTCAAAAAAATATGTTATTATATCTACTTTTTTTTCATACAAGTACATTTAACATTGATTTTTTAAGTTCATCATAATATAGTTCATAGTATAATCAATCCCATGGATCAAATATTTTATATTTATTATTTTTGAATCAAATTATATTTACATAGTGGCCATAATCTTCATTATTATCATAAAAAATATCTGATGAAACTAAAATTACAGATATTTTAAAATCAATATTGTTATATTTCGTCAAAAAATCTTCAATATTTTTTGGAATAGTTCACCATAAAGTTGTTGTTGATAAATATTTTTCTAATTCAAAATAATCAATATCAATATTAGATTGTTTTAATAAATTATATACAGCAGCAACTCAGCAATCATATTTATATTTTTGAGTTATTAGTTTCATTTTTTATTTTAATATTTATTATATTTTATAATATTCAATTGATTTTTTAAGTAAAGTAATATTATTAATAATTTAACTTATTAATATTTTATTTTTAAAAAAATAACTTTTTGACATTTGTTTTTATGTAAGTATAAGTTATTTAAGATTAATATTTTAAATAACAATATAATGACTTTAAATTCAAATAATTCTATTGATAATTCAATAGATTTTGATGTTGATATAAATACTTCAAATCTTTATAAGTTCGAAATTAGAGAGTATTTTTTCAAAAAAGAATGAAATCTTATTTGATATATAAAAGTTCATTTTTTAGAGCCTGAAAAATCAGATAATATTGCAAGAGTTATAGATACTACAAGTTCATCTGGTTATGAATATATGACTTCTAGTATGAAAGATATTTATAATTCTAATTGATATAATCCTAGTTTTGTTATCAAATGAGTTGCTAATCAATTTTTGGAGTATGTTTTGAGGGATATAAAAGATATTTATTGATGAGAGGATTGTATGGTTTTATTATCTTCTTATGATAGTTGAGAAAAATATTTATCAAATACTATAGACAATGTAAAAAAGCAAACTAATGATCTTATAAAAGCTCAGTTTTGATGATCAGATTTTTGTTCATTTACATTAAAAATATAAATTAAAATACTTATTGACATTTTTATTTATATAAGTATAAACTATAAAATAAAATATTAAATTGTAAATATATATATATTTATGAAAAAAACTCTACAGGCTTGAATTTTGGCAAGTGCTCTTAGTGTTTCAAGTCCTAGTTATGCTAGTATAGAAAATACTTCTGAAGTTATAGATGATACAAAAATATGAGTATCATCTCTTTTATCTAGTGATAAATTTTTTAATCAATCAGTTTATAATGATTTACTTATATCTAATTTTGAATCTCAAAATAGCTTGGTTGATGCTTTGAATTCTCAAAATCTTTTTCCTAAACAAGTAAATACTATTTGATTAGATAGAATGTCTAATGCAATGCTTTGAAATATAAAAAAATGATGACTTGATGTTATTCATCCTCCTTTTGTTGATTATGCTTGGTTTGAAAGAGTTTATTGTGCAGGTACTATAAAATGATTTTTATCATCTTTGAAAAATCCTAGTGATAGAACAGGTTTAGAAAACTCTTATATAAATAGGGAATGAATAGATGCTTGGATGCTACCAGATGAGCTTAGAAGAGCAGGTTTATATTATCAGTTTTATGATATGATGAATCATTTTGATTTTGAAAAAGTAGGTCAAAATGATATAGTAAAAGACAAAGATAGTTATTATCAGTCACTACTTCAAACTTGAAACCATTTAAAAAATCATTGAGTGCCATGAAGTATTTTGTTTATATATTTCAATCTTAGTAATTACAAATGGAGAGTAAAAGAGTATAATCAAGAAAAATTACTTAGAAATCCTAATGCTCATATGAGTATAAATACTCACCAAGCTATTTATTTATGAAATTGAGATATGGAGTTCCAGGCTTCAGATATTTTTGATATAAATAGCGAATCAAAAGAATCAATTAATTATAACTTGATGTAGTAACTTATATAGCAAAATTTGTTCAACAAAGATGAGCTTATAGGTCTGCATTAAATAATGCTACAAAAAATACTATTATAGAAAATATGCATTATTTTCATTCTATGATAGATTTAGAGGTAAATTGAGAAAAAATAGACTTATATCAAGAATTAAATAAAAAACCATCAGATAGACTAAAAATATCTCCTCAAGATGATATAAAAATATCAGGTCCTATATTGATGGATTGATTTCATGATACTACTTCTACAAACAAATATATATCAAAAAACAATCATGCTAGAACTCTTTTTTATTTTGAGTTTGTAACTATATGAACATATACTCCTAGTGAGCTACTTATACCAAATGATAACCTAAAAAATAGTCATTGAATAGAATCAAAATATGATTATATAACTGATCAAATAGAAATAACTAATACTTACTATCTTAGAAAAGATGAGAATCTTAGTTTGAAATTAAAAGAATCTATATTAAGATATGAATTTTGAAAATATAAAGAATTAAGATTAGATGATTATGAAGTAGAAATGATGAATAGAATTCAATCTTTGAGAGATTGAAGCAGGGAAAGAACTAGTTTAAATTTTGATCTTATTTCTTATAGAGAACAAAAAATTCAATCATTAATTAATAGTCTTACTCAAAATCAAATTAATCAATTCTATTCTAATTATAAGGCTCAAATTCAATGATTACAACTTATGTGATACATGCAAAATGAAGCTGATTTGAATCCATGAGCAGTAAATATAAATGCTCCTATTCCTTATTTTGAAACAGGTAATATTCCAGCTCTTCATTTTGAATATGTAGAATTAAGAAAAAAAGAAATAATATCTTCATATATAGAAAATGCAGATATAGCATCAAATGATGTTGATATATTTTTCTTTCCTGCTGATAATTTTGCAACAATATATACTCAACTAGAATCAAAACTAAAACTTTATTCTGATAGATATGAAAGCTTTGATAAAATATCAAGTTTAGATTTATTAAAAAAACACAAATTAATAGATATTATTATTGATAAATACTCTCAAAATCCTTCTATAGACTTAACTAGATGAATAGTTCCTAGTATGCAATCTATATCTATTCCACTTGATTTTATAGATGCAGTTTTAAAAAACTTATTACAAGAATCTTTTGTAGAAGATGTAAAATTATCTGATCTTGATTCTATGATTATAGAAACAATAGCTAAAAATAGGGAAGATTACGATATTCTTGCTCATATATTAGTTCAAGAAAGTTATGAAAAAGGAATTCCTCTTAGAAAAATTATGAAAGAGGTTTGAAGAATGCTATGAAAAATTAGTTCTTATTGAGATTTTCAACTTAGACTTAATAATTTAAAAAATGCTGATAATTCTCTAGTTAAATTACCAAATGTAGAACAACTACAAAGAGCTATAGAATTTCTGAATGATCCAGAAATTAAAAGAGTAGTTGAAAGAAGAAAATTAAGATATGAAGAAAATATTGAAGATGATTTAGAATTAGTAAAACAAATATCAGATAAAATTAAATATGTTGAATTTTTAACTTCAGAGCAAAGACTAGAAGTTTGAAATCAAGTATATGATTTATTGAAAGAATTATTTAGGTTTAATGATTCAAGACAAATAAATATTGTATGAAAAGTAGTTCAAACAAGTCTTATATTGGATAAAATGCACGAGCACTATTATAATCTTAATTGATGGTTATTAGCTTCAGGAGTTCATACTGATGAAATACTTTATAATAATGATTTACAATCAAGATATAAAAAATTATTATTAGTTATAAATAATAGATCAGAAAAAACTACATTAGTATGAACTTGAGAAAACTATATATTAAGAGTATTAGAAGCTTTGTGAGATGATATACATGATGAATCATATCCAAAATTAAAAAGAGATTACAAATGAAAGATAGAATATAATAAAGATGTTTTATCTCAAAGATTGGATTTTTACAAATCAAGATTACAATTATTAAATAAAGATTATTTATTAGTTGTTAATGATTTGATATTGTTAATAGATGATATAAAGGACTCTAATTATTCAGCTTTGAAATATTATGAGCTTTTTAAAAATCAAAATATAAAAGATTTTTTATCTGATAATTGATTTGATACTTATCTATTACCTACTATGGATGAATTTGAGAATACTGCTTTTAGAGAGTTATTTTATGATTATGCAAAAAATCCAGTATGAATGGAAGCTCCAAAAAATTGGGACAAGGCAAAATCAACTGTAGCTTATTCATGAGTATTATGACTTATTACATCAATTTGATTATGAACATATTTAATGCTTAGAAGAAAATTAAAAAAACAAAATAAAAGCTTTAAAGATTTTATTGAAGAAATAAAAAATAAGATTAGTAAATAATACTAATCTTATTTTTTTATGGTAATTTTATTTTATCTCATACCCATAATAAATTTCATTTTGTTCTAACTAATCTTTGTTTTGTTCTTCAATCTTCTTGAGCTTGAATAACTTCTTTTATTTTATTTGCAATATCAGTATTTTTTGATAATCAATAATGTTCTTTAACTATATTCCATAAATTATCTCATTTTTTGATTATTACTTCATTTGATTTTTGTTCTTCTAAATGGTCTTCTTCTATAACTTCATTTATAGGAGCTTCTTTAGCTTCAGCTGTAGCTATTTCTTCTTCTACACTAGTTTCTACTTCTTTAGCTTCTTCTTGTTTTGTCTCAACTATAACTTCTTCTTTTTGAAGTTCATGAGTATTATTTTGTATTTTTTGAATATCTTCTTCTACTCTTGAAATAACTCATTCTATTTCTGATATATTTTTTTCTATATCTTGATCTTCTGTTAATTCTATTTCAATAGAGTAACCACTTGCTTTATCTCATAATAATGATTTAGCTTCATCTATTCTTTCTCTTAATATAGATATTAATTCATTATATCTATTTTCTAAAGTAGTTTTTCTTAATTCTTCTGCGCTTATTTGTTGATTAGTTTCTTCTCCAGTATTTTCTTCTTGAGATACTGCTGAGTTTGTTGTTTGTTCTTCTGTAGTTTGAGATGATTGTTCTTCTTCTTTAAAACTTGCTTGTAAGCTTTCTGTAAATGAAAAATCTTTTATATTTATATCATTTATATAGTTTTGTAAATTTATTCTCGATATATTTGTAATCATTTCTTGATCATGTTGGTTTTCTTCTAATTTTTTTATAGATTCTTGTAAAAATTTATCTATTAATCAGTTTCATTCTTCTGTAATTTTTGAAGGATCTTCTCATAACCATAATTTTATAAAGTTATTTCTGTTTTCTTCTGTTATGTCTCAAGATTCTACTAGTTTATTTAAGGCATCTTGTAATTCATTTAATTTTCAAGATAAGGCTTCATTAATTGAATTATCTTCTATGTTATTATTTCTTTGTTCTGGATTTGCATTCATAATAATAAAAAAATAGTATAATATTAGATTAATAATATCATACTATAATTTTCTTTGCAAATATTACTTTTTCAAAAGTAAATCTCTAAGTAATCTAGCTGCTTTTTCTTCGTATTCTCTTCTTAATTGTATTTCTCTTTCAGCAAATTCAGCTTTTACTCTTACTAATTCTCTTTGTGCTTCTTCTTTTTCTCTATTTGCCTGCTCTAATTGTTCTGCTTGTTGTTGTACTTGTTCGTTTAATCAGTGATTTAATTCATATGCATCTCTTAATTTTTGAGTTACAGTTTCATTTGAAATATTTATATTTCATTCTAGTAAATCATCATAAGATTTTTGTAGTTTATCTATTTGTGCTAATAAACTTTGATTATTTCTTTGTTGATTAGCTATACTTTCTCTTAATCAATTATTATTTCTTTCTAATATTTCTATTTCATTTGTTAATTTTTTTCTTTCTTCTGTTAAATCCTCTATATTATTTTTTGCTTCATTATAATTTGGTAGTATTTCATTATATTTTTCTAGGTATTCTCTAAATCATTCTAACTCTTCATTTAATCTAGTTAATTCATTGTTTTTTTCTTCTAATTCTTGGTTTTTTTCTTTTAATTCTTCTATTTCTCAATTCATTCTTGATATTTTTTCTAGTGCTCAAGTAAGAGTTTGTGCTTTTTCTTCTAATTCTAATAATTGAGCTTTTTCTTGTTCTAGAGTGTTAATTTGAGATTTTAATTCTACTATTTGAGAATCAAGTTGTGATATTCTATTGTTTAATCTATTATTTAATGCTTGAGTTCTATTTAAATTATCTTGAGTTTGAGCTAATAATATATCTCTAGCATCTCATACTTTATCTATTTGTTGAACTAATTGATTTTTTTCAGTTATCATTATATCTATTTCTGACTGTCTTCTTTCAAGTTCTTCATTTAATGATTGTTCTTTTCTTTCTAGTATCTCTATTGTTTGGTTAAGGCTTGTTATTTGGTTGTGAAGAGTACTATTTCTTTGATTTAATTCATTATTTGATTGAGTTAACTCATCAATTTGATTTTTCAGAGTTATTATTTGAGCATTATTTATTTTTTTTATATTTTCTATTTCGTTTTTTAATACTTGAATTTCTGAATTATAATCATTTCTTTCTTTTTCAAATGCTTCTTGAAGTCTAACTATTCTTAGATTTGATTCATCCTCTATTCTTTTTACTTCAGCACTATGAGTTGCTCTTAATCTTTCTAATTGTGAGTTATGCTCTTGATTTAGTTTTTGAATTTCTTCTTCTTTTTTTTCTATACTTTGTTCTAGGATTTGTATCTCACTTCTATGCTTTGTCTCCAGTTCTTGTATTCTTGAATTGAAGTTATTTTTTGATTCTTCTATTTTGTTTTCTTTATCTTGAATTATATCTTTTATTTGTTGATTGTGATTGTTTATTAATACAACTTTTTCTTCTTCTATTTTTTGTAAATTGTATTCTAATATACCTATTTTTTGTCTTGCTTCTCTAAGTAGTTTTTGTATTTTTAAGTATTGGTCGTTTATTTCAATTATCTTGTTCATTGATTGATCAATACTATCTGGTATATCTGATACAAAAACATTTAATAATTGTTTATTATCTATTTCTATTTGTGTTTCATTTTTACTAGATCAAAATAATGTCCATCATTTCTCTTCTATAACTATTTCTTTTCATTTTAATTCTCATTCAATTGTTATATTATTTGAAAATTCAGAATTTTCAGGCATAGATTCTCAAATACTTACAGTTATTTTTCATTCACTTAAATCATCTATTTTTTCTAGTAATTTATCTAGTTCTTGATATCAACTTACCGTATATCATACTTTTAGTATTTTTATATATGATTCTAATAATATAGATCTAAGATATATTTTTGTATTTGGTCATATATTTAAGCTATTGTATTCATCATATAGTGAGTCCAATTGATTTTTATTTAATTCTACTTCATGCATAGAATAAAAATTTGATAATAAATCAATTAGTTCTTTAGAATTATTTATTTGAACTCCTGCTATCTCATTACTTACAATATTTCAATTGTTATTTTCAGTATTTGCTTTTGTATTAGTTCAAACTATTGCAGCAACTGACAAACCTATTGCAAATATATATGTATTTATCTTGTTTTTAAACCATTTATTTTCAACTGAATTTTTAGGAGATTCTATATTAGTTTCAGAACTATTATGTTTTAATATTGACATAAATTAATTGTATTTATTAATATAAAAATATTACAGTATTTATACTACTTTTTTATATAATGTCAATAAAAAAATACTAATTTTTATTAGTATTTTTTATTTTCACATATCATCATATTTTAAGAATAGAGCAAGTTCTTTTTTGAAGCTATCATCCAAATTATCCCATACATATTTTTGTCTTGTGTATTCATTTTTCCAGTGTTGTCTATATTTTTCAGATTTTGTTTCATCTTTACTTTTTTCTAGTGCTTTTTTTGTTCATCTTATAAGATAGTGCCATCTTACAAGTTTTTTTGTATAGTTTGAAATTAATGGCCAGTTTTTTATTATTTGATAGGATTTTTCTTCATGTCAGTGAAAAGAAAAATCTAGTTTTTTATTTTTATTTCTGGTTGCCATTAATGGTTTTCATATATCATGAAGCAATCATGCACTTATCATTCTATATTTTTTATTTTTTATAATATAGTATGTTACTTTTAGTGTATGAATTAATACTCAATGTCTATGCCGTTTATTTTGCTTCCAAAATATGGTAATTAATTTTTCCCAAATAGTAGTTTTCATATAAAAGAATATATTTATCATTATAGGAATATATTTTAACTCAAAAATCTTATTTTTCAACTTATAGTTTTTTATTTGAAAAAAATAAATATTGTATAGAATTAAATTTATTATTTATTAAGTATTTTAATAATGTCTGAAAAACAAAAAAACTTTAAAGATTCTTATGAAAGATTATTAGAAATATCTGACTTATTGGATAGGGAAGAAATTATAGATGTTGATGAGTTAATTAATCTACAAGAAGAAGCAAAAAAATTATATAGTTTTTGTAATGAAAAACTTATGAAACTTGATAAAAAATTAGATAATAATGAAAAATAATAATGTTAAATAACAAAAAGTTAAAATTATCTGAATTTCTTGATATTATAAAATGACAATTTGATGATATAATAGGCTATTATGAATACATAGTTGAAGCTGAAGTAAAGTCAATAAAACAAAATAGGCAATTTTATTATTTTGAATTAGTAGAGATAAAAAATTGAAAAATTATAGATTCTACTAGGGCTAATATATTTAACCCTAGAGTTATGTTATCTTTTTTATGAGAAACATGAATTTCAGATATATCAGATTTAGTTTGAAAAAAAATATTATTTACTATTAAGCCAAGCTTTCATAGAACTTATAATTTTTCAGTCAATATATTAAAAATTCATAGTGATTATTTTATTGGTTGATTAGAGTTACAAAAAAAAGAAAATATAAATAAATTATTAGATTTAGGTATTTTTGATAATAATTCAAAAACATCAATATGAACCCCTAGTTTTAAAATTGCAGTAATAACTTGAGATAAAAGTGAATGATTTAGGGATTTTCAAACTATTTTGAATGAGTCTTGATATAATTTTGATATAGATATTTATACTTCTCTTGTTCATTGAGAAAAAGCAAGTAATGAAGTTTTATGAAGACTAAAGGAAATATCATTAAAGGATGAATATAATTTAGTTGCTATTATTAGATGATGAGGTTGAAGTGAATGAATGAATTGGGCTAATGATTTTGATTTGTGTCATTATGTTTGTAATTTTGATACTCCAGTTATGTCTGCTGTTGGTCATACAGTTGATAAGAGTATACTAGATATGGTTTCATCTTATGATTGTAAAACTCCTAGTGAAGCTGCAAAAATACTTATTGATATTTATGATAATTATAAAAGGGAATTAGATATTAATTATGAATATATTAATAATTCTCTACTAAATTTTTCAAATCAATATAAAAGAGATCTTTCTTTTATATCAAAGAATTTACCTCTTCTAATATGAAATAAGGTAAAAAAATATGAACATGATTTAAAACTTTTAAATATTGATAAAAAAATTGTTTATCAATTTAATATTTTAAAAAATAATCTTGTAAATACTTATAAAACAATACTTTATAATTCTCCTGATAAAGTAATATGAAAATGATATTCTTTAGTTCTTGATGAGAATTGAAGAATTCCAGATACATATAATATATGAAATGAATATATTATGAAAAGCTCTATTTATAACTATAAAATAGAAATTAAATCAAAAGAAAAAAGAGACTAATTAGTCTCTTTTTTTATAAATTTTTCAAATTCACTCATAAGTAATGATTTTTCTTCTATTTCTTCTTTTTCAAAGTTTTTTATTATATGAGCTACAAAGTCTTTAGCTAAATTAGAAAGTTCTCTTCAACTTTTTCATTCTAGTTTAGTTGTTATTTCTTCAGTTATTTGTCATAATCAACTAATATAATGATTTAATATTAGACTTATTTCATTTTTGTTTGGTCTTCTGAAATTTAAGTTTAAGTTAGAACGACTTACTAAAGCTGGATCTAATTTATTTAATCTATTTGTAGAAGCTACTAGTAAAATATCATCTATTTTTTCAACTCAATCAAGTTTTTTTAGTAAAACTCATGTTACTCTAGCTGTTGCTTCATGTGAATTATCTCTATTTGCTCATATTTCATCTATTTCATCTATCATTACAACAGCTCATCAATATTCTTCTCAAATTTTTCATGATAATTCAAATATTTCATTTAATCTTGCTTCACTTTCTCAGTACCATTTTGAAGTTATAGAATTTATAGGTATATATATAAAAGGATATCATAAATATCTACCTATTATTTTTCATTTTGTAGTTTTTCATGTTCATGGTTCTCATTCAAAAATGACATAATTAGGAATTATTGATTTTATATTTGGAAAAATTTCTTTAGAAATAGTTTGGTATTTATCTTTTTGTTTCCAAGGAGATATTATTTTTGTATCTACTTCTTCTTTTATATCTTCATATCATACAAATCATTCTTGTTCACAAATTTGATCTATACTTAGTTCTTCATTAGAATATATATTTACTTTTACTCATAGGTTTTCAAGTTTTTTTATACTATTTTCTCATGACTCTTGTAATTTTAAGATTCTATATATTAATGGTTTTATAAACTTTGATACAATTTCTTCATTTATACTAGTAGTATGTGATGAGACTTTAATAAATAAATCATTATTTTTATTCTCTATTTCTACATTATAATATCATCAATCTCTATTATTTTGAGTTACATTTAAATTTATTGAATTTCAAAGAGAATAGTTATTTCATATTTGTATAAAAAACTTATCTGTAAAGCTATTTTGTGTTACCATTATTTCACTTATAACTTTGTTATCTAGAGGAATTTTTCAATTAGTTCATAATGCTATTGTAAAAGAATTTCTTTCACTAAAAATTAAATTTTTTCTTTCTAATCATAATATATCAACTATATTATCTCAACTAAGAGTTTCATTTTTTGATAAAGAATTTTTTATTAAATGATTTTGTAATATATTTTTTAGTAATTTTAAGTCACTATCTTTTATTTTTGATGCTTTAATTGTTATATTAATTTCTTGATAGTTATCTATATTTAATTCTATATTTCATATTATTATAGATTTTCATTTTAGTTTAATTGAATCTTCTCATAGTATATCAAGGATTATAGATTCTAAACTTTTTTTATTTAATAATAATCATGTATTTACTTGAACTGAACCATAACTATCTATTACAGATACCTCATTTCATGTTTCTTTTCTAAAAAAATCTTTTAAGAAATATCTTAATTTATCTTTTTCACTAGCTACAAGAATTTGATCAATATTATTTTTTATATCTTCAGTTAATAATTGTGTAGTTGTTTCAGTACTTTCTATTGTATCATTTTTATTAGTTTCAGTTTTTTGTTCTTCTAAATTATTTTTTTCTTCTGTAATATCTTTTTTTTCTACTTGTTCTGCATCAATATCTTTATTATTTCAAAACCAATTTCTTGGATTTAATTTGTCTAGCATATTTTTTTATCTTATATTATCTAAAAAATTTTTTGTCACTTCAAAACTTTCTTTTGTTGTTTCCAATCTAGCTATATATCAATCTATAAGATATTCTAAAAAATTTAATGACTTCAGTCATTCTATTTTATTCATTATATCCATTTTTATAGCATGTATTTGTATATTACTAAGATTTTGTTCTTCTCTAATAGGTTTAGCTATTTCAAATATTTCATTTGTTATTGATAATAATACATTTAAGTAAATTATATTATATCATGAAGGATTTCTTTTTAATACATTAGTTTCAAAAAGTTCTGGTCATAATCAATTTTCTACATATTTAACTATATCTTTTTCTATAACGATTTTTCAAATTGATTCTTTAAAATTATTAATAATACTATCTATTGCATCTAGATTTGTTTTATTTGCTAGTTTTTCATCAATAATTATTTTATATAGAATTACTCTAACTTGATTTTTTACTGTTTTTACAAAATTATCTCAATCAATTTCAGGTATATCTAAACTAGTTGATACCATTTCTAATAATTCGAAATTTCTATTTTGCTCATTTATAAAATTACTAGCTGGGTTATTTGTCATAAATAATATTATTATATATTAATTCAATGTGATATATAATCTATAAAAAACATTAAATGTCAACTTTTATTTACAATAAAAAATACCCCTTACTTTTTTAGTAAGGGGTTTATATTAGTTTTGAGCATATAGTATTTTATTTAAGTCATAAGAATTTAATTTACAACTTTTTATTACACTCAAAACTTTTCTAGAGTATTTAGGATCTTCAGCATAATAACCTGCATATGAATTTATTATTTTTGGCAGGTTATAACTTTCTGATTCCAGAGTTTCTCTTAGTTTTCTATATGCATTATGATTACTTAGATTGACGAAATATGCTTCTACATTTTCTTCAACTGAATCATAAGTCATTATTTTATTTTGAGAACTCATCCCAAAATGATTATTTTGTTTTCTTGCTGCACGACTTTTACCATAGCCAGTTTCTAATATCGCTTGCGCAATTATAATAGAGTTCGGCATATTATCTGCTACCACTCCATCTATATTTTGTCTTGTATCTTCTATTATAGAGTTCATGTAGTCAATATATTCATCATTACATGAATATGCTGCACTTGAAAACATCATAATTAGAATAGCTATTATAGTTGTTTTTTTCATAGCTAGGTTTCTCCTTTGTTTTGTTTTAACACATAGGTTAAAAGATTTCAGCGACGCGATTTTATAAAAAAAAAATTTAATTGCAAATAAAAAAGATATTTTTATTAAAAATATCTTTTTATATTAAAAATCCATATGTGATTTTGAGGAAATTATACCATTTCATTCACTATATTTTCATTTGTAAATATCTATTTCTCATTTTGTTTCCCAGAAACTTACTTGTCATATTTTCATACCTGGATAAATTTTTACAGGAAGAGTGGCAAATAATTGTAAAGTTGAGTTTCCATAGTATCATGTATCAATCAAATCAGCAGTTATATGTATAAATAATCATAATCTTGCTACTCATGATTTATTATGAATTAGGGGAGTATATTTCGTACTTCAAAATTTTTCTTTAGTAGAGGCTAATACAAATTCTCATCTTTCTAATAATAATCATTCTTCTGGTATGTTAATTATTTCATATTCATTATCCTTTTTACTGTCTAAAGTATTATTTTTATATTTTAAAACTTGATTTCATAACCTAACATCGTAAGAGTTTGTATTTATATTAGATTCATCAAAGTTTTCTATTTTTATATTTCAAGAATTAACTTCTTTTATTATTTCTTTTCAGGTTAATATCATATTTTTTTATTTAATAAGTAATGACTCTTGTGGTTTTGAGAAATTTTTATAATTTCATTGATATAATTCAGCATCTCATTTTTTATCCCAAAATGAAACTTTTCATGCTATCATTCATGGATATACAATTACATCTTTTGTAGGGTATATTTCTAATGTCCAACTATGAGATGTTCATATATGTCACATATTTGCTGATAATTGCATAAATAGTCATAATCTTCACATGTCAGAATTTCATATAAGAGAACTCATAAATTTTGTACTACCTATATTTTCTATTGTAACTCAGAGATACATATAACCCTTTTTTAGAGTATATCATGTTTCTGGTATTTCAACATCTTTGAATATTGGTTTTTCTCAATCAAATCAATCATATACTTTTAGATGACTAGCTAATCTATAGTTATAACTATTGGTATTCAATTGTTTTATATCAAATGGTTCTATTGTTAGATTACCATTTTTTATTTCTTTAATAATTTGTTTTCAACTTAAAATCATAATATATTTGATAAGTTTTAGGATTGTTAATATAACAATTTTATTGTTAATATAACAATTTTATTGTTATTAGTCAATATTTATTGTATAAAAAAAGCCCATTATAAAAATGGACTTTTAAAATATTATTTTAAAAATGCTTTAGAGCTTCATTCTATATCTTCTAAATCATTAGCTAATGAACCAAGTAAATCTTCAGTTCATAATGTAATTTCATTATTTCTAGCATAATTTTCTATTTCTTGTCTAAGCTCTTTTATAATATCATGAGCTCTTTGTTTTTTTTCTTCTAAGCTAGAACTTTCTAATTCACCACCTAAATCAGCATGTTTTTCACCTATTTTATGAGCAACTTCAAACAATGTTTCATAGAAACCTTCATTTTCTTTATGAAAATCTGCGTCTTTAGTTTTTGTATCAATATGGATTGTGAACATTTCAAGATATGCTTTTAAAGCTTTTTTATGTAATTCTTTCATAATTATTTAAAATTATATGATAAATTTATAATGAGAATTATTCTCATTAAGTTTAGTATATTCTTTTTATTACTTAAGTCAAATTATTTTTAGTCAAAAAGATCTATTATATTTTTTATAGAGTATTCTATTTTTCAATGATCTTTTAATTCTATAAGAATAACAGGAATTTTATATTTTTCATATATATATGTTTCCATAGTTCAAGTGTATTCTCATATTCATCATTCATCTATTTCATATAATTTTATTTTGTTTTGTTTTTGTTCTGAGTTTAAATAATTTGTATCAAAATCATATCATGGTAGTTTCTCTGCTATTTCATTTCAAAACTTAATAACATTATCATCATCAAAAGAATTATCTGGTAAAAATAGTATATTTCATTTAGAATGAAGTGATATTATTTTTTTGAAGTTATAATTTTTTATTAGATCAGTTATTATTTTTGTTTCTATTTGATCATTACATCAATTTATTCAAGTAAGTACTGTATATCAGTTTTTTTCAAAACTTTTTAGTTCATAATTTCTAGTACAAAAATTTCTATTTAGATCTACATTATTTTTATTTACTCTTCATTCAAGGTAGGCAGCATATTTTTTATCACTTTCTAAATAATACTCTAATCAATCAGGATTAATTGTAGGAATAATAAACCATCATGTTTTTTCACTATTATATAATTCTTTTAATAGATATCTTGCTGTATTATATGTTCAATACTCATATCATCCATGTATATTAGAAAAGACTCAAAAATAACCATTTTTTGGATCTCATTTATAATAGGCATATATATCTTGATTATTTTTTGATTCTCAAATCTTAATCTTTTGTATTTTTGAATAAAACTCTTTTCTTTCTTCTCTTGTTTTTTCTAGTGAATATTCAAATAATTTTATTAGTTTATTTATTTTTTCTGACTTGTTATTTTTTTGATTTAATTTTCTTTTTAGCTCTATATAAGCACTTTCTTTTTTATCAAAATCATTTCACCATTTTTTATTAAAGCTATTGTTTATTATATCATATGCTTGATTAAAAGAATAATCTTTTCAAGATATATTTATTGTTTCATTAGCAAATGAAACTCATGGAATTATTAGTAAAGTAATTATTATTATTTTTATTCTCTTAAACATTTTCTAAATAGTTAATTTCATTTTTATTTAAATATCTCCATTCTCATTCTTTTAAGTCTCAGATATTTATTTCTCATATACTTATTCTATGTAGATTTACAACTTCATTTTTTACAGCAATTAACATTTTTTTTACTTGATGAAATTTTCATTCACTTATAGAAAGTTCTATTTTATAATCATTTATTTTTTTTACTTTTGCTGGTTTAGTTATATAGTCATCTATTTTTAGTCATTTTTCTAGTTTATCTATTGACTTTTGATCTATAACTTCTTTTGTATCAACTATATATTTTTTAAATATATCTTTTTTTGAATTTATAACATTATGAATTACTTTTCATTTATTTGTCATTAATATTAATCAAGTTGTATCAACATCTAATCTTCACATAATTTCTACTATTTCATCATATGGGCATCATTCTAATAATACCTTACATGATTTATATCAAGCTTCATCAATATTACTTGAAATATAGTTTTTTGGCTTATTTAAAATAATATATATATCTTCTATATATTCTAGTTTATATTCTCATATTTGTATTTCATCTCAAATATTTATTTTATATTCTCATGATGTAATTAATTCTCAATTAACAAAAACTATATCATTTTTTATATATTTTTTTAATTCTTTTCTACTTCAAAATCAAAGGTTTGATAAATACTTATCTATTCTCATTACATTTTTTATTTAAAATCTATTTTGTTTTTTTATTATACTTAAAATAAAAACCTTATAAAAATATTTATTTAAAAATATTTGACTTTTTAAGAAAATATTTTATTATCTAATCTCATAAAAGGAGGAAAGGACTGTGATATGTTGATACTTACTAGAAAAATTGGCGAAACATTTTTCGTAGGAGATGATGTCACTGTAACAGTTTTGTCTGTAAAAGGTGACCAAGTTCGTATAGGTGTTAATGCACCTAAAGGTGTTACTATCAACAAAGAAGAAACTTATGTTGAAAGGATTAAACGTGCAGATAAAAAAAGTTAACTCAGTTCTTATTTGAAAGAGAGATATGTAAAAATATCTCTCTTTTTTATTTTTCTTTTGAATAATAAATAAAAATATATAATATTATTTTACTTTTTAATTGTTATAATAATTATATATGGCAAAGACTTTTATAGATTGAGCTAGTTCAAAAGCAATAAATGGTCCTTATGGAGAATTTTTTAATATAAGTTTTAATCTTGAAAAATTACAAGAATATGCTAATGAAAAATGATATGTAAATCTTACTATGAGCAAAAGAAAAGAAGTATGACAATATTGAGATACTCATTATTTTACTTTAAATGACTGGAATCCAGAAAATAGTAATAATAATCAAAACTCTTCTCAAGATCAAAATAATACTAATTCTTGAGCATGAGATATTTCAGTTGAAGATATTCCATTTTAATAAAAAGAGTATAATCATATATGATTATACTCTTTTTATTTGATTATTTTTTCTACTTTATCTTTTACTTTTGATACTATTAAATTTGGATCTATTTCTTCTATAAATGTTTTTAAAAATACTCATCAACTCATATTTAAACTAATTTGTTTTCAGTTATCATTTGTTACTATATATTCAACATTATGAGTTTTATTTTGTGATTCATCTTTTAATTCTAGTTTTGTTATTGTAATTGTATCTCATTTTTCAAAAGTAGAGTTATCAACAGCCAATGCTTGTATGTTTTTAGATAATCTAAAACTCATTGAATCAGATAATTTTATGTTTTCAAGAGTTTTTTTAGTTGAGTAGTCTGATTTATTTATATGTTGTTTCATTTTTTATATTTAATTTGTATTAATTATAAATATAAAATATTTAGTTGTTATGTCAATTTTTTATAACAATATCTTGATTATCTCTATATTTTTTTTATAATAACGAAGCATTATTTACAAGTAATAATATATTATGAAATCGAGAATTAATAAACTATTAGCAGAAATAGAACAAAAAAGAAAAGAATTATTAGAAGAATATTCTAAACTAATGGAAAAGTATGATTTTTCATTTATAAAATGAAAAATTGTTTTTTCAAAAGAAGCTAGACTTAGAAACAAACAAAAAAGAAAATCATTTTTTAATAGTATATTTAACGCTAGGGTTAGAGATTTGTTATCTATTCCTTTTATTTACTCTATGATTATACCAGCAGTTATATTAGATATATTCTTATTTATGTATCAACAAACTGCTATAAGATTATACTGAATACCTCTTGTAAAAAGATCTGATTATATAATTTTTGATAGAAGACATTTAGATTATTTGAACTGGATTCAAAAAATTAATTGTTTATACTGTTCTTATGTAAATTGATTGTTTTCTTATGCAGTTGAAGTAGCTTGAAGAACAGAAAAATATTGGTGTCCTATAAAATCAGCACAAAAAATTAAATGATGACATTATTGGCAAAAACATTTTGCGGATTATTGAGATGCAGAATGATTTAGAGATTGTTTTACTTCTACTAAAGAATTTTACAATGAAAAAAAATAAAAGAAGACTTGTCTTCTTTTATTTTTTTAATGCATAATCAAATAATTGAATTATAGCTTCTCTTGGTGATTCAGCATCTCTAACTATAGTTTTTCTATTTATTTTTATACTAACTAATCAGTTGTTTTTTATTACACTAAATATTTTATTCTCATTTCATCTTACTAATCTAGTTTCTTGAATACTATTTAACATATTTGAGTATTTTCATTCTTTTAGAACTCTATCTCTAAGAGCTTTTATTATTTCTTTTTCTTCACTTAAAAGATATGTTCATATTATCCACATCCAATCTCATCTTTTAGTTGAATTATTTATTGTATCAATAATTTCCTCTCTTATTTTTTCAGGTAGTTTTAATCATTTTTTTACACCTGTTTTTATATGATCTTTTATTTGATTTATACTTTCTTCTACTTCTTCGCAGTTTTCTTTTACTTTTGAATATCTTTTCATAACTTTTTCTTCAAAATGATATCATTTTTCTAAAAAATATATCCTGTTTAATTGTTGATTTAGATATCTGTTAACTATTTTTCTTAAATCTTCATTTGTATATGGTTGTTCATCAGATCTTAAAAAAGCTTTTAATTGTCTATGTAGTATAAAATCTAGATATCTTCTCATAGGAGAAGTAAAATGAGTATAATTATCTTCTTTTAATCAAAAATGATATTCCATTTTATTTGAATAATAAGCTCTTTCTAATTGTTTTGGTGTATAATCTTTTCATTTTAATCATACCATATGATTTCTATAAACTCATGTTTCTGGGTAGTTTATCATTTGAAATTTTGCTGTTTCAACATTTGCGGCAACCATGAACTCTTCTATAAGTCTAGATGCTATATTTTTTCAGTTTAGATTATCTTTTTATATTCATCTTTCTGCTTCATCAAATTCTATTATTCATTTTGATAATCTTTTTTCTCTTAGTTTTTTTGCTATTTCATCTTGAAGTCTAAGTTGCTCATGGAAAGGACTTTCTTCATAAAAATATTGATCTCTAAATTCTTCATAATCAAATCTTTTTCTATTTATAAATTTTGATTCATAGAAACTTGAATTAATAACATTCATTTGATTATCATAATCTATTTGTACTGTTTGTGATAATCTACTTGTTTGATCATTTAGAGAAATTATATCTGTTGCAAGTTCTCTAGGTAGCATATAGATAGTTTTTTCCTCACCTAAATAAATACTAGTTCATTTGTTCATAGCATCTATATCTATAGGGGATAGTATTGGTATAAATTCTGTAGGGTCAGCTATTGATATAAAAATAGTATATCATCAGTCTTTTCTTTTTTCTGCCCAAATTCAATCATCTAGGTCTTTACTTTCTCTTGCATCTATTGTTATTCATTCAATTAGTTTTCTAGAAGGAGCTTGATCATTTATTCCGTTTTTTAATATATCTCTAACTTGATTTTTAGTCTCATTTGTATATCAAAATGGTAGACCAGAATTAATTCTAGGTATCAGATTATCTGGAAAGTTTTCTAATCTCATAAATAAATAGTTATAGTATTTTTCTTACTATAACTATTTATTTTTATATGTCTAGGTTAAATACCTTTTTAGAGTTATTAAATATTTCTTCATATATATATTCTTTATTTTCTCATCTTAGATATGCTATATGTTCTATTACATATCTTGTAAATTTTGCTTCATTTTCTTCTTTACCTCTAAAAGGAGTTGGTGTTAAATAGGGTGCATCTGTTTCAGCTAGTATATGTTTTATATCTATATTTGAAGCAGTGTCTTGTATATCTTTTGCATTTTTGAATGTAACTATTCCTGAGAAACTTAAATAACATTCATCTGAAAACTCAGTTAATTTTTTTGCATATTCATAATCTTCACTATAACAATGAAATATAAAATTTTTATATCATTCTTCTTTTATTATTTTTAGTACATCATCTTTAGAATCTCTATTGTGAATAACAAAAGGTATATTAAATTTTTTTGCTAAGTTTATTTGAGCTTTGAAGAATTTTTTTTGAGTTTCTTTTTTGTTTAATATTTCATCATCTGAATTATTATCTTTATATAACCAATAATAATCTAGTCATGTTTCTCAAATTCATACTATAAAATCTTTATTATTAGTATAGATTTCTTCTAATTTTGAAATAGTATTTTCTAAGTCCAATCAATATACATCACAAGGATGTATTCATATAGTACAATAAATATTTTTATTTTCTTTTGCTAATTTTAAAGCTTTTTCATTTGTTTCATTATCAGTTCATATAACAATCATTGCTTTTCATCAGTCTTCAAAAAAATTATCTATAGTTTTTTTTATATCTTTTGTCTTGTTTAAGTATGGATGACAGTGTGTATCAATATATTTGTACATAATTATTATTTATCAAATAAAAAACTCTATATGAATAGAGTTTTAGTAAGTAATTCATGAAGTAGTTAATTTAAAGTTTTCTCAATTAGAGTTTTTAAAATTTGCATTAATTAAATTTATTTGTTCACTTAATTCAGCTTTTTTTCATATATTTATATCAATTATATTTTGGTTTTCTTTAATATTACTACCTTTACTATTTATTATAAAATTTATACTTCATCAATTTGTATTTCACAGTTGAGTTATTTCATTAAATTCAGAAGATATATCTTTTATTTCAATATTTTCAGGATTAAAAATAACTGAAAAAGATATGTTTTCTATTGATTCTATTGATTTAGAAGAGTTTATTGAAATTATTCAGTTTTTATTATTTTCTATATATAAATCAGCTTTATTTTCTTTTCATATATTTTCAGAGTTTATAACTGAAGCTTTTAAATTATTTCATATTTCACTAGAGTCTATAATAAAAAAATTTATTCAAAAAGCCATAATTAAACTAGCAGCAACAACTCATATGTTTCAGATAACTTTTTTATTATGATATTTTTTTATAAAATCTTTCATTTTTGTTACTTATTTGTTAATTAAAATAATAATATATAAAATGTAATCTTTGTAAAGATTTTATTATATTATTGAATGATTTTCAAGTGTTTCTATTTGAGATTTATTTAGTATAAGTTTTAGTTCTTCTTTTTCAATCTCTCTTAGTTTTTCTATATTTCAGTATTTTTTTAATATTTTAGCTCTAGTTTTTGGTCAAAATCAAGGTAATTCATCAAGTATATTTTTTTTCATTGATTTTATTCTTGAATCTCTATTAAATGTTATAGCAAATCTATGAGCTTCATCTCTTATTTTTTGTACCAATCTAAGTTCACTAGAGTTTCTTTCTAGCATTATTAATTCAAAAATTCAATCTTTGAATATAAATAACTCTTCTTCTTTTTTAGCTAATCATACAAGCTGTAAGTCTTTTAATTTTCCCACTTTTTCTATATTTTGATTAACTATTTCTAATACACTTGATAATTGTCATTTTCATCCATCAATTATTATTAAGTCTGGTATTTCTCAAGTTTTTTCTATCTCTTTTATTCTTCTAGTCATTATTTCTCTCATAGAATCAAAGTCATTAATTTTTTGTTCTTCTAGAGTTTTTATTCTGAACTTTTTATATTTACTTGTATTACTTTTACCATTTTCAATTATACTTCTACTCGCAACTGTATGATTTCATGATATATGACTAATATCATTACATTCAAATATTATATCTTTGTTTATTTGTTCGTATCAAAGTGAATCTAAAATATTTATCATAGTTTTTTTACTAAATCACTTAGTTGATAAAGAATTTATATGGTCTTTATAGGCATATTCATAAATATTTTTATAACAAAGTGACAATAAATCACTTTTTACTCATATTTTTGGTGCTTGAGTTTTTATATCAATATTTCAAAAATTTATTTCAAAAGGTATAAGATATATTATTTTGTTATTAACTTCATTTGAATAAATTTTTTCTATAAAGCTTTTTATAACTTCTGTTTTATCTTCATCCAATGAATTTTTAATTTCATAATTATAAAATCAAACTATTTTAGAATCTTTAATTTCTATCATTCATATATAAAATTTATCAAATTTTTCTATATAATTTATAACATTATAGTCTCACTCTACTCAATCTCTTACTATTTGATTTTGTTCCAATGATTTTATAGATTCAAGATTTTCTTTTAGTTTTTGAGCTTCTTCGAATTTTAATTCTTTAGCTTTATTAAACATTTCAAGCTCAAGCTCTTGTTTTATTTTAGATGTATTTCATTTAAGAAAATCAGATATTTGTTCAATTTTTTGTTTGTATTCTTTTATTTTTGATAGAGATTTTAAACATGGTCAGCTACATCTTTTTATATAATAGTCCATGCAAGGAATTTTTGTTGTTCAAATATTTCATATTAATAAATTTTCATTTGAAATATTTTCAGATTTATTTTTTAGATTAAAAGTTAAATTACAACTTCTGTATCAAAATACTTTTTTTACTAACTTTAATATATTATTAACATAGTTAGTTGATGTATATGGTCAAAAATAAATAGATCAATCATTTTTTTTGAATCTAGTTTTTATTATTTGTGGTATTAATTCTTTTGTTATTTTTATATATATATGATTTTTACCATCTTTCATCAATATATTATATTTTGGTTCATGTTTTTTTATTAGAGTTGTTTCCAGTATTAGACTTTCGGTTTCATTATTTGTTAAAATTGTTTTTATATCAACAATCTTGTTTACCATTTTTTGTTTGGCAAAATTAAGTTTACTTTTTCAATTAAAATAAGAATTAACTCTAGATTTTAGATTGACTGATTTTCATATATATATAATATTTCAGTTTTTGTCTATAAACTGATATATTCAAGGATTGTTTGGTAAGTTTTTTAGTATAGATTTTAATTTATTATCTGTTGACATTTTTTTTAATTCTTTATTATATTAATCCACAAAATTAGAAAAAGGAGTTTATATGTCAGAAAATCCATATGATTATTTAGCAGGATTTTTAGTTTTGATGTTTTTTATCTTTGTGCTACCATCTAGTTATAATATAATATCAAAAGCTTACTCATATATAAAAAATAAATAATGAATCTTTAAAAAGGTTCGTTATTTTTTTAGCTTAAATCTATTGTGTTTTTGGATTTTTTGATTTTTTCTAATTTATCATTTTTAGTTTCTTTTTCTATTTCTTTATGTTTAGAGTTTTCTAGATAGTTTCATACTACACCAGATAAAGCATCCATTATCATATCGAATTTATCTTCTTCATCATCTTCTATTTCATTAGATTGTTCACTTACAGTTTCTAATATATCAACCGCTCTTAGAGGATGAACTGCATCTTTTAATACAAAAGAATCATCTCATATTTTATGTATCACTAAATCTCATTTCATGAATAATTTATCTATTATTCAATCTTGTTCTACTCATATTCATTCTATATTTTCATAGTTTATACTATTTGTATTTGATTTTAGGAATGACCGCTCTAGCCATATTACTCATTCATCAGTTACAATCCATACATCATTATACCAATCAAAAATATCATATATATTGTTTATAAAAACAATTATCAAAAAAACTTCTAGGATAAAGAATGGTATTATTTCTTGTATTGATATTGAATTATAATAAAAAATAGCAGGTAAAATAGCCAATAATACTAATTTAACTATAAGCTTTTTAATTATAGTTAATGGATGAGTATGAATAACAGATATCATTTCTTGTCATTCAGGTATATATTTTGAAAAAAAGCTTATATCGAATTTATTCATAAGTTTTTGTTATATTTATTTGTATTATTATATATATTTTACAAAAAAATAAAGGATAATTATATCCTTTATTTTAGTTTTATCATAACAGGGCAATGGTCTGATCACATTACATCAGTTAAATACTCAATATCTTCTATGTCATCTATAAATTCTTTATTTACTACAAAATAATCTATTCTCCATCAAACATTTCTTGGTCTTGCTCATGCTCTATAACTCCACCAACTATAAACATCTAATTTTTCTGGATTAAAATATCTCCATACATCATAGTTTCAATCATTTATAAATTCTCAAATCTTTTCTCTTTCTATAGGTAAAAAACCAATACTATTTTGATTTTCTTTTGGTCTTGCTATATCTATTTCTGTATGACAAATATTATAATCTCAAGTTACTATTACTTGTTTTCATTCTTCTTTTAATTTTCTAGTATAGCTTTTTAAATGTTCATAAAACTCTAACTTATAACTCACCATTTCAGTTCAATCAGCTCTAGTTCATCAATTAGGGAAGTATCAATTCAATAATACTACATGTTTTTTTTCTCAATCTTTTTTATAATAGAATTCTAATTCAGTTACTCTTCAATCTTCATGAAAGTGATCGATTTCACCAAAGTCATTTTTTGTATCAATTATCTCTAAATCTTTTTTATAAAAAATAGCAGTTCAAGCATATCAAGCTCTAGTCCCTGAATGCCATATATAATTATAGTTTTCCATTTTTTCAATTTCTTTTTTTGCTTGATCTTCAAATGCTTTTGTTTCTTGTATACAAAAAATATCAGGATTGTACTCTTCTATGAATTCATGTAATCATTTTTTTGCAACCGCTCTTATTCAGTTTACATTCCAGCTTATTATTTTCACTATATTAGATGGTTATAAAATATTATCTCATATATAATAATGTAAATAAATAAATGTAAAGAAAATATTCTTGAAAAATATATTTTTTTTGTATAATTGCTTTGAACTTTTATTTTATAATTTATGTAAAAATAATATGTCTAACGAAGAAAAAAATATACAAGAAGAAAAAGATATTATAGAAGAGATGGAAAGCGAATTAGAGGAAATTGAAAATGATGAAGGTCAAATAGATGAAGATAAATTGAACTCAGCAGTTGAATGAGTACAAGACGAATCAGAAGATTCAAAATTATCTCGTGTTATGGCTGATTTTGAAAACTATAAAAAAAGAGTAGAAAGAGATAAACAAGAAATGATATTTTTTCTAAAAAAAGATATTCTTAAAAATGTATTACCAAGAATAGATGATATGGAAAGAATTATAAAAAATACTCCAGATGATCTAAAAGAAAATGCTTTATATGAATGAATAGTTTCAATGCATAAAAAACTTATTAGTGATTTAGAAAAAATGTGAGTTAAAGCTTTTGATTCTATATGAAATGAAGTAGATCCTGAAAAACATGATGTTATGACTACTGTTCCTTGACAAAAAGAATGAATTATTTTTGATGAATTTGAAAAAGGTTATATTCTATGAGATAGTGTTTTAAGACATGCAAAAGTAGTAGTTTGAGCTTAATATATTATAAATAATATTTTTATATAGTCTAGCTTATATTTTATAGTATCTTGATTTATACTAAAAAAATATATAATAATTTAGCTTTTTTAAAAAAAATAACAATTATTTGAAAAATAATAATTGTTCTCTAATTATATTAAATCTATTTTAATTAGATTTGTATTATTTTAGAGTTTTTATCCTATAAAAAATATAAATGAAGTACATACAGAGTATATTATTAATACTTTTATCCTACTTTGGTTTATTTGTTTTTTCAAATGTAGAGCTAGCAAATAGCTCTTTTTCTGCGTATGAAAATCAAATATTTGAATGATCTAATGATGTTAAAGTCAGAAAATTACAAGAAGTTTTTAAATGATTGGATTTATATGAATGAAATGTTGATTGAAATTTTAATTCTATAAAATATATCCTACTTGATTATCAAGTTAAGGCTTGAATAATATCAAATTATGAAGATTATGGTGCTTGATATTTTTGAAACAAAACTATCGAAGCTTTAGAAAGGGATTATTGAGAAAAGTTTTTATCTTTAAAAGAAACTTATCTAAAAATTGATGAACCATCTTTAGATGAAAGATATTTTTATGTTACAGCTTATTATTCTCCTCTTCCAGGTCAATCAAGGTATACTACAGGTAGTTATTCTTGAGATGTTAGACTTAATTGAGAATGAAAAATAACAGCTTCATGAAAATGAGTTTTTTCTTGATTAATGGCGGCTCCTAGAAATTATGCTTATGGTACAAAAATATATTTAGAATGAATTTGAGTATGAAGTGTAGAGGATAGATGATGAGCTATTGTTAATGCTTGAGAGAGATGACATGATTATGATAGAATTGATATATGGATGTGATATTGAGATGAATGATTAGAAAGAGCTTTGAAATGGTGAACTAGAAAAGTAAAATGATATGTTGTAGATGATAATGCTGAAATAAGTATTGAATTCGATGAATCTCCAGTTGAAAAATATAAATGATTACAAGCTTGACCTAATGATGAAGAAGTTAATAATATAGTAGAATTACAAAAATTACTTAGAGATATATGATTGTATAATTGATCTATAGATTGAGATTATAATAAAATAAAAAATATATTGATAAAATATCAATTAGAAGCAGGAATTATATCCAATGAATTAGATTCTGCTGCATGATATTTTTGACCTAAAACATTTGCTGCTATGAGAGAAGATTATGGTTCTTGAAATTGATTTTTTAAGGAAAAATATTATGAATGATCTGTTGATGATTTTGATGATAATAGTTTTGAAATAGCTCAATCTAAGGCCTTGAAACTTCAAAAATTAAAGGAACAATTAGATAAAGTATTAGAGAAAAAATACTCATGAGATGCTCTTAGTATAAATAGATTTAAAAATAAATTAAAATATAGTTTGGAACAAATTATTGATTCTTGAATTAGTAATGAAAAAAAATTAGAATTAATGTATTTTAAAAATATATTATATTAATATATAAAAAAGTAGATTGTAAAGTCTACTTTTTTTGATGCCTATTTTTTATATGATAAAATAATATAAGTAATATTTAAAAAATAAAATTAGATGAAAAAATTATTAAGTATAAATACTATTATATTATTTTTTATAAGTTTATTTCCTACAAATCATGTTTGAGCTGTTAGTGATACATGATATTTTGTTGTAACTGCTTATTATTCACCATTACCTAATCAAGATAAATATTTAACAGGTAATTATGAATCAGAAAAAAGACTTAACTGACAATGAATTGCTTGAGCAAGCTGAAAGTCTGTTTTTTCATGAATGTTAGCTGCTCCAAAATCTTATAGTTTTGGTACAAAAATTTATTTAGAATGATTATGAATTTGAAGCGTAGAAGATAGAGGATGAGCTATTGTTCCAGCATGACAAAGAGGTTATAAACATGATAGAATTGATGTTTGGATGTGATATTGAGATGAGTGATTACAAAGAGCTTTATATTGGTGAAAGAGAACTGTAAAAGGTTATGTTGTTAATTCTAATTCAGAAGTTACTATAAATTATAATAATGTATCTTCTCCTAAGTGGGCTACTTCATGATTATCTTCACAAAATGATGTTTTTAATTACTCTTTATGAATATGATCTGATATATCAAGAGTTAAAAAATTACAACAATTTTTTAAAGACTTATCATTATATAATTGAGATATAGATTGAGTTTATAATAAGGAACTTACGAATATTGTTTATAGCTTTCAAGTTTCAAATGATATATTATCTAGTCAATATGACTTATGAGCATGATATTGGTGAGTAAAAACAAGAGGTTTATTCAAGAAAATGTATCTTAATTGAGAGTTTGATGATTTAGAATCAAATAAAGATTTATTATTTTCATTAAATAATTATTCTGAAAATAAAAAAGAAGAAATAAAAGAAGATAAAGAAGAAATTGAGATAAAAAATATAGAAGAAACTATAATAATAGAACAAGAAATAAAAGATAATATTGAATTATTAGAAGAAAATGATACTTCAAATAATTTTGAGTATAAGGCTAATGAATATATTGAATCAATAAAAACTGATATGAATTTATTTGATTCATTTACAGATAATATATCTCAGGTAAAACAATTACAAAACATAATGTTTGATATGTGATATTATGAATGAGATATTAGTTGAAATTATGATGATTTAATAAGTCCAATTTATAATTATCAAATTGATAATTGAATTGTTATTAATGAATCTAGTCCAGGTGCTTGATATTTTTGACCTAAAACTAGAGCTTCTATAAAAAATAAATATTTATCTTATTTAGAAGATTTAAAAAATACTAAGTTAGAAGAACTAAAATTAGCATATGAAAAAGAGCAAAGAGAATTAGAAGAGCAAAAAAGAAGGGAAGAGTTAGAACAAAAATATAAAGAATTAGAAAAATATGCTTTGGATATTGCTTCTAAAAAAATAGAGTTAATTTGAAATTTAAGACAATGAGAAGTTTCAAACTCAGTTAGAGAATTACAATTAGTATTAAAAGATTTATGATATTTTGATTATCAAGATACTGCAATTTTTTGACAAATTACAAGAGAAGCTGTTATTGATTATCAATTGGATAAAAATATTATATCTTCAAAAGATGATATAGCTTCTTGAATTGTTTGACCTAAAACTTTAGACTCTATAAAAAATGATATAAAATTATTGGTTTTACAAGAAAAAATCGAAACTGAACATACTTACTTAAAAGAGGTTGCAAGTATAGATTTATCACTATAAAAAAATGAGATTATTATTCAAATATAATAATCTCATTTTCTTTTTTTAGTTTCATTTTTTTTATTTCTTTTACTGTTTTATTATTTTTTCAATTAATAAATTTCAAAACTTCTTCTATATTAGCTTCACTAAGTCAAATAGTAGATTTGTTATTACTTATATAAAAAATATGTCTTATGATTTCTTTTTTTAAAATATTTTCAAGTTTATTAAAGTCACTTATATAAAAATATCAATATATCTCTAAAGTATTGATTTTGTACTTTCATGAATTAAATATTTTTATTCATTGTTCTTCTAAGAATCATTCTATTCTATTATCAATTAACTCTTTTACTTCTTCTAAATAATTTATTAAGTTATTAAAGTTATTTTTATAGTTACTATTAATATGCTCAAATTGTGGTACTATGTCATGTCTTATTTTGTTTCTTGTTATATTTGTATCAAAGTTTGTTTCATCTATATTGTATTTTAGATTATTTTTATCTAAATATTCCAGTATTTCACTTTTAGTTTTATTTATCAAGGGTCTTATTATTACTCATGATTTTTCTTTCATATTGATTAATCATGTAAGTTTACTTCATCTAGCAGCATTAAATAAAAATGTTTCTATTCTATCATCTAAGTGGTGACCTGTTATGACTTTATCAGCTTGATAAATATTTAGTATTGCATTAAGAAAAGCATATCTTTTTTCACGAGCAAGCTCTTCTAATCATTTATTTGGATATAACTTATCTCTTATTTCTTTTATATTTCAGCTTGCAATCTCTACTTTGAATCACATTTCTTCTCATAGTTTCTCTATAAAAGTTTCTTCTTGATCTGATTCTGGTCTTAGTTTGTGATTAAAATAACAAGCTACCAAATTTTTAGCATATTTTGTTTTTAGTATTTCGTAAATCAAATACATTGAATCTGGTCATGTTGAGCATGCTACAATTATAGGTTCGTTTTCATTATAGTATTTATCTAGTATTTTCTCCATTTTATCTTTTTTAATTTTATTGTTTCTAATATTATAAAAATTAGCTATATAGTCAAAAAATATGAACATTATTTATGATAATAATGTTCATATTCATATAAGTATAGTTATAGATATTGTAATAAAAAGTTCTTTTTTTGTAGGTTTATTTTTAAAAACTATAAATGCTATTATCATACTAATAGCTAAATAAATCATTCATATTAGTACTGTTTGAACTATTCATAGCTCTTTTATTAGAAATAATGTTATAAATGTTACACTTATCCATACTATATTTTCTAATAATATAAAACTAGACATTTTCTTGTTTATTCTTTTATAGCTATATATTTCTTTTGCTAGTATTATTATGATTAATAATATAATTGTTTTTATAAAGCTAGAATAAAACATTATTGATAATTCACTTATACTAATTAGTACAAATCAATATATTATAAATTTTGTTGCTTGCATAAATGATGATATCATTAATGCTAAACAATATTTATTAAACTTTATATTTTTGAAATTAATAGAACCTACTACTAAAATACTTCATGCTATAATAGCAAGTATAAATGTTATTATAGATGATTCTCAAAAAATAAAAAATCATAGCAATATAGCAAAAATTGATTGAAATTCTCAATAGGGAATTAATATACTCATTTTTTCATTTTTGTAGGCATATTGTTCAAATAATTCAGCTATTATATTTATAGATGAAGTAATTATTAATAAAATAAGGATTTTTAAATTTATAATTTCAAAACTATAAAATATATATGATATAGGTAATATAAGTAACATAAAAAGATTTCAAATAAATTGATAGTATTTATCTGAAATTTTTCACTTTGAAAGCATAACTGATTTTTTGTATATATTATCTCATATAGCTGATAATATAGCACTAATTATTCAATATATCATTTTTTTTTAAATTATTTATATTATTTTATCATTTAATTAAAAAAGAAACAAGATTATTTAATCTTGTTTCTTTTGTTTACAAACTCTAAAAAATTATCATCTGGAGCTATTTTGTTTAATATCTCTTTTTCGCATTTTTTGCATTTATGCTTTATCATCCATCATTTATTTTTTTTGTAATCAATATCTATAGGTTCCATTATTGATAAACATTCACTACTTCTATCTCAAGGATAATCTTTATCTAGATGTTTTGAATGTAAGCAATGAGGACAATGATTTCTAGCACTTCATTCAGGATGTTTTTCAATTTGTTTTCAACAGTTTTCACATGTAAAACTATCATTTATCATTTTAAATCACATAAATTATTTTTGTAATATATAAAACATAACTCAAAAAATAGAAAAAATTATTCATATTAACCATAATCTGAATACTACATTTTCTTCAGACCAACCTATAGCTTCAAGGTGGTGATGAAATGGTGCGATTTTAAAAACTTTTTTACCATTTCTAAGTTTTTTGCTAGTTAATTGAATTATAACTGATATAGTTTCAAATATAAATATTGCTCATACAATAAATAATATGAATATTGTATTTGTTAGCATCGCCATAATTCATAAGTTAGCTCATAATGCAAGGCTTCATACATCTCACATATAGAATTTTGCTGGTTTAACATTAAACCATAAAAATGCTACTAAAGCTCATATAATTGTTATACATAAAGTTGATAATAAAAACATTCATTGATCATATGTAATATAAGCATAAACACTATAAGCAAACAATAACAATCATCATGCTAATCAGTCTAATCAATCTGTTATATTTACACTATTTGCAGATGCTATTATAACAAATATAAACAAAGGTATAAAAAATAATCCTAGTGATATTCATTCTCAAATTCATAAATTTAATGCTACATTTCACCAATCTAGTTTAAAGTAAAACCATAATGATCATAATAAAGCAAATAGAAGTAACCATATCATTTTGAACTTTGCTGATATTCATTTTGTTCTTCATATTCATTTTATATTCATATAATCATCAATCATTCATAAGAATCATACTGATGCTAATGTAAATAATGATAAATATGTTTCTTTTTGATTTAGTAGACTATTATTAATTAATCCTATTTTTTGAAATATAATACTTATAAGTACCATAAAAAAAGTTATTACTAGTATCATTACTCATCACATAGTAGGTGTTCAAACCTTTTTTTTATGTAATTTTAAGAATTCTACAGCTTTTCACATAGTGGCTTCTTCTCTAATTTGTTTTCAAAGCTTAAAATTTATTAAAAAATTTATGAAATATGGCATTGTTATCATTCATATAACATATGTTATGATTCAGAATGAAAACATTAAAACTAAATATGAACTCATCTTTTCTTTTTTAAAAAATACTTGAATTAGTTTATAAAAAAGTCTTAGTTTTACAAGTTTACTTTACAAAAAAGAATTAAGGACTAAACTATCTTTCATATTAATTTTTAAAAAATTATCTAAAAATGGAATTAACAAAAGTTATAATTACCGCTATGAAGGAAGAAGCTGATTTAATAATAAAAAAGTTTGATTTAAAAGAAGAAAAAAAACTAAAAAATATATCTATATATGAATGATATAGGGATTTAGATTGAGAAAAAGAAAAAATAGTATTAGCTTTGTCTTGAATATGAAAAATCCAATCTTCTATTGCTACTACTTACCTTTTTGAAAATTATCAAATAGATAAATTAGTTAATATAGGTATTGCTTGAAGCCTTAATAATATGGATGTAAAAGTAGGAGATGTATATTTACCAAATACTTTTGTTCAACATGATATGTATTTACCTTTTGAAGGGGAACATCTTGATTATGCTAAAAAACCTATATTTTTAAACTATGCTATATGAGAAAATATAGATTTAAATAAATTTGGTTTAGTTTTAAACTGAGTCTGTGCAACCTGAGATGAATTTGTTGATAACGAAGATAGAATTAATGACTTAAATAATTCATTTGCTGCTGATATATGTGAAATGGAAGCATTTTCTGTCTTATCTGTAGCAAGAGAGTATGATTCTTTGGATAAATGTGTTGTAATTAAAGCTGTATCTGATTGAGCTGATAATGATGCAAAAGATGATCATATGAATAATTTGGATTTTGCTATGAATAATAGTATTTGAGTTTTAGAAATTGTATTATAAAAGACTAGATAATTTTATCTAGTCTTTTTAGTATTTTTCAGTATATATTGATTCTTTATTAAATCATTTATTTATAAGTAATTTTTCTGCTGAGTCTATCATAGCAGGTATTCAACATATATAGAATTCTTCATAATTTTTTATAGTTTCTTTGTTTAGAAAATCTGTTACATATCATTTATTATACTTATTTGATTCAGATGAAGTATATATATAAAAATCAAAATTATTATGTTTTTCTTTTAATTTTTTTAGTTGTTCTATATAAAATAGATCTTTTTCTTCTCTTGTTCAAAAAATAAGTGTAAAGTTGCATTCTAGATTATTCTCTAATCATCATATTATTTGATTATATAGTGGGACAAATCATGTTCATGTTCATAAAAATAATTTATTTTTATTTGAGTTGTTAAGAATAAAATGCCCTGCAGGTCAAACTCATCTTACTTTGTCTCAAGTATTTAGTTCACATAAAAATTTACTACCTCATCTTCATCATTCGTTTAGTTCCCGTTTTTTTATAATAAGAGTTATTTCTTTTCAATTATTTTCTAATATGGAATAAGCTCTTCAACCAATATTTAATAAAAATGTTATAAATTGTCATGATTTAAAGCTAAACTCTTTTTCTCACTTAAATATTAATTCATATACATTATGAGTTAAGTTTGATTTTTTTATTAATTCAAATTCTTGTATCACTTTTAATATTATTAATCATTATTAATTTATTTATAATTATTTTAGTATTAAAATCAAAAAATAAAATATAAAAATACTTATAAATAAAACTATAAGTATTTTTATATTTTAAAATAATTATTTATGTAATATTAAATAAATAAGTCAAAGGTTTTTTCCTAAATAGTTTTTATTTATTTCTTAGTAGGATATACTTTTATTACTATTTTATTCTTTTTATATATTTTTTTATGCAAAAAATTTATAAAATATTGGCAATATTAATGATATTTTTTGTAGGTATTTTTCCTATAACGAATACATTTACTGCTGATTATACATGATACAATGTCTCTCCCGACATGGAAAATGTTCCATATCAAAATAAACTTGATTTATTTTTAAATAAAGTTTTAGAGTCTAGAAAAGATTTTACTAGTGAAAGAAATTATTTGGTTTTTGTTTCTAAAATAGAAACTAAATTAAATAATCTTAATTCTAGTTATTCATGAAATGAAGAAATTAAACAAATGCTTGTTTATTTAGAAGAATGAATTAAAAATATTAGAAATATATCTAATCAAAATTGAGAATTAGATGACTTTTTTTGTGAATTATTCTGAGATTGTGATAATGTTAGTTGATCAACTATTGATAATTCATCTAGTACGGTTTCTACAGATACAAACACAAATACAAGTAATAACAATAATTCTAATACAAATAATAATATAAATAGTTGTAAATGATATTGGGATAAACAATGAGGTGATATATTTTTAAGTGTAAAAAGTGACACTCCTGTTTTGGTTAAAAATAATATAAAAATAGATACTAGTAAACAATGTTTAGATTTATGTTTACAATCTTGATGAAGTAGTAATGAAAGAAAAGTTTGTGAGTTTAATTGACAAATAATTAAAAATGTAAGCACTAACACAAATACAAATACTAATACTAATACTAATACTAATACTAATACTAATACTAATACTAATACTAATACTAATACTAATACTAATACTAATACTAATACTAATACTAATACTAATACTAATACTAATACTAATACTAATACTAATACTAATACTAATACTAATACTAATACTAATACTAATACTAATACTAATACTAATACTAATACTAATACTACAGAATATAATTATTTAAAATATTTATGAGTTAAATCATATAGTTGATGAGATTTTGATACTTTCAAGGTTAATATAAATTGATTTGAAGGTTGTAGTATATATAACTGTAGTTGATCAAGTGTTCCTACAAGAAATGAAAACTGAACTATAATAAGTTCATGTAATTGAACTACATCTACTAGTTGAGCAGAAAATAAATCTTTTGATAAGGAATTTATAGATACACAAAGAAGTAATGATAATTATATTTCTATTCAATGTTACAGAGAATCATATATGAAGGATTGAAAAAAATATTATCAAACTAGCTCATGAGAATATATTTTAAATCCAACTAAAATTAGTGATATAAAAAGATCTCAAATTAACTTTAGTTGATTATCACAACCAACAAACACTTCAAATACTAATACAAATACAAACACAGATACAAATACAAACACAGATACAAATACTAACACAGATACAAATACTAACACAAATACTAACACAAATACTAACACTAACACAAACTCTAATACTAATACTAATTCAACTGAAAGAGTTTTATCTTCATGATTTTGAAAAGTTGTTGAATATTATACTTGTTGAACTACTGAAACATGACCAAGTAAGAGAACTTATTTCTTTGATAAAGAAAAATGGGATTCTAGAAGTTCAGGTTCTATAGATGGTTCTAAATGACCTTGGATGAGTTGTGATTCTTGTTCATCTAGTTCTTCAGCTAATACACTTTGTTGAAATGATAAAATAACTGAATCAAGTAATGATTCATATACTAATATTTCTACTTCTCAAACATCAGTTAATATATCAAAAGAAACAGTTCCTAATTGATGAGGTATAGTTACTTTGTATTGATATATTAAATCATGAGATAGTTGTAGATTATCATACTCTACTAAATGATCATGATGATCTAATTGATTAGTTGCATGAAGAACTTTTTCTGCTACATACTTTGTTACTTCTAGTAGTTCTATAAGTGTAAATTGTAGTTCAAATAACTATAATTTTAAATTTATAGAAGAATGAGTTACAGGCGTTATGTGTGAATGATGAGAAAGTATTTGATGACATCAAATGACTGCATGAGAAAAATGATCTGTTGTAGAAAAAGTATTAGTTACATCAGATTCTAAATGATATTATAGACAAACAACAAGCTTTAGATGTAATAATAACTTAACTTGGGAAATGGTTTCTTGAACTCAAGTTAAAAAATATACTAGTTGTAAAAGCTGATATACTTTATCTTGAACAAGCTGTATAATTTCAAGTTCTACTAGTACTCAATCTTCTTGATGAACAACTAATACTTCTAACACTGAAGAAAAATTATGTTATATATATAAGTCTAATAATAATTGAACAACTTCAAGTATGGAAAGATGGTTGAGAACTAAATCTTACTGTGAAAATGAATGTAATAAAGCTGATACATCTTATACTTGTAAATGGGGTGATTCTGTAATCAGAAATTGAGTTAGTAGTTCTAAAACATTTTCACAAGCAGAAGTAAATACTTATGTTTACAATGTATGATTGAGTAGTTATTATACTATTGCTACTGCTGTAAAAACTTTTGAATCACAATGATATACTTGAGTAAGATCACAAGTTGCTACCGCTATTTGATTAAGTGAATCAGATGTAACTTGATATATTAATTGAATAAATTCAGGTACTATAAAAAAAGCAAATAATGATTTAAATTGTAGTATTGCAAAAGATCAAATTTGAAGACTTTATTATAATGCATGAAGATGTCCTGATACATGATGATATAATTATTGGAAATGAGAACTATCAAAGTCTTCAATAACAGAAGTTACTACACATTTTAACTGAGCTCTAGCTAGAGATTGCTTAGAGAAAACTTGAACAACTGATAAAACTATTTGTTTTAATAAAATGTTTTGTCCAACTTGATATACTTATATTCCAAGAACTGACTCTTGTAGTAAATAAAAAAACACCTTTTATAGGTGTTTTTTTGTAAAATAAAAAGCCACTTATTATAAGTGGCTTTTTAAGATCAACGGATAAAACTTATACTTTTATCCCTTGATCTCTTAGCTCTTGCTCATAGATTCTTTTTCTCTCTTCAGGATTTGGGATGTCTTGTTTGAAACTTCTACCTGTAGCTTCTTGGTATTTTTTGTTGTGACGATCCTTCCAGTGAGAGAATTTATTCCAGTTGCTTTGCAGACCTAGGTCCTCTTTTGTTTGCGAGTCGAGCATGATATTTCTCCTTTTTGATTGATGTTTACCCTCATGTGGGTATTATCTATTATATATGAATTATCCTTGATTTGTCAATTTTTTATTAAAAATTACTTCTTTACTTTTGAGTATTAATTTTTATTATTATTGTAATATTTAATAATCTAAGTAGATGAAAAAAATTTATTTAATAGATTGAAATAGTTTTATATATCGTATGTTTTTTGCTCTTCCAGAGTTTTCAACTACTGATTGAAAAATTGTTAATGCTTTATTTTGAATGGCTAAATTTTTTGTTTCAACATTGGTTAAAGAGAATCCAGATTATGTTGTTTTTGTTAAAGATGCAAAATGAGAAAATTTTCGTCATAAATTATATAGTGATTACAAAGCTACTAGAGATAGAATGCCAGATAACTTGAGATCTCAAATCATCGATATAGAGGAAATGATATCAAAAATGAATATTGATATTATTGAAATACCTTGATATGAAGCTGATGATGTTATAGGTACTCTTGCAACTGATCTTTGAAAAGATAAGGATAATGAAGTATATATATTATCAGGTGATAAAGATTTATATAGTTTAACAACTGATAATGTATTCATTTATGATACAATGAAGAAGAAAACTTATAACTGAGAAAAAACTAGAGAAAAGTTTTGAATAGAATCAAAATTAATAATAGATTATTTAGCTATTGTTTGAGATAAGGCTGATAATATTCCAGGTATAGATTGATTTTGACCTAAAAAAGCTGTAGATTTAATCAATAATATTTGAACTGTAGAAAATATTTTAAAAGAGATAGATTTAGTTGATTCATGAACTAAAACATTTAAAGATTATGATAAATCTATACAATCATGCTTTAAATGAAAAACATTTGAAAAATTAAATAATTCTAGGGAAGATGCTATATTAAGTAAAAAATTAGCAACTATTGAATTATGAGTTGAATTAGATAATTTTGAATTAGATAAATTTATTTTTAAATGAGATTCTATACTAAATACTGATGTAATTGAGTTTTTTAAAAAATATGAATTTAATTCTTTGTTATGAGATGACCATACAGAAAAATTACTTAACTTTGATGATTTAGGTCTAAAGGTTAATATAATTGATAACGATGATGAATTGAATAAATTATCAAGTTTAATACAAAAATATAATAGTATAACTCTAGATACTGAAACAACATCTTTGAATTATATAGAAGCTGAATTAGTATGAGTTTCTATATATCTAGATGATAATAATATTTATTATATAAATCGTTTACATGATTGAAAATCAGTTAGTGATAATTCTTTATCTGATTTTTTAAAAAAACTATTAGAGTCTGATATATTGATTGTATGACATAATTTAAAATATGACTTACAAATATTGAATTTATATTTAGATTGAAACTATAAAAAATATAGTAATATTTCTTGACAAACTAGCTTAGATTTATAAAATAAATATGATTTATTTAATATTAATTTATAGTAAAATATGATAAAAAGAGTATTTTTGTTTTTAGTAACTAACTTAGCTGTTCTTATAGTACTTAGTTTAGTTATGTTATTGATTGAAAAATTTTTCTGAATAAATATTAGTTGATATGTAGGGAATTGATATATATCAGTTCTTATATTTGCATTGATATTTTGATTTTGAGGTGCTTTTATAAGTTTATTTATGTCTAAATGGATGGCAAAAAAGGCTTATTGAGTACAAGTTGTTTGAATTGATAGATACTATGATTTGAATGATAAGCAAAAGCTTGTTTTTGATGTTGTAAAAGAACTTTCTGAAAGAGAAAATATAGATATGCCTGAAGTTTGATTTTATAATTCAGCTGAACCTAATGCTTTTGCTACTTGAGCTTCAAAAAATAACTCATTAGTAGCTGTATCTAGTTGATTATTAGATTTAATGGATAAGGATGCTATAGAGTGAGTTATATGACATGAAATGGCTCATATTTTAAATTGAGATATGGTTACTATGACTCTTTTACAATGAGTATTAAATACTTTTGTTATATTTATTTCAAGAGTATTAGCATGAATAGTTGAATCATATTTAAATAAATGAGAACAATCTAATTGAGTTTCTTGGGCTTATATATTAATAAGTATGTTATTTGAAATTATTTTTTGAATTTTAGCATCACTTATTACAATGTGGTTTTCTAGATATAGAGAATATAGAGCTGATGAATGAAGTGCAAGATATGTCTGAAAACAAAAAATGATTGCTTGATTAGAAGCTTTGAAAAATATGAAAAATTTAGCATCAGAAGATTCTTCAAAATTTGCAACTATGAAAATATCAACTAGATGAAAAACATGATTTATGAGCTTATTTTCTACACACCCAGATTTAGATGATAGAATTAATGCTTTAAAAAATTTAAATATATAAATATTATTCAAATAAAAACTAATTTTTATAAAAATTAGTTTTTATTTTTAAGATTTTTTATTAATATGGAGTTATTAAAATATAATTATAAAAATATGAAAAAAATATTATCTTTAATTGTTTTTGTTTTTAGTATTTCTTCTGTAGCTGCATTATCTTTATCAGCTGATGTAGAATATGCTAATAAATTAGCAGAAAAATGAATAATAAATGATCATAGTGAGAATCCATCAAATTATAATTTAAATGATAGTGTATTAAGACAAGAAATTGCAGCAGTTGCTAGATGAGTTTATGAATCAAGATTATGAAAAGAAATTTGAAGTTTAAAAAAAGATACTTGTGATAATATATTTTGAGATGTTAGTTCTACTAAACCAAATACTTGGGCTTGTTATAGTGTTGAAGCATTAGTTGATAATGATTTAATTGCAAAAAATACTAATTTTAGACCAGAGGATAAAATAACTAAAGCAGAATCTTTAGGTATGCTTATAAAAGCTATAGGTTTTGAATATTCATATAATTCTGATTTAAATACTTCTTGGCAAGAACAAATAGTTGATTTTTCAGTTAAAAATTGAGTAATAGCAAGTTTTAACGATTATGATGCTGAAGCTACAAGATGATGGATTTTTGAGGTTGCTAATCATGTTATAAGAGTTCATGAGACAAGACAAATAGAAAAGAAAAAACAAGAAACAATTAGTTGAGAGGTTTTATAATAACTACTTATTTATAATAAATGGAAAATAAAGAATTACTTGAAAATTATAGAGAGCAAATTAATACTCTTGATAAAGAACTTATATATTTGTTTTTTAGAAGATTTGAAATTGTTAAAGAAATTTGAAAAATAAAAAAAGAAGAATGAGTTAAACCTTTGGATACTAATAGATGGAATAAATTATTAGAAGATAATTTAGAGGTATCAAGAGAATTTGGGCTTGAAGATGAATTTATTATTGATATATGGAATAGAATTCATGAACAAAGTTTAAAATTAGAAAAATAAAAAAGAAATACTTTTATGTATTTCTTTTTTATTATGATTTTAGTTCTATACTATATGCTTTTCAGTTAAATCATGTTAATCTTGCATATTCAGCTGCTGATACATTCTCACTAGCTCTTGCACTTCATCAAGGGATATTTGACTTATAATAACTATAATAATTATTATCATTTCATTTTATTTCTACATGTCAAAATTTTCTTCTTGCATTAGTAGCCCCAGATGATGAAGCATCTTCATTATATACTAATATTTCTCATGCTAGAGCATCTTTTGGATAATCTATATCTCTAGTTTTTATTTCTATATTTTCATGTATTATATTATCTATATCAATTCATGCATCTCTTAATTCATTTGAATTTTTTATTTCTCCAGTACTATTTCACCATTGTAATATAAATGGATTATTTGAGTTTATTTCTCAAGTTAATATAGAATCAAAATTAGCTCAATGTCTTTGGTAAGATATATTTAATGTATTTCTTATAGATTTACTTCTCATGAAGGTATCTATAAGTCTATAAACTGCTAATCAACAACTATTTGGTCATGTTCTTCATAAATGTTTTTCTCATTCTCTTGATAACCATTCTCAAAACTCTTTTGATAAATTTCATTCAATATCTTCTCTAATTGTTTCAGTTTGTAGATTTTCAGGTCTAGGAGTAGGTCTTATATTTCATAAATTACTTTCTTCTGATGAATTTGTGTCTCATATATTTTCAGGTCTAGCTTTAGGTCTAGTTCATCATAGATTATTATCTTGACTTTCTCAATCTATAACTGAAGTTTCTTTTGAGTCATAATCTCATTCATTAGTTATGAATTCTTCAATTTTAAGAACTTGTCAATTAAATATACTTAATCTTCTTCATGATTCTGTTAAAAAATCTCAATCTCAATTATTTATATATGTTTCACCGTTTATTATTAACTTTTGATAATCTCAAAATAAATCAACTGCTCTCATTTCTCTATTAAGATTTGATTCAGGTAGTTTTATTTCAACTCAATTAGATGTTGTTTCAGTAAAAATTTTTCTTGCTTCTCTTTGGTAGTTATATTCAAATATAATATTTCTTAGTTTATTAATATAGTTTATTCTATCATCCCTTCTTCATAGTAAATTTAATTGATTTAAAATTTTTGATAAATCTCTTTGTATAAATGATTCATGTAATAATCATTCTACAGATGATGTTTCTGAAAAAACTAATGTATTATTGTTATTTCATTTATCCATTATAGTTATATTTCATTTTTCATCTATAAAAATAAAGCTATCAGGACTTATATCATTTGATAATATTATAGCAAGTAGTTCACTATCTACTCAATTTAATTTTGAAAAATTATCTATAAATCATTTTACATCTTCTCATACTCTTCTACCACTTGAAATTTGTTTTGGTGTAAAGATATCACTAATTGGAGCATTTTTATATTTTATATATGTGTTTACTCAAAAAAGACCATCAACATATGATCATGTAATATATTGAATATTTTTTACTTCTTGTCTTGTTAAAGACTTTATTTCATTTTCTATATTTTCAAAATCACTAGAATCTTGTATTATATTTTTTAGTTCTATTTCGTTTTTTATTTCTTGAATTTGAATAGATGTTTCTTCTTGAATACTTTCTTTTTCTAGATTATATTGAGATAAATATTCATTTATATCATCTTTTTCATTTTGATTTAAATTGTTATCTTCTAATGATTTTATAGCTAATTCTAAAAAATTATTATCTTGTGATAAATCATTTATTTGTTCATTTCTTGATGGAATTTCGCTCATAAACTTATTTGTTATACTTTATATAATAATTATATTTTATTATATTTTATAGATTATTACAAAATATTGTTTCTTTTTCTTGAAAAAATACGAAAAATAATTATAACTTATTTAAGTAAGAAAATATTTCTATATAAAAGTTGGGTTGGAATCCGTACTTGAAATGTTTTTTTGCAAAAGAAAAAACTTCCGGGTGGAACCGTCCTTTTTATCAAAAAGGACCCTGGAGACAATATTTTCAAAAGAAAAATGTCTCAATTAGGGTCTTTTTCTTTTTGAATAAAAAATTTTTATTTTTTAATTATTGTCTTATGAGTAATTTTACAATGAAGGATTTAGTTAATCTTTCTCAAACTAGAGGGTTTGTATATCCATGATCAGAAATATATGGTTGATTAGCTAATTCTTGGGATTATGGACCTTATGGTTCTTTGATGAAAGAAAATATAAAGAATTTATGGATAAAGGAATTTGTTCAAAAAAGAACAGATATGACTTTAATAGATTCATCAATATTATATAATCCACAAGTTTGGATAGCTTCATGACATGTAGGTGGTTTTAGTGATCCTCTAATCGATGATAAAAATACAAAACAAAGATTTAGAGCAGATAAATTATTAGAAGATTTGATAGAAAAATTAGATGATGCAGAAAATTATCTAAAAACAAAATATTCAGTTAATAATCTTATTCCTGAATCTTGGCCTTTAGAAAAACAAACTGAGGTTATGAGATGAGAAAAAGTTTTAAATCCTGAAACATGAGAACCATGAGATTGGACTGATGTAAAAACTTTTAATCTTATGTTTAAAACAAAGCAATGAGTTACAGATGATTCTTCTAATGAAATATATCTTAGACCAGAAACTGCTCAATGAATTTTTATTGACTTTCCAAGTGTTCTTAGAACAAGTAGAAGAAAATTACCTTTCTGAGTTGCTCAAGTTGGTAAAGCTTTTAGAAATGAAATAACTCCAGGTAATTTTATTTTTAGAACTAGAGAATTTGAACAAATGGAAATAGAATATTTTTGTGAACCAGGTACTGATTTAGAAGTTCATGAAGAATGGAAAAAAGCTTGTATGAGTTTTTTAAAAAATACTCTTTCTATAAAAGAAGATAATTTAAAACTTAGAGATCATGAAGATGATGAATTATCTCATTATTCAAATGCTACAACTGATATTGAATATAAATTCCCATTTGGTTGGTGAGAATTATGGTGAATAGCTGATAGAACAGATTTTGACCTGAAAGCACATATGTCTGAATCAAAAGCTGATATGAGTTATTTTGATCCAGTTAATAATAAAAAATATATTCCTTATGTAATTGAACCAAGTGTTTGATTAAATAGATTATTTTTAGCTTGTATGAGTGATGCTTATACTATAGATGAAGAAAATAATAGAACATATTTAAAACTTGATCCAAAAGTAGCTCCTATAAAAATTTGAGTTTTACCTGTTGTTAAAAAAATAGGAAACTTAGCAAAAGAAATTTATGCTCAGTTAAGTGAAGATTTTGTTTGTGAGTATGATGAAGTATGAAGTATAGGAAAAAGATATGCAAGAATGGATGAAGTTTGAACACCTTTTTGTGTAACTGTAGATTCTAATAACTATGAAGCTTGAAAAGTTACTGTTAGATTTAGAGATACTATGGAACAAGAAGAAGTTTTAATATCTGAATTAAATGATTTTATTAGATCTAAAATGAAATAAAAAAAATATCACTTTTTAAAGTGATATTTTTTTATAATTCATTATTATTTTCAACTTCTTTATTTTCATTTGAAGTTTTATTTTCATTCATTTTGTATCATACTAAAGGGTACATTATGAAAGGAATTAGAATAAATCAAATAGTTGTTCATACTCATCTACCAGTTCTTACTGATATAGCATGTATAAGTTTAATCCACATTACAAGAGCATAAATATAAGCTATTATTAAACTTATTCCAAAAGTAAATATTGCTAAGAAAGCTCATACTACTATAGCTAAAATAGGAAAAACTAAATAGTGTAACCAAGATTTTTTTGAAGCACTAAAATAACTATATATTTGAACTACTGGTATAAAAGAAACCCATGGATATTTTTCTCATAATTTTTTATTTATAAGATAAAGACCAATTGCTACAGTTAGATACATTATCAATGACAATCCATTTACAGCCATTCATACTGCCGCTAGTGTATCCATCATAACTGGATCTATAGATTGTGCTTGAGTTTCAATTTGAGTATATTCTATATTTGCTCAACTAGTATTAGATTGTAACTCTTGCATCATTTGATTTATTTGTTCTTCGTTCATAACATAATTTTTAGGGAATTAAATTTGTTTATTATAAACAATTATATATTATATAAAAGTATTTTATTTACAAATTTTTATTTATGTCAGCTTTTGAAAATGCATTAGATAGAATAGAAAAAACTTTCTATTTATATAAAAAATGATTTATAAATTTAAGTATTCCAATGCTTATTTATAATGTTTGATGATTAATTATATTACCTTATTTATTGGTTTTATTATTATTTCCATTTTTTTGAACTCTTTATTCTTTTTTTATAGGTAATTTTAATTGGTGATTTATTTTAACATTAATATTTCCAATTATTTTTATAATTTTGTTTTATATTTTCTTTTATATAGCAGTATTTATAACTACAATAAAATCTATAAATTACTATTATAATAATGAAAATAATTTAGAAAATTATTCTATACTTAATGAATTAAAACAATCAAAAAGTTATTTATGGTCTATAATGAAAACTTATTGGTATATATTTGCTTATGTTGCATTAATTCCTGCTTTGATATTTATCGCTTGATGAATATTATTTAACTTAGGTTATTTTCTTTGAAGGGTTGAACTACTTACTATTATAGGTGCTATATTTATGTGAATAGCTGCAATTATATTTATAGTATTTGCTATTTATAGATGAATAAAAACAACTTTTGCATTATTCCATGCTATTTCAAATAATGATTATTCTAAAAATAATTTTTCAGAAGCAGTTAATTATTCTAATAATAATTGGTGGAAAATATTTTTAAATAGCTTGCTTATAGGTTTAATTGTAGGTCTTAGTTCAGGAATAATATTGAATTTTGTATATTTAATAGTTCCTGGTTCATCAGAAATATTTTTAGAAGATGTTTTTGTTTGAAATTTTGATTTAATGGCTTGATTCTGATTTTTAATTAGTTCATTATTTGAATGATTTATCAATACAATATCATGAGTTTTTATGACAATATTTTTATTCATTCTTTATAAACAAATTCAGTGAGATAAATGAGAAATAAAAGAAGAAGTTATTAGTAAAGATTCAGAACTAAAAAACGAATTATAAATTAATCTGGTTATTTTTTAAAAAAGAATTATAGTAGTATTACTTAGCTACTATAATTTTTTTAATGAATAAAAAATATTATTTAGCAGCTCTCCATAAAATATGATTTACACATAAAAATTTATTTGATATATTTTCAGATAATTATGATTATGATAAAGTTTATAATAATCTAGATTATAATTTACTTTCAAAATTTAATTTAACCGATACAAAAATATCTAAAATCTTGAAAAATAAACAAGAGTTAGATTTTTCAGGTTTAATAGAAAAAATAGACAATTTATGAGTTGAATTAATAGTCTTTGGTGATAATAAATATCCAGATGAATTAAAAAATATATTTAACTCTCCATATGTCTTATATATAAGATGAAATATTAAATTACCCTGAATTTCTTTTATAGGTTCTAGAATGATGACTTTTTATTGAAAAAAGATAATAGAAAAATTTATCCCAGAGATTTGAAATTATTTTACTATTATTTCATGATGAGCTATCTGATGTGATACATACTCTCATAAGATAGCATTAAATAATAACATTCCTACAATAAGTGTTTTATGAACATGAATAGATATGAGTTATCCATCTTCTAATAAAAAAATGTATGAGGATATTATTATTAAATGATGAGCTTTAATTTCAATATTTCCTTTATGAGAAAAGGGTTTTTCATATAATTTTCCTATAAGAAATGAAATAGTTGCATGATTATCTAAATGAGTTTTTATTGTTGAAGCAAAGGAAAAATCATGAACTATGATTACTGCTAAGTTAGCTCTTGATTTATGAAAAGATTTATTTTGTGTTGCTTGAGATATATTTAAAACTACATCTTGAGGTTGTAATAAATTAATCTCTAGTTGAGAGGCAAAATTTGTATTTAAAGTAGATGATATTTTAAATGAGTATAATATTTATTTACAAACAAAAGTTAGTAAAGTAATAAATATAACAGATAAAGATGAATTAAAAATATATAATTGTTTAGTTAATGAAAATATGACTATCGATGATTTAATGAATGAATTATCATTTGATATAGCTACTTTAAGCTTTAAATTATCAATGCTTGAAATATCATGATATGTAAAAATAACTCCTGATTGAAAATATGAAATAAATTAGTTGATTTAGTTTTAAAAATATTTAAAATACATACTAAGAAATAACTAATTAATAATATCTAGCCTTTATGCAGAATTTAATTTTTTTAAAAATTGAAATACTTATACTTTTATTAAGCTTTTTTTATGTTTTGTATTATTTATGAGAAAAACTATACAAAGCTTTTTTCAAAGTAAAAAAAGTAATAAAAAAAGAAGAGATTTCAACAGTTAAAACTGCTTTAAATAAAGTAGATTTAAATACAAAAGAAAAAAGCTATAAAAAAGAAGCTAGTGAAAAGAAGTTATCTGATATAGAAAAAACAAAGTTAGTTGAAATAGTTAGAAGAGTTAAAACTAATTCATTAAAATGATACTTTGATACAGCTAAATGACTTATTATAGAATGATTATCTATAGATAAATTTAATAAGGACTTAAATTTAGAGTTAGCTTCAATTTATCAAAGAGAAAAAAAATATGAAAATGCAGAAATAATTTATAATGATTTACTTGATGTTTATAAGTGAGATTATGAAATTATGAAAAAGTTAGCATATGTTTATGCTTTGCAATCAAAATTAAATGAATCAAAAGATATGTATGAAAAAGTTCATAAAAAAAATACATGAGACGAGGAAGTTATAAATATGCTTTCTGAAATTACATATGATTTAAAAGATTATAAATTAGCATTGAAATATATAAATCAATATCTAAAATTTAAACCAAGAGATTTAGATAAATATAATATGAAGGCTGTTTGTTTTGAAGAATTAAGAGATTTTAAAGATTCTTTAGAAATGCATAAAAAAATATTGGAATTACAACCCTATAATACACACTCTAGAGATAAAGTTAGGGAATTACAACAATTTGTATAGTTTTTGACAAAAAAAATTAACAATTATTAAACATAAAAGTAAATATATATATTTACTTTTATGTTTTTTTATATACTCTAGTGTTAATAATTTAACTCCTAAATATGATTAAATGTTAAAGGTTCCTCCTCATTCATTAGAAGCTGAACAATCAGTTTTATGAAGTATATTAATTGATAGAGATTGCTTCCTTACAATATGAGATATGCTTAAAGAATCAGACTTTTATTCTGAGTATAATTCTATGATATTTTGAGTTATGTTTGATTTATATAAACAAAATAAGCCTATAGATCTTATTACAGTTAAGGAAAAATTAGATGATAAAAAAGTATTAGAAAAAATCTGATGAATAACTTATTTAACTGAATTAACAGAAATAGTACCAACAACTGCTAATGTTTTTGAATATGCTCAAATAGTTAAAAATAAATCAGTATTGAGAAATTTAGTTAGAGCATGAAATGAGATAATTTGATATTGATATGATGAAGATAGACCTATAAATGAGTTACTAGAAAATACAGAAAAATCTGTTTTTAATGTTACTCAAGTTTTTATACAAAATAAACTTGTTCATATAAATGATATATTAGAACAAAGATTTGAAGAATTTGCTGAAATACATGAAAATCCAGAACTAATTAAAGATCATAGATTACAATTATGATTCAAAGATCTAGATCATAAATTCAATTGACTGAAAGGATGAGATATGGTAATTTTAGCAGCAAGACCTTCTATGTGAAAAACTGCTTTTGCCTTAAATTTGGCTCAAAATGTTTGATATGCATGAAAAAATGTTGCTATATTTTCTCTGGAAATGTCTAAGGAACAATTAACAGATAGAATGATTGCTAGTGCTATGCAAATTGATTCATGGAAGTTAGCTAAAGGTGAGTTAGAAGATCATGAATTTGCAAAAATATGAGAAGCAATGGAAATGCTTAGTAAAGCAAATATATATATTGATGATACAGCTTGATGAAACCTAGTTGATTTAAAATCTAAATGTAGAAGATTAAAAATTGAATCTGGTTTAGATTTGATAGTTATAGATTATTTACAATTAATGAGTAATGGTAATTCAATGAATAGGGTTCAGGAAATATCTGAAATATCTAGATGAATTAAAGCTCTTGCTAGAGAATTAAATGTTCCTATTATAGCTTTATCTCAATTATCAAGAACTGTTGAACAAAGACCTGATAAAAGACCTATAATGTCTGATTTGAGAGAATCATGATCTATTGAACAAGATGCTGATATTATTATGATGTTATATAGAGAAGAGTATTATGATGAATTTACTGAAAAAAAATGAATTACTGATGTATTGGTTAGAAAAAATAGAAACTGACCTATATGAAATATAGAATTAATGTTTGAAAAAAATAATCAAAAATTTGTTCCTGTTGAAAGATCAATGAGTTGAGAAATGATGGAAGACTAAAAAGAAGAAGATTACTATTAATCTTCTTCTTTTTCTATTTCGTTAAGACTTGGTCTTTTTTCCAAATGTTCTTTGAAATCTCTTTTTATATCTTCAATTACATTTTTTGTATTTTCTATACTTTCAGTTGTTACTAGCCTTTTTCTATATACTTTAACTCATGGAAAATTTCTTAAATATTGAACTAAGTGTTTTCTTACTTCTAAATTTCATTTTTTTTCTCATTTTGTTTCAACTAATTTTTGTGCATGGAATTCCATAGCCTCAAGTATTTCATTTAATGTTGGGTGATATACTCAATCTATAAAATTATCGGGATTTACTCATGTTTTTTTTATAAAATCTTTATCTTCTATTTGTTCTTTTCATATAAAGCACCAAGGATTTCAAAAACTAGCTCTACCAAGCATAATACCATCTAACTCATTTACCTTTTTCATACCATCTGTATAGTTTTCTATATCTCAGTTACAAATAACAGGTATTTTTAAATGTTTTTTTAAATCATAGATATTTGTAAAATCAGCATTTCATGTATAGGCTTGTTTTGCAGTTCTACCATGAATAGTTAATAAACTAGCTCATGCTTCTTCTAGTCATTTTGCAAAATTTATAAGGTCTTGATTTCAATCAAAACTTAATCTAGTTTTTACACTTATAGGTAAATCAGTTGCTTCATTCATAGCTCTCACTATATCAAAAGCTGTTTCTTCATTTATAAGTAAACTTGATCAGTGTCAGCTTCTAACTACTTTTTTAGCTGGGCATCACATATTTATATCTATACCTGCTATGTTATACTTACTTTGACTTATTATTTTTGCAGCCTTAGCGAATACTTCTGGGTCTTTTCAAAATATTTGTATTATTAATGGATCTTCCATTGTTTCATGTGGTAATACACTATCTGCCAAAAATTTTGAATGTATTAATCAATCTGCACTATAAAATTCACTTATACAAAAAATATGAGGGGAAACTCTTTTCATAGCTTGTCTATAAGCACTATCTCAGTATCAATCCATAGGAGCTAAAAAGACTAATTTTTTATTTTTTTCTAATTGTTTTTTCCAGAAATCTTTCATTATATTTTATAATTAATTAATGTTTTATTGCTTTTAGATAAGGATTTTAACTATATTTTTCAAAAAAGCAAAACTAGTATTTAAAAAATTTTTTATATTTTAGTCAAGTATTAAATTTTGCTTTTTTTCTATCAACTATGCTACAATAGATTTAGTTTTATAAATTTAACTTTTCCTTATGGATTTAAATACTATTATAAAAGAAAAGAAGGAGAAAAATACTGAAATTAAAAAAAGACTTGGTTTAATACAAAAACATAAAGCATTAGGTCTTGTAAAGATTAGTAATAAAACTCTTATAAAAGATTTAAGAGATTGATTTTTAGTTTTACCATCATCTTTTGTTATACAAGTTGATTGAGTTGATATCGAAAAATTATGAAATAATATTGTAGCTACTTGAAATATAGATAAAAACGATTTTATAGGTTTTGATTTTATATTGTGTGATGAAGATATTGAGAATATAAATATTTATTTAGAAAAATGAATTACTCCTATAATACATAGTGATACTCATATGACAGCTATATTAAAAGAATTTAATCCTATGAAAAATGAATGAAATTCTTATCTTTTTTCTAGTAATGATAAATGGACTATTTTTTATTCAATAGTTAGATATCTAGAAAATCATAAATATGCTTTTGATAATAAAAACTTGGTTAAAAATGTTTTATCAATTTAAAAAAAATAGATTGCTTAAGTTTTGCAATCTATTTTTTTATATGTTAAAATTAACTAAATATTATAAATAAATTATTAATTATGGATCTTAATAAAAATTTTGATAATTCTGATATGACTAACTGGTCTTCAGAAGACTGGGAAAAGTATCTTGAATGAGAATGATTATGAGATATAGATAAGGAAATATGATTTGTATCTAGTTCTGTTTCTAATAAAATAGATAAAATTTTATCTCTTAAAGATTTATTTAGTTATATTGAGTCTGTAGAACTTGAAAAAAATGTAAGAATTGATATAGATGATATAGAGAAATCTATAACTATTTACGATAAAGATAATAATAATGTGATTTGAGAGATAAAACCATGAAACTATACTTATTATTGAATTTCTAATAACAATCATATGTTTCAAGTTGTAAATGATCCGTATAAATGAAAATGATTTTGAAAATTATTAATTCAAGCATATTCAAAACTAGAAGAATTTTGATACAAATGATTTGAATTACCAAAAGAAGAATATACTCATACACCTAGTATGTTAAATTTATTATCATCAAATTGATATTATATAGTCTGAAGATATACAGCTTGAGAGTATGAAGAATTAACCGATGAAGATATATATCAAATTTATGAAGATATGGATTCATGAAAGTATGAAGATGATGATTTTTGAATTACATATAAGCTAAAAATGAATAAATAGTTTTCTTAGAAAAAAATATTTTCTTTTGACTTAGAAAAAAAATCAATTAAAAAGTTAAGCAGTATTTCTTAACTTTTTTTTGATGGCAAAAAATTTGGTTATAGTCGAATCTCCCGCTAAATGAAAAACAATAGAGAAGTTTTTATGACCTGATTATAGGGTTGTTGCTTCTATGGGGCATATAAGAGATTTACCATCTAGAACATTGTGAATTGATATAGATAATTGATTTACTCCAGAATATCAAATAAGTACAGAGAAGAAAAAAACTGTAGACTCTTTGAAAAAACTTGCAAAGGAAAGTGCTGAAGTATGGATAGCTACCGATGAAGATCGTGAATGAGAAGCTATATGATGGCATTTGTGTCATGCTTTAAAACTTGACCCTGCTACTACTAAGAGAATTGTGTTTCATGAAATTACTAAAAAAGCAATATTAGATGCAGTATGATCAGCAAGAACAATTGACTTAAATTTAGTAGATGCTCAACAAGCTAGACGTATATTAGATAGATTAGTTTGATATAAGATTAGTCCTGTATTATGGAAAAAAATTAGAAAATGATTGTCTGCAGGTAGGGTACAATCAGTTGCTGTCAAATTAATAGTTGAAAAAGAAAGAGAAATAATCAATTTTAAACCAGAAGAATCTTGGAAAATAAGTGTTGAATTAGAATATGCTTGAGTAAAGTTTAAAGCTACTCTAAATAAAATAAATTGAAAAGTTAAAAAAATAAAATCAAGAGAAGAAGCTGAAAAAATACTTTCTACTATATATGATGATATAAGTGATATAAAAGAATATAAAACTAAGAAAGATACTTTATGATTAAAAGTTTCTAAATCAATTGATTTTAAATTAGTTGATAGTATAAAAAAAGATAGTAAAAGAACCCCTTGAGCTCCATTTACAACATCAACTCTTCAACAAGAAGCATCAAGAAAATTTGGGTTTTGAGTAAAGCAAACAATGATGATTGCTCAAAAATTATACGAATGAATGGATTTATGAAACAATGAAAGACAAGGGCTTATTACTTATATGAGAACTGATAGTGTAAATCTTTCAGATCAAGCAAAAAATCAAGCTAAAGATTTGATTATTAAGAATTATTGAGATAAATATTTAAAAAATAGAAACTATAAAACTAAGTCAAGTTGAGCTCAAGAAGCACATGAAGCAATTAGACCAACTGATTTATCAAGAACTCCTGAAAGTCTTGTTAGTGTTTTAGATCAAAATCAATTAAAATTATATACTCTTATTTGGAAAAGAACTATCGCTTCTCAAATGAGTGATGCTATAGTTGAAGTAACTACTTTTAATTTTTGTCCAGTATCTAATGATAAGCAAGAATGGATAACAAAAGGTGAGGTTATAAAGTTTGATTGATTTATGACTCTTTATATAGAATCAAGTGATGATGAAAATGATGATAATGAAGGGGATAGTTGAGTTCTTCCAAATATAGAAATTTGAGAAAAATTAACATGAAACTGATTAGATTTATTACAATCATTTTCAAGACCACCTGCTAGATATACTGAAGCTTCTTTAGTTAAAAAATTAGAATCAGAATGAATAGGTAGACCATCTACTTATGCTCCAACTATATCTACTATTATAGATAGATGATATATAGAAAAAATAAATAAAAAACATCTTTCTCCTACTGAAATAGCATTTACAGTTAATGATTTCTTGGAAAAATACTTCAATGAAATGATGGACTATAAATTCACATCAAAAGTAGAATGAGAATTTGATGAAATAGCTGGTTGAAAAGAAAACTATTCTACTATGTTGGATAGATTTTGGAATCAAACTCTAAAAAAAGATTTAGAAGAAGCTTGAGAAAAAGCTGAAAAAGTTATTGAAAAAGTTGGAAAAGCTTGTCCTAAGTGTTGAGAAGATCTTATATATAGGCATAGTAGAAATGGTAAATTTATAGGTTGTTCTGCTTATCCTGAATGTGATTTTGTTGATCAACCTAAAGAGGAAAAAGATGCTTTAGAAGCAATAAAAGCAAAATATGAATGAAAACCTTGTCCAGAATGAGTTGAATGAACTATTGTTGTAAAAACATGAAGATATTGACCTTTTCTTGCTAGTAGTGAATATCCTAAAGTTAAATGGATTGGTCAAATTAAATCTGATAAAGAAGAACTACTTGAAGAAATATTAAATAATAAATGATTATTGGTTGATGAAGAAACTTGAGAGGAATTAGTTGTTAAGAATTCAAAAAGATGACAATTTTTAGCTGCTAAAAACTATCCAAAAGTAAAAATTGCTAAACCTATACCAAAAGATGTATGGGATGAATTAAATAAAAAATTATCAGAAAATTCTAATGAAGAAAAAGAAGAAGCTTAATTGCTTCTTCTTTTTTGCATTATTTATAAAAGTATGATTTAATTATATAGTAATATAAATTAGTAATCATAATCTTATGGAATATATTTTAAAAAATAAATTTTTAGCTGAATTAAATCTAGAAAAATATAATAGATGGTTCTTAGTTTTATCATTTTCTTTTGTTGTTTGATTAAAAATTATAGAAATGACTTCAACAAAGTTATTTATTATGATTTATTCAAATCCTAGTTTAGTTGAGTTTACAAAAATGCATGAATCTGCTTTTTGGTTTTTTATCTAGGTTTAATCTTTTTTTTATTGACTTTTATTAAAATAATATTAGTATTTTATTACTTATATTAATAAAATATTTATTATGAAAAGATATACTACTGCTAAAAAAACTGATTCTTTAAAAATGGTTTTTTAATTTTGAAAATGTCATATTTTAAATGACATTTTTTTATTTGTGTAAGAAATTAATATGATAAATAAAGACCTTAGGTATAATTTATTTTGTCCATATATTGATTTATCTGAACCTAAAGATATTTCTCCTCTTCATTGTTATGGTGTAAATTATGTATTTCAAGAATTATATAGATGAATAGAAATTCCTAGGATTCAAGCTGTAATTATGCCTTCTTTTAGATCTGAATTAATAAATTCATTAAATTTAAATTTTACATATAAAACTATTGATGATCTGTTAAATTCTGATATTAATACTAAAGAATGGTTGTTATTAAAAGATTATGTTAATAATTTTTTATCTTATGATAATTTAAAAAAATCTAAAATTTTAAGATTATTAAATAAATTATGTTTATATGAAATAACTACCGAATTAACTGATTGAATAGAATTTAATAATATATGAACAGATGAAAATTTAGATGAAATTTATTATCAAAGAATATTGTCTAGTTATATAAATTTTGTTGATACTTGAAACTATTGAAATTATAATCTAGATTTTTTTAAACAAATAGCTGTTTATTGAGTTAAGTGATCACTAGTAAGAATAAACTCTGTATATCAAATGATAATTCAAAATGTAAAACATAATTATGATATAAATGAAGTTGAAAAATGGAGTAATATTTATGAGAAAGAGTTGCTTTTTATAAAATGATTAGTAGATGACTTTACTTATATTCAACTTAAATGCAGATATTATAGAGTTACAGCATTTATCCCACAAATGAAGTGAGATAAAAAATGAGTTGTAGAAATAATGGATTTATCTGAAAAATTTGCAAGAGAATTATTTGAGTTTAAAAGTAATGATTTATTTTTGAATAATTCTTATAAAATTTTAGCTAAAGAAATGCTTTATCCTGTTTTGGAAAGTAGAATACAAGAATGTTTATGGTTAAAAGACTTTGCTAGAGCAGAGAAGTATGCTAAGGAGTTAGTTTCAATTTCTCCTACAGATGCTAGATGACATTTACATTATTGAGAAATATTATTTACCTTAAACAAGTTTAAGGAAGCTTTACATGAATATCAAAAAGCTATTTTGTTTTCTCCTCCTTGAATAGAAGTTGCATATTATATGGCTTGATTATGTTCAAAGGAATTATGAGATATAGAAACCTCAGATTTTTATTTTTCGTTATCATTTTTATCTGATTCTGAATGAATTTCTAGTGTTGAGCAGATATTAAATAGTGACTTAATTAATACTAATTGAACTATATCTAATAGTTTATATGATTTTTTTAAAAATGTCAGTTTGGATTTATGAGTTCAAAATAATTTAGTAAAAAATTATCAAGTAGAGCAGTTGTGAGAAAAATCTAATAATTAAAACAAAGTTTGATTTTTAGGCTTGCTTTCGTATAATACGAAGCAAGCTTATTTTTTAATTATATAAGTAATATGACAACATATTATTATATTATACGAGTCAGTTAAGATATTTTTAATTTATGACTTAATTACGATATTTTAACTACTAAAAATAATAAAACTATGACAAATAATGAATTCCCGAAAAAATATAATCCAAAAGAGTTTGAAGAAAAATTATATACTAATTGGGAACAAACAGAAAAATTTAAACCTAGAGAATCTACTACGGGAGAACAATTTTATATACCTATGCCTCCTCCAAATGTAACATCAAAACTTCATGTTGGTCATTCGTTATGATGTACTATACAAGATATAATGACTAGATATCATAGAATGAAATGAGATTCTACTTTATTGTTACCAGGTACTGATCATGCAGGTATTTCTACTCAAGTAAAAGTAGAAGAAAAATTAGCAAAAGAATGAAAAAATAAACATAATATTTCAAGAGAAGAGTTTTTAAAAGAATGTTGGGATTGGACGAATGAATATGGTGGAACTATTCAATGACAATTTAGAAAAATGTGAACTAGTTGTGATTGGTCAAAAGAAAAATTCACAATGGATTCAGATATGAATGAAAACGTAAATAAAGCATTTGTTGACTTATATAATAAATGACTTATTTATAAATGAGAATACATGGTTAATTATGACCCTGTATTAGATACTGTAGTTTCTGATCAAGAAGTTATATACAAAGAAGAAAAAACAAAACTTTATCACATAACTTATTTTGTATCTTGAAGTGATAATGAAGTTGTTATCGCTACTACTAGACCTGAAACTTTACTTTGAGATGTAGCTGTTGCCGTTCATCCAAAAGATAAAAGATATAAAAAATTATTAAAAGCTGGTAAAAAATTAATATTACCAATTGTAAATAAAGAAATTCCAATTATAGCTGATGAAATGGTTGATATGGAATTTGGTACTGGTGCTGTAAAAATTACCCCTGCTCATGATGCTAATGACTTTGAAGTAGCTAAAAGACATGATTTACCATTAAATAAAGTTGTTTTATGAAAAGATGGTAATATGACTAAAATAGCATGAATTTTTGCATGACAAGATTATAAAACTGCTAGAGAGAATATAGTTGAGTTGTTAAAAGCAAAATGAAATCTTATAAAAATAGAAGATCATGTTTCAAAAGTATGATATGGTGAAAGATCTCATGCGAAAATTGAAACTATTATATCTAAACAATGGTTTGTAAAAATTGAACCTATTGCTAAAAAAGTAATCAAATGATATAAAAATAAAGATTTTGAAATTGTACCAAAAAGATTTAATAAATCTTTTGAAGATTGGATTTTTAATCTTAGAGATTGGTGTATATCTAGACAGCTTATATGGTGACATCAAATCCCTGTTTGGTATTGACCTGATGGAGAAATATTTTGTGCTGAATCAGAAGAGTTAGCTTTAGAATCAGCTAAGTCTCATTATGGAGAAGATACTAAACTTACAAGAGATTCAGACGCTTTAGATACTTGGTTTAGTTCTGCATTATGGCCATTTTCTACTTTGGGTTATGAATTTAATAGTGATAATCAAAATAAACTTATAAAAGACTTTTATCCTTCTTCAGTTCTTGAAACTGCATATGATATAATATTCTTTTGGGTTATTAGAATGCTTTTATTTTGATATGAATTCACATGAACTACTCCATTTAAAACAATATATTTCCATTGATTAGTAAGAGATAAAATTGGTAGAAAAATGAGTAAATCATTATGAAATTGAACAGATCCAATTGATATGATAGAAAAATATTGAACTGATGCTTTAAGATTAACTTTATCAATAGGTAATACTCCTTGAAATGACTTAAAATTTGATGAAGAAAATGTAGAAAATAATATGTTCTTTATTAATAAATTATGGAATGCTTCTAGATTTGTTTCTACTAATTTAAGTTCAGTTGATAATGATATTGCTTCAATTGAAAAAGATTTAAAAGAAAATTATAATAATCTTATGTTTCATGAAAAATGGATATTATCTAGAGTTAGATATTTATCAGATTTGGTTACTGAATCTATGGAAAACTATGATTTTTCAGAAGCATGACAAGAACTTCAAACATTTACTAGAAATGAATTTTGTGACTATTACATAGAAGAATTTAAACTTACTAAGGATGAATCTAAATATTGAGAAAAAGTTATTACTTATGTTTTAAATATTTTATTAAAACTTTGGCATCCATATATTCCTTTTGTTACTGAAGAAATATATAACAGAGTTTGATTTTCTTGAGAATTGATAGTTTCAGATTGGTGAAATGTTTCTATTGATAGAGATTTAGATATAGAAAAAGACAATTCATTAGTTTTAGATGTTATTAGAGAAATTAGAAGCTTAAGAGCTGATAATAATATAATGCCTAATAAAACTATTTGATTAAAAATTTATGCAAAAAATAAAAATGCAGATGTTTTAAATCAAGTTTTACCAATGATAGCTTGAATAGTAAAAGCAGATGAATATGAATTAATTGATAAAAAAATTGATGATGATTGATATGCTTATGGTGTAATAAAATCTTGAGTTGAAGTTTATGTAGATACATCTAATGCATTAGATGTTAATAAAGAAATTGAAAGACTAGAATCTCAAATTATTGATATGAAGGAATATATTGCTATTTTAGATAAAAAATTATTAAATGAATCTTTTGTTAATAAGGCTCCTGAAAAGTTAGTTAGAGCTGAAATGGAGAAAAAATCACAAGCACAAGATAAATTACTTAAATTACAAGATAAATTATCTAAATTATCTAAATAATAAAAAAGAGAGTTTTCTCTCTTTTTTATTTGCTAATTTTTCTAAAAAGATTATATTTTAATTAGTTAGTTAACTTAATTTGTCGCCCCATGAAAAGAGCTTTTTGATTTTTATTATTGTTTATGTTACTTTTTACTTGAGTTTCAGCTGAATTCAGTTCTACAAGTAAAGAATCTTTTATAAATTCTCCTAGTTTAGAAGATATAAAAAAAATAGATGATCCTTTAATTAAATATTGTGAATTATCTTTTTTGAAAGCATATATGAGAAGAGATTTTACGGATATAGAAAATAAATATTGTTCTGATTATTTTGAACAAAAAATAGAAGCTCATATGAATTATATGAGAGATTCATTGAATAATAGAGGGATTTATTAATTAATAAATCTCTTTTTTTTGATTATATTTAGTTTTTTAATATAATTTGCCAAGTTTTTTAAATATTAATATAAAAAAATATGAAAATAGGTATAGTTTGATTACCCAATGTATGAAAATCTACATTATTTAATGCTCTTACAAAAAATTATAGTGCAGATGCTCAAAACTTCCCATTTTGTACTATTGAACCAAATGTAGGTATTGTTAATGTAAATGATATTAGATTAGAACAAATTAGAGAAGCAGTAAATTGACAAGCTGTTATTCCAGCTACATGTGAATTTACAGATATTGCAGGTATAGTAAAGTGAGCAAGTGCTTGAGAAGGTTTATGAAATAAATTTCTTGCAAATATAAGAGAAGCTGATGCTATTTTACAAGTTGTAAGAATATTTGAAAACGATGACATTATACATGTTCATTGAAAAGTTGATCCTAAATCAGATATAGAAGTTATCAATGCTGAATTAATAATGGCTGATATTGAAACTGTATGAAAAAGAATTATATCTGATGCAAAAAAAGCTAGAAGTGATAAAGATATAGCTTTTGCTATAGAAGTTTATAAAAAAGTTGAAGAAAAATTAAATGAAGGTATTCTTGTATCTAATATGTGATTAGACGAAGATGAATTAAAATCAATAAAAGATTTACATTTATTAACTAATAAACAATTTGTTTATGCTTGTAATGTAAATGAAGATATGATGGATATGGAAGAAGAAGAACTTAAAAAGATTCTTGGTTTAGAAAATACATCAAATAGAGTAGTTCCAATTTGTGCAAAACTAGAAGCAGATATGATTGAAATGTCTAGTGAAGAAAAAGTAGAATTTTTAGAAGAGATGTGATTAAAAACTACTTGATTAGATGATCTAATTAAAACATCTTATGATGCTCTTGGTTTAATGTATTATTTTACTGCTTGAGAAAAAGAAGTTAGAGCTTGGACTATTCATAAATGAGATACTGCACCACAAGCAGCATGAGTTATACATACTGATTTTGAAAAATGATTTATAAAAGCTGATGTTGTTAATTGGATTGATATAGTAGAATATAAATGATGGTCTTGAGCTAGAGAAAATGGTAAAGTTTCTCTACAATGAAAAGATTATGTAGTAAAAGATGGAGATGTAATATTATTTAAATTTAATAATTAGTATAAATGAAAAAATTAGTTTTAGAATCTATGCAAAAACTAGACTTTTTCGTTTGGTGATTAGCTTTAATTTTCTTTTTAGGTTCATCACTTATTATGTGATGAAACTTAGTTGAATCATTCTTATGAGCATCATGAATTATTGTATTAATGTTCTTTGTGTGATTTAGTATAGAATTAATACTAGCTTCTTTAAGATGAGTTAAGTGATTATGAAAAATTACATGATTTATAACTAATTGACCAGAGGCTTTAGTTTTAATTGTTTGATTGATTTGAGGTGATGTTTTATTTGCAGCAAGTACTCCATTAGGATCAAATCTAATGAACCCTGTACTTTTATTGGCTGCATTAATAATAACTTGATATATGATAAAACTTAATAAGTTTAGTCATAAAATGTTTTTTAGTATTTGATTTTTACTATCGGCATTATTTGCTATAGTGTTTTTTCTTATTCCAGAATCTTATTATATTTTATGGATTATATTAGCATTATTAGTTAGTATTGTTTTATTTATGAAAAAAATAGAACAAACAGAAAATGATGAAGATGACGAAGAAAAAGTTTCTAAGTTTTATCTACCTTTATGAATAGTTATTTTACTTATTAGTTGATATTTTCTTGATCCTGTTGTAAGCTTTACTGCTGATGCTAGTCTTGCTCCAAAATGAATTATTTGATTTTTAGTTTTGGCTACATTAACTAGTTGGCCAGAATTTAAATCTGTTTTGTGATTATTAAAAAGATCAAAAATAACTGATGCATTTGAAAATATATTAATTTCAAATATTACTAATTTATGGTTAGCTATAGCATGAGTTGTTGTATGGTTGATTATAAAATAATTTTTGACAAATTATTTATTTAAGTTATATATAATATATTATATATAACTTTTTTTTATGTTAAATTATTGAACTTATTTTTGAAATGATATTGTGTGAAGGATAGAAGCTGATCAATTTAAAATGCCATTTTCTCAAAGAGAGTTAACTCAAGAATTATTAGATAATTATTCTAAAAAGATAAGTACAGCATTGGTAGCTATAGATTGAACAAAATTTAGTTCAAATGTTTTAACCATAGATTCTACTACTTACGATATATGAGATATAGATTTTTTAGAACAATGAACTGATTGAGTTATAATGACTGGATTAAATGATATTGATAAAAGTAGATTCGAATGAAAAGTAGCTGTTTGAGTTATATTATGAGTTGGTGACTGTGCTCCTATTATATGAAGTAGTAATGATTGATCTGTTATGTTTAATATTCATGGTTGATATAAATGAATATTATGAAATGGGGAAGAATGAAATCCAGGTATAATATATAACTTTATTTCTCAATTAGAATCAGAATGAGTTAATCCAAATCATATATGAAAAATACATTTATGACCTATGGCTGGTCCTGATTTTGAATTACCATTATCATATTATGAAAAATTAATTCAATATATTTCAAAGGAATATAAAATTATTGATTTTAAAGAGTATTTTATATTAAATTGAAAAACAAATGAGTCATGAGATAAATTATGATATTTAAATTTAAGGTGAATAGTTGATATATTATTACGCTATCATTGAGTATCTATGTATAATATAGAGGATTCATCAATTAATACTACTGATTTATCTAATTGATGGCCATCATATAGACTTTATAGTAATTGATTACAAAAAGATAATAATAGATTATCAGCTACTATAGCAAAATTATTGATATAATAAAAGAAGATAGTTAATCTATCTTCTTTTTAAATTTTGCTATAAAAAATCATTCAGATTCTTCACTTGGCAATATTCTTACTGATTTATTTAATTCTTTTTTGAAAAATTTATTTTCAAACTTTGTTAATCAATTTCTTTTGTATTTATAATTTAATTCTATATCAACTAATTCCATATAAGGATAATTACATAGTATCATATGACATATATCTTCGTTTTCTTCTGGAGATATAGTACAGGTACTATATACTAGTTCTCATCATTTTTTTAATAAATCTATAGAGTTTTTTATAATTTGTTTTTGAAGTTTATAATTTTTTTTGACAACTTCCCCTGACCAATATGCAAAACTTTTTTCAATATTTGTATTAAATTTTCATTCAGCACTACATGGTAAATCAGCTATTATATAATCAAAATATTCAATGTATACAGGGTTATTATTAATAATATTTCTAGCATCATTTTTTATAATTTTTGCATTTTTTACTCATTGTCTATTAAGAGTAAATTTTAATTTATCGATTCTTATTGAATTATTGTCATTTGCAATTATTTCCCCTGTATTATTAAGTTTTGCTGCTGCTTGAGATGTTTTTCATCAAGGTGCTGCTGTTAAATCTAATATTTTAGCTCAATCTTTTATATCTAATATTTCTACTGGAATTTGACTTGAAATAGATTGTAAATAAATAAATCAATTTTTAAATAAATCTAATTTCCATAAGTCTGATTCATCTCAATTTAGTAATATAAAAGTATTACTAAATGCTTCAATTTTTTTTACTTCTAAATTATTTTGTAGTAATTTATCTATAACTTCTTCATTCGAACTTTTTATAGTATTAACTCTAAAAGCTGTTTTTCTTTTTTTACAATTAAATCATTTATATATTATATCCAGATCATCTTTTGTATATATTTTATTTAATTTATCTAAGAATTTTTCATTTAGTTTATTTATATTTGACATTATTTTTTGTTATATATAATACACAATACACATTTAACGGGGTATAAGTCTCAGTTGGTAGAGCTATCATATCTAGATAAGATATGATGTGGGGTGGTTCGAGTCCATCTACCGCGACCAATTTATAAGTCTAGCAATTAGCTAGACTTTTTCTATATTAATTAATTATAACTTTAAGTAAATAAATTATTTAAAAAAGTAATAAATTATAATTTATTACTTTTTTCATAACTGTTCTAGTTCAGCATTTTTTTCTTTCATATAATTCATAAATTCAACTTTTTTATACTTATAAATATAAAATGCAACTAATCAAAATATTACTAACATAATTTTTCAAGCATGTTCTAATAGAATTTCATAATATTCAACAAATACTACACCTAATCATATTATAGTTATTGACCGAATTATTGATCAAACTATATTATATATCATAAAACTTATACTTTTCATTCACATACTTCCAGCTATAAATGGTAGAAATGCTCTGGTCATTGGATGAAATTTTCACAAAATTATTCACCAAGCTCACCATTTATCTATAGATTTTTTTAAATATTTTACTTCTGTTAATCATATTCAAAACCAATTACCATATTTAGTAAAAAAACTATCTCAATAATATTTTCATAATATATATCATATATAATTTCATATAATAGCTCATAAAGAAGCTATTAACATCAAATATATAAGGTTTAGATAGCTAATTGATCAAAAAAATCATCATACTATAAGTAGTATATTTTGTCATGGTATAACTACTCAAATAACAGGAAAAGCTTCTATTAGACTACTAGAAAATCATATAAAATAATTCCAGTATCATATTCATTCGACTACTATTTTCATCCATTCAATAAATGCTTCTATCCATTCTTTTTTAAATATAGCTATAAATGCTAGTGCTATAGTAAATATTATTAAAAGTATATTAATGGTATTTATTATTATTTTTACAAGGTTTTTTAACTTTTCTTTCATTTTTATTTAAATTTTAAATCAATTATTTTTTATATATTACAAATATTGTAAAATAAAAATAATATATTTTTTAAAATCTATTGATTATTAATATATTTATTTTTTAATATTATTTTTATCCCTTATTCTTTGTTTTAAATTTGCTTTTTTATGATTTTAAATAAAATACTTGGAGTTATATTTTATTAAAAAATCTTATGGATATATTAAAAAACAGATTTATATATTTTTGAATATCAATATTTTTTATAGTTATATCAATTTTTATGCTTTTATTTTCAAAGCTTAATTTATGAATTGATATGACAGGATGAATAAATATGGAATATTCATATTCTTCTCAATTGAATATAGATGATGTAAAAGAATCTCTTGAAGAAGTTAAAACTGAAATATTATATAAGGAAAATCAAGTTATAAATAATATTAATGCATATAAAGTTACTTGAGAAAATACTTTAGTAGTTGTTGCTTGATTTGATACAAGTATTGATGATAAAAATCTAGATTTACTTAAATTAGATTTTAGAGAAAAAACATTATCTATACTTAGTGATAAAGACCCTGAAGTAAAAGAAACACTTTATACTAATATTGGTAAAAGTTTTTGAGATTATATAAGAAATACAGCATTTTTAACTTTGGCAATTGCTATTGTAGCTATAACAATTTATGTTTCATTTGCTTTTTCATGAGTTGTTTCTTGAATCAGTGTATTTTCATTTTCTATTATAACATTATTAACACTTTTTCATGATGTAGTTATATCTACTTGATTATATATATTTGCTTGAACATTTTTTAATCAATTTCAAATAGATACATTTTTTATTACTGCATTATTAACTATATTATGATATTCAATTAATGATACTATAGTTGTATTTGATAGAATAAGATCAAATCTTAAAAAATATGCTTGAAAACCATGAAAAAATGGTAAAGATTTATATGAAATAATAAATTTATCTGTTACTCAATCATTAAAAAGAAGTATTTATACTAGTTTAACTTTGATATTTGTTCTAGTTACAATATTTATTTTTGGTCCAGAATGAGTTAGCTGATTTATACTTGCAATGATATTTGGTACTTTTGTAGGTACATATAGTTCTATATTTATAGCTTCACCGATATTATATCAAGTTAATAGAAATAAAAGTTTAAAAGTTTATAAAAAGGAAGTAATAAATCCTGAAGATAAAATAGTTGTATAATAATTTAAAATAAAAATGAAATTTTCAATATTAAAAAAAATTTTTAATACTTATATTGAAACAATAGGTAAGACAAATGTAATATTTGTCTTACTTTTTGGTTTATTTGTATCTTTTATGGTTGTAATAGAACCATTATTTTTTTCAGAAATCATAAAAAAAATAGAAAGCTTTTATAAAACATGAGAATTTAATTCAACAGAAATAATTTATACAATGTTATTTTGGTCTATATTTATATTTTTTACAATAATATTATTATATATTTATAGATATTATATAACCGATGTGCTATCATTAAAAAATTATAGAAGAGTATTTTTAAAATACGTTTATAATGTTTTTGATATGCATTATTCAGAGTATCTTTGAAAAAAATCTTGAAGTATATATAAAAACTTTGATAGGTGAGCTGAGGTTCATTTTATACTTATTTTTGAATTCTTTAATCAAATATATAAGTCAATAGTTTCAATAGTTATTATAGTTATTATACTATTTGTTATTGATTGGAGAATGGCTATAATTGCACTAAGTATGCTTCCATTTATGATATGATTTGGTATTTATTTCAACTTAATTACAAGTGATAGACAAAAGAAGTTAAATGAAAGATGGGATAATATTTATTGAGTAGTTTGAGATTCAATGAATAATTTCTTATTATTCAAAACATTATGATTAGAAAAAACTTTTTATAATAAACTTAATTTAGAAATTGATAATGTTTATAATGATCAATTAAATGTATCAAAACAATGGTCTATTTCAGATATATATACTGCTGTATTGATAATGATATCTAGACTTCTTGTTTTATGATTTTGAATATATTTTTTATTTAATGATATTATAGATTTTTACACTCTTTTTGTTGTTTTTTCTTATTTATGATGGATTTACTTTCCTCTAGGTGCAATATTTTGAATGCTTAAAAGAGTTCAAGAAAATGTATTAGCTGCCGAAAGATTTTATGAAGAATTTGAAAGCCCTAAGTTAGATTTATATATAGATAAATGAAAAAAACTTTGAAAAATAAATTGAGATATTTCTTTTAAAAATATTTCATTTTGATATACAAATAATAAAAAAGTTTTAAAGAATATTAGTTTCGATATAAAATCTTGATCTAAAATTGCATTTGTATGAAATACATGATCATGAAAATCTACAATTGTTAATTTACTTTTAAGATTTTGGGATACTGATTTTTGAGAAATTTCTATAGATTGAATTGATATAAAAAATATATCTAAAAGTTCATTACGTAGTCATATATGAATAGTTACTCAAGATAATTCATTATTTAATTTATCTATACTTGAAAATCTTAGATTTGCTAATCCTAAAGCAAGTATAAAAGATATTAAGCAAGCTCTTATTGATGCTCAAGCATGATTTGTTTTTGATTTAAAAGACTGACTTGATACAGTTATATGAGAAAGATGATTAAAGCTTAGCTGATGAGAAAAACAAAGAATATCTTTAGCTAGATTATTTCTAAAAAATCCTGAAGTTTTGATTTTGGATGAAGCGACTAGTGCTTTAGATAATAAAACTGAAAAATTAATTCAAAAAGCTTTAGATAAATTAATGAAGGGTAGAACTTCTATTGTAATAGCTCATAGATTATCTACAATACAAAATTCAGATAATATTTTTATGTTAGAAAATTGAAAGATAATTGAATCATGAACTTATGAGAATTTAATGAATAAAAAATCTAAATTTTATAGTTTATCAAATCCTGAACATATAATAATTAACTAGAAACTAAAAGTTTCTAGTTTTTTTATAGTAAAAAATAATTTGAAATATAAATAATATTCATATTATAAGTAGGTTAGAATCAATTATATCTTATATTTAAATATAAAATTACTTAATGCTAAATCATTTATGAATAATAATGGATTGAAACCGTAGATGGGCAAAATCTAAATTTTTACCTTCAATAGCATGACATAAAGCATGAGCTGATAATGTAAAAAAAATCACAAAGTTAGCTGAATCAAAATGAATAAAGTATTTAACTTTATGGGCACTTTCAACTGATAATTTATGGAAAAGATGAGAAGAAGAAATAAAATGAATCATAAAATTAATTAACAATATAGAATTTTTTCTTTGAGAGATGTTAGATGCAAATCTTAAATTTGAAACTATATGAGATATTTCAAAATTACCTATTGAATCTCAAGAGGTATTAAATAGAGTTAAAAATAAAACAAAAAATAATACATGAATTACTCTTACTATAGCACTTGTATATTGATGACAGGATGATATAATAAGAGCAACTAAAAAAATTATTTCTTTATGATTAAATCCTGAAAAAATCACTAAGCAAGAATTTAAAAAATATCTAGATACTAATTTTTTACCTTCTCCAGATGTAATTGTTAGAACAGGATGAGATATTAGACATAGTTGATTTCTTTTATTTGATAGTGAATATAGTGAGTACTATTTTACTAATAAATCTTGGCCTGAATTCAATGAAGATGAATTAAATAATGTAATTGATTTTTTTAATAATACTAAAAGAAATTTTTGAAAATAATATTTAAATAAAATTATTATGATTCCTGAATGGTATAATAAATATAAGAATTTAATTGATAACTCAATAACTAACTACTTAAATAGTTATTTTATTGATGAAAATAATATCTGATTAGATGAATTCAAAGAAGCAGTTATTTATTCTTGTAAATGATGAAAAAGAATTAGATCAATTTTGTCTTTAGAATTTTATTTAATATTTTCTTGAGAAAATATTGATGATTTAGATTTAAATAGTGATATTATAAAATACTGCATTGCTTTAGAATTATTACATTCATATTCATTGGTGCATGATGATTTACCTTGTATGGATAATGATACTTTTAGAAGATGAGAATTAACTACATGGAAAAAATACTCTGATACTATTGCAACTTTGGTTTGAGATATGCTTAATAGTATTGCTTATGAATTAGTATGAACAATAAATAATAAAAAATTAACTCAATATTTTTCAAATTCTACTGGTTTTAAATGAATGCTTTGATGACAAGTTTTAGATATTTATTATGAAAAAAATCCATGAAAATTAACTTTTGAGTATTTGAATTTAATTCATAATAAAAAAACTTGAGCCTTAATTGACGCAAGTATTGTTTGATGAATTTATTTAGCAGAAGAATTTTTTAATGAAAGAGAAGATGTTATAAAAAATAAATTAGATGATTTTTTAAATAATTATGATGATTTTTGATATGAGTTATGATTAGCTTTTCAGATAAAAGATGATTTATTAGATGTTGAATGAACACTTATTGAAACTTGAAAAAGTGTATGATGAGATGAAAATAAATGATATGTTTATTTCTTATGATTAGAAAAAACAAAAGAAGAATTAAATAAAGTAATAGATAGTTTATTTAATAAATCAGAATTGTTGAATTCAGAAAAGATTGATTTTATAATAAAATATATAGCAACAAGAAAAAAATAGAAACATAATTGTTTCTATTTTTATTTTATATTATTCTCTAAATTTTTTAATAAAATCAGAGAATTCATCTTTGTGTGTTAATATATAAAGTAATATAGCTGATATTGTTGTTAATAATAAGGCAAGTGCTATTTCCCAACTTATAATATGTTTCAAAAACATCTCTCTTGCAATAGCTAAAACTGCTACTACAACTATAATATAAAGCATTTTCATATGTGATTGCTCTGCTACTCTCATGAGAGAAATAACAATTACCTCAAAAACTATTATTAAAATGAAAATATCTTTTGATAAAAAGTCATTTAATGATTTGTAGTCTACATTACCTATTAAAAATTGATAACCTTCATATGCTGTATAAATGGACAAACATGCCCAAAAAATTTTTTCTAGTATAGGTATCAAAATCAACACACTTTTTTTTATTTTCCCATTCACTTTAGTTCTCCTTTTTTATAGTTGGAAGGGAGATATATTATAATTAATTGCTTTATTTTGTAAAGTAAAAAAATAATAAAATAGGTTTTTACCTATTTTATTATTTTATCAATTAATCAATATTTTAAAGCCTCTTCTGCAGACATAAAATTATCTCTATCACAATCTTTTTCAATTGTTTTTATATCTTGACCAGTATGTTTTGCTAATATTTTATATAATGTGTTTCCAGTTTTTATTATATGTTCAGCAGCAAGTCTTATATCTGTTGCTTGTCATTCTGCTCATCATAATGGTTGATGAATCATTATTTCACTATGTGGTAATGCATATCTTTTTCAAGCTTCTCATCATGCTAATATTATTGATCACATACTTGCAGATAACCCCATACTTACTGTATGTACAGGACATTTTACATATTGCATAGTATCATAAATAGCTAATCAAGCAGTTACATGTCATCCTGGAGAATTTACATACATTGTAATTGGAGCTTTTGGATCTTGTTTTTCTAAAAATAATAATTGTGCAATTACTGTATTTGCTACAGCACTATCAATAGCTTCTCACAAAAATATTACTCTATCTTCTAATAATCTAGAATATATATCATATGCTCTTTCTCAGCTAGGTGTTTTATCAATAACAGTAGGAATCAAGGTATTTTTTATTCATCTAATTTCATTTCTTGTCATACTATTTATCATCTTTAAAAATTAAATTATATTTAAATTATATCAAAAATTATTAAAAACAACTATTTTATTTAGCTTTTTGTATTTACTATTTCTTAAAAAGATTTTTAATTAATTTTTTAACATAAATAATATTTTTATCTTTACAAAGAATGAAATCTATTTAATATATAGCTATTAATTGATAATATATTTTTGAATAAATGAACGTAGTAACTAGATTTGCACCAAGCCCAACTTGATATTTACATATATGAAGTCTTAGAACAGTGCTTTATAATTATTTATTTGCCAAAAAAAATAATGGTAAATTTTTACTTCGTATAGAAGATACTGATAGAACTAGATTAGTGGAGGGGAGTGTAGATAATATGCTTGCTGTACTTGCTTCTGTATGATTAATTCCGGATGAATGACCAAATAATCCATGAGATAAATGACCATATTATCAATCTGAAAGACTAGATATATACAAAAAATATATTGATCAACTTATAAAAGATGATAAAGCTTATTATTGTTTTTGTAGTTCAGAAAGATTAGATGAATTAAGAACTGAACAAAAGGAATTAGGTCTTCCTACAAAATATGATAAGAAATGTAGATATCTTTCAGAAGAAGAAGTAACTGAAAAACTAAAATCTTGAATTCCTTATACTGTTAGATTAAAGGTTCCAGAAAATAAAGAAGTAATTGTTGAAGATTTAATAAAATGAAAAATAAAAGTTAATTCAAAAGATATTGATGAACAAGTATTACTTAAATCTGATGGTTTCCCGACTTATCATTTAGCTAATATAGTTGATGATCATTTAATGTGAGTTACTCATGTAATTAGATGAGATGAATGGACTCCTTCAGCTCCTAAACATGTTTTATTGTATCAAGCATTTTGATGGGATGTACCTACTTTTGCTCATATACCTTTATTATTATGAAATGATAAAAAGAAACTTAGTAAAAGAACTTGAGATGTTGCAGTTGAAAATTACTTAGAAAAATGATATTTAACAGAATCTCTTATTAACTACATATCACTTTTATGATGGAATCCTAAAACAACTGAAGAGTTTTTTACAATGAATGAATTAATAGAAAGATTTGAATTGACTAATGTACATAAAGCTTGAGCTGTTTTTGATGTTGATAGATTAGATTTTTTTAATTCGCATTATTTAAAAACTTTAGATTTAAATTATTTATTTGATAAATTTAAAACATATTTATCGAGATACGATAAAGAATTTTACGATAAAATACTAAAATTTGATGATTCTTATAATTTAAAAATATTTGATGAATTAAAAACTAGAATTAAACATTTTAGTGAATTTAAATGATATACAAGCTTTTTTTATAATGAATCAAATATTGCTCCAACTGATTTGATTGTTAATCAAAAAATGAAAATAGATTCTATTGATACTGCTGCTAATTGATTAAAGTTAGCTTTATCAATATTAGAGGCAAGATCTATTGATTATACTTCTATAGATGATATAAAAGATGATTTTGTAGAAAAAATTAAAGAGGCTGAAATGAAAAACTGACAAGTTTTATGGCCAGTTAGATGTGCTTTAAGTTGAGAGCAATTTTCACCTTGAGCTTTAGAGCTTATTTATATACTTTGAGTAAATGAATCTATAAATAGAATAAATAAAACCCTAGAATCAATTTCATAATTTTATTAATTGTCAATTACTAAAACTTACAAATACTTGAATGTTTTTTCATTTATGATAATATATGTAAATATTTTATAATAAAAGAATATATGAATTTAGATGCTTTAAATTGATTAATAAAGTCTATTATTTCAAATTTCAAGTGTTGAAATTGTAACTCTTGAGCTTGAACTAAAGATATAAATATAAAAAATATTGAATGAAAATCTGTTTTGATAGATATAATTTGTCCTTCTTGTTGAAAATCTTCTCTTATTAAATCTGAAGTAGTTTCATTAGATTTGAATAAATTAAATTTATCTCAAAAACAATTAGATTTAATAAAAAAGTCTATAGATAAAAACAATACAAATAAAATAAACAATAAAAATAAGATGGAAAATTTACCTATTACAGATAACTTAATTATAGAACTTAATAACGATTTAAAAAAAGATAAAATTAGTGTTTCTGACTTGTTTTCTAATGAAGAAAAATAGTTTGATTTAAGTTAAAAATAAAGTATATTATATTTATAATATACTTTATTTTTTGTTTATGATAAAAAAAATATTTCTTTTTATACTCATATTATTTGTTTTATATATATTAGCTATTTTTAAAGCTCCAGAGTTAGCAGGTCATTTTGAAAAACTTCTAAAAATTGAATGATTTAATCAATCAGTAATCGATTTCAAGAAAAAACTTGATGAGATATATACAACTATTCCAACAAAAGAAGAAATTAAAAATACTTATGAGCAAACAATGAGTTGAGCAATAGAACTAAAAGAAAAAGCATCATCATGAACTATTGAACTTAAGAATAAAATTGATAATGTTAGATTAAGTGTTAGTTGATCTATTGATAAATATGAATGAATTAAATCAGATATAGTTGAAACAAAAGAAAAAATGGAGTCAACTGTTGAAACAATAAAAAATACTAGTGATGCTATTAATGATTTCTCAGAAAATCTTAAATCTACATCTAGTTGAATTTTAAATTATAATCAATAATAAAAATGATATTATCAGATACTAAAATAAAAGAAAGACTAAAATCATGAGATATAAAAATGGAATCATTGGGTTGATATGATATAGATAAACAAATTTGACCGGCAAGTTTAGATTTTAGACTTGGTTGAACTTTTAAAATTTACAAAAAATCTAGACAAACTGTTATTGATTCAAAAGATGGAGTTATTAAAGAACATGTTGAAACAATTGAATTAAAAGATTGAGATAAGTTTGTATTACATCCTTGAGATTTTGTTTTATGAGTTACTATGGAAAAAATCAGAGTTCCATATGACTTGGTTGCAAGATGCGAATGAAGAAGTAGTATAGGTAGACTAGGTGTAATTATTCATTCTACTGCTTGATTTATTGATCCATGATTTGAATGAACTATAACATTAGAGATGACTAACATAAATGAGCTTCCAGTTGCCTTATATGTATGAATGAGGATTTGACAATTTGCATTTGAAACTATAGATTGAAAAGTAGAAAATACTTATGATAAAAGAGTTTGAAGTAAATATATGAATCAAATACTTCCAGAAGAAAGTAGAGTTTGTTCTGACTTATATTAAAAAGACAATTATTTTGTCTTTTTTATTCTTATTATATATATTATAACTTAAATTATACGTGAAAAGATATTTTATAAAAACATTCTGATGTGCTATGAATCAGGCAGATAGTGAAAAAATAAATATGATAATGTTACAATCATGATTTATGAGAGCTATGAAATGGGAAGATGCTGATTTAGTTATATTTAATACCTGTAGTGTAAGACAAAAATGAGAAGATAGAGTTTTTGGTTTTGTTGAGGAAATACATAGAGAAAATAATAATAGATTAGAAAATAATAAAACTAATATTATAAAAGTTTGAATAACTTGATGTATGGTTAGAAAAACATGATTAGATGGAAAATATCTTGATTGATATAAAAGAGATAAAAATAAATCTAAGAAAATAACTTTAGTAACTGAAAAAAATCAAATATTTAATAATGATGATAAACTTTTTCCAAGAAATAATTGAAAAATAGATTTTGTTCTTAGAATTGAAGATACTAAATTTTTACCTTTGATGTTAACTCATATTTATTGAGAAAAGATTGGTAATGAAGATAAATATGATGATTATTTAAAATCAAAACAACTCAGAGAATCTCCACATTCGGCAACTATTATCATTCAAACTTGATGTGATAATTATTGTACATTTTGTATCGTACCTTATACTAGATGAATGGAAAACTCTAGACCTATTGACGACATAGTAAATGAAGCAAAAGAAGCAGTAAAAAATTGAGCTAAGGAAATTACTTTAGTATGACAAAATGTAAATTCATATTGAAAACAATTTGTAGATAAAAAATTTTGGAATAAAGAAAAATGAAAATGGAACGATTGATTATGAAAATCACCTTTTAGGCAATTATTAGAAGAGTTAAATAAAATTGATTGATTAGATAGAATAAGGTTTACATCTAGTAATCCTCATGATATGACTCAAGATATACTTGATGCTCATTTTGATTTAGAAAAAACATGTAATTATTTACATTTTGCATTACAATCATGAAATAATGATATATTAAAAAGAATGAATAGAAAACATTCTTATGATGATTTTAAAAAACAAGTTGATTATTTAAGATCAAGGGATCCAAATTTTTCTATATCTACAGATATAATTGTTGGTTTTAGTTGAGAGACTGAAAAAATGTTTAATGATACAGTTAAAGCATTTGAGGAATGTGAATTTGATTTTACATATAATGCAAGATATAGTGTAAGAAAATGAACAATTGCAGCAAAAATGTTTCCAGATGATATAAGTGATGAAGAAAAAGCTGATAGATGGCATATATTAAATGAAAAACTATTTGAATCTGTTACTAAAAGAAATAAAAATATGCTATGAAACATTGAAGAAGTTTTAGTGTCATGAGAAAAAGATTGAAGAAAATTTTGAAGAACAAGAAATTTTAAAGAGGTATTTTTCGATTGAGATTCAGTAAGTGTTTGAGATATTGTAAAGGTAAAAATAACTGATTTGGATAGGTACGTTTTAAACTGAACTTTAGTATAGTATGAAAAAGAATATTTTTAAAGCATTTTTATTAGGTATTATTTATTTCTTATCATTTCAATTGTCATATTGAATAGATACAGAAAATAATATACTATTTGATGCCTTCTCTGAAAGAAGAGATAAACTAATACAACTATTGTGATGATGAGAATTAGAAACTCAAATTAATGTATTAAAAGAGAATATTGAATTACTTAATTTGGAAAATAATTTAAATAATAATTTAAAAGAAAAATTATTAAGTGATATTGATTGAATTTATATTGATATAGAAAATTTAAAATGAGAATTAATAAATAATATAGAATCTTGAGATGAATTTGAACAGTTATTGGATAACTATAATAATGAAATAAATTTAAAAAAAGATTTAGTAACTGAGTTAAATAATTCAATTAAACAAAATCAATTAAATGAAGAAAAAATATCTATACTTTTAGATAGATATTTAAATGAAAAATCAAAAATAGATGAGGAAAATAAAAATAATAAAAGTATAAAAATATATATATTTATTATTTTTACATTATTAACTATAGCTATATATATTGTTTCTTTATATTTTTCAAAGAAGCAAAAAATTAGTAATAAAAAGTCTGTTTATATTAATTTCTTTTTATTGTTTTCATATGTTATATTTCTTATTTGGTTTTTCTTTTATCTATATCCAGAATTATCAATATTTTTAATTTTTATTTCTTGATATTTATTAGTTATAAATGCTCATCTTATTTGATCTTTTATATGAAGTGTGATAGTTTTAGAAAGGTTTAAAATTTGAGATGTAATAAAATTCAATGATATAGAGTGACAAGTTATAAAAATCAATCCTCTATATGTTGTTTTAATGCCTTTAACAAAGGAATGAATATTTAAGAATAAACCTATATATGTTCCACATATAAATATTTTAAAAGAAAGTGTTACAAAAGACATAAGCGCTTGAACTATAATTCATAATTTTGAATTAACTATAAGAGATGATTGGAATTTAGATATTATGAAATTTATAGAATGAGTTGAACAAAATATATTAACAAAATTCTTAAGTAATAGATTGTCTTCTCTTAGTTGATTAAATGATACTTATAGAACATCTTTTGAGAGAACAAATATGTGACATATTGTTGTTGTTTTTATATGGAAATGAGATGATATACTCAATAAAAAAGTTGAAAGAAAGATAGTTTGATATTTGTACAGATTGGTTTTAGATTCAAAAAAAGCTAAGGAATTAAGCGAAAAAAATATAAATGAAATAAATGATAACGAAATAAAAGAAGCAAATTAATTTGCTTCTTTTATTCTTAATTTAAAAATTTCTCTTCATACTAATTGTTTTTCTCTTTTATAAAGTAAACTTCATGATTTTGAAGTTAAATCTTTGAAGTTTTCAGGGTATATTTTCTCTATAATACAATATTTATTAATTTCTTTATATATTTCTTCAAAGTAAATGTATTTTCAATTCATTTCCCAAAAAGGGAAGCATATTACTAAGTTTCATTTATATGATATTTTAGTTAAGTTTTCAAAAAACTTTGTATAAATAGATAATAAACTATCTTTTTGTTTATTTATTCTATCAATAGATATATTTTTCTTTGTCATTATTTCTCATAAATATCCTTCACTTACTATAGAATCAATTTTTTTATTGTTTAATATTTTAGATTCATTTATAAATTTTGAATTTAATTTTATGAAATCAAAATCTTCTAAAGTTAAATTATATTCTTTTGCAAAATTTATTATATTTGATTTACTAGTTTCCACCATTTTTTCATTTAAGTCACTTCAGTATACTTTAGTATTTCACATTAATAATGATTCTATTAAAACAGTTCATAATCAAACAAAAGGATCATATATATTTTTTCCTCAAGATAAATTTATCATCATTTGGCATAGTTTTGGAGGTAGCATTCATGTTTGCATATCTCTATTTTTTGAGTAATCTCTTTTACTATAATTATCAATATTTTGTACCCAAATAGTTTTTCAAATGTAAGTATTTTCATTTGAAAAAATATAACTAAAATCTGTTCAGCTTTTAACTAGTTTTTCTCAAATAATTTGTGCTGAACTTATATTTTTAAAATCCTTATTTATAAATCTTGATGAAATTCATCATGATTTTAAATCTTTTTTAGTTTGATTTAGGATATTTTTTAGATTTTTTTTAATTCAATATATACTTATTCAATACTTAAATTTTCATTCATATTCTGTAGCTAAATCAATAACTTCATCATTAATTATTTCTACTATTTTAATAGTTCATCATAATTTGTCAGCATTATTTAAAACTAATTGTTTATCTAATCATTCAATTATTAAAAAATCATTACCAAAATAAACAGTTTTTAATTCAGTACTACTTAACTGAGTAAAAACTGTTAATATTTCAGCAATTGATAATTTATATTCTCTTCCGAGTAAAAATCATATCATTATAGTCCAAGTTTAGTTTTTAATTCCATTTCTACATTTTCTACACTTTGATCCGCGTTTATTCTAATAACTTTTCATTCTTTTTCTTGCTCTAATGCTGTAGGTAGTGTATTATTCATAAATTCATCAATTCTTTTTAGTATTGAAGCTTCATTATCATCTTTTCTTTTAACTAAAGTATTACCATTATTTGGATTTACTAAAGTTGTAGAAGGAAATGTTTCTCCAGTTTCGGGATCATACATTCTTCATAATAATCTATCAATTGCTTTTTCTTTTGATAATTCAAATAAAACTACTTTGTAATCTTTAGTTATATTATCTAAAGATTCTCTATTTCATTGATTTCTAACAAAACCATCTAATATTAGTTTTTCATTTGTTTGAGTTGAAATTACTTCATTCATTATTTCTCATACTACTTCAGGAGTAACTAAGGCTCATGATTCAATAGTTTCTTTTACTCTATTTCAAAGTTCAGTTCATGATTCAGCAATTTTTCTAAGCTCTTGTCACATTTCTAATAATGTGAAACCATGTTTTTCAACTAAAATTCTAGCTTGTGTTCATTTTCAACATCATTGTATTCAAGTAAATACTAGCTTCATAATTATTTATTAATTTTTAATTTTATTTTAAATGTGAGAGTAATAAGCCGGATTCTGTATCTCGGTACCAATCTATCTAGGCTTAAAATCACTAATAAGCTCGAGCTGGGTATACTTTTTCAAAACAATAGAGAGAAATAATTTATCAAAGTACCATTCCCATTGCATCACGTACAGTTTACCAAACTCTAAATAAGAGTTTCATTTATAGCAGTTTAGTATCACACAATGTAAACACTGCAGTAATATTAAAATACACTAAATGACTTTTCACCTTTTGATAATAAGAATTATCTAGTATCGTCTCTGCGGCACTAGTGGTAACTCAATTTTAATTATTATATATTGAGTCCGAAGTTGTTATCTTCTACGCTTCTCTCATGATGTCCAGACTTTCCTCTTGTAATTTAATACAAGTAGATACCTTCTCTCACGAGCGGCATTATATATTTTTTTTATTAAAAAACAACTTATAATTTATATATTTTTAATTTACTTACTATTATTTTTATTTTTTTGTTAAAAACTCATTTTAGCTAGCTAAACAAAAGAAAAACATAGCTTGTTTACAATTTTTAAACATAAAAAGCTGTCAAGAAAAAATATTGTTTTGACTATGATATTTATTTGTATAAAATAGCTTTAGAAATTGAAAGACCTGACAAATCTAGAATTTTATTTATAGATAAGCTAATTATTAGGAAAAATGCAAAAAAATTACAAATTACAAAATATAGTTTCTAATATTATAGAGAGAGTTAAAAAACAAGATTTCTTAGTTTATTTTAGAAAAATTTCAATAATTGAAATTAATGACGAAAAAATTGTTTTTTGAGTTATATCATGATTTATGAAAGATAACTTAGAAGCAAAGTTTTATAATCAAGTTTTTGAATCAGCTCAAGCTGAAAATCCAAATATAAAAACAATTGAATTTCAAGTTGATTATAATATAGATAATCCTTCTAATGCTAATGTTATTGATTGTGGTAATTATTTTAAAGAATCTGCTAAAACAAAATCAAAAAAAGCAAAAGAAACATCTTCTGAATCAAAAATATCTACACAAAAAAGTGTTAACGATAGATATACTTTAAAAAACTTTATTGTTGGTTCAGATAGTCAATTAGCTTATTCAGCTTGTGATGCTGTTTGTAGAAACCCTGGTAAATCATACAATCCTTTATATATATATGGTGATGTTTGATTAGGTAAAACTCATTTATTACAAGGTACTGGTAATGAAATTCTTAAAAAATTCAGAGATAAAAGAGTTGTTTATACTACTGCAGATAAATTTATTACAGAATATGTAACAGCAGTTAAAAAAAGAAGTATAGAAAGATTAAGAGAAAAATTTAGAGATATAGATGTGTTAATAATAGATGATGTACAATTCTTATCTAGAAAAGAACAAACTCAAAATGAATTGTATAATATTTTTAATTTGTTATATGAACAAAATAAACAAATTATAATATCTGGAGATAGAGCTCCTAAGGAATTAGAAGAATTAGAACCTAGATTAAGATCAAGATTTGAGTGGGGTATTACTGTAGATATTGGTAGACCAGATTATGAAACTAGATTAGCAATCTTACAAGAAAAAGCTAGAGAAAAAGAATTTATGATTCCTCAAGATGTAGCTGAGTTTATTGCTGCTAATGTTACTGAAAATGTAAGAGAGCTTGAAGGTGTTTTAAATCAAATGATTGCGGAATACGAATTAACAGGTATAAATCCTAGTTTATCAAAAATAGCTGAAAAACTTAAAAAACTTAGTTTTACTACAGATTTATTATGAACTTGAGTTAAGTCAAATATTGAAAAAACTACAATTAAATCTTATGAAGATATAATTAATAAAGTTTGAGAGCATTTTGGTATTGAAACAGAAGGTATTTTAGGACAAAATAGAAAAAAAGAATTTATGATTCCTAGACAAGTAAGTATGTATTTATTAAAAACTAAAATGAATTATACTTATGAAAGAATTGGTAATATTTTTGGAGGTAGAAACCATGCAGCTGTTTTATATAGTTGTAATAAATTAGAAAAATTAATCAAAAAAGATCAAACTTTATTACATGAAGTTAATGTAATAAGAGATAGTATGTGAATATAAGAAAAAAGAGACTTTATAAAGTCTCTTTTTTCTTGATATATAGATAAAAATAAGTATTATTTATTAAAATAATGTTTAAATATAATTCATGGATAAACTTAATGATATAAGAGATGATTTAGATGAAAATATTGATATAAAATCTAATTATAAACATAGAGATATCGATGTTTGAAATAATTCAATTCCTAATAGTAATGATATACTAAATAATTTAGAAGACATTAATATAAAAAATAATAGAAAAATAAAGATTAATAATAAAACAAATTCTAATTTCGATAGTTTTTATTTATGAAAGGAAAATAAAATTAATATTAGAGATCCAAAAAAAGATTTATTTTATTTTTTAAATAAAATAAGATTATTTTTTAAAAAATACTATCTTATAAATAAACTTAAAAAGAAAAAAAATAAATTATTAAAAAAGAAGCATAAAAAGATTCTATTATTTGTTTTTTTTGTTTTTGTATTATTTTTTGCAAATAAAATTTTAGTTGAAAACCTTATTTCATATTGATATTGAAAAGTTATAAATTTAACTAAAGCTAATAATATTGATGATATATCATTAGATAGCTCAAAATCACATATATCATTAAAATTAGCAGACATATTTTTTACACCATTTTCATTTATACCTAATAATAATATTTCAAATGTTTCATATGTTATTAAGTGATGAGAAAGATTATCATCAGCTATATCAGATTTTACAAAATTATATTATAAAATAGAAAATATAAAAAATAATAATGATTTAGATTCAATTAATATAACAGAGTTATTACTTAGTTTAAAATATGATTTTTTAAACATAAATAAAAAAATATATTCTGCATTATTTTACTATTCTTATGTTTGAGATTTAGGTAATAATGAATTAAATTCTAAATTAGCATACTGAAAATCTGAACTTCTTAATATTTATAGAATATCTTCTGTAATAGAAAAAAATTATGATGTTTTACTTAGTTTATTTTGACATAATACAACAAGAAAGTACTTAGTTGTTTTTCAAAATAATGATGAAATTAGACCAACAGGTTGATTTATGTGAAGTACTGCAACAATAACATTAAAAAACTGAAAAATTATTGATATTGATAATAGTGATATTTATGCACATGAGTGGAATATAAATAAGGTTTATACTCAAAAAATAAAAGCTCCTGAGTGACTTGATAAAATAACTTGAACTTTTTGATTAAGAGATGCTAATTATTTTCCAGAATTTAAACAATCCGCTAATACGATAAAAAGCTTTTTAGATATGATAGATTATAATATAGATGGTATTATTTTTATAAATCAAAATATTGTATTAGATTTATTAGATGAAGTTTGAAGTATAAATTCTGAAATACTTTGAATGAATATAAATGATAAAAATTTTTCTTTGGTTATTTCTACATTAGTCGAAGCTAAAGTTTTTAAAGTATGAACTTTGTGAACACCAAAACAAATTTTATTTGATTTTGCTTGAGAGTTATATTCAAAACTTATAGAAAAATGAAGTTATTATAATTATTTTAAAATTTTATCTAAACATATAAAAAATAGAGATATCGTTTTTTATTCTTTTAGATCAGAAGAAAATAGTTTATTATGGAAATTATGAATAAATTGAGATATTAATTTTTCCGATTCATTTGATTTTAATTATCCTGTTTTTACTTCTATTTGATGAAATAAGACAGATAGATATATTGACTATAACATTAAGAAAGTTGTCCAAAAAATCCCAGATTCATGTGATTATACAACTAGCTTAAAAATATCGAAAACTCATAATTTTTCTAACTTTGAGGATGAGAAAGTTAATAAGCTCTTAGATGATTACTGAGTAGAAGATAAATTAGATATATTAAATATACAATGAAGAGGTGATAATAAAAGTTACTTAAGAATATTGTTACCAAAAAATATTGAAGTTAATTTACAAGATTGACAAACGTTTATAGAATATGATAAATATAATATTATATCTCTATATACTTATGTTAGAAAAATGGAAACAGGAACTAATACTATAAATTATAGAATTTTAAATCCAGATTGTATTGATTATTCATACAAGTATTATAAACAACCATGAATTAATGAATTTAATATTGAATTAGATATATTAAATAACTATAATAAATATAATAATATTTCTAGTGATTTTATATATAAAGATTAGGAAAAATAGATAAAATATATATTATATTAGCAATTAAAAATAATAAAAAAATATGAAAAAAATTAAAGATTTATTCGCTCTAGATAATCCTTTAAGATTAATGTATCATAAGTCAAGAGCAGTAACTGCTAATCTATTGTATTGATTTCCTTCAAAGGATATGACAATAGTTTGAGTTACATGAACAAACTGAAAAACTACTACATGTAATATAATTGCTAAATGATTAAGAGAATCATGAAAAAAAGTTTTTATGTTTACTACTGTAAATATAATTATTTGAGAAGAAGAATATATTAATGATACAAAAATGACTTCACCAGATGCATTTTTATTACAAAAGTTATTAAAAAAAGCTAAAGATGCTTGATGTGAAATTGCAATTATTGAAACTGCTAGTCATTGAATAAAAATGCATAGGGTATGGGGTATTGACTATGATATTGCTGTACTTACTAATATAACACAAGATCATTTAGATTTACATAGAACTATGAAGGATTATGTTAATACTAAGCTTAAATTATTTAAAGATCTTATATCATATAAAAGAAAGCCATGAGTAAAAAAAACATGAGTTATTAATATTAATTCTGATTATGTGGACTTATTTAAAAATGAAACTTATGATTCATTGTATCTTTATGGTAAAGGATCATGAGCTTCATTGACAGCTAATAATATAAGAGTTGAAAACTGATTAACTAAATTTGATTTAAGAATACCTGATTGAAATATAGAAATTGAAACAAAACTAAAAGGTAAGTTTAATATAGAAAATATATTGGCAGCAATATGAGTATTTATAGCTTTTGGTATTAAAAAAGAACAAATAGTAAATGCTATAAAAACTATAACAGGAGTTCCTTGAAGAATGGAAAATATTGATAATAATTTATGAGCTGACATATTCGTTGATTATGCTCATACTACTGATGCATTAGAAAAAGTATTAACTACTTTAAAAGATATTAATTATAAAAAAATTATTACTGTTTTTTGAGCTACATGAGATAGGGATAAAACAAAAAGATCTTCTATGTGAGAAGTTGTTTCTAAATATAGTGATATTGTTATACTTACACAAGATGATGATTATTCTGAAAAAACAGAAGATATAATAAAAGATGTTTTACCATGAATAAATAGAGTAGAATGAAATGATTTTTTTGTTATATCTACAAGAAAAGAAGCTATCGAAATGGCATTATCAATGTTGAATGAAGGAGATGCATTATTAGTTGCATGAAAATGAGATGAACATATAATGGTAACTAATAATTGACCAGTTGAATGGCATGATAAAACAATTATAGAAAATATACTTTCAAATGTAGAAGAAAATAGAATTATTTTATAATCAATTTAATAAAGTGAGTTTATATTTAAAATACAGACCTAGTGATTTTGATAATTTAATGTGACAAAAATTTGTAAAAGAAACTTTACAAAAAGCAATAGCTCAAAACAAAACTGTTTGAGCTTATTTGCTTTGCTGACCTAGATGAACATGAAAAACAACAACAGCAAGACTTTTAGCTAAGTCAATTAATTGTTTGAATTTAAAAGATTGAAACCCATGTAATGAATGTGAGATATGTAGAGATTTTAAAGAAGATAAACTTGTAGATATAATTGAAATTGATGCAGCTAGTCATACTTGAGTAGATAATATAAGAGAAATTATTGAAAGAGCTAAATTTACACCAAGTAAAACAAAATATAAAATCTATATAATAGATGAAGTGCATATGCTATCTAAATGAGCTTTTAATGCATTATTAAAAATATTAGAAGAACCACCTACTCATGTTAAATTTATATTAGCAACTACTGAGACAAATAAAGTTCCTGAAACTATTATAAGTCGTTGTCAAAGATATGATTTTAAAAGAATTAATAATTCTGATATAAAACAAAGACTTTCTTTTATTGCTAAACAAGAATGAATTTCTGTTGATGATAAATCTTATGAATATATAGTTTCTAATTCTGCATGATGATTAAGGAATGCAATTAGTTTATTTGAGCAAATGATTGTAGATAATACTATTTCTTATTCAAATATTGTAGATAAATTGTGAATAATAGATGAAGAAAAAATAGATAACATATTATATAAATTGTTAAATTTTGATAATTCTGTTATTAATGATATCGATTTATTAATCGATGATTGAAAAAATTTAAAAATATTTTTTAAGGATTTAATTTTTACATTAAAAAATAAAATATTAGATGAGTTAAAAAATTGAAATGATATAAATAATTTGATTTTTATTTTAGATACTTTAAATAAAGCTTATTCCGAATCTAAAAATTCACTTGATGAAAATCTAACTCTTATGATATGAGTTTTTAAAATTATTTCTAATTATACTGAGCCTAATAATAATTTAAATACAAATATAGATGTAAATAAAATCACTAAAACTACTATTATTAAACAAGAAACTGATAATACATCTATTACTCCATTAGCTGATGAGCTTAAAAATAATAATTCTGAAATTAAAATTGGTGATATAGATGATGTTTTTTGAGATCCAATAGATGATATTTCTATATCAAATGATAATATTAAAACTGCAAATACTACTGAATACAATTCAAATAAGGAAGTCTCTTCTAATTTTGATATTAGTAAATTTATATCTAACCTTAAAACTAAATGAGCTAAATGATCATTAACTATGGCTCTTAGATGATCTATGATAAAATATAATAATAATATTATAACTATAAAGTCATCTACCTCATTCACAAAAAAAAGTATAGATAATGTAGATAGTATTGCAATAATGAAATCTGTACTAGATGATATGTGACTAGTTGTTGAAAAAATTGATGTTATATAATAATATACTATGTATTGATTAATAATTCCTTTTTGAAAAAAAACATTCGATAGTATTGGTTACACCTACATAATACCAGAAAATCTATTAAATAAGGTTAAAAAATGAATGGTTGTTGAATTTTTTCTAAAAGAAGAAATTACTTATTGAGTAATTTATGATTTTGTAGATAAAATTTCCTTTGATAAAACTAAATTAAAAGAAATTATATGAATAAAAAGTGAATTCATTTTATTGTCATGATACAGAATAGAGTTGATAAAGTATATATCTAATAATTATTTTACAGCTATACATAATTCTTTATGAGTTTTTTTACCTGCTAATCTGAAGAAAAAGATTATAACAGATAAGCTGTCATTTAAAGATATCAATTTAAAATATAATAATGATTTTATTATTAATCTTTCTAATGATCAAAATGAAGCATATAATAATATAAAAAAATACAATAAGAGCTTGTTATTTTGAGTAACCTGAAGTTGAAAAACTCAAATTTATATAAAGCTGATACAAGATCAATTAAAGTTATCTAAACAATCTCTACTATTGATACCAGAAATAATATTAACTACTCAAATTTCTGATACAATAAAACATTTTTTTTGAAAAGATGTTTTAATAATTAACTCTACTATTACTGAAGCTACAAAGACTAAATATTTTTGATTAATAAATTCTTGAGAAGCTAAAGTTATAATTTGAACTAGATCAAGTATATTTTATCCTTATTGTAATTTAGGTCTAATTATAATAGATGAGGAACATGATTGAAGTTATATATCAGATCAATCTCCTAGATACAATACAATTGATATAGCAGAAAAAATAACAGAATTAAATTGAAATAAATTATTATTGTGAAGTGGTACTCCTAGTATAAAAAATATGTATAAAGCAATAAATTCAAAAGAATATAACCTAGTAAGCTTATTTAAAAAATATAAAAAAACTGACACTTAGTCAGTTTTTTTATATTTTTTATAAATAATCATTTTTTACATTCTCTTCAATATATTGTTTTTGTTTTATAAATCATGCTATAGAAACAGCTATAGAAGATATCGCTTTTTTATGTGACTCTGTAAATTCTTCATCTCAATATCATATTAATAAACAACCAACTACTTCATTTTTATTAATTAATTTTTGAATATAACTATTTTCATTATCATTTATATTATATTTTTCTAATAATTCATTATTAATTCAGTTTTCATTAACTTTTATTATTAAATCATTTAATTTTCACTGTCTTCTAGTATCATATCTAAATGTTATATAATCATCTAATACAGGATGTTTTTCAAAATATAATATATATTTTGAATTAATAGTTTTTGATAAACTATCAAAAATAGAAAATAAATTTTTATTATTAAAATCAGTAATTTCTGATATATTTTTTTGAATTTTATAACTAGTTGTAATCAAAAAATTTGATTCTAAAAGTCTTTTATTAGATATATATATTATTGATGATAATAAATCTACTCAAGACTTAGTATGTTTTAATAAGAAGTTTTCAAAATCATTTTGAGCTTCTATTTTTAATAATACAGTATCTTTATTTGCAATAACTTTTACTTGTTTCGGTCATGAGTTACTAAGAGATCATTCTCAAAATATTTCTCAATCTCATAATTTTGCTAATACTTTTGTTTCATTTTTTTCAGTTGTAGTATATTTTTCTATACTAAGTTCTCAACTTTTTATTATATAAAGATTATCGTCAATCTCTCATTCATCAAACAATAATTCATTAGCTTCTAATTTTTTTATTTCAAAAAATCATGAATTTTCTAAAAAATCTATGTTAATCATATTTTATTATTATTTTTTAATCTATCATCATTGATATTCACTCTTTATCTCTAACATAACTCATTAGAGACTCTTTAGATATAATTTTTTTAGCGTATAATGCTAGTAAATATTTATCCATAAGTATCATACCTTCATTTTTTGATACTTCAATTACTGAATATATTTGATTAGTTTTTCCAGTTATTATTAGGTTTCTAATCGCATCATTATTTATTAATATTTCTCTTGCTGCTATTCTTCATTCTTTATCATCTCTTGAAATTAATCTTTGACTTATTACTCATGCCAAACTTTGACTTAGCTGCATTCTTATTTGTGCTTGTTGTGTTCAAGGGAAAATATCAACAATTCTATCTATAGTTTGTACAGAATCATTTGTATGTAGTGTAGATAGTACTAAGTGTCAAGTTTCAGCTAATGTAATTGCTGCTTTTATAGTTTCAGGATCTCTCATTTCTCAAATCATTATAACATCTGGGTCTTCTCTAAGAGATGCTCTTATAGCATTATCAAATCAATGAGTATGACTTCATACTTCTCTTTGATTTATTAATGATTTTTCAGAGTTAAAAGCAAATTCTATCGGATCTTCTATTGTTATAATATGTTTGCTCATATTTTTATTTATATAATTTATCATAGAAGCCAAATTTGTAGACTTACCTGAACCAGTCGGTCATGTTACTAGAATTAATCATTTATTTTTTGAACATAATTCTTTAATATTATTTCATAATCATAATGATTCCATTTCAGGTATAACATTAGGAATTATTCTAAATGCAATAGAGTATCAGTTAGAATCCATATAACAATTAATTCTATATCTTTCTCAAGATTCAATCATGTGAGATGTATCTAATTCTTTTGTGTCAATAAATTTCTTATATCAATTTTCTCAGACTAAAGAAATGATAATATTTTTAACATCTTCCTTTTTCATTATCTCTAATTGAATATCTCATATTGAATTAAGCTCTTCAATTTTTCAACTTTTATTTCTAATTCTAATTTTTTGATTTGATACTATATGTATATCAGGAAAATTATTTTTAGATGCATGATTTAAAATTCATTCTAGTAAATCTATAGTTTGCATTTAATATTAAATTAATAAATATTTAACTTATTTTAGCATAAAAAACTTTCTTAAACAAATAAAAGAGAGTTTTTAACTCTCTTTTATTAAACTAACAATTGTTTCTATATGATGTGTGTGTGGAAACATATCCATTGCCTTAACCTTTTCTATTTTATAATCACTATTTTGTAATATATATTCTAGATCTCTTGCTAATGTTGATGGATTACAGCTTACATATATTATTTGATTTGTTCAAAATTTTAATATATTAGGTAATGCATCTGGGTGCATTCATGCTCTAGGAGGGTCTATAATTAATAAGTCAGCCTTATTTCATTTTTCAATATACTCTCATAAAAACTCTTCTACTTTTGCATTATAGAAATCTATATTATCTAATCAGTTAAGTTTAGCATTTTTTTCTCAATCTTTACTTGCTGATGTTACTAACTCTACACTTGTAACATGTTTTGCTCAAGAATTTGCGAATATCATACCAATAGTACCTGTTCATCAGTATAAATCTAAAACTATTTGTTTAGATAAGTTTTCTTTTTTTGCAAAATCTAGTACAAGAGAGTATAGCTTTTCAGCTCAACTACTATTAGTTTGAAAAAATGATGTAGGTGAAATTTCAAAATTAAGTCATAGTATTTTTTCTGTAATAGTTTTGTTTCAATAAATTAATTCTAAATCTCAAATTGCAACATCTGCTTTATTTGGATTATGAGAAAAATAAATAGACTTAATAATGTTGTATTTATCTGCTAAGTTGATTAAAAAATTTTTTATCAATTCTAATTTTTCTTTTAAGTCTAATTTTGTATTCTTTGTAAAATAATCAGGATTAAAAGATAATAATATCATAATTTCATCTCAAAAGTGAGTTCTTCTTATAAGTAGATGTCTAAAAAATCATTCTTGTCTCATTTGATCATAAACAGGTAATCATAATGTTTTAGTATATTTTTTAATTTCTCTAAATATTTCATTTTGTAATTCATCTATTAAGGGAGCTCATTCAAAATCTTCTACTTTTGAAAATTCTCATTGTTTATGAAATCATAGATTAAAATGTTCTTCTATTCACATTTTATGTGAAATATATTTTCAAAAACTAAATTCAACCTTATTTCTATATCAATCTATAATAGGTGAACCTTCTATATCTAAAAAATTTATATTATTTTGATATTTTTGTAATCAATTAAATGATTCAATTACTTGTTCTTGTTTTATTTTTAATTGTTCATTATATGGTATGTTTATCCATTTCCATCATCATGACATTCAATATTTATTATTTTTGTTTTCTACTTCAATATCTGATTTTTTTACTATTTCAACTATTTGTGTTTCAAGAAATGCCTTTTTCTTTTTTAAAACTCTTAAGTTAGCTACTGTTCATGGTATAGCTCATCAAGTAACAAATATTACTCTTCAGTCCAAATCAGGGTTTTCATGTTTAAGTCTAGCAAAACCTTTTCATCAAAAAACAAGTTTTTCTATTTTTATATTATTTAAAATATCATTTTTCTTAATTCAAGTTTGTTGCATTAAATATATATTATTTTTAAATTTTCGTTGATTATATTAAAAAACCTTTAATAATCAAATATAATAAAGACTTGACTAATTTATAAATAATTTTAATATTTAAAAACAAAAAAAATTTTTTGTGAATAAAAGGAGATATATTATGTATGAATTAATTGTAGGATATTGGCCTATTATAGCAACTTGCTATGGATTTGCAACTATATTCTTTCTAATTGTTCATAAATTTAAAATTAATACAGAAATAATAATTGATATAATAATAGCTGGTTTAATATTTAGTATTGGATCAATACTAATGTATAAATATTATAATGTATATATTGCATTGCAAGGTTTATTATTCCTTGTATTTGTAGTTGGATTTTTCAAAGTTAATAAAAAAAATAAAAAATCTAGCTAAAGAAAAGACCCCTATTTATAGGGGTTTTAATTTGCTTTAATTTTATTACTATATATTATTGTATTAATTTAATTCAATTAAATAATTTTATGAAATATATTTTACTAATAATACTTTATCTTATAAGTTATTCAGTATTAAATGCAAATTTATACATAGAAAATAATACTTTATGATATAAAACAAGGCTTATAAAATATGAAGTTTGATCAGAAGATTACAATTTCAAAATTTGAGTTAATAAAGATAATGAATCTACTAGTTTTAGGGATTTATTGGATAGTAATAATTGAATTAGTTGAGTTAATTGAGTATTTTTTTGTCCTAAAAGCTATAGTGACTGTTGATGAGTTGATTCTACAAAAAATGAAAGATATTATGAATGAATTAGCTATAATAAAACAGATACAACCTGAGATAGAGCAGTTTTTGCTGTAGATGATGAATGAACACCATTTTTTTATAAGACGGGTAAAATAAACCCAAATAGGGAAGGTGATATATATTATTGATTTTGAAATTTTCCTCTAATTCTTTATCAATGAAAAGATTTAATACCAAGTTATGATCATTATTGATTACTTGATAATAAAATGAAGATAAAATTAAGTAGAAATTTTATCTGTACTAATCAATACAATAATGAAATAATATTTTGATATATAGACAATATAAGTTTATATAATATATCTCCAGTTTTAAAAGATATTTGATGTTATAATGCATTGAATTTAGATGCTTGATGATCAAGTTCTATGATATATAATTGAAGAGATATAATATGACCATGAAGAAATATAATGGACGGTATAATTATTGAGAGAAAATGACTAGATACTTCAAAATTAATAAAAACTTCTGATTTAGTAGTAAAAAATATAGATAAAAAATTAAAAAATAAATCATTTGAAGAAAAAATAGAATATATAGATTCATTTAAAAAACAATTAACAAAACTGAGGACTGAACTCTATGATAAAAATTCAAAAAATACTTATGATAAATATTGAAATATTAATTGATATCAAATAAATATGAATTCTATAAATAATCTTTCTACAGTATATATTATTAATAGGCTGAATCTTGAATTAAGCAAATTAAAAAATATTTATATTGAAAAAAATAAAATTGAATTAGATAAAAAGAATTTATTATTTTAACAAAAAACTAAAGATAGTATAATATCTTTAGTTTTTTTCTAGCATTATAAATATTTCTTTATTTCAATTTTCTCATTTCATTTTTGATTCCTCTAATTTAATTATTTTTAATCATATATTACGACAATTATCTAAAAATTCGTTAAGTTTTATTTTTGAAATATTGTCATTTTTAACAACTCATTTTTTATTTATATATTTAGTTCATACTTCAAATTGGGGTTTGAATAATAATATAACCAAGGTATTTTTTGATATAAAATTATTAATACTATCAATTATTTGATTCAAGCTTATAAAACTAACATCACAAGTTATAATATCTATATTATCATCTAACTTTTCTAGTTTTCTTATATCAGTATTTTCTTTTATTATTATTTTCTTATTATTTCTTAGTTTTTCATGTAATTGACTTGTTCATACATCAACAGCATATATTTTTGATATATTGTTTTCAAGTAGTATTTGACAGAATCCTCCAGTGCTACTTCATATATCTAGAGCTACTTTCCCTTCTGTATTTATATAGTTTGATTCAAATAGTCATTTTAGTTTAATCGCACTTCTAGCCACATAATTAGTTTCGTCAAGTTCAGTTATTTCTATAATATCATTATCATTTACTTCGTATCCTGTTTTTGTAATTTTTATTCATCATACTGTAACATTTCATGATTTTATAATAGCTTGTGCTTTGTTTCTTGTAATATTTTTTTTATTTTTAATATATTGGTCTAATCTCATATTTTATTTAGATAATAGGTTTTCAACTGGTAACATTAATGGTGATGGTAGATTATCTAAATCAAACCATTCCCATTTTTCACACTTATCTGGCTCCATATTTATTAATTCACCTCAAAGGTAATCTCATTTCATAAATATTGTTATGTAATGCTTATTTTCTTTATAGAAAAAATCATTAGTTAAATCTAAGAATTCTACATTAGTTATATCAATATTTGTTTCTTCTTTTGTTTCTCTTATAACACAAGATTCAAATGTTTCCATAAATTCTAAATGTCATCATGGCGGTGCCCATGTTCATTCTCAATGAGCTCATTTTCTAAATCATAATAATATTTTATTATCCCTTAATATAAAAACACCAACTCATACTCTAGGAATATTTTTCATAATATTGATTTTATTTTTTAATACTTTATTTATAATTAAAAATAACTAATTTTAAAATTTTTTTAACAATAAAATATATTTTAGATTGTAAAATATATATTTTTTTATAGATTATAATATATACTTAATATATAATTATTGTTAATGCAATTAAATCCAAAACAAGAAGAAGCGAAGAATAAAATAAATTGACCTGTTCTAATTATAGCATGAGCTTGAAGCTGAAAAACAGCAACTCTAACAGCAAGAGTACAATATATGATATGAGAAAAAAATATCTCTGCATCTAATATTATGATGGTTACTTTTACAAATAAAGCTGCTACAGAAATGAGAGAAAGGGTTGCTAAAACACTTTGAGTTGAAGTACCAAGAAGTATTTACTCTAAATGAAATTTCCCTTTAATATGAACATTTCATTCAATTTGAATTTATATACTAAAAGATGTTTTAAATAGATATTCAGCAGAGGAATTACAAATATGACTAAGAAAAGATTTTGTAATATATGATGAACAAGATAAATTAAGTGTTTTAAAAAATATATTAAAAAATAAATTAAATCTTGATGAAAAAGAATTCCCAGCAAGACAAATAGCTTTTTATATTAGTAATGCAAAAAATAGTTTAATTACTGCTAAATGATATGAAAGAGAAGTTGATAGTACTATAAAAGAAGTAGTTTATAAGGCTTATTTAGAATACGAAAAAGACCTGATAAGTAATAATGCTATAGATTTCGATGATATATTAATCAAAACTTATGCTGCTCTAAGAATTAAGAAAATTTTAGAAGAATATCAAGAAAAATACAAATATTTGATGGTAGATGAGTATCAGGATACTAATTTAGTTCAATATGAAATAGTTAAATTATTAGCAGACAGATATAAAAATCTAGCAGTTGTAGGTGATGATAGTCAATCTATCTATAGCTGGAGAGGTGCTGATATGAGAAATATAATTAATTTCAAAAAAGATTACCCTGATGCTTTAATTATAAAACTTGAGCAAAATTATAGATCCACTAAAAAGATTATATCTTGAGCTAATTCTGTTATAGATAAAAATACAAGCGGTATTAAAAAAGAATTATGGACTGATAATAATGAATGAGAACATATTAATTATATTGAAGCACCAGATGACAAAATAGAAGCAAGTATAATTACTAATATCATAAAAGAAAAAGATTGAAACTATAAAGATAATTTAATACTTTATAGAACCAACGCTCAATCTAGAAAAATAGAAGAATCATTAATGACATCATGAATACCATATAGAGTTATTTGAGGTCAAAAGTTTTATGATAGAAAAGAAATAAAGGATTTATTAGCTTATTTAAGAGTTATTTTTAATCCTAATGATACTGTATCAATGAAAAGGATTATAAATACTCCAACAAGAAAAATATGAAATAAATCAATTGAAACACTAGATATGTATAAGGAAAATTTTTGATTAACTTATCCACAAATTATTGAAAATATAGATGAAGTAGAAGAATTAAATTCTTGAGCCAAAAATGCTATAAAAAATTTTAATATTTTATTTGAAGATTTAGTAAAATTATCTCATGAAATATTAGTTTCAGAACTAATTCAAAAAGTAATTAAAATGACTAATTATGAAGAATATATTACTTCTTGATTAAGTCAGGAGGAAAAGGATTCAAAAATAGAAAATATGGATGAGTTGATAAATGTAGCAACTCAATATAATTGAATGGAAGCAAGAGAAAGTTTAGCTATATTTTTAGAGGAAGTATCATTGATTACAGATATGGATACAAAAGATGATAGAAGTGATTATGTGACTTTAATGACTATACATACAAGTAAATGATTAGAAGAAAAAAGAGTTTTTTTAACTGGATTAGAGGAGTGACTATTTCCATCATTTAGAAGTATCAACGATAATAATGCATTAGAAGAAGAAAGAAGATTAATGTATGTTGCTATGACTAGAGCAAGGGAAGAATTGTATATTTCAAGAGCAAAAGAAAGATTTAATTTTGGTGATTATGTAAGAAATCCAGAAAGTAGATTTATAAAAGAAATAGATGAAAACTCTATTATTGATTATGATATGTCAGAATTTTTAGAATCTAAAAATAATTATTTCTCAAGAAGTTTTTGATGATTTGATTCAAAAATATCAAATGATACATGATTTTCTAAACCCAAGATAAAAGTATCTAATAATGATGTAAGTCAATTCTCTATCTGAGATAAAGTATCTCATCCTAAATTTGGAAATTGAATAATTACTAGTTTATCTTGAGAATTAGCAACTATTGCATTTACTTGAAAATGAGCTGTAAAAATGAATATAAAAATAGCACCTATTAGAAAGCTCTAAAAAAATTTTATAATTTAAAAAAATTAGTTATATTTAATATATAACTAATTTTTTTAAATATATGACAGAATTCAAAAACAATAGAGAAACAAAACTTAAAATAAATTATAAAGAATATAAAAATAAAGATAATATTGAAACAATTGTTATACTTCATTGATGGTGATGAAGTAGTGATAGTTGGGTAGAAGTATGAGAAATATTATCACAAAATTGATTCAATGTTATTATTCCAGATTTACCTTGATTTTGAGAAACAAAACTAAATTATGAATTTGATTTAAATGAATATGCAAAAGTTGTTTCAAATTTTTTAAAAGAATTAAATTTAAATAACTTTATATTATGGTGACATAGTAATTGAGGAGCTATTTCTATAAAAATAGTAAACACAAATATTTTTAATATAAAAAGGTTAGTATTAAATAATAGTGCATGAATAAGAAATGATAAAAAAAGGAGTTTTAAAAGAAACTTTTTCATTAATGCTATTAAACCATTTAAGTTTTTATCTAAGTTTAGTAAATTAAGAATGTTTTTTTATAAACTTATTTGATCTAGAGATTATTTGAATTCTGAA